>NZ_LGDW01000050.1 GCF_001280005.1 Streptomyces sp. NRRL WC-3618 | reverse complement strand
CCCGCACTCGCACATCACACCTGGCATCCCTCCGGCCCGCCGAGTAGGACTCGGCGGGCCGGAACGGAGATCAACGGGCTGGATTCGCCAACAGTGTCGTTTTGGCGCCGGGGGCCTCATCTGCTGCAGTCGTACGTACTGCCGTATCTCAGACGGTGGTGACGACGTCGTCGTAGGCGAGGCGCGGGGAGCGCGGGTACCAGGCGTCGGCGCCGGGCTTGCCGATGTTGATGACCATCAGCGGGGTGTGGTCGCCGTCCAGGAACTCCTTCTGGACGCCGGCGAAGTCGAGACCGGACATCGGGCCGGCGGCGAGGCCGGCGGCACGCACGCCGATGATGAAGTACGCGGCCTGCAGAGCGGCGTTCAGCGCGGCGGAACCCTCACGGGCGGGACGCTCGGCGAAGAAGAGGTCCTTGGCCTGGGGGAAGGCCGGGAGGAGGGCCGGCAGCTCCTCGTGGAACTCGTTGTCGGCGGAGAGGATCGCGACCAGCGGCGCGGCGGCGGTCTTCGCCTGGTTGCCCTCGGCCATGTGCTTCACGAGGCGCTCACGGGCCTCGGCGGAGCGGACCAGCGTGATGCGCAGCGGGGTCTGGTTGAACGCGGTGGGGCCGTACTTGACCAGGTCGTAGATCGCCTGGACCTGCTCGTCCGAGACCGGCTCGTCGGTGAAGGTGTTCGCGGTGCGGGCCTCGCGGAACAGCAGGTCCTGGGCGGCGGGGTCGAGAACGAGAGACATGACAAACCTTCTGTAGACGTACGCCGGATCCGTCGGGATCGGCTGACTGCGTCGACAGTACAAAGATGAAGTTCAAATTTCAACGAAAATCGGGGGAGGGTGATCCGCTTCACACAGCCTCACGCAAGTGAACTACGTTCCCGCCTCCGCTCCCGCTTCCGTCTCTTCGGACCGCTCCCCGGCCAGGGCCGCGTCGAGTCGCTTGCGCGCCCCCTCCAGCCACTGCCGGCACACCTTGGCGAGCTCCTCGCCGCGCTCCCAGAGCGCGAGGGACTCCTCGAGCGTCGTACCGCCGACCTCCAGTCGCCGTACGACCTCGATCAGCTCGTCCCGCGCCTGCTCATAGCCGAGTGCCTCACTCACGTTGCTGGTCATGCGCCCACCCTAGACATCGACTCGTACAGTGAACTCACCCTCGGCGACCCGCGCCCGCAACGCCTCACCGGCCGCGACCTCGCCCGGATCCCGGACCACCTGCCCGTCGGCCTGCTGCAGCACCGCGTACCCGCGCCGCAGGGTCGCGGCGGGGGAGAGGCCCACCACGCGCGCGTGGGTGTGGGACAGCTCGGAGTCGGCGCGGTCGAGAAGATGGCCCAGGGTGCGCCGCGCCCGATCGGCGAGAGAGGCGACATGGTCGGCCCGCTCGTCGATCAACCGATGCGGATCCTCCATGACGGGCCGCGCGAGGGCGTGCGCGAGCCCGCGTTCCTCCCGCTCGACGAAGGAGTGGACGGACCGCCGGGCCCGGTCGAGCAGCAGCCGCACCCGCTCGTACTCCTCCCCCACGTCCGGTACGACCTTCTTGGCGGCGTCGGTGGGAGTGGAGGCCCGTACATCCGCCACGTGGTCGAGCAGCGGCTGGTCGGGCTCGTGCCCGATGGCGGAGACGACGGGCGTACGACAGGCGGCGACCGCCCGGACGAGCTGCTCGTCGGAGAAGGGCAGCAGATCCTCCACGCTCCCGCCGCCCCGGGCCACCACGATCACATCCACCTCGTCGTGATCGTCCAGCTCCTTCACGGCCTGGACGACCTGCGACACGGCGTGCACGCCCTGCACGGCGACGTTGCGCACCTCGAACCGGACGGCCGGCCAGCGACGCCGGGCGTTCTCCAGAACGTCGCGCTCGGCGGCGGAGGCACGTCCGCAGACGAGCCCGATGAGGTGCGGCAGAAAGGGCAGCGCCTTCTTCCGCTCCGCGGCGAACAGCCCCTCGTTACCGAGGGCCTTCTTCAACTGCTCCAGCCGGACGAGCAGTTCCCCGACCCCGACGGGCCGTATCTCGGTGGCCCGCAACGACAACTGCCCCCGAGGCGCGTACCACTCGGGCTTCGCGAGTACGACGACGCGGGCCCCCTCGCTCACCACATCGGCGACGGCGTCGAACACCTGGCGATAACAGGTGACGCCGACGGAGATGTCGTGTGAGGGGTCACGCAACGTCAGAAACACCACACCGGCGCCGGGCCGCCGCGACAACTGAGTGATCTGCCCCTCGACCCACACGGCACCGAGCCGCTCGATCCACCCCCCGATGAGCCGCGACACCTCACCGACAGGCAGCGGAGCGTCAGCGGACGTATTGAGACCCATACAGCGAGCCTAACGGCCCCGACTGACAGCAGAGGGCGCCTGCACGGACGGCATCCCCGGCCCACCCCCAGCCCGTCCGGCGTTTGAGGACAAGGCCCGTTCAGGGTCGACAGCGGGGGTCTGGGGGCGCAGCCTCCAGCAACAGGATGGGAAGGGTAAGGGCGGCGGGGGCGCAAACCGCACAATCATCGCCACCCCGAGCGCGGCCTTACGATGGTTCACATGACCGCTTCGCCTGGCCGCCGTGTCCTGCTCGCCGCCCCCCGAGGCTACTGCGCGGGCGTGGACCGCGCCGTGATCGCCGTCGAGAAAGCCCTCGAACAGTACGGGGCCCCCATCTACGTCCGGCACGAGATCGTGCACAACAAATACGTCGTACAGACCCTCGAAAAGAAGGGCGCGATCTTCGTCGAGCGGACCGCGGAGGTCCCCGAGGGGTCCATCGTCATGTTCTCCGCGCACGGCGTCGCCCCCGTCGTCCACGACGAGGCCGCCGCCGGCAAACTCGCGACCATCGACGCGACCTGCCCCCTCGTCACCAAGGTCCACAAGGAAGCCGTCCGCTTCGCCAACGAGGACTACGACATCCTCCTGATCGGTCACGAGGGCCACGAAGAGGTCATCGGCACCTCCGGCGAGGCCCCGGACCACATCACGCTGGTCGACGGCCCGAAGGACGTCGCCAAGGTCGAGGTGCGCGACGAGTCGAGGGTGGTCTGGCTGTCCCAGACCACCCTTTCCGTGGACGAGACGATGGAGACCGTCGACGCCCTCAAGGAGAAGTTCCCGCAGCTGATCTCCCCGCCCAGCGACGACATCTGCTACGCCACCCAGAACCGTCAGCTCGCGGTGAAGCAGATGGGCGAGGAGGCGGAGCTGGTGATCGTCGTCGGCTCGAAGAACTCCTCGAACTCGGTCCGTCTGGTCGAGGTCGCGAAGCTCGCCGGCTCCCGCGAGGCGTACCTCGTGGACTTCGCCGACGAGATCGACGAGGCATGGCTGGACGGCGTGTCGACGGTCGGTGTCACCTCGGGCGCGTCGGTCCCCGAGATCCTGGTCGAGCAGGTCCTGGAGTGGCTGTCGCAGCGCGGCTTCGAGGACGTGGAGCTCGTCAAGGCGGCCGAGGAGTCGATCACCTTCTCGCTGCCGAAGGAGCTGCGCCGCGACCTGCGGGCGGAGGCGGCTGCGCTGGTGGCCCAGCGCACGGGTACGGCGCCCGCATCCACCCCCTCGGGTGAGTGACTGTCAGTCGTACGTCGTAGCGTAGCGCCATGCACATCTTTGGCGTGGACATCGGCGGGTCGGGGATCAAGGGCGCCCCTGTGGATCTGGACAGGGGTGACCTCGCGGAGGAGCGCTTCAAGGTGCTCACCCCGCACCCGGCCACACCCGACGCGGTGGCGGACGGCGTGAAGGAGGTCGTCGGCCACTTCGGCTGGACGGGCCCTGTCGGGATCACCTTCCCGGGCGTGGTCACGGACGGCTCGACGATCCGTACGGCGGCGAACGTCGACAAGAACTGGATCGACACGGACGCGCGCGCGTTGCTGAGCGACCGCCTGGGCGGCCTCCCGGTGACGGTACTGAACGACGCGGACGCGGCGGGCGTCGCCGAGATGCGGTTCGGCGCGGGCCGCGACCGCAAAGGCACGGTCGCCCTTCTCACCTTCGGCACGGGCATCGGCAGCGCCCTCTTCACCGAGGGCGTCCTGATCCCGAACACGGAACTGGGCCATCTGGAACTGCATGGCCACGACGCGGAGACCAGGGCGTCCACCAAGGCCAAGGAGGACCACGAGCTGACGTGGGAGCACTGGGCCCAGCGCGTCCAGAAGTACCTGGCCCATGTGGAGATGCTGTTCTCGCCCGAACTGTTCATCATCGGCGGCGGCGTCAGCCGCAAGTCCGCCAAGTTCCTGCCGCTGATCGAGGGGATCAGGGCGGAGATCGTCCCGGCGCAGCTGCAGAACAACGCGGGGATCGTGGGCGCGGCGATGCGTGCGGCCGAGAAGGCGTAACGAGGGGCGTCAAGCAGGGCAACCGGAGGGACGACCCGATGCCTCACACGGGCATACGGGTCCGTCCCGGCCGCCGGTTCATCAGGCGGATCCTCCGTACGACCGCGATGACACCCGCGACGAGCGTCCCCCCGTACAGCCAGCCGGCCTCGGTGGCGAGTGCGGTGACGATGCCCATCAGGCGGGAGAGGAACCCGTCGCCGTCCGCCACCGGCAGCAGGCCCACGGTGAAGGCGATGGGTACGACGACGGGCGCGATCACCAGGTCGGCGCCCCGCACCCAGGCCGCGGTCAGCACGCACACCGGCAGGAACAGTACTCCGTACGCCGTCAGCGACGCCCCGAACAGCAACTGGTCGAGACTGCCGAGCACGAACATCACCGCGGCGCAGAACAGACCGCCGCCGAGACCGGTGAGCCGGGGGTTCGGCATCCGCCGCAGGGCCTGCACGACAGGTGGGGCGGACCGTCGGCCGGTGGCGCCGGGACGGCCACCGCGGGGGGCCGGCGGGGAGCCGCGTCCGGGCCGGGCCGGGCCGGAGTGCGGGGGACGGTGTCGGATCCTGGGTTGCTCCACTGGACCAACCTAGGTGGGCCTCCGCACGGAACAGCCCCTCAGACACGCCGAACAAAACGCGTAGGACACGCCGACGGACAGCGGCCGCGGAAACCCCGTACAAGATCTCTGACAACGCCACGGACGAGCCGACGAACAGACCGTGGCCACGTGTTCGATACGGCGCCGGGCGGGCCCCACGACAGCCCGTAGACTGAGGGATCGTCTCCACCCTCCTCACCCTCCTCTCGTACGGGAAGTCGCAACGTGTCGCTCACGATCGGAATCGTCGGTCTGCCGAATGTCGGCAAGTCGACCATGTTCAACGCCCTGACCAAGAACGACGTGCTGGCGGCCAACTACCCGTTCGCCACGATCGAGCCGAACGTCGGCGTGGTCGGCGTCCCGGACGCGCGCCTCACGAAGCTGGCCGAGATCTTCGGCTCGCAGAAGATCCTTCCGGCGACCGTGGACTTCGTCGACATCGCGGGCATCGTGAAGGGCGCCTCGGAGGGCGAGGGTCTGGGCAACAAGTTCCTGGCGAACATCCGCGAGTCCGACGCGATCTGCCAGGTCATCCGTGCCTTCCAGGACGAGAACGTCGTACACGTCGACGGCAAGGTCTCCCCGAAGGACGACATCGAGACGATCAACACCGAGCTGATCCTCGCCGACCTCCAGACGATCGAGAAGGTCCTGCCGCGCCTCCAGCGGGAGTCGCGCATCAAGAAGGACATCGGCCCGAAGGTCGCGGCGGTCGAGGCGGCGAAGGAGATCCTGGAGAAGGGCGACACCCTGTTCTCCGCCGGCATCGTCCAGGGCTCCGGCAACGAGGAACTCCTTCACGACCTGCACCTCCTCACCACCAAGCCGTTCCTCTACGTCTTCAACGTCGACGAGGACGAGCTGACCGACGAGGACTTCAAGAACGAGCAGCGCGCCCTGGTCGCCCCCGCCGAGGCGATCTTCCTCAACGCCAAGCTGGAGGCGGACCTCGCCGAGCTCGACGAGGAGGAAGCGATGGAGCTCCTGGAGTCGGTCGGCGTCGAGGAGCCCGGCATGGCAACGCTGGCCCGAGTCGGCTTCGACACCCTGGGCCTGCAGACCTACCTGACGGCCGGCCCGAAGGAATCCCGCGCCTGGACCATCAAGAAGGGCGCCACCGCCCCCGAGGCCGCCGGAGTCATCCACACCGACTTCCAGAAGGGCTTCATCAAGGCGGAGGTCATCTCCTTCGACGACCTGGTCGAAATGGGCTCAGTCGCCGAGGCCCGCGCCAAGGGCAAGGCGCGCATGGAGGGCAAGGAGTATGTGATGCAGGACGGGGACGTGGTGGAGTTCCGGTTCAACGTCTAATACGTCCAGAGAAAGGCCGTCTGACCTGCAGTGGAGCGGGTTAGGCGGCCTTTGCCGTCTGCACAGAGTCGGCAGTGTGCTGATGAGTCCGGCACGCGGGGAGCGGCCACGCCGCTTCGTCGACCTGTGGATGTTCAGCGTCATGGCCGCCTTGGTGTGGCCGAGGCGCTTGGAGACCGGCTTCACGGACTCGCCGTGCTTGATCAGTAGGCTGGCGTAGTAGTGCCGGAGGGCCGTGGGGTCCGGTGCCCTTCACTCGGCCGGCCTTCTTGCAGGTGGGCTGGCAGGAGCAGTCCATGAAGTGCGTGTGGACCACGGGTCGCCTGCCGTCGCCCTGCTCTTCGCCACCGGGCCACGAACAGCCGTAAACGGCTCGCAGAGATGAAGCCCCGTCATTGGCGTATCGGCCCAGCGGGCAACGCCATACCCTCCCTGGTCAGATGCTTTCGTACGCGTCGTCGACAGGACTGCCGCCCAAGGTGTGCATGCACAAAACCTGCAGTCCAACTTATTCTGAAATGATCCATTAGAGCATCGAAGGTGTTTGGATAATACCTCTCTGGCTAAAATTGATCATTTTCGATCACAGATAAGAGTTCGGGTTTCGGTGGCCTTAGGATAAAAGGATGACTATTGCTATCACGAAGCCAGAAGAGCCGGAAGGGAAACTGGTCTCACGAATCGTCAAGGTGACCCCCGAAATGGCCAAGACTCACCTGTCCCAGGCTTCGGTTAACAGACGCCTGGATATGGGGCAGGTGAGGTCCCTGGCCGAGGCCATCCGTCGTGGCGAATGGAAGCTGACTCATCAGGGAATTGCCTTCGACGAGGTCGGCGCACTTCTCGATGGCCAACATCGCCTCCACGCGATTATCGAGGCCAACACTCCTGTAGAGATGCTCGTTTTCGAAGGGATGTCAAGGGAAGTTTTCCCGGTTCTCGACACCGGAAAGCGTCGGAGTGCAGCGGATACGCTGCTGTCGACCGGCGCGAAGTACCTGCCACTGCTTTCCTCCACCATCCGGCATGTGATTCTCTTCAAGGCGATTCCGAACGCTCCTTGGAGCGGTTCCCGGTCTCAGGTATCGAACGACCGGATCCTGGCCGCATACAACGGGGATAAAGACAGATACGAGGAGGCGGTGACCATCGGTCGTGATCTTTCCAAGCACCTGTTCGCGACGCAGACGGCGGTTGCGGCGGGGTTCTTTTTGACCACTGAAGTGGCGCCTGCCGCAGACATCGACGAGTGGATCTCGGGACTCAAGTCGGGCGCAAATTTGGATCCTGGCGATGCGCGGCTCGCTCTGCGAGAGGTGCCGAAGGGCACTCAGAAGCGGGGTTCCAGGCGCAGGATGGGCATGCGAGACCAGGTAGCAATCTACATCAAGGCATGGAATGCCTGGGTTGAGCCGGAAGGCGAATTGGTTCTTCGGCGCTTGAAGAAGAGAGAGAAGATGCCGATGCCGGTCGAGGTTAAATTCGATAAATTTAGGGAGGCGTAGTCTCAGAGGAAGTTGCTGCGAACAATCACTTCCCCAGCTTCCCCCAGCACAACTACCTCCCGACTCAGGGACTTGGCAAGCCGCACGACAAAATCGCGCGAAATCGACTGCGAGGTCCCACTGGAACTCCGAGCTGCAATGACTACGCTTTCCCCCTCCCAGGAGGATCGCACAGCCTCCCAGCCGATCTTTGTGAATGAGGATACAATGAACTTCTCTTCGCTGATCCGGCGAATCTCCCGAGAAGGTCGCCGCGGTGTCCCATCCGCCCGTAGTGTGTACCTTTCGATCTCCGCGATACGGTGATCGAGCTGTCGAGAAATAAGGAGGATCTCCTCCGTCATGTCAGCTTCGGATCGTTGCACCTTCTTTGAAATGTAATCTCTCGATGAAATTGCGCCGATGCTCCTGATGTCGTTATCGAACTCCGGCCAACTTCTCAGGAAGGCGCGTTCCAGCCTTTCGCGCGGGATTGTCAGGTTGCCCGAGACCTCATTGATGTCGACAAGAAGTTTCTGTACGTCGTCTTTGTTTTCCCCGATGACGGCCTGGAACTGACTGAGAGGGCTGATGAGGTCGGTGGTTTTCATGCCAATCAGGAACGGGACGACGTAGCTGCCCTCGACTTGTTTGGAAAGGGCCCCGGCTTCGAAATTTATCCAAGGTGAAGCTTGGTTCTCCGGGGTTACGCAGATGATGCCGAAATTTGTCTCGGAAAGCTCGTCGGTAATCTCTCGAACCCCTCTCCTTCCGGCAGAAATGTCCAGGCTGGAAAGCCAGGGGTTGATGTATTGGAGAACGTCCGGTAACCAGGACCGTAGGGTCTCAGCGGCCTTCTTGGAGCGCGCTCCGGACCAGCTCAGGAATAATTTTATGGCGGGTTCCCAATTTCAATCGTTATGCTTATTGATGGAATCCGACCCGATCGTCCTCACGCGCCACCTTGAGGAGTAGTGTCTGTTCCTCCTTGAGTGATCCGTATGACTCTCGGACGTAGGACAGAAACTGGTTTCCCGGATGGCGAATCAGGGTGGATTTACTCGGGCCGGCTCCGTCCCAGTTCGCCAGAAGGACGTCGTAGGTCGCTGCGTGTGCGCAGAATTCCAGGACCACGGGCGGCATTTCTCTCCCGATGATCAGGTCTCCCCGGGCGGTGATAATATCCCGTATTTTCTGGGCCGTCGGGGCGAACACTGTTTCTACCCACGTGCGCCAACGTGCTTCTTCTGACTCCGGCAGCTGAATATCGGCCCGGCCTGCACCAATGGGTCGAATGTAGTGTCTGTAATATTCGGCCCACGCTCTCTCGTTTGTCTCTGTGAGAACGAGAAGGGGCCCGTAGAGGTCTTTTAACTGACTGCTCACCCGGTCGATTCGCGCTTCCCTTTGAGACCTTCGAGTCTCTGCTCGATGGTTCAGCCAGTAGGCCATGACGGCAATAAGGATGCTGGCGCAGGCAGTTACCATTGATGCGATCATCGGAGTCTCCATGACGCTGCTTCGTATGGTAGTGAAGCATGACGCAGGAGGATCCCGCCACCTTGCGAACAGTGCCGTTTCGGTATTTGGAGAAACAGCCGTCAGGAATTGGCTAATATTATCTTCCGACTATTACTGTGCTGATTCCATCCTTCGCGATGACGGATGCACATGCCGCAAATAGTTGTCGTCGGTTGCACCGGTCGGCCTTGGATTCTTGATGTATCGCGGCAGAGTGAGCAGCGATCAGCCGCGCTGCCCACCCCGGCCCTGCGCGGCGGAGTCGACTGTCCGGAGCTCGATCCTGTCCGGCCCTGGCGATCTGATGACCGCCTGGCGGCTGTGGGTGCCCTGTACGTGAACCTGGACCCACTGAAGTAAGATTCCATCTACGTAAGAACTCATCTACGTTCCGCTGGAGTATGTCGTGGAGTTCCGGGGCCGGGTCGGGGATCTTGAACTGTTGGCCGGGCAGTACCGGACAGTGGCCGATGGTGGGGGCGCCACCCGTGGGCGGGCCGTGATCATGACGGGCCGTCGCCGAGTGGGGAAGTCTCGGCTGGTCCAGGAGTTCTGTGATCGTTCGGGAGCGCCGTACGTGGTGTTTCAGGCCACCCGGGGGCGCAATCCTGTGGCGGAACGCGCCGATTTCGCCGCGACCCTCGCGCAGTCGCTGTTGCCAAAGGGGGAACTGTTCGCCGGCCTTCAGCCGCAGGACTGGAACCAGGCCCTGCGTTCGCTCGCGCTTGCGGTACCCGACGACTCTCCCAGCATCGCGGTGATTGACGAGGTGCCCTGGCTGGTCGAGCAGGATCAGGAATTCGAGGGCGCACTCCAGACTGTCTGGGACCGGCACCTGTCTTCCAAGCCCGTGCTTCTGCTGTTGGTCGGCAGTGATACCTCGGTGATGGAGGCACTGCAGTCGTACGGGCGCCCGTTTTTCGGCCGTGCGGCGAAAATGACCGTCCGTCCTCTGAATCTGGCCGATGTGCAGGCCATGACTGAACTCGACGCCGCCGCAGCAGTCGATGCTCAGTTGATCACCGGCGGATTCCCCGAGATCGTGCAGTCGTGGACGCCCGGAATGGGGCGCATGGCGTTCTTGCGGGCGTCGGTCGCCAACCCGCTCTCGCCCCTGCTGATGGCGGGCGAGTTGTCCCTGCTGGGCGAGTTCCCCGAGGCTTCGCACTCGCGGGCCGTACTGGAAGCGGTCGGCAGTGGTGAGCGCACTTTCAGCACCATCGCAGCCCGGGTGGGTGGCACCGGCGCACTGCCGTCGGGCACGCTCTCCCCGCTGTTGGGCACGTTGCAGACCAAGCGAGTTCTGGCCGCCGATCTCCCTTTGTCCGTCAAGCCGGACAGCAAGAACAAGCGTTACCGCATTGCCGACCCGTATCTGCGGTTCTGGCTGGCCTTCCTGGCACGTGCGATCCCCCTCATCGAGCGTGGTCGCGGCGACCTGGCGCTGGAACGCATCGAGCGGTCCTGGGCCACTTGGCGCGGACGGGCGGTCGAGCCGCTGATTCGCGAGGCATTGCTGCGTCTGATGCCGAACGACGAGTGGCCAGACACCGAGGCCGTCGGCGGTTGGTGGAACCGTCAGAACAACCCCGAGATCGACCTCATTGGTGCGGACCGTGAGCCGGTAGCTCGGCAGGTGCACTTCGTCGGGTCGGTCAAGTGGCTGGAGAACCAGCCCTTCGGGCTCCATGAGTACGACGCCTTGGTACGGGACATGCTCGCCGTCCCCGGCACCACCCCGGCCACTCCTCTGGTGGCCGTTTCCCGCTGCGGGGTGGCCGATGATCTGCCCCTCCATGCTCGCTGGGGGCCGGAAGACCTCGTACGGGCGTGGCAGCCTCGATAGTCGCGGAACATGTCGCGGCCGGCGGTAAGACCGTAAGCAGTCCGAGCGTGGTGACCGGCGTCGGCGCTGGTCGGCGCGGCCAGTCAGACCCGGTTGAGTTCTTCTGCGTGTCGGGGCCATCGCCGGAGGAAACCGCGGGAGGCGCGCCGCAGGCCGGGCGCGCTCTGCGCGCTGAGCGGCTGACCTGCGGGCCCCCTCGGCGGCGTTCGCGCATCTGCCCAACCCCTCGCACCAGCAGAGTTGTGCATTATCTTGACGGCCGTAATAAATGGGCCCTACATTCCTCCACGTCTTCGTTCAATGCACTGAGCGCCTGTTCGGCCCCGCGCCGTAACCCGCCCCCCACCAGGAGCCGCTCCATGCCCGCAGACACCCGTCGTCGTGCCCATCACACGCCCCGAATCCGCACCCGCTCCCGCGTCGCCCTGGCCGTCGTGGCCGCGCTGACCTCCGTGGCGCTCACCGGCCTCCCCTCCGCCGCCGACCAGCCCGAAGCCGCAGTCGTCGCCGGGCACCTCACCGGCACCCTCTCCGACGGGGCCGTCTGGATCGCCGACGTGCCCGACCACTGGAACGGCACCCTTCTGGTGTTCAGTCACGGCTTCGGTGCCCTGGTCGCGAGCAACGCTCCCAGTGAGGCCGTACGTACCGCGTTGCTCGCCAAGGGGTATGCGATGGCCGGATCGTCGTACGACCCGAACGGGTCGATGTGGGCCCTGAACAGCGCCGAACGCGACCAGTTCGCCACCATCGACGCCGTCGCCGCGAAGATCGGCAAGCCGACGCGCACGCTGGCCGTCGGCAGTTCGATGGGCGGCCTCGTCAACGCGCAGCTGGCCCGGGACGGCGGCGGGCGCATCGACGGCGCGCTCGGTCAGTGCGGGCTGGTCGCGGGGGCCACCGACCTGGAGAACTACCAGTTGGACGCCGAGTACACGCTCGCCCGGCTGCTGCTGCCCGCACAGGACGTGAAACTCGTACGGTTCGGCACGGCCGCCGAGGCCGCCGCCACCGCCGACCTGCTCACCAAGGCGGTCACCGCCGCCCAGGCCACCCCCCAGGGCCGCGCCCGGATCGCACTGGCCGCCGCCTTCCTCAACCTGCCCGCCTGGGCGCCCGGAAAGGACCGGCCCGCCCCGACCGACTGGGCAGGCCAGCAGGAGCAGCAGTACGCGTGGTTCGCGCAGGGCATCCTGACGTTCGTCGAGGGCGGCCGGTACGCCATCGAGCAGTCCGTCGGCGGCAACAACTCCTGGAACCGGGGCGTCGACTACGCCGACCTGCTCGCCGCCTCCCCGCACGCGCCCCAGGTGCGTGCCCTCTACCGGGCGGCCGGCCTCGACCTGCGCGCCGACCTGCGCACCCTCACCGCGGGCGCCACGGTCACCGCCGATCCCGCCGCCGTCCGCACAGCGCGCCGGACTTCGTCGGCGGGCCAGGGGCTCGAGGTGCCCCTGCTCAACATGCACACCACCGCCGACAACCTCGTCCCGGTGGAGCAGGAGAACCGCTTCGCCGCGCGCGTGCGCGCCTCGGGAGACGGCGCGTTGCTGCGGCAGGCCTACGTCGAGCGGCAGGGCCACTGCGCCTTCACGACCGCCGAGACGGTGGCCGCCCTGCACGCCCTCGAACACCGCGTCGACACCGGCCGCTGGGACGACGTGGCGACGTCGGCCGCGCTCCAGAAGTCCGCGACCGCGCTCGGCCTGGGCGGGGCGGCGTACGTCCCGTACCGCCCGGCGAACCTGTCGGTCGGCCGCGACACCCCGGCACACCCGGCCCGGCACTGACGAGGACCCTCGACAGGGCGGGCCCTCAGACGCGCGACCCCTGGGACGCGGCCATGGCCTCGCTCCAGGGCTGGAAGGTCTCGGCGACCTGGCGCAGGCGCAGGGCTTCCAGCGTTTCCAGTTGCCGTTCGGCGCGTTCGAGGAGGCTGTCGAGGCGTCCGGGGTCGAGGCGGTCGTCGGCGTCGGCCAGCCGGCGCAGCGTCCGCCAGGCGGCGGCCTTTCCCTCCACGCCCAGCCGCAGCAGCTCCAGCTCCAGCATGGGAGCGAGCGGAGACCGGCGTACGACCCGGCCGTTGGCCTTGAGGCGGCCCACTCGCTCGGCCAGCCGGCCCGCGACGATCTTGTAGTGGCGTACGGGGACGTCGAGCGACCGCATGATGTGCAGCAGGTCGGCGCGGTCCTCGGCGATCTCGTCGGCGATCGGCCCCACGGCGTCGGAGAGCGCCGGATCCCGCTCGGCCTCGGACTCGGCGAGGGACCGGGCCCGGTCCGTACCGAGGGTGGCACCGGCGAGATGGTCGTTGAGGTAGATGCCGAGCAGGTCGGCGTCGGTTTGGTTCGGGCGGCGGTCGTGCACGAGACCACTTCCTTTCGGGATATCCATCTATTCGGACAGATGGGCTCCGAGTACCCCGGGAGGCCCGGAGACCAGGCGGGGCCTCACGGGAGAGGAGTGCCGCCCGTCGCGTTCAGGATCTCCGCGGTGACGAAACTCGCCTGCGGCGAGGCGAGGAAGACGAACGCCGGTGCGATCTCCGCCGGTTGGGCGGGCCGCCCGAGGGGTGACTGTTTGCCGAACTCGGCCGTGTCCGGGAGCGTCGCCGGGATCAGGGGTGTCCATACGGGGCCGGGTGCCACGGCGTTGACGCGCACGCCGTCGGCGGCCACCATCTGCGCGAGGCCCTGCGTGAAGGTCACGATGGCACCCTTCGTCATCGCGTAGTCGAGCAGATGCGGACTCGGCTTGTACGCCTGCACGGACGTGGTGTTGATGACGGAACCCCCGGCCGGGATGTGCGGCAGGGCCAGCTTGCAGAGCCAGAACATGCCGTACAGGTTCGTGCGCACCACACGGTCGAATTGCTCCGTGGAGATCGCTTCGATGCCGTCCGGCTGGGACATCTGGTAGGCAGCGTTGTTGACGAGGATGTCGATCCGGCCGAACTCGTCGACGGCATGCTCCACCAGCCGGCGGCACTGCTCCTCCTCGCGGATGTCGCAGACCACTGCGACGGCCTTGCGGCCCGCCTCCTCGATGAGGCGTGTGGTCTCGGCGGCCTCCTGGTCCTCCTCCGGCAGGTGGGTGAACAGGACGTCGGCGCCCTCGCGGGCGTAGGCGAGGGCCACGGCGCGGCCGATACCGGAGTCGCCGCCGGTCACCACCGCCTTACGGTCGCGCAGGAGGCCGCTGCCTTCGTAGGAGTCCTCGCCGTGGTCCGGTGGCGGGTCCATCGGGCCGGTCCAGCCGGGGTGCTGCTGGTCCTGCTGCGGGAAGTCGGGGCGGGGATGCTTGTCGGTGGGGTTCTCGGGCACGGGAACTGCTCCTCGGTCGTGGGCGGACGGGAGGGCGGGCACCCCCTTCCGAGGGGGCGGGCCACTCCCCGGAGTGCCCCCGACGGCGTGATCCACACGGACCGTTCGTCACCGGGTTCCCGACAGGGCGACAGGGTTCGTACGCGTGTGCGTGGTGAGAGCGCATGGTGGGGCGAGGGCCCGTTTGAGGCGGGGAGAGAGGGGCACCTGGTGCGCAGGTGCTTGGGATCACAGGCCCGCAGCGGGAGGCCGGCGACCGGCCGACATCGGGTGCGTGCCGCCCGGAGCTCTCCCGCCGCAACCTCCGTTTCTTCGGATTTCCTCAGGTTTCCTCAAGGGAGAGCTCTCATGCTGATGGCCCACCCCGCCGTCCTCGCCGACCTGCTCGAGCGGTACGAGATCCTGCGCGCCCGCCACGACGAGCAGAACAACGCCCAGACACTCCAGCGCCTGAACGACGTCTCCTACACCCTGTGCGTCGCCACCGGCACCAGAGACATCACCTCCGCGCTGACAGCCGCCCGCCACCGGGTCCTGGGCGCCGGATCGAAGACCGACGCCGACGCCGTCAAGGCCGGCCCCGTCAAAGCCGACCTCTGACGGCGCCGCGAGGGACAGCGGACATGGACGTTTCAGTCGACCGGATCGCGCGGCCCTGGGGCAGCCGTACCCCGTACGGCAGGCACGAGCCGTGGCCCGTGCGTGTGGACACGTACCTTGAGGCGGGCGTCGATCCGGGGCTCGTGCAGCGGTGGGTGCAGACCGCCTCGCTCCTCCACTCCGACGGCGACGCGATGGACATCGCGGTGGTCGACGGAAGGATGGTGGGCGTCCGAGGCCGTGCGCAGGACCGCGTCAACCGCGGCCGGCTGGGACCCAAGGACCTCTTCGCCTGGCAGGCCAACGCCTCCCCGGACCGTCTGACCAGGCCCCTCATCCGCCAGGACGGACGGCTCGTGGAATGCGACTGGGACACCGCGATGGAGCGGATCGTCACCCGCTCGCGGGATCTGCTGCGGGAACGGGGCCCGGGATCCATCGGGTTCTACACCAGCGGGCAGCTGTTCCTGGAGGAGTACTACACGCTCGCGGTGCTGGCCCGGGCCGGGATCGGCACCAACCACCTCGACGGCAACACCCGGCTGTGCACGGCCACCGCCGCCGAGGCGCTGAAGGAGTCCTTCGGCTGTGACGGACAGCCGGGCAGCTTCGACGACATCGACGACGCCGACGTGATCGCGCTGTTCGGGCACAACATCGCCGAGACGCAGCCCGTGCAGTGGATGCGCGTCCTGGACAGGCTGGAGGGCGGCGACTCGACCGACTTGCGTCTGCTGTGCGTCGACCCGCGCCCCACGCCGGTGGCCCGGCGGGCGACCGTGCACCTCGCGCCGCGCGGTGGCACGAACGTGGCCCTGCTCAACGCCCTCCTGCACGAGATCATCCGTACGGACCGCGTCGACCACGACTACATCGAGGCGCACACGGTCGGCTACGAGGAACTGGCCTCCCAGGTGCAGAAGTGCACCCCCGCGTGGGCTGCCGGGATCTGCGACCTGCCCGCCGCCCGGATCACAGAGGCCGCGGAGCTCCTCGGCAGCGCCGACCGGCTCCTGTCGACGGTGCTGCAAGGCGTCTACCAGTCGCACCAGGCCACGGCCGCGGCCGTACAGATCAACAACCTGCACCTGATCCGCGGCATGCTCGGACGGCCGGGCGCCGGCGTGCTGCAGATGAACGGGCAGCCCACCGCCCAGAACACCCGTGAGTGCGGTGCGAACGGAGACCTGCCCGGATTCCGGAACTGGCAGAACGACGACCACGTCACCGACCTGGCCCGGGTGTGGAACGTGGACCCGAAAACCATCCCGCACTACGCGCCCCCCACTCACGCGATGCAGATGTTCCGCTACGCCGAGCAGGGCTCGATCCGCATGCTCTGGATCAGCGGCACCAACCCGGCGGTGTCCCTGCCGGAGCTGTCCCGCATCCGGTCGATCCTCGAACAGGAGCGGCTCTTCGTCGTCGTCCAGGACCTGTTCCGCACCGAGACCGCCCAGCTCGCCGACGTGGTCCTGCCCGCCGCCACCTGGGGCGAGAAGACGGGGACGTTCACCAACGCCGACCGCACGGTCCACCTGTCCGACAAGGCGGTGGACCCACCCGGCGAAGCCAGGCCCGACCTGGACATCCTCCTCGACTACGCGACCCGGATGGACTTCCGCGACAAGGACGACGGCCCCCTCATCACCTGGCACGACCCGGAGTCCGCCTTCGAGGCGTGGAAACGGTGCAGCGCCGGGCGCCCCTGCGACTACACCGGGCTGACCTACGACAAGCTGCGCGGCGGAAGCGGCATCCAGTGGCCCTGCGACGAGCAGGCCCCCGACGGCACCCCACGCCTCTACACCGACGGAGTCGACTGGGCCCACCCCGACCTCTGCGAGTCGTACGGCAAGGACCTGGCCACCGGAGCCTCGGACGAAGCCGTCGACTACCGCGCCCTCAACCCCGAAGGCCGGGCCGTGCTCAAGGCCGCCGCATACCTGCCGCCGCACGAGGAGCCCGCCGACGAGTACCCGTTCCAGCTGGTCACAGGCCGTACCCTCTACCACTTCCACACCCGTACGAAGACCGGGCGCACGCCCCAGCTCAACGCCGCCGCCCCCGATGTGTGGGTCGAGGCATCCGTGACCGACGCGGCCGGGCTCGGCCTGCACGAAGGCGACCTGGTCGACGTCACCACCCCGCGCGGCTCCGTACGCGCGCGACTGCGCGTCACCGACATCCGCGCCGGTCTGCTGTTCCTCCCCTTCCACTACGGCTACTGGGACACCAGGGCCGGAAGCGGCCCCGACGATGCCACACCCGGGCGGGCGGCGAACGAGGCGACCATCACCGACTGGGACCCGGTCTCCAAGCAGCCTCTGTTCAAGACGGGCGCCGCCGCCCTCCACCTCGCCGCACGCGCGGACGGCCACCGCGCCCCCGCCCCGACCACCACCGCGTCGGCCCCCGCCCGCACCGACTCCGTTCCGGCCACCACGGGCGGCCGGGAGGCCCTTGTCACGGAGGCGACCGAATGAACGGCGTCGGCCTCACCCTGCGCGCTCTTCACCAGGGCGAGGAGCACCTCGCCGACCGCCTGACGACGATGGCCGAACGCCACCGCGAGGAGCACGAGGTCCACCACGTCGCCACCGACCTAGCCCGATGGTCCCGGGAACACGCGGAGCGCCTGGCGGAAACCGCCCGGGAACGCGACGCCGACCTCGCCCCGGGCCCCGACGACCCGCCCGCTCGGCTGACGGAGCGCCGCCCCGAGCCGGGACTGCTGCTCCTGCGCGACCTGCGGGAACTGCACCTGGCCGCCACGGAGAACTCCCTGCTCTGGGAGATGCTCGCCCAGGTGGCCCAGGCCACCGACGACGACGAACTGCTCACCCTGGCCTCGGCGTGCCATCCCCGGACCCTGCGGCAGATGCGCTGGACCAACACCATGATCAAGACCCTGTCCCCGCAGATCCTTTCCAGCGTGTGACGAGTCGGGCCCACTCCGTCGGGTACGTCGTGGTTCCGTTTCGGCCCTGCGGAAGCGTGTGCCACCTGCGGAAGCCGCTGCCCGTCTAGGCTGCTGCCCGAACGACAGAGCAACTGATCGGGTTGGCGCGTAAGCGGACAGTGGTCTACATGGTCTACGGGAGGGCTGACTCATGAGCAGGGTCTGGTTCATCACCGGCGCGAGCAGCGGTTTCGGACGGGCCGTCGCCGAGGCGGCGGTCGCCGCCGGTGACGTGGTCATCGGTGCCGCACGGCGTACGGGGGCGTTGGACGGCTTCGTGGCCGCCCATCCCAAACAGGTCCAGGCGCTGCGCATGGACGTCACCGACCTGGCCGCGGTGGACACCGCCGTACAGGATGTCCTCGCGTGGCACGGGCGGATCGATGTGCTCGTCAATAACGCGGGACGTACCCATGTGGGCGCGGTCGAGGAGACCACCGACGCCGAGCTCCGTGCCCTGTTCGATCTGCATGTGTTCGGGCCCGCCGCCCTCGTACGCGCCGTGCTGCCGCACATGCGGCAACGGGGCTCGGGCGCGATCGTGCAGATGAGCAGCGTGGGCGGACAGCTCTCCGCCCCGGGCTTCGGGGCGTACAGCGCGACCAAGTTCGCGTTGGAGGGGATGTCCGAGGCGCTCGCGGCGGAGGTCCGGCAGTTCGGGATCAAGGTGCTGATCGTCGAACCGGGAGCCTTCAGGACCGAGTTGTTCGACGGCGGCCGGGCGGGCCACAGCCGGGACCTCGGCGTCTACACCCGTACGGTCGGCGAGACGCGCCGGATGATCGCGGAGGGCGACGGCTCCCAGGCCGGCGACCCGGCGAAGGCCGCGGCCCTGATCCTCGCCGCCCTGGACGCCGACGCCGGGCACACCCCGCTGCGCCTGCCCCTCGGCGACGACGCGGTCACCGGCGTACTAGGCCATCTCGATCAGGTACGGGGTGACGTCGCCGGCTGGGAGAAGCGCGCGAGGGCGACGGGATTCGACGACGCGTGACGCTTCGGCGGAGCGGAGTCTCAGGCCGGTGAGGCCGGCGCCAGGCCCGTCTTGAGTCCCGCTCCGCACAACGGCACCACCGCCGTGCGCGCCCCGAGCGCCCCCTCGCGTACGGCCGCCCAGCAGGCCACTCCGGTCGACTCCACGTACAGCCCCTGGGACGCCAAGTCCAGCTGCGCGTGTCGGAGCTGATCCTCCGTCACCGTGAGAAACGTCCCGCCGGACTCCCGTACCGCGCGCAGGATCTGGCGGGCCCGGGGCGGGTCGGGGATCGCGATGCCCTCCGCGAGGGTGGGCGTCGCCGGGGGCGGAGTCGTCCTCGTGAGGTCGGCGGCGCCCTCCGCCCAGGCGTGCGCCAGCGGGGCGACCGTGGCGGCCTGTACGGCGTACAGAGCGGGGCGCCGGTCGATGAGGCCCGCCGAGTGCAGTTCGGCCACGGCGAGTGCGGCGCCCAGCAGCAGGGTGCCGTTGCCGACCGGGACGACGATGACGTCCGGGAGAAGGCCGCCCATGTCCTCCCACAGCTCGTGCACGTACGTCTTCGTGCCATGCAGGAAGTACGGGTTGTGGACATGGGAGGCGTAGAAGGTGCCCGGGGCGTCCGCCGCCTCGCGGGCCGCCGCCGCGGTGGCCGCCCGGTCCCCCTCGACCAGGTTCACGTGGGCGCCGTGGGCCTGGATCTGCTCCAGCTTCTTCACGGAGGTGCCCTCGGGGACGTACACCGTGCAGGGCAGCCGGGCGCGGGCACAGTACGCGGCGATCGCCGTCCCCGCGTTGCCGCTGCTGTCGGCGATCACCTGTTCCGGGGCCAGCCGCAGAGCGAGCTCCGCCAGGAGGACCGCGCCCCGGTCCTTGAAGGAGAGGGTCGGCATCAGGAAGTCGAGCTTGGCCGAGATGCCGTCACGGAGTTCGACGAAGGGGGTGCGGCCCTCTCCGAGGGTGGTCGTGGGGGAGGCGAGGGGAAGCGTTTCCGCGTAGCGCCAGAGGGAGTTGACCCTGCCGGTGAGGGACTTGAGGGGGGCCGGGGTCGGTGCGAAGTCGAGGTCCAGGGGGCCTCGACAGAGGGGGCAGCACCAGGCGAGGGTGCCGGCGGGGACGCGGGTGCCGTCCGCGGGGCAGTAACAGTCCGGCAGAGGGGTCATGTACGCAGGGTAGGTGCGGGCGGGTTTTCCCGCGCCGAGGGAGGGTGCCGGTGTCTCGCCCGAGGCATCCGCACCACCCGGCGTTTGACGACGAGGCTCCTCCAGCCCGGGTCGTGTTTCCGGCCCACCCGCCCGTGCGCCGTCTCTATCCAGCCCCGGCCCAGGTCCCTCAGCCCGTCCGGCGTTTGAGGACGAGGCCCCTTCGGGGCCGATCGCGGGGGGCCGGGGGCGGTAGCCCCAGGGATGGGACGGGTAGGGG
>NZ_LGDW01000049.1 GCF_001280005.1 Streptomyces sp. NRRL WC-3618 | reverse complement strand
GAGGTCGGGGGTTCGTACGACATCGGCGCGGCGGGCACGGACTTCGCGGCGGCGCCGGTGGTGCTGGAGCGGATCGCGTAAGCCGGTGGTGGGGCTGAGTGGAGGAGCAGCGCCGGGGTGGGGGAGTCCCTGGCCGGGCGCGGCTCGTACGCTCAGCCCAGCAGGGCCGCTACGACCACCAGTACCGGCACGGCCAGGATCGTCGACAGCAGGATCGACTCGCGTGCCAGGTTCTCGCCCACGTGGTAGCGGCCCGCGTACGCGAAGAGGTTCTGGGCGGCGGGCAGCGCCGACGCCACCACCACGTCGAGCAGCGACGCCCCGTGCAGGTCGAAGACACCCGCGCCCAGTGCCCAGGCGGCCACCGGCTGGCCCACCGACTTCAGGGCGACCGCCAGCAGTACGGGAGTCCGCTCCGCGCCGCGCAACGGCCACGTGCTGCCGGACAGCGAGATACCGAAGGCCAGCAGCACCGCCGGGACGGACATGCCGCCGATCAGGGTCAGCGGGTCCATGACAGGCGTGGGGACGTCGATCCCCGTCCCCGACACCAGCACCCCGGAGAGCGAGCCGACGGCGACGGGATTGCGCAACGGCGTGATCAACTGCCGCCACAGCGAGCCCTTCTCACCGGCACCCGTCAGGTCCAGGACGGTCAGCGCGACCGGCGTGACCACGATCGTCTGGAACAGAATCACCGGCGCGACGAGCGAGGCGTCGCCCAGCACGTACACCGCGATCGGGATACCGAGGTTGCCGGCGTTGACGTAGCTGGAGCAGAGCGCGCCGATCGTCGTACGTCCGGCACCCCAGCGGCGTACGACGCCCATCGCGACGAAGACACCGGCCGCCGCGAGGGTGCTCAGCGCGGTGACCAGGAGCCGGCTGGAGAAGATCACCGACAGGTCGGCGCGGGCGAGCGTGGTGAACAGCAGGGCCGGGGTGGCGACGTGGAAGGCGAGCTTGGTCAGGACCTCGCGTCCGTTGTCCCCGAGGTGGCCGCGCAGCCCGATCACGTAGCCGACGCCGATGACCACGGCGATCACCGCGAACCCGGTCAGTACGCCCTGCACGAAGTGCCCTCCGTGAGCCGGGAGGAAGGGGAGTCGTGGGGTATCGCGGGCGGAGCCGGTTCGTGGGGCATGCACGTACCCTCCGGGGGAGGAGGGGCGCGCGTCAAAGTGATCTCAACGGGCGGGCGATGAGTTACGGGCCGCCGCCCGGTCTACCCTTCGTGGACGCCATGACACCCGCTGTACTCGTGCTGGCCGGCCCCGTCACCCGCGAGGAGGTGCCGGGGCTCTGCGAGGGCGTGCGTGCGCTGCTCGGGGCCGGCGGCCGGGGTGGTGGCCGTGACCCGGTGGTGGTGTGCGACGTGGCGGGGCTCGGTCCGCCGGGCCTGGACGCCGTGGAACTGCTGGCCCGGCTTCAACTGGCCGCCCGCCGGGCCGGAGGCCGCATACGCCTCCGGGACCCGGCGCCCGCCCTACTCGCCCTGCTGACCCTGGTCGGCCTCAGCTTCGACGTCGAGGGGGAGGGAGAGCGGGAGGTCGAACAGCGGGAACCAGCGCTTCGTGTCGAGGAAGCAGTGGAACCCGGTGATCCGGCCGCCTGAGATCTCCAGCACCTGGACCGCCCAGGGGGTGTAGCCGCCCGTCTCCTCGTCCGGCTTGTACTGTGCGAACCCCGGCAGCCCGTTCACGGCGACCGGCACGAGGTGCGAGCCCGCGCAGGCGGCGCCGAGTGTCGTCATGAAGCCCGTGATGTCCTGCGGCCCGGTCAGCCACAGGTCGAACGGCGGCATCGTCATGACGGCGTCCTCGTGCAGCAGCGCGGTGAGGGCCGTCATGTCGTACCCCTCGAACGCGGCGACGTAGCGCTCCAGCAGTTTCTGCTGCTCTTCGCTGAGCGGATCGGAGACGGCGGCCCCGGCGCCGCTCCCGCTCCCGTCCCGGTCCCGCTCGGCGAGGGTCGCCCTGGCCCGCTGGAGGGCACTGTTGACGGATGCCACCGACGTCTCGAGGAGCTCGGCGACCTCGCTCGCCTTCCAGGCCAGCACCTCGCGGAGGATCAGCACGGCCCGTTGTTTCGCGGGGAGTTGCTGCAGGGCGGCCATGAAGGCGAGGCGGACGGACTCCTTGGCCACGGCCGCCTCCGCCGGGTCCTCCACGGTGGGCAGCACGCGGGCGTCCGGCATCGGTTCCAGCCAGGTGTTGTCGGGGCGGGGGGACAGGGCGGCGCGGGCGAGGGGGGTGGAGTCGGGGGGGGCCCTGGGGGGGGCGCGCTTGTTGCCGGCGGTGAGCATGTCCAGGCAGACGTTCGTGGCGATGCGGTACAGCCACGAACGGAGGCTCGACCGGCCCTCGAACTTCTCGTAACTCCGCCAGGCGCGGACCATGGTGTCCTGTACGGCGTCCTCGGCCTCGAAGGAGGAGCCGAGCATGCGGTAGCAGTACCCGGTCAGTTCGACGCGGTGCTGTTCCAGTTTTACGTCGAGGTCTGTCGCAGTAGCCGTACTGTCACCCATTGCCAACCCGCCCCATGGCTGCCTTCGTCGCGCGTCGCGACCCAACACGAGAAAGCTAGCGCAGGCCACTGACAACGGCCCGGGGAGTTGGCAAAGGTGCAGGTGAGGGACGTTTTTTGCCCCCGCCGCCCCTTCCCTTCCCGTCCCGTCCTCGGGGGCGCTGCCCCCGAACCCCCGCTCCTCAAACGCCGGAGGGCTGAAATGCCCAGCCTGTCCGGCGTTTGAGGACGAGGCCCCTTCAGGGCCGAAGCGGGGGTCTGGGGGCGGCAGCCCCCAGGGACGGGACGGGAAGGGGCGGCGGGGGCGAGAAAGGGTCCTCGGTCACGCCGCCGCCGGCACCCGCGCGGCCCGCGACCCCATCACCGTCACCGTCACCACGCCGAGCACCGCCAGCAGCCCCAGCCCCACGGTCCCCGACCAGCCACCCGCGTGGAACGCCACCGCTCCCAACGTGCTGCCGGCGCTGGAGCCGATGTAGTACGCCGACTGATACAGCGCCGACGCCTGCGCCCGCCCCTCCTTCGCCGTGTGGCTCACCGCCGACGACGCCACCGCGTGCCCCGCGAAGAACCCGGCCGTGATGAGCACCAGGCCCAGCAGAACCAGCGCCAGGGCGTCCGACAGCGACAGCAGCAGGCCCGCGGTCGTCGTACCGCCGGCCAGGTACAGCGCACCCCGCCGCCCCAGCCGGGCCACCAGCTTCCCCGCCGTCGACGCCGACACCGTGCCGACCAGGTACACCAGGAAGACCGAGCCGACGATGCCCTGGGGCAGACCGAACGGGGCCTCCGTCAGGCGGTACCCGATCACCGTGTAGACCCCGCCGAACACCGTCATGAACAGCGCGCCGATCGCGTACAGGCGTCGCAGCAACGGGTTCGCCAGATGCGTACGCACCGTGCGCGCCAGCACCCGCGGCCGCAGCGACCCCGTACGGAAGTGACGCGGCGCGGGGAGCAGCAGCCGGAAGGCCACCGCGCAGCCCACCGCGACCACGCCGATCACGGCGACCGCGACCCGCCAGCCCCACTCCTGCGCGACCCAGCCCGTGATGACCCGGCCGCTCATCCCGCCCACACTGTTGCCGGCCACGAACAGGCCGATCGCCGTGATCAGCGCCCTGGGACGGACCTCCTCGGCCAGATACGCCGTCGCCGACGCGGGCAGCCCCGCCAGCGCGGCACCCTGCACCGCCCGCAGCGCGATCAGCGCGCCCAGCGAGGGCGCGAAGGGCACCAGCAGCCCGACCGTCACGGCCACCGCCAGCGACGCCGTCATGACCGTGCGCCGCCCGAACCGTTCCGACAGCGCGCTCATCGGGAGGACGAACAGGGCCAGCGCACCGGTCGCCGCCGACACCGTCCAGCTCGCGTCGCTCGCCGTCACACCGAACTCGCCGGAGATCAACGGCAGCAGTGCCTGCGTGGAGTAGAGGAGGGCGAAGGTCGCGACGCCCGCGAGGAAGAGCGCGAGGCTCATCCGCCGGTAGCCGGGGCCGCCCGGCGCCATCCGGGAGTCGGCGGCGGGAAGCGAGGGGCGGGAGGGAGAGGCGGCGCCCGTGATCACGGACGCCCCGGTACTGGCAGCAGGCATGCCTCGAAGCTACGTACGCCCCTATTCATCCGTCCAATGCACGGAAACCCCATAATCGTTCCCATGGTGCATCAGCAAAGGTCAGACGGTCGCCTGTCACCGTCCAGTGACACAGAAGACATCGTCACCGCCCTCGCCCCCCGGCTCTCCTACTTCGCTGGAGTCGCCCGCACGGAGCACGTCACCCGCGCCGCCCAGGAGATGCAGGTCCCGCAGTCGACGCTCTCCCGGGCGATGGTCCGCCTCGAACAGGATCTGGGGGTGGATCTGTTCGCCCGCAGAGGGCGCACCGTCTCTCTCACCCCCGCCGGGCGTACGTTCCTCGGCTTCGTCGAACGGGCCCTCGCCGAGATCGGGCGCGCCGCCGACGAGGTGCGCGCCGACGCCGACCCCGCCACCGGGAAGGTCGCCTTCGGCTTCCTGCACACCATGGGCGCCGAAACCGTCCCCGGCCTGCTGCACGCCTTCCGCGCCGACCATCCCCGCGTCCGCTTCACCCTCGTACAGAACTACGGCGAGGCCATGATCGAACGCCTGCGCTCCGGCGAACTGGACCTCTGCCTCACCTCGCCCGTCCCTGACGCCCCGGACCTGGTCGCCCGCCGCCTGGACGAACAGAAACTCCGCCTGGTGGTCCCCGCCGACCACCGCCTCGCCACCCGCAGACGAGTCCGCCTGGCCGAAGCGGCCGACGAAACGTTCGTCACCCTGGAGCCCGGCTACGGCCTCCGCCGCATCACCGACGACCTCTGCAAGGAGGCCGGCTTCCGCCCTCGCATCGCCTTCGAGGGAGAGGAGGCGGAGACCTTGCGGGGCCTGGTGGCGGCGGGCCTGGGGGTCGCGCTCCTGCCACCCCCGGCGGTCCCCCGCCCCGGAGTGGCCGAACTGACGGTCACCTCCCCGAGAGCGGCGAGGGAAATCGGCGTGGCCTGGCTCGACGGCCACCCGGACACCCCACCGGTGGCCGCGTTCAAGAAGTTCCTCCTGGCACGAAAGGGCAACCTGCTGCCGTGAGAAAGGGCGACTTGCCGCCGTGAGAAGGGGCTACTTGCCAATCCGGCTGCAAACCCCCCTAGATGATTGAGTCCAAGGGCTCGTAGCCGTAGGCCGCCAGCAAGTGGTGTCGCATGTCGCTGCCATCGCTCGCCCCGCGCGTGCAAGGCGTGCCTGTTCATCCTGGCGGTCAGCGGAGATCACGCGACGCATGCTTCAGTAACTCGGAGGACATCTCGGTCGGGGCCCCGCTGGGGAATGGCCTTGAGTCTCCAGTGACTGGAGACAGCAGAGTGGGCGACATGGACGTTACGACCCTCTACTCGATCGGGGAGCTTTCCCGGCGGACCGGCTTGTCTGTGAGGACCATCCGGTTCTACTCCGATTCGGGGGTGGTAGCGCCGACCACCCGTAGTCCCGCCGGCTATCGGCTCTACGACCTCGACGCACTGCTTCGTCTGGAACTCCTCCGCACACTGCGCGAGCTGGGCATGGACCTGCCTACGATCCAACGGGTACTGGACCGCGAGCTCTCGGTGGCGGAAGTCGCCGCGGCGCACGCCGACGCCATGGACGTCCAGATCCGAATGCTGCAACTGCGTCGGAGCGTTCTGCGAGTCGTGGCCAGCCGCGGGTCCAGTCCCGAGGAGACCAAGCTCATGCACAGGCTCACGCGGTTGTCCGGCGAGGAACGCCGACGTTTGATCGACGATTTCATGGATGGCACCTTCGGCACAGTGGATGCCGACCCGGGCGCAGTGGCCATGGTTCGCGCTGCAACTCCCGACCTCCCCGATGATCCGACCGGCGAGCAGGTCGCCGCGTGGGTGGAACTCGCCGAGCTGGTCAGCGACGAGGATTTCCGTGCCCGGATGCGCCGGACGGCCGTACGCCAGGCCGCCGGGCGCCCGCTCAACATCGAGCGCGATGCCGGCGAGGAGCTAATGGAGTTCACCCGTCAGAAGGTGGCTGAGGCCAGGAAGTCGGGCATCGACCCGCTCAGCAACAGAGCCGCACCCGTCATCGACGACCTCGTGCACCGCTTCGCCGAGGTGTTCGCGCGCACCCCTGACACGGAATTCCGGGACTGGATGGCGCAGCAGTTCGAAGAGGCGCACGATCCCAGGGTGGACCGGTACTGGCAGCTGGTGTGGATCGTCAACGGCTGGCAGGTAGTACCGAACCTGATCCCGGTGTACCCCTGGCTCACCCAGGCCCTGCGAAATGACCGCGCCGCATAGTCACCGCATAGTCACCGCAGTGGGCACCGCCCCGGATCCCTGAACGAGTCCAAGGGATCACCTCCGGACATGAGACCAGGTCGTCCAACGTCGATGTGTGACTAACGACCTGGACACCCTCACAACGGCACTCTATGCCCGGATTGACGACGAATTGAAGGTTCGCCGTGGTTGGCACCGTGGCGGCCTGCCGTCGGAATAACGCCCACGCTCAGTGACGCCGACTGATCACGTTCGCGGTCATGTCGGCGCTGCTCGGATACACCTCTGAGCGGCGCTGGCTTCGCCGCGTCGGCGTGACTTCGGCCACCTGTTTCCCTATGTGCCCCAGCAGTCCGGCTACAACAAACGGCCGCGCGCCGCGTTCTCACTGCTCACCAGCATGATCCGGATCGTGGCCCGCGATACCTCACTGTGGAGCGACGATGTGTGGCTGGTCGACTCCACACCGGTCGGTTGCGGTTGCTCCCGCGAGACGGCCAAACGCTCGGACCTGGCAGGCTGGGCCCAGTACGGCTACTGCGCATCACACTCGCGATACTTCTGGGGGCTGCGTCTGCACCTGGTGTGCGCACTCGGCGGACTGCCTGTTCGCACTCACCGGAGCCAGGGCGGACGAGCGCGAAACGCTGCGCGACATGCTCGATACCGCGCCAGACGTCCTCGCCGCCCACCCCGGGCAGACGATCATCGGGGACAAGAACTACTTCGGCCGCGAGTTCGAGTACGGCCTTGCCGAGCGTCACCTGAAGCTGCTGCGGCCGGTCCGCAAGGGGGAAGCCGAGCCAGCCGGGTCACACCTGTTCAAACCGCTGCGGCAGGTGATCGAGTCGATCAATCAGACCTTCAAGGGGCAGCTCAACCTGGAACGGCACGGCGGCAAGAGCCCGGCAGGGGTGTCAGCCCGGGTCTTGTGCCGGATCCTCGCACTCACAGCGGCGATCTGGCACAACGACCAAACTGGACAGCCCGTCAAGCGATCACTCACTGCCTACGATCACTGATCGCAACGGCACCCCTTGGACTCATTCATCCAGGGGCGCGGGGCTGTATCCGATCTGCGGCTCCGCCGCGTGGGCGCGACCAGCTACACACGACCCGCACCCCGACCCCAACCCCCAAAGCCCCCGAACCTACCGCCGCGAATACGCCCCGAACCCCGCCGCCAACGGCATCCGCAACCCCAACGGCGGCGGAGCCATCAACGCATCGCGCACAGGCCGAGAGAACCCCCGCCCGAACAGCACCTCCATCACGAAGTCCACCGCCAGCGCGTGCACTTCCTGCCGGTACTGACGCAACCCGTGCCCATCCGTGTGCACTTCGAACCGGCAGATGTCCCGGTTCGCCTTCTTCGCCCGCGCCGCGAAGCGGAACGACAGCTCGGGGTCGGTCCGTTCGTCGTTCGTACCGTGCACGATCAGCACCTGCCGTCCGCTCAGCTGCCGTACCGGTTCCGGCGTCGCCGCCACATCGTCCTCGGGGAGCCAAGGCGCCATCGCCAGTACGGAGTTGACGGCCTCGTGGTCCGCCGCGCGCAGCGCCGCCCGTCCGCCCATGCCGATGCCGACGAGGCACACGGAGACGTCGCCGTACCGCCGTACGATCTCGTCGACAGCCCAGCGCGCATCGTGGGCGAGCTGCGCCTCGCTGCCGTTCCAGCCGCGGTAGCGGTAGTGGACGACGTGCACGGCGAGGCCGTCCGCGCGGCCGGCGCGGGCCAGCCGGCGGCCCAACGCCCTGACGGAGGCGGCCGCCAGGACGGGCGACGGCCTGCGGGTCGATACCTCGTCGCCGCCGGGAAGCAGCAGGACCACGCCGCTGACCGATGTCGGCTCCGGGCCAAGTGCCCTCCCCAGCCGGGCCTGTCGTACCGGCGTCCCTTGGTGTGCCATGACAGAACAGTGTCAGAAGCATCGGTGTACGCCACCTGTCCGCGCGGTCACCGTTACGTATCGGCGGAAACGTACAAGTGAAGAAAGGGAGAAAAGGGAGAAGAGGGGGACGGGTGCAGGGTGATCTACGCGCGTAGGAGTTAGAGTGCGGAAATGACGAGCCAGAGTGATCGGACGACGAGTCAGACGAGTCAGACGACTTCCCGGAGCGTGCCCGCGAGCGCCGGTCCCGGCCCCACCCCGGACCAGATCCGCCGCGCCCCCAAGGTTCTGCTGCACGACCATCTCGACGGCGGCCTGCGTCCAGGCACCATCGTCGACCTGGCCCGCGACACGGGCTATACCCAACTCCCGCAGACCGACCCCGACAAGCTCGGCGCCTGGTTCCGTGAGGCCGCCGACTCCGGTTCCCTGGAACGGTACTTGGAGACCTTCGCCCACACCTGCGCCGTCATGCAGACCCGGGACGCCCTCGTCAGGGTCGCCGCCGAGTGCGCCGAGGACCTCGCCGAGGACGGCGTCGTCTACGCCGAGGTGCGGTACGCGCCCGAGCAGCACCTCGAAGCCGGGCTCACCCTCGAAGAGGTCGTCGAGGCCGTCAACGAGGGCTTCCGGGAAGGTGAGCGGAGGGCCAGGGAGAACGGTCACCGGATCAGGGTCGGCGCCCTGCTCACCGCGATGCGGCACGCCGCCCGCTCGCTGGAGATCGCCGAACTGGCGAACCGGTACCGCGATCAGGGCGTCGTCGGCTTCGACATCGCCGGTGCCGAGGCCGGCTTCCCGCCCACCCGGCACCTCGACGCGTTCGAGTACCTCAAGCGCGAGAACAACCACTTCACCATCCATGCCGGTGAGGCCTTCGGGCTCCCCTCCATCTGGCAGGCCCTCCAGTGGTGCGGCGCGGACCGGCTCGGTCACGGCGTCCGCATCATCGACGACATCGAGGTCCTGGACGACGGCTCGGTGAAACTCGGCCGCCTGGCCTCCTATGTACGGGACAAGCGCATCCCCCTGGAGCTGTGCCCCAGCTCCAACCTCCAGACCGGCGCCGTCGCCTCCTATGCCGAGCACCCCATCGGGCTGCTGCGCAGGCTTCATTTTCGCGCGACCGTCAACACGGACAACAGATTGATGTCGGGTACCGGAATGAGCCGAGAATTCGAGCATCTTGTCGAAGCGTTCGGTTATACGCTCGACGACCTGCAATGGTTCTCCGTCAATGCTATGAAGTCAGCATTCATTCCTTTCGATGAACGACTGGCGATGATCAATGACGTCATCAAGCCCGGATATGCCGAGCTGAAATCCGAATGGCTGTTCCGGCAGACCGCTTCCACCAGCGGTTCTGTCGAGGGACAGGGCTGATCCAGCGAGCCGGGAAGCGGTCGGGTCGGTGCGCCCCGGCCGCTTTTCGATGTTTGCGGGTGGCGGCTTCCCGTGTTTACGGTCGTGGACCGCTCACATCCCCGTCTCGCATTCAAGGACGCATTCACTATGAAGCAGTCTGCTGCCAAGACCCTCGGTGTCGCCGCTCTCGGCGCCGCCTTCGCCGCGGCGGGTGCGGGTGCCGCCAACGCAGCCCCGGCCCTCCCCGCCCTCCCGGACTCCGCCGCGCTGAGCTCCGTGACCCAGACGCTGCCCGTGGGGAGCGCGTCGAAGGCGCTGCCGGGTGCCGCCGAGGCCGTGGCCCAGGGTCAGGGTGCGCTCGGCGCGGGTGTGGCCGCCGCGCAGCCCGCCGTCACCAAGCTGCTGGCCGAGGGCCCGACCGCGCCGGTCTCCGGTCTGCTCGGCGGCCTCCCGCTGCAGGGCCTGCCCACCCACGGCCTCCCGGTGAACGGCATTCCGCTCGGCTGACCCACCCCGCGAACGCGCCGACGGGGCGCACCCCTGCTGAAGGGGTGCGCCCCATCGGCGTACCACCGGGTCGGGTCGTTGGCACGGCTACCAGGCGGTGTGGGCCTTGTCCGCGTGCTTCTCGGAGGGCAGCAGGAACCACAGGGCTATGTAGAGCACGAACTGCGGGCCGGGCAACAGACAGGAGAGCACGAAGATCACGCGCATCGTCGTCGCGGAGATGCCGAAGCGCCGTGCCAGCGCGGCACACACTCCGCCGATCATGCGGCCGTTGGTGGGGCGGGCAAGGGCGGTCATGGCGTCTCCTCGGTGAGTGACTACGGTGACGGGACCGGCTTGTCCGGTCGCCTCATCTGTACTCAACGTTACGGACACACAGCGGACGAAGCATCCCTCTACGGGGCGATCCCGACCCTGGGAATCGTCGGGGTCATACCCTGAGTCGCTTCCTCCCTGTGGACGGCCGCCCGGCGCCGGGTCTCGCTCCTGCGGCGCAGCCAGGACCGTGTGGCGGGCACCACGGCGACATGCGCGAGGCCCACGCCCACCGAGTTCAGAAGCAGCGAGTCGACGTCCACGACCTGACCGGGCACCCCGGTCTGCAACAGCTCGATTGCGAGCGAGATCAGGGCACCCGCCATGACCGTACGGACGAGCGAGGCGAGCGGCGAGACATCGAGCCGCCCGCCCGCCATCGGCAGCAGTACCCCCAGCGGGGCCAGCAGGGCGAGCCCGTCGACGATGCGCCGGGCCGCCTCCTGCCAGCCGAGGGCCAGATCGGCCCGTATGCCCGCGAAGGGGCGCAGGTTGGCGGGCAGTTGCCACGGGATGTCGAGCGGACGCAGCGCGATCCAGGCGACGAGCGCGAGATGGGCGACGAGGAGGACACCTCCCGCCGTACGGATGCGAATCGCGGCACTTTCGCCGCCCCAACCATGACGCTGCACGCCCCACAAGACGCGGCCATCGGCACGATCGGTTCCGGGTTGCCCCCGTACAGGACCGTGAGGCGTGTGCCACACGGGGGCCGACAGCTCCGCCGGACATGCGGTTCGTCGGCCGCCGCGGGCCCGGCGGGGGCTGGTCGCGCAGTCCCCGCGCCCCTTTCGGGGGCGCGGAGGAAGCTGCTCAGCCGCCGTCCACCCCCGACGACGGCGGCACCTGTGCCCCCGGCCTGGAACGGACCTCCGGTGTGCACGCGTACCGGCGTAGCGGGCCGGTGTCCGGGCCGCCCAGGACGACGTGGCCGTCCCCTTCGGCGGCGGCCGAGTCGGAGAACGTGCAGACGATCTGGGCGAGGGCGTACGACGCGAGGCCGTCCGGGCTGGTGCTCAGGCGCAGGGCGTCCTTGGGGTCCTTCGGGCCCGGGCCGCTCACGCTCATCCCGCCGCGTACGTCCGTCGTGTAGCCGGCCTCGCTCTCGCTCGCCGTAGGGGTCCTGGCCAGCTCGTCCAGCAGCCCCTGGGCCACCAGCACGCGCCGCCGCGCCTCCGCCGTACCGTCCGGGACCCGTACCGAGCGGTCGACGGTCACCAGCTGGGAGCCGCAGAGGAGGAACACCTGGACCGGCACGCCCGCGGGCGTCCGCGCGGCGGCGTCCGGCGCGGCGGGGGCGCTGACCTCGGAGAGGGAGCACGGAACGCGGGAGGGCGCCGGACCGAAGTCCGTCGGGACCTCGGTGGCACGGATCCCGCAGCCGGCGAGCAGCACGCCGAGCACCGCGACCAGCGGGACGGCCGCCGACCGCCGGCGCACGCCCCGTACGGCTCGTACGCCTCGTACGTTCTTCACGCGCCCTCCCCGGTGCTGGTCGCGCCGTCCGGCTCGGCCGGTTTCTCCGTGAGTGCCGACGGGTCCCTGGGGAGCCGCAGGGTGAACACGGCGCCGCCCTTCGGGGAGTTGGCGGCCGTGATCTCGCCGCCGTGGATGTGGGCGTTCTCCAGGGCGATGGACAGGCCGAGGCCGCTGCCCTCGGAGCGGGGACGGGAGGCGCTCGCCTTGTAGAAGCGGTCGAAGACGTGCGGCAGGACGTCCTCGGGGATGCCCGGACCGTGGTCCTGCACCTCGATCAGCAGGTCGGTATCGGATGCGCGCACCGACACCCGTACCGGCGAACCGCCGTGCTTGAGGGCGTTGCCGATGAGGTTGGCGAGGATGACGTCCAGGCGGCGCGGGTCGAGCAGGGACATGATGCCGCGCTCGACGTCCAGGTCGACCGCGTCCAGCCAGGCGCGGGCGTCGATGCAGGCCGTGATCTGGTCGGCGATGTCGACGTTGTCCAGGACCAGCCGGGCGGTGCCCGCGTCGAAGCGGGTGACCTCCATCAGGTTCTCCACCAGGGAGTTGAGCCGCCGCGTCTCGCTGACCACCAGCTTCACCGCCGGCTCGATCATCGGGTCGATGCTGCCGGTCTCCGCGTCCAGTTCCTCTTCGAGGATCTCCGTCACGGCGGTGATCGCGGTGAGCGGCGTACGCAGCTCGTGGGACATGTCCGCCACGAACCGCCGCGAGGCCTCGTCCCGGGCGCTCATGTCGGCGACCCGCTTCTCCAGGGCCTCCGCCGTGTGGTTGAACGTCCGGGAGAGATCGGCGAGTTCGTCCGTCCCGGACACCCGCAGCCTGGTGTCCAGCTTGCCCTCGCCGAGCCGCCGGGCCGCGATACCGAGACGGTGCACCGGCTTCAGTACGGTCGTGGCGGCGGCCTGCGCGAGCAGCGCGGAGCCGATCAGCGCGAGGCCGGTGGCGATACCCAGCGACCAGGCCAGCGAGTTGAGATCCTTCTCCTCGGGCTCCAGCGACTTCAGCATGTACCCGGCCGGACCACCGCCGATCACCTTCGTGCCCGCGACCAGATACGGCTTGTCGCCGTCGATGATCCGCTGCCAGTACAGGTGGTACGGGTCCTTGTTGCTCGACGTGACCGCCTGCCGCTTGCCGACCGCCGTACGCAGCGACTTGGGCACGTCGGCCAGCGAGAAGGTGTCCAGCGCCCCGGAGTTGCCGACGACCGTCCGCCCGCTGTCGTCCTCGGCGACCAGCAACACACTGAACCGCTGGCTGCTGGCGGCCATCTGGCCCGCGGCGTGCTGGAGTTCGCCCTGAGTGGGGTGGGCCGGCAGCACGCCCGCGCGGTTCTGCATCTCCTGCTGGAAGTCGCGCAGCACCGCGTCCTGGGTACGCGTGAGCACGGCCTCGCGGTTGAGCCAGTACGCGATCCCGGACGCCGACACGGCCGCCGTCAGCGCCACCAGGCCGAAGACCACGACGAGGCGCAGCCGAAGGCTGGTGAAGCGGAGCCCCGCGAGTATCGCTCTGCGCGCCGCGGCCCAGCCGCGGAGCTTGTCCTGCGGTCTGGTCACTGAGGCGAGTCCAGCCGGTAGCCGACACCGCGGACGGTACGGATCAACGTCGGCGACGACGGCACGTCCTCGACCTTGGCGCGCAGCCGCTGCACACACGCGTCCACCAGCCGCGAGTCGCCCAGGTAGTCGTGCTCCCAGACCAGACGCAGCAACTGCTGGCGCGACAGCGCCTGACCGGGCCGCCGGCTCAGCTCCAGGAGCAGCCGCAGCTCGGTGGGCGTCAGCTGCAGGTCCTCGCCGTTCTTCGTCACCGTCATCGCCGAACGGTCGATGACCAGCGAACCGTAGGTCGCCGAGTCGTTCGACTCCCGCTCCCCACGGCGCAGCACGGCCCGGATACGGGCGTCGAGCACCCGCCCTTGCACGGGTTTGACGACGTAGTCGTCGGCGCCGGACTCCAGCCCGACGACCACGTCGATGTCGTCGCTGCGCGCGGTGAGCAGAATGATCGGCAGCTGGTCGGTGCGCCGGATGCGCCGGCACACCTCGAATCCGTCGATGCCGGGCAGCATCACGTCCAGGACGATCAGATCCGGCCGCTGCTCGCGCAACAGCTTCAGACCGTCCTCACCGGTGGCAGCGGTGGCAACCCGGTGGCCCTGGCGCGTCAAAGACAGCTCCAGGGCCGTACGGATGGCGTCGTCGTCCTCGATCAGCAACAGGGAAGGCACGGATGCATTCTGGCCCATGGCCGGGCCGGCCTGCGACTGCCAGGTGGTTGTCGGCTGTTTGTCGGCTGTTCGGTCGGGTGCTTGCCGGGTGCTGCCGTGTGTTCGGCGGGTGATTCGGGGGCGCGCGCGGGGCTCCGCCGCGCGGTGCCGTGCCCCTGTTGCCGTGTTCCTGCGACAGGGCCCTGTTGCACGCCTGTGACAGTCGGCGGACACCGTCATGAAGTGGCGTGGGCAAGCTTCTCGGCACAGGCAAGGAAGCACCACGAACCGAGCCGAAGACCGGGAAGTCCACGACGGGGGGCGCGAGATGAGCACGCTGCACGGCACAAGCGCGAACGCAGTGATCACGCGCCTGCACGACGTCAACCGGACGACCGAGAAGTCCGGTGCCGTAAACGGACGGGGGTGCGTTCGCGGCACCGGGCGTCAGCACACCACGTACATGTCGGTGGTTGACGCACACACGGGGGAAACGGGGCGCACGGGGGCCGCGTACAGGGAGTCAACGGGAGAGCGTCGTTCGCTGTCGGAGGCGGAGTTCACCGCCTACGTCCAGGAGCGCCGCGCCTCCCTGTACGCAACCGCCTACCACCTCACCGGTGACCGCTTCGAGGCGGAGGACCTGCTCCAGAGCGCGCTGTTCTCGACGTACCGCGCCTGGGAGCGGATCAGCGACAAGGCGGCGGTCGGGGGCTACCTCCGCCGCACGATGACCAATCTGCACATCAGCGCGTGGCGCCGCCGCAAGCTGAACGAGTACCCGACCGAGGAGCTGCCGGAGACGGCCGGCGACACGGACGCGATGCGCGGCACGGAGCTGCGCGCGGTCCTGTGGCAGGCGCTCGCCCGGCTTCCCGAACTCCAGCGGACGATGCTGGTCCTTCGTTACTACGAGGGCCGCACGGACCCGGAGATCGCGGAGATCCTCGACATCAGTGTCGGCACGGTGAAGTCCAGCATCTGGCGGTCGCTCCGCCGGATGCGTGAGGACGAGGTCCTCAGCTTCGGCCGTGACGAGGAGGAATCCTTCGGGGAGCTAGTCGCCTGAGGGTGTGGGGGAAAACGCCACTCGACGGGGGAGTGGTGAACGGGGAGCAGTAAAAAAGGAAAAAATGGGGGGGAGTACGGGGGAGCACCACCAGGGGGTACCGCCGCGGCTGGGGGGCCGCGGGGGGACCACCGCACGGGGGAAGCACAAAGGAACACGGGGAAGCACAAAGAAGCGGGACTGGAGGGCCGGGGGGTCCGTCCGGTCCCGCTTTTGTGTTGGCTCGCGGCCGGTGACCTACGTGCCTACGTGCTGCGGACGTACGTGTTCGTGCCCGCCGCCGCATCCGTCAGCCTGCCCATCGCCTCGTCACGGTCGCACGCGTGCGCGCCCAGGGCCGTCTGGCGGGCGACGATGGAACGCTCGGCGCGCATCAGCCGCCAGCCGCGGCGCAGCAGGAACGGCACCGACTTGCGGCCCTCGCGCAGATCCCGCAGGAAGCGTCGCCGGAACGTCGTGACCGGCCCCCGGCTCAGACAGAGCGCGTCCGCGAGGACACCCTCCTGCCGGCAGCGCTCGACGATCTCGGCGGCGAAGATGCCCTCCGCGATGAACAGCGGGGTCCGGCCGATCTCGACGGCCTCCTCACCCGTACGGGCGCTCAACGAGATGTCGTACACCGGGACGTTCGTACGACCCGTGCGGCACAGCTCGGTGATCGCGGTGACCGCCGTGTCCGCGTCCCACGACTCCGGGTGGTCCCAGTCGATGTCGGTGCTTCCCAGGACCTGCGGCAGCGTCGGGTCGGTGCCCTCTTTGTAGAAGTCGTCGAGCCGCAGGACCGGGAGACCGGAACGGGCCGCGAGAAGGGACTTGCCGGAGCCGGAAGGGCCGCAGAGCAGCACGACTCGCGTGGGTATGGGCGGGTGGGAGGTCACGAGTCACCAGTGTGAGGCATCGGGCACCCCGCTGCCGACCCCGCGGGTCGGCTTTGAAAGGTGCGTCACACCTCAACTACCCTTCGTGTCGTCCTGATTACCCAGTGCACCAGAAGGTGGCCACCCGTCATGGCACGAGAAGCGTCCCGCCTCAACCAGACCGCACAGCGCGCCCTGATCGCCCTCGCGGCCACCGGCGCGTCCCTGGGGGCGGGTGCCGCGACGGCCGGCGCCGCCGAGGGCGGCCCCGCGGTGGATGTCGTCCGCACCAACCCCACCACCTCGCTGGGGCAGATCGACGCGCAGTCGGGCCTGGCGGCGCTCACCGGCTCGGTCGGCTACGTCACGGGTGCGGTCCAGAACCTCAAGCCCAACCCCCTCGCCGGTACGGGTGTCGACCCGCTGGACAACGGGGTGGGCACCCAGCTCGCCGACTTCCAGCCCCTGACCTCCCAGGCCCTCACCGGCCCGGTCGCGCAGGCGCAGTCGATCGGGCGCATTCCGCTGCTGGGGGAGGCCTTGGGGGTCTTGGGCGGTTGAGTGCGGGGAAGGGGCGGGGAGCTGCTGACCGATGCCGGGTGCTGGTGCGTCGTGGCTGGTCGCGCAGTTCCCCGCGCCCCTACTGGCGGCCTACGGCCGCCTAGTAGGACGAACCTCCGGTTCCCAGTGAACCCGTCGGGTGCCAGACCGTCTTCGTCTCCAGGAAGGCGGTCATGCGTTCGGTGCCCGGGGTGGCGAACCACTGCGCGTTGTCCACAGCCTGTGGACGCAGGACGCGCTTGAGGTTGTCGGCCGCCGCGATCTCCAGCTCCTTCGCGAGGACCTCGTCCGCGCCCGCCAGGTCGATCGCGTTGACGTCCTGGTGCGCGGCCAGGGACGGGCTGATCTCCGCCGTACGGCCGGAGAGGATGTTGACGACTCCGCCGGGTACGTCCGAGGTGGCAAGGACCTCGCCGAGGGAGAGCGCGGGCAGCGGCGACCTCTCGCCGGCGATCACGATCGCCGTGTTGCCGGTGGCGATCACCGGGGCGAGCACCGACACCAGGCCCAGGAACGACGACTCCTGGGGGGCGAGGACGACGACCACGCCGGTCGGCTCGGGGGAGGACAGGTTGAAGTACGGTCCCGCGACCGGGTTTCCGCCGCCGACGACCTGGGCGATCTTGTCGGTCCAGCCCGCGTACCAGACCCAGCGGTCGATCGCCGCGTCCACCTGCGCGGTGGCCTTCGGCTTCGACAGGCCCTCCGCCTCCGCGACCTCCCGGACGAACTGCTCCCGGCGGCCCTCCAGCATCTCGGCGACGCGGTAGAGGATCTGGCCCCGGTTGTACGCCGTGGCCCCGGCCCAGCCGCCGAACGCCTTGCGCGCGGCGACGACCGCGTCACGGGCGTCCTTGCGGGAGGCCAGGGGCGCGTTCGCCAGCCAGTTGCCCTTCGCGTCGCTCACCTCGTACACCCGGCCGCTCTCGGAACGCGGGAACTTCCCGCCCACGTACAGCTTGTAGGTCTTGAAGACGGACAGACGGGTGTCCGACCGCGGGTCCGGTCGGGTGTCCACTTTTGCGTCAGACATCGAGGTACGCCTCCAGGCCGTGGCGACCGCCCTCGCGGCCGAAGCCCGACTCCTTGTAGCCGCCGAACGGCGACGTGGGGTCGAACTTGTTGAACGTGTTGGACCAGACGACACCGGCGCGGAGCTTGCCCGCCACGGCGAGGATCCGTGACCCCTTCTCCGTCCAGATGCCCGCCGACAGGCCGTACTGGGTGTTGTTGGCCTTGGCGACGGCCTCGTCCGGGGTGCGGAAGGTGAGCACCGAGAGCACCGGGCCGAAGATCTCGTCGCGGGCGATGGTGTGCGCCTGGGTGACGTTCGTGAACAGCGTCGGGGCGAACCAGTAGCCGGCGGACGGGAGTTCGCAGGCCGGCGACCAGCGCTCGGCGCCCTCCGCCTCGCCCGCCTCGACGAGCGAGGTGATCCGGGAGAGCTGTTCGGCGGAGTTGATCGCGCCGATGTCCGTGTTCTTGTCCAGCGGGTCGCCGAGGCGCAGCGTGGACAGGCGGCGCTTGAGCGAGTCGAGCAACTCGTCCTGGACCGACTCCTGTACGAGGAGCCGGGAGCCCGCGCAGCAGACCTGGCCCTGGTTGAAGAAGATGCCGCTGACGATGCCCTCGACGGCCTGGTCGATCGGCGCGTCGTCGAAGACGATGTTGGCGCCCTTGCCGCCCAGTTCCAGGGTGACCTTCTTGTGGGTGCCGGCGACGGTGCGCGCGATCTCCTTGCCGACGGCCGTCGACCCGGTGAACGCGACCTTGTTGACGTCCGGGTGCGCGACGAGCGCGGCGCCCGTGTCGCCGTACCCGGGAAGGATGTTGACGACGCCCTTGGGCAGGCCCGCCTGGCGGCAGATGTCCGCGAAGAACAGGGCGGACAGGGGCGTCGTCTCGGCGGGCTTGAGCACCACCGTGTTGCCGGTGGCGAGCGCCGGGGCGATCTTCCAGGCCAGCATCAGGAGCGGGAAGTTCCAGGGGATGACCTGGCCGGCGACGCCGAGGGGGCGCGGGTTCGTGCCGAAGCCCGCGTGGCCCAGCTTGTCGGCCCAGCCGGCGTAGTAGAAGAAGTGCGCCGCCACGAGGGGCAGGTCGGCGTCCCTCGTCTCCTTGATCGGCTTGCCGTTGTCCAGGGTCTCCAGGACGGCCAGCTCGCGGGAGCGCTCCTGGATGATCCGGGCGATGCGGAACAGGTACTTGGCGCGCTCGGAGCCGGGCAGTGCCGACCACTTCTCGAAGGCCTTGCGGGCGGCCTTCACGGCACGCTCGACGTCCGCCTCGCCCGCCTGGGCGACCTCGGCGAGGACCTCCTCGGTGGAGGGGGAGACGGTCTTGAAGACCCGGCCGTCGGCGGCTTCGACGAACTCGCCGTCGATGAACAGGCCGTAGGAGGGGGCGATGTCGACGACCGAGCGGGACTCGGGCGCCGGTGCGTACTCGAATGCGGAAGGCATGTTGTCCATGTTCATGGGGTCTCAGTCCACCGTCACGTAGTCGGGGCCGGAGTAGCGGCCGGTGGCCAGCTTCTGACGCTGCATCAGCAGGTCGTTCAGGAGCGAGGAGGCGCCGAAGCGGAACCAGTGGTTGTCGAGCCAGTCCGCGCCCACGGTCTCGTTGACCACGACCAGGAACTTCACGGCGTCCTTCGTGGTGCGGATCCCGCCGGCCGGCTTCACGCCCACCTGGACGCCGGTCTGCGCGCGGAAGTCGCGTACGGCCTCCAGCATGAGGAGGGTGTTCGCCGGCGTCGCGTTGACGGCGACCTTGCCGGTCGACGTCTTGATGAAGTCGGCCCCGGCGATCATGCCGAGCCAGCTTGCGCGGCGGATGTTGTCGTACGTCGACAGCTCGCCGGTCTCGAAGATGACCTTGAGCCGGGCGGACGCCCCGCAGGCCTCCTTCACGGCGACGATCTCCTCGTACACCTTCAGGTAGTTGCCCGCGAGGAACGCGCCGCGGTCGATGACCATGTCGATCTCGTCCGCACCGGCGGCGACGGCGTCACGCACGTCCGCAAGTTTCACGCCGAGGGCGGCGCGGCCGGCGGGGAACGCGGTGGCGACGGAGGCGACCTTCACGGTGGATCCGGCGACGGCTTCCTTGGCGACGGCCACCATGTCGGGGTAGACGCAGACCGCGGCCGTGGCGGGCGCCGTACGGTCGGTCGGGTCGGGGCGGACCGCTTTGGCGCCGAGCGCCCGGACCTTGCCCGGGGTGTCCGCGCCTTCCAGCGTCGTCAGGTCGACCATCGAGATGGCGAGGTCGATGGCGTACGCCTTCGCGGTCGTCTTGATGGAACGTGTGCCGAGGGAGGCGGCGCGCGCCTCGAGGCCGACCGCGTCCACGCCGGGGAGGCCGTGGAGGAAGCGGCGCAGTGTGCTGTCGGACGCGGTCACGTCCTTGAGCGGGTGTGCGGTTGATGCAGTGGTGGGCATGGTCACAAGCCGAGCATATCTACGCGCGTAGCGGCTGTACAGCCCGGGAAAAGGCTGGGGTCGGTTTGGTTCGCCCCCGCCGCCCCTACCCGTCCCGTCCCCAGGGGCTCCGCCCCTTCGACCCCGCTGGGGCTGCGCCCCAGACCCCCTTCGGCCTGAACGGCCTCGTCCTCAAACGCCGGACGGGCTGAAAGGCACAGGCCGGCCGAGTTGAATGGTGAACGCCGGACGGGCTGAAAGGGATGGGCCGGACGGGCTGAAAGGCACGGGCCGGCCGAGCCGAGAAAGTACGGGTGGGCGGGCTGAAAGGCACAGGCCCGGGAAGGGGTGAGAGGTATCGGCAGGGCGGACTGAGAGGTATCGGCGGGGGGGGGGGGGGGTGGGGCCGGGGAGAGGGGGGGGAGGGGGGGGGGGGGGGGGGGGGGGTGGGGGGGGGGGGCGCGAG
>NZ_LGDW01000048.1 GCF_001280005.1 Streptomyces sp. NRRL WC-3618 | reverse complement strand
GTTGGGGCGTGGGGGCGGGTGTGGGTGTGGGTGCTGGCATGGGTGCGGCTGCGGGTACGGGGCTGACGGGTGCCGGGGTCGGTGCGGGTGCCGGTGCGGGTGTCAGTGTCGGTGCGCCGGGCCCGGTGGTCGCGCTTCCGACGGGGGCCGGGGCCTCGGCGGAGGCCGCTGCGGCAAGGGCCGTCGTCCCGGCAGGCACCGCCGGCACGACCGGAGTCGGCGGCTCGGCCGGGGCCGTCGCCGTGCCCGGCACCGAGGCCTCGGCAGGCGCCATCGGCGGCGGCGAGATGGCCTCCGACAACTCCGCCTGTTCTGCGGGGAGTTCGGCCCAAACGACGCGCCCAGAGCCGTCCGGGGCGTCGCGGACGCCCCAGTCGCTGGTCAGGACGCCGACCAGCAGGAGTCCGCGCCCGCACTGTTCGTCGGGCTCGGGTCTGCGCCGGGCCGGCAGGGTGCGGCCACGGTTCTCGTCCTCGACCTCGATGTACAGCCGCTCGGCGGAGAGGTACAGCCGGCACACGACCCGCTCGCTGGCCGCGTGCGTGAGGGCGTTGGTCACCAGCTCGGAGGTCACCAGCAGGGCGTTGTCACAGGCGTCGGGGCCGACGTTCCAGAGGTCGAGCAGTTCGCGCACCTTCCGGCGGGCCATGCCGACCGACGCGGGAGTCGCCGTCAGAACGAACATGCCCGACTGCGGAGAGTGACGGAAATGATCGGGGAGGTCCGGGTGGCCGGCGAGCCGGCCCCTGGGCATTCGGCCGAGCGGCTGGGGGAGGGAGGGCGGAGCCATCGCCGTTCGCCTTTCGTTGCCTGCGCACCCTGGCCGGTGCGACACCGCCCCGAACGTGACCCTCGAGCAGGTCAACCCGCGTCGAAAAACCGCAGGTTGGGGCCCCTTCTCCCCCAACAGGGCCACTCAGACTCGACGTTCACCGATTCCGGGAAGGTACGAACACTGTGACACCTGACAACAACGGCTCGCAACCAGCAAGTTGAAATTTGCAATTTGTGCGGTGCACGCTGCTCCGGCCGAAAGATGATCGTGACAGACTGCGACCGTGAACCCGCTGTGAGGGGGTAGGCGTGACCGCTGAGACCGACTGGGGCGACGCCCCCTCTGTCCTGCGCATGATCCTCGGCAGACAGCTGGAGGAGCTGCGGACGCGCGCCGGCCTCACGTTCGAGGACGCGGGGGTGGCGCTCGGTGTCAGCCACTCCACCATCCGCAGGATGGAAGCCGCCAAGGTGGCCCGGCTGCGCCAGCCCGACGTCGAGAAACTGCTGCAGACGTACGGGGTGACGGACCAGCGCGAGATCGACACGTTCCTGAAGTCGGTCCGCGAGGCGAACAAGCGCGGCTGGTGGCACAACTACCGGGACGTACTGCCCGACTGGTTCGCCGCGTATCTGAGCCTGGAACAGGCGGCGTCGCAGATCCGTGCGTACGAGGCGCAGTTCGTGCCGGGTCTGCTCCAGACGGCGGACTACGCGCGTGCGCTGCTGGGGGCCGGCAATCCGCACGCCCCCTCGGAGGCGACGGACCGGCGGGTGGCGCTGCGGCTGCGCCGCCAGGAACTGCTGACCCGCGAGGCGCCGCCGCGGGTGTGGATCGTGATGGACGAGACCGTGCTGCGGTGGCCGGTCGGCGGTCCGGAGGTGATGCGCGCGCAGATCGACCATCTGATCGAGATGAACGCGCTGCCCCATGTGACCTTGCAGATCATGCCGTTCGGCAACGGCCCGCATCCCGCGATGCGGGCCGGGGCGTTCCATCTCTTCCGGTTCAGGGCACCCGAGTTGCCGGAGATCGTCTATCTGAGCGGTCTGGTCGGCGCGGTGTATCTCGACAAGGGCGACGATGTCGTCGTCTATCGCGAGGCTCTGGACCGGCTGGGCGCGCAGTCGGCGCCCGCCGGAAAGACCGAGGCCTACCTCGGTGCGATTCGCAAGGAGCTCTGACATGCACCACCCCACGCATCCCCACCCCACGAACGCCCACGCAGACCACACCAGCCACACCGACCCCTCCCACCCCGTACGCAACGGCATGCCGGCCCGTGAGCTCGGCTCCCGTGGCTGGTCCAAGCCGTGGAGCGACGACGTGGGCGGCGCCTGTGTCGAAGTGAAGAAGCTCGCCGACGGCCGGGTGGCCGTCCGCCAGTCGACCGACCCCGACAGCCCCGCCCTGGTCTTCACCCCGAACGAGATAACGAGTTTCCTGGCCGGCGTGAAGGCTGGTGACGCGGACTTCCTGCTCTGAACTTCCGTGGTTCTCCCGGGACTTGACCGGCTCGACGCAGCCTTACGACCCGAATGGGAGGGTCGGCGTGCCCGAAAACGGAGGGCCGAGGGAGGTCACTCCGGTTGCGGTTCGAAGTCCCAGTACGGACGTTCACCCTGGCGCACCGCCAGGGTGAACGGACTGTTCGCTCCCAGCGCCTCGACGAGCTGCCCGAGGGTCTCCCGCTGCAGGCGGTCGGCCGCGTCGGTCTGGCGGAGCGAGCGCAGGTCGGCTGCCAGGGCGGCCTTGGCCATCAGCGTCAGGGGGTGCGCGCTGCCGACAGCCCGCGCCGAGCGTTCCATGCAGTCCCGGCTGTAGCCGGCGGCGCCTTCCAGATCCCCGGCGAGGCTGCGGGCGCCGGCGACGTTCAGCGAACAGCCCAGTGTCCACGGGTGGTCGGCGCCCATAGCCGCGGTCATTCCGCCGAGGGCGCGCTCGGCGATACGGAGCGCCTCGTCCCGGTCGCCCGACTCCCACAGATTGAGACCGACGTTGCCCGCCGTGCCCACGGAGAACGGGTGGGCGTTGCCCAGAAGGTCCGCGTAGTCGCGGGCGACGCGGTCCGCGAGGGTCCAGGAGTGGTCCAGGTCGCGGTGTTCGCGGAGCAGGGAGGCGTAGTCGGCGGCGACGAAGAGGGCTTGGGGGTGGCGGGGGCCGTGCAGTTGGCGGGCCAGGTCGACGACCTCGCGCATGATCCGTTCCGCCTGGGGCAGTTGGCCGGAACGGCGCAGGCACAGGGAGAGGTTGTGTTCAGCGACCATCGAGCTGATGGCGTACCGCCCCATGACACCCTGGTAGTCGCTCAGGTTCGCTTCCTGGCGGGCGAGTGCCTGGGGGTAGCGGCCGAGCAGGCGCAGCGTCCAGCAGCAGCGCAGCTCGTTGTAGAGCGTCCGGTAGTTCCGGCTCCCCGACTCTTCCCTCAGCCGCGCCACGATCGAGTCGTACATCCCGAACGACTCCTCGTAGCGCCCGAGCAGATCGAGCACGTTGGCAAGGTTGGACTGGACCTGGCGAGTCTGGACGGCCTCGGCTCCTTGTACCGCCGAATCGGCCCGGACGGACTCTCTGTAGAGTTCATGGGCTTCGCGGTACGCCCCCAGCGCGACCAGCGTTCCCCCCAACCCGTTCCTGGCCCGGACCAGTTCCGGGTCGTCAGGCGCCCGCTGTGCGGCCAGGCGGTCCACTTCCGCCCGTCCTACCGCTTCCGCCTCCTGGTAACGCCCCACTCTCCGCAGCATGTTGGCGTGCTGGTGCGTGAGGATGAGCATCCTGCCGCTGTCCGGCGGCATCCGCCTGTGCCACCGCGCGATGGTCAGCTCGCACAACCGGAGCCCCACGCGAGCCTCACCACAGCTGCGGAGGTATTCGATGCAGTTCAGCACCATCTCGGCCACTGTGTTCCGCGTACTGTCCAGTGCTCCGGAGATCTCCAGGTGCGGGATCAACTCGGCGTAGCGCGGCCACGTACGGGTATCGAGAGGGTCGGCGGGATCTGCGGCCGCCAGTGTGTCGCAGGCGACTTGAGAGAACCGATCGCGCTCGTCCTCCCCAAGGCCCTCGCGCAGCAAAGAGTGGTAAAGGCGGTGTACCTCCGCCCTCTCCACCCCGTCCTCCCCGACCACCAACCGCACGGCCGATGTCTCGGCCAGCCGCAACAGCGCCGCGTCCCACGCCTGTCGGTCGGCCGCCAGAGCCGCGATGCGCGGCGGCAGATCGGCCGGCCGCTCCTTCCTCAGCAGGCCCACCGGAACGGCGTCCGGCGAGAAGCAGGTGAAGAGCCTCAGGAGTTCGGCCACGGCCGGATCGCGTTCCTGGAGCGAGGCCAGCGTGATCGACCAACTGCTCTCCAGCGCCTGGGGATACTCGGCCGAGCCGTCCCCCCCGACGGGCTGGTCCAGCCGGCCCGAGTGACCGTCGTGGACGAGTTCCAGATATTCGGCGACCGGCATGGGATTGGCATCCAGCCAGGCCGCAGTCTGGGAGAGCAGCAGCGGCAGGTCCTGCACCGCCTCGGCGAGCAGATCAGCCTCCACGAGGTTCAGCCGAGGAGCCCGGCTCCTGGTGTACGCAATCGACTCCGCGCGGGAGAAGGGGGGTACGCCGATCCGGTGGACGCGTTCGTTGTCGGCCCAGGCGCGGCTGTTGGAGGTGATGAGGACATGACCGATGCCCTCCGGCAGCAGGTCCTCGATCTCGGTCAGGTCGTCGGCCCGGTCCAGGACCAACAGCCAGCGGTGATAGGGCTGCCCGGCGCGCAGCGCGGCCTGCACCGCGCGGATCCGGTAGCCGACGCCCTGCCCGGCGGCCAGCTTCAACTCCGGTGCCAGTGCGGCGAGCTGCTCGCGCGCCGTGCCCTGGAACCCGGCGCTGATCCACCAGACGACGTCGTACTCGTTGCCGTACCGGTGAACGTACTCGGTGGCCGTCTGGGTCTTGCCGGTGCCCGAGGGGCCGAGCAGCGCGCAGCGATGGTGGTCGGCACCACCGGGGTCCGGACCGGGGGCGAGCAGGGTCTGGCGTATCCGGGCGAGAAGGGCCTCACGGCCGGTGAATCGGGGATTGCGGAGCGGGGCGTTGGAGACGGCGGGCGCGGTACCGGGGAAGCGGAGGTCGGCGGTGCGACGGTCGCCGTTTCCGGTGCCTATGCCCGCCGACGGCGGGGTGCCGAGGAGGGCGAACAGGTGGCGTACGGCATCACGTTCGTCGAGTCCGCGCAGGTCGGCCATAGGTAACGCGCCGATGGCAGCGGGCCGTTCACCCGATCCGACGAGCACCACCGCGAGCCGACCGGGCCGGTCGGCGGCCGCCTCGGGCAGAGCGGCGTTCCACTCGTCGTCGCCGCGTCCGCCGAGCCTGCAGTCGGTGTCGCCCAGCACGAGCAGTGTCCGCCCCGGTCCACGCAGCAGTTGACCGAGTTCGTCCCACAGGGCGCGCCCTGGGTCAGGGTGCCACGGCACCGTCGTCACACCGAACCCGGCATCCTCCGCCCGGTCTGCGACCCAGGCTCCCCATGCCTGGCTGGCACCGGTGTGGGCGATGGTGATCCGCCGGTCGGGTACGGCAGAGCTCCGCGCCCGTGCCGGGCGTTCGGTCACCAGGCCCGGAGCGGGCACCGCGTAGACCGCGCCATCGGCCGTGAGCAGCCGTACAGGGCCCCAGCCGACGCGTTCGGTGACGGTGGTTCCCCGGCTCACCAACAGGGTCCGGGGCAGCGAATCGTCAAGGAGGTCCAGCACCCTGGGGTCGGTGTCCGGAACCTCGACGGTGAACCCGCCCGTGCCGTCGGCCTGTTCGCCCAGCAGCAGATCGGGCCCGGACCGGCGCACTCGTAGCACGGCACGTGGCAACCGGTCCGCGATCAGCCCGATGTCGGTCACCGAGAGCCGTTCCGGAAGCTCGGGGCGCAGGCTCACCCCGGGCAGACGGGCACTTGTGACCGTGGCGAGCTGCCAGGCAGTGGTCGTACGGCGCACCGGCTCGGGCAGCCGTGGCCAGGCACCGGCGAACCAGCGGGCGACCCCGTCCCGGCCCTGCTCGACCAGGGCCCTCAGCGCGGGGCGCAGGACGCGCTCGATGGCCAGGTCGGCACCCGCACCGTCCCGGATCGCGAGCCAGGTGGCCCGCTCCTCGGCGAACAGGGCAGGCGAACGGTCCTTGTGCAGGCGTTCGATCACAGACCACAGGCGCTGCACAGGTGCGCCGGACGGCGAACCGGCGAGCCGGTCGGCGAGTTCGGCCCGCAGCGACGGCAACAGGTCGCCGCGGAGCGAGACATAACCGTAGCCGCGCCGCTCGACGTCGTCCCCGAACCAGAGGTCTACCTCGGCCGACACATCGAGCAACGGAGCGACCGCGATCCGTACCCCCCGCATGAGTTCGGGCTCGATACGGCTGGCGACGCTGAGCAGGACGGCGAGTTCGTGGCCCTGGCGGGCCGGGGGGCTCATCGGGGGCCGCTGATGCCGAGTACCGACAAGCATGCCTCGGAGTCCTGCGGGCCCGGGCCCATGGGCGTGCCCCGGTCCCACGACGGTCCGGACGGCGGCCCCACAGCGACCCGCCGAAGCTCCGGGCCCGGCCGCTCGCTCCATCCCGCCCCGAGTAGCCGACGGCACCGTCGCCATCGCCGCAGAGCTTCTCTCCGCTCCGCCTCCCGCACCCGTCGGGAACTCACCGCACTCCCCCGATGACCCGCCCCACAGTGGTCCCCCGGTCCCAGGCCACCACCCTCAGCCGGGACTGCCACCAAGCAGGCCAGAGCCGTTCGGGCAACGGCACGAGGGCGACCGTGTCGCAGCCGTGCTGCCGGATGCGGAGCAGGACCTCCCGCCATTCCCGCTCGGTACCGCGATGCGGGTCGAACACAGGCCCGACGGCGCCGAGGCCGGACAGAAGGAGTACTCGGGTGCCGTGCTGCGGCGGCTGGTAGGGCCGCCAGCTGCCACGAGGGCCGGCGCCGACGCCTCGTGAGGGGCAGTCGGCGAAGCGCAGTACCCGGGTCCCGGCAACGCCGACGAGGCTGCGGACCTGGTCGATGACGTCCTCGACATCCCGGGCGAAGGGTTCCATCGAGGCGGAGATGTCGGCGAGGATCTGCACTCCGTAGCGCAGCGTCGGGAGAGGGCGGCGCGGGATCTCGGCGAGAGGCAGTCCCCGGGCCAGATGGTCGGCTGCTCGTTCGACGTCGAGGTCGCCCTCAGGTGTGACACGAGCGAGGGCCGCGTGGAGCACGGCCGCGGTGGAGCGGGGTGCGAGGAGTGGCAGTTGCGGAGGCGCGCCGACTTCGTCGTACGGGGTTGAACGGGGCGCGGGCAGCGGGTCGACGGACCACCCCGTGCGACGCGGTGGCAGGTGAGCGACGGGGACGAGCAGGGCGGACTCCTCTTCGGCCGGCGCGGGTCGCACCGCGTCGGGTGGTTCGAGGTAGGGCCGCGCGCTTTCGTCGCCCGCCGGGTCTCGCCGACTCGGGGTGGAGGCGGGCTGCGGGAAAGCCGGCGTGTCGGGCAGCGGTTCCTCGGGAAGTTCTCGCTCCGACCCCGGGCCCAGGCCGAGCAGCGAGGCAACGCGTGCCCAGCCAACCGCGTCGGTGACCCCTAACGCGGTGGCGGCACGGACGAGGTCGCCCAGCCAGATCTCCCGCGTCACCGGCCTTACCATCCGTCCCCCGCGATCTGCTGGCGCTTGATCAGCACGCAGTTCTTCAGCCACTCCCAGCGTTCGCTGCCGAGGGTGATCCCCAGGGTGATGCAGGCGCGCAGCGCGTCGAGGAACTCGGCGGTACTGGGTTCACGCAGGCCCGTCGTCATGGCCTGTTCCCGTACCTTGCCCAGCTCCACAGCAAGCGCTTCGGCCAGCCTCAGTTCGCCGTCACCGACACTCCCGTGCCAGGTCTTCAGGTGTTCCTCGGCGATCCTGACCAGGCTCGGTACGTCATGGTCGGGCAGCGACTCCACGACGCACCGCCGTAGAAAGGCCTGGGGAAGTTCTCGCTCGTCATTGGTCGTGATGACGACGAGATGCCGGGAGAATCGCGGGTCGATCTCCCCGACAGGCTCCTCCAGCCGTACTTCCGTACCGGTCTCCACCACCGTGAACCGATGCGAACCCAGCGGCACCAGAAGGCTGTTGGGTACGTCCGGGTCGGCCTTGTCGATCTCGTCGATGAGCACAACAGCGTGGTCGGGACTACGCCCGGCGTTGACGTCGGCGGAGGGGTCCAGGCACTCGGACCCGGAGGTTCCCTGACCTGCCGCCCGGCCGCGCCGCCGCGCGGACCGGGGCGCCAACGCCCACCACAGCACCCCGGGATCGACATACGAGGCATCGTCGAGGCCGACGGCACCCTGCCGGTGCGCCTGCGCGTCGGCAAGCCTGCGCACACTGTCGTAGCGCCACAGCAGTTCGGTCGACCGGGTCGAATAGGTGATCACATGGTCGTAGTAACGCCAGCCGCGCTGCCGGGCTATGAAGGGCGCCAGTGACGACTTGCCCGACCCTGGCCGTCCTCGCAGCAGCAACGGTCGGCCGGTGGCAAGAGCCACCATCACGGCCTCTTCTATGCGTGGGGACATCACATAGATCTCGCCGTCCCCCCGGTCGGGACTGCGGAACCACTCCTCGGGACTCAGGTGCTCCGTCATCGGACTCATCCTCTCCCCCGGGCGCGCCCCGACCTGTCCTCTTCCCCGCCCCTGCCGTGACTCCAGTCGTTGAGCATCCCGTAGGCAACCCTGATCGCGATCCGCTCGTCGTCGGCCCCGAACGGCGGCACGAGCAACGCGGCGCCGGCCAGCCGCCCAGGTCTGGGGTCGTCGTCCGTCAGCTCATCACGTGGAATGAGAAGTATGTGCAGCCAGGGAATCTGGCCGTGCAGCCAGGCGACCACACGCTCCGACTCGTCCAGGGAACAGTGCTCGGCGAAGATCACGACGTACGTGTCGCAGTTCGGCAACTGCGGGGCGCTGGCCAGCGGTTCCCGGTCGGTCATCCCGAAGCGTGCCCTGATGGTGCGCTCGCAGCGGTACCGCAGCTCCTCCTCCGGGTCCTCCTCCCCCGGGGGCGGCGCGGTCACGACGATGGGCCAGTAGCGGCTGTGGTCCATACAGAAGGCCCGGCCCAGGTAGTACTCCCCGGTGTCCGGATTACGCACACTGAGCACGACGGTACGGGGCCCTGTGCCGTCGCCGTCAGGCAGCACGTGCCGGGCGGAGGTGGCGTCGATCCAGACCGGCAGCACCAGTTGGACGAGCTGATCGAGAGCCGTACTGTCCATGTGCCGGGCGATCTCCCCGACGGCGTTGCGCAGCGCTACGGCATCATGCGTGTGCAGCATCTGCGCGGCGAGGAAACCACAGCTGACATCCGTGACCGGAGCGCCGGCCAGATACCTGTCATGCATCCCGAGGGCGCGCCCCATTCGCGCGAGCCGGCTCATCGTGCGCACCTGGCTCAGTTGCGCGGTGATGTCCTCGGCCCAGCGCCGCACGGGATCGTCGTCATCGGGCAGTGCCGGCAACGGCGGGAACGCCCGCACGATGACCGCCGCGGCCTCGGCGGGGTCCGATGGTTCCGTCCCGGCGTCCCCCGCTCCGGTCCGCTGCACGAGCTGAAGGGACATCAGGTCCTCGAACCCGGCGGCAGTCATGTCCTCCGGGGTCACATCGCCGACAGGCGCGGGAAGGACGAAGAACGACCGGTTGAAGTGATGCCGCCACATCAGGATGTCGACTTCTCTGTGCACCCAACCCGACGCGAGCGCGGCCCGGTTGAGCAGCACGACCGCAGCCCGGCACTCCAACAGCCACTCGTACAGCCGTGGATGCCATTTTTCCCCCGGCAACAGCCTGTCGGCATCGACGAGTACGTCGTATCCGCGCTCACGCAGCCCGTGCACGACCTGCGAGCGCACCGCTGTGGCGTAGGCGTCGCCGCGCGTGCTGTGGCTGATGAACACCTTGTTCAATCCCCCGCCCCCAGTCCCCCGGCCGTAGGCTCAGTCTGACGGCGGCTCAGCCCTCCCGCAATCGTGCGTCACCGACGGCCGCGCTGAGCCGCCCCGCAATGTGCCTGATCAAGAACTCAAGGTCCCGGCAGTAGACGGACGGATTCAGGAATCCGGAATCGGCGTGGAATCGATGGGCGTAGTTTCCGCCCCCGCACACCTCGACAAGCGCACAGTCCCGGCAGGTTGGCGAGAGCGCGGCGAGACCGATCTGGCGGGCAGCGATGCCGGGATGGTCCAGCGCGAGATCGAAGGCATGCCGAAAGACGTCGAACCCGGTGACGGGAGCCCCCGCGTAGGTGGTCTTGAGCGAGTCGACCTGTTCGATCGCCCCATCGGTGTCGACCACTACAGCCACCACCGGCGAAGTGCCCACGGCTTCGGTACCGCTGGGCAACCCCATCAGCAACCCGACGATCTCGGTGAACAGCCGAATGGTCGTCCGCATCCGTTCAGCGTCGAACCATTGATCGAAAACAGTGGCCAGCCATCGGCCGTACGGTTCGGGAACGCCGGCACCAGGTGGCGGAGCAGCCCAGTTGGCATGCGGCAGCAGCAGGTCCAGGCTTGGTGGCGCGAAGTCCAGCAGCGACTCGTACACCTCGACGGGGTCTGTCGCCGGGTCGATGGTGCACAGAATTCCCGCGTACGCGTCGGGATACCCCGCCAGCACGCGTAAACCCCGGGTGGCAGCCGGCCAGGAGGGAAGCCCCCGGCGGTCGACCCGGCGGCTGTTGTGCCGGGCGAGTCCGCCGTCGAGGCTGACCCCGATCCTGATCCCGGCGTCGGCGAGTTCACCGACGACGGCGTGGTTGAGGAGCGTCCCGTTCGTCTGCATGGTGACATGCACCCGGCACGACTCCCCGGCCCGCTCGGCCACCGCCCGCCGCACCGCGGCGACGTAGCGGACGAGAGGGGCCGGACCGGACAACAATGGCTCCCCGCCATGCAGATTGACATGCACGTCACGCAGTTGATGGACCGCCGCGTGCTCGGCGATACGCCGGGCGGCAGCGTCCACGACACTCGACGACACGGCCCGGGGCCGGTCACGCCAACTCTGGTCGGGGCCTTCATAGACGTAGCAATAGGTACAGGCGAGATTGCAGCGGCTGTGAACCTTCAGCACGAACTGCTGGAAGGGGGTAGGACGAGAACCGGTGGCACGCCTGACCGCGTCCACGTCGAGGCCTTGCGCAGGCCACGGGTACGAGGTCACCGGTGGCTGAGGGAGGGGGGTTGCTCAGGCGGGACGTAGGGCGAGTCGTCGTAGAACGCGCACCGGGCAGAAGTCCCGACCCGCCACAGCAACATCTCGGCCACCGCCGCAAGCACCGGCTGTCTCGTATCCGCAGCCAGCATGGCCACGTCTCGACCGGCAAAAATCGGCAACGGCTGGGCGCTTAGAGAAGGCGCCACGCCCTGAGGAACAGGCAAGCCTTCTCCAGGTGTTGAAAAATCGCGCGTGTGACGAGCGCGACGTTAGCAGTTTCAGCGACGGGGTGTCACATGACGCGCCAGTAACGAAAATCGGTCACGTGGGTAGCGGTTCGAAGTCCCAGTAGGGGCGGTCCTGGCGGCCTACAGCCTTGGTGTGGGGATGGTTGGAACCGTACTTCGCCGTGAGCGTGTGCAGGGCCTCCTGTTCCAGCCTGGCCGCCTCGTCCCTCCGGCGCAATGACCTCAGATCGGCGGAGAGGGCGGCCTTCAGGGACAGGGCCATCGGGTGGTCCTCACCCAGGGCCGCCGCAGCTCGTTCCAGGGCCTCGGCACTGAGCAGCGCGGCGCCCTCCACGTCTCCGGCGTAGTTGCGGGCACCGGACAGATTGAGAGCACAGCCCAGGGTCCAGGGATGTTTGGCACCGACTGCCGCGGCCATCCCACTCCAGGCTGTCTCGGCGATCCTCAGGGCTTCCTCGCGCTCGCCGTACTTCCACAGGACCAGGCCGGTGTTGCCCGTCGTGCCGATGCTGAAGGGGTGTTCGGGGCCGAGCAGATCGTGATAGCCGTTGGCGACCTCGTCCGCCAGTTTGCGGGCCATCTCCAGTTCACCGTGCTCGCGCAGGAAAGTAGCGTAGTCCGCCTGGGTGTGAAGGGTGTCGAGATGGCGTGGTCCGCGCTTGAGGAGGCTGCGGTCTACGACACTCCGCATGCTTTTCCCGGCGAGTCCCAGATCCCCGCCCCGGCGAAGGCACAGGGCGTAGTTGTGCTCCGCGAGGAGCGTGGTCGGATGCCATTCGCCCATGGCCCGCTGAAGCATCGTCAGATTATGTTCCTGCCGGGGCTTAGCTTCCGCGTAATGACCGAGGAGACGGAGCATCCAGGCGTAGTACAACCCCGAGATCACGCTCTTGTGGGTGTCCGCAGCCTTCTCTCGCGCCTCGAGAATGCGCCGGTGCAAGTCGGCCGAATCCTGGTACCTGCCCAGCAACGCCAGGAGCACAGCGATGTTGGACTGTTCCTGCGACTCCCGCCAAGGACGCGTGCTGTCGTTCCACTCCGGCCCTACGTAGATCCCATAAGCCTCCTGGTACCGGCCCAGGGCGGTCAGCGTGCCACCCAGGCCGTTCTTCGCGCGCAGCAGCTCGGGATCGTCGGCCGCCCTGAGCTGGGCCAGCCGCTCCACCATCGCACGCCCGACGGCCTCGGCCTCCCTGAGCCGTCCCACGCGTCGCAGCATGTTGGCGTGCTGGTGCGTCAGCTTGAGCATGTCGGGGTCGTCCGGGTCCAGGCGGCTTCGCCAACGGGCCAGAGTCTGCTCGCACAACGCGAGTCCGTCCCGGCCCTCGCCGCGTGCCCTCAGGTACTCCACACAGTTCAGGACCAGCCTGCGCACCACCGGCTTCGTGCTGTCGAGGGCACCGGATGTCTCCAACTGTGCGAGCAGAACGGCGTACTTGGGCCATTCGGCGGCGTTCCCGGGGTCCCGTGGGTCAGCCCCCGCGAGCACTTCGCACGCGACGGAAGACATCGCTTCCCGCCGCTCCTCAGGCAGCATGCTGGTCAGGAAACTGTGATAAAGCCGGTGCATTGTCGCGCCTCCCACTAGTGGATCACCCTCCGACGAACTCTCGTAGGCGAGTTGTACCGCAGTGGACTCGGACAATCGTTGCAATGCCGTATACCAGCGGATCGGATCCAGCGCGAGAGAGGCAAGGTGGTCGGGCAGGTCGGAAGGGTGAGCATTTTGGATCAGGCGTACGGGAATGGCGTCCGGGGAGAAGAGCGCGAAAAGCCGCAGAAGCTCCGACGCCTCCGGATAGTTCGCCTCCAGTGTGTTCAGAGTTATCGACCAGCTCGTCTGGAACCCCATGGGGTAGTCGTCCGAGATACGAATGCCGATCTGATTCGCACCGCTCCTGCGGATCAGGTCGATGTACTCCAGGGCGGGCATCCTGTTGGCGTCCAGCCAGGCGGCGGTCTGCGCCAGCAGCAGCGGCAGGTCCTGCACGGCCTCCGCCAGCTGGTCCGCCTCCTCCTCGTCGAGGCGCGGGGCACGGCGACGCACGTAGGCGACGGACTCGTCACGGGCGAACGGCAGGATGGGGATCTCGGAGAGTCTTCCCGCCGTGGCCCAGTCCTGGGTCAGCGTGGTGACCAGGACGTGTCCGTTGCCTTCCGGCAGCAGGTCTTCGACCTGGGACATGTCGTCCGCGCTGTCGAAGATCACCAGCCAGCGGCGATGCGGACTGCCGGTACGCAGCGCCTCGCGCACGGCGCGGATCCGCTCCCCCAGTTCCGTGCCGACCGAGAGCTGCAGCCGACGGGCGAGGTCGGCGAACTGTTCGCGGGCGGTGGCCCGGTATCCGGCGTTGACCCACCACACCACGTCGTAGTCATTTCCGAACCTGTGTGCGTATTCGATCGCGATCTGGCTCTTTCCCACGCCCGAGATTCCGCGGAGCGCGACCCGTGAAGCGCCGCCCTCGGACCGGTTCAGCAGGGAGTGCAGTTCGTCGAGTGCCCAGTCGCGGCCCGTGAAGCGCAGGTTCCGTCGAGGGGTGTTGACCACCGAGGGGGGATCGTTCGGGAAGCGCGGGGCACTGTCGTTCACCCGGGACGTGTCCGTGGCCGGCAGCCCCAGCCGGACCAGGATCCGCCGTCGGGCTTCACCGGAATCCAGGTCACGCAGGTCGACGGGTTGCAGGCGCTCGCCACCGGGCGGGATGGCCCGGGTGGCCACACTGACGGCGGTGAACCGGTCCCCGTGTTCCGAGACGACCTCGCGCAGCGCCGCGGTCCACTCTTCGTCGCTGCGCGGTCCCAGGTTGAAGTACCAGTCGTCCAGGACGAGCAGTATCCGCCCGGAGGCGTCCAACAGGCCCCGCAGCGCGTCAGCCAGCGACACGCTGACGGGCGGGTCCCAGCGCAGCAGTGTCGTCCGATGGCCCAACTGCTCCAGCTGGTACGCGATCCAGGTGGCCCATGGCCGGTTGAACCCCGCATAGCTGATGACGTGGTGGCCATGGGACCCGGCTCCCCCGGCCCGGTCCGCCATGAGATTCTCTCCCTACTCCGGCCCGGCCGCGTCCGCAGTGAGGCACAGTCATCTGGTCAGCTCATAGCCTCTAAGGCATTGCCGTGGGAGGCCGTGCCGAAACGGCTGGATCAGGACGTTCGCTTCCCGTCGCGGACCCCAATGCCGCCGCGACATGCCGAATCAGTCGCTCCAGGTCACCGCAGTACACGGAGGGGTGCCTGAAGCCACTACCTTCACGATAGCGATGGGCATAATTCCCGCCACCGCAGACGGCCATGACGGGGCATGACCGACAGGTGGCACCCAAGGCTGCTACACCTATCTGGCGTGCCGCCACACCCGGATGATCGAGCGACTCGTCAAAGGTGTTACGGAAGACGTTCAGCCCAGTGACCACCGCCCCCTCATAGGTTTGCTTGAGGGAATCAAGCTGCTCAATTTCCCCGTCTGTCTCCACCACTATCGCCGCTGTCGGTGACAGCCCGACGGCCTCCAACGCGCTGGGCAGCCCCAGCAACAGGGCGATGATCTCGGAGAAGATCCTGATCCGTGGCAGCGCGCCCTCCCCCTCTTTGCTGCCCCACCACACATCGAAGACCGCGGCCAGCCAGTCCCCGTAAGGGGTGCTGCCCCGGTCACCGGTCCGGGCCGCCTCGGGGGCACGCACCGGCAGCCCCGGTGGCGGGTTCGACCAGTTGCCGTGCGGCAGCAGTAGGTCGAGCACTGGGGGCCGGAGGGCCGCGAGGGAACGGTAGACCTCGCCCGGATCGGCGGTGACGTCGACCGTGCACAGCAGACCGGCGTACGACTGGGGGTTGCGGGCGAGCAACCGCGCGGCTCGTACGGCTCGGCGCCAGGAAGAGCGCCCCGCGTGGTCCACCCGGCGTCTGTTGAACGCGGATGTGCCCCCATCAAGGCTCAGGCCGACCCGGATGCCCTCCTTGGCCAGCGCGGCCAGGGCCTTTTCGGTGAGCAGGGTGCCGTTGGTCTGAACGGTCGCTCGCAGCGCGCAGTCGGCCGGAAGAACGGTTCGGATCGTCCGGATGTAGTCCACCAGCACTCCGGGGCCCGACAAGAGCGGCTCGCCCCCGTGGAGAGCTATCCGGACTTCGCTCAGCTCATGAGTGCGCGCGTGTTCGGCAATGCGATGGGCGGTCTGTCCCATGACAGAAGCCGAAACACGGGGCGGATGATCTCGCCAGGAACCGTCGACCCCATGGTAGATGTAGCAATAAGTGCAGGTCAGATTACATCTGCTGTGGACCTTGAGGGTGAACTGATGCATCGGCACCGGACGCAGACCGGTTCGACGCAGAGTATGGACATCGAGCACCGACAACGGCCAAGGAGCAAGGAACCGACCCAGCGTGGAACGGCTCTGCTCGCACGGCACAGGGAACATCGCGCCGCCTCCCCCGGGCATGGCAATAGGTCCAATGCACCACTCGCCAAAGGCAACCGGCCCGGGTGGCAACCGGATCCGAACCGCCTTACGTTCGACCGAAAGCCGCCCTGACGTCAGAGCTAGGGCGAGTCCTCGTAGTAGGAAACCATCCACTTGCGTGCGCGGGACCTCTTCTCCAATTCCACGCGGACGCTTTCAAATGCGGGGCGGCTGCCCATTCTCGGCAGCTCCCCCCACTCGATCCCCGTGAGATCCGGAAGAGGTTGATCCCAGGCGGTCGGCTCATCGGTCGCAGGGTTCGACACGCTACTCCTCCCAGGCACGTCGGCTCTCGGCAATTACCCGTACGGGGAACACACGGAAACCTTTCTTCTGCCCTCACCTGCAAGACCTGACCGGAAAGACGATCGATTCAGGCCGAACCGCTACCGACCGCTGGCGCCGCCAGCGCACGCATCCGCTCCAAAGTCGCCCGACCCTGAACGCCCTGATCGTCGCCCGCCGCCTGCCAGTTGGCCCAGGCCGCGCGGTACGCGTCGAGGGCGCTGGCCGGGCCCGCCGTGCGCTCCAGGACCGTTCCTCTGCGGTGCAGGGCGCGGGCGCAGACGAGGGGGTCGCCCGCCGCCTCGGCGGCGGTCGCGGCGCGGCGGTAGGACTCGGCCGCCCGGTCCTCGTACGCCGTCGTGGTGGTCCGTGGGCGGGCCAGGGCCAGCAGCGCGTCGCCGCGTTCCAACCAGGCGAGGGCCTCCGTGCGTGCGTCCTGACCGGTCCGGGCGCCGCCGGCCGCGCGGGCCAGGATCCACTCGGCCTCGTGGAGGTCCGTGAGCGAGCCGCCCGCGCGATGGTGCCGGACCAGGGCGCGGCCGAAGAGGAGTCTGCGGGCCGGCAGCCACGGGTCGCTCTCCGGCGTCTGGGCGAGAGCGGCCCGCAGGACACGTACGGCATCCGTGGCGACGTCCACGTCACCGCTGTGCCCCGCCCTGCTCAGCAGCGCCCCGCCCCTGGCCGCCAGCAGTTCCGGGCGGCGTGGGTCGTCGGTGCCGAGCTGTGCCTGGGCCTGGGCGAAACAGGCGTCCGCGGCGTCCAGTTCCGCCGGTTCGGCGGTGCGTGTCCAGCGCGCCGTGCGGGCCTGGGCCAGCCGCCACAGGGCGCGCAGCCTCAGCTCGCCCGTGTTCGCGCCGGTGCCGGCGGTCCGCAGGGCGTCGGTCAGCGCCGCCACGACCTCCTCGGCCCCCTCGTCCCCCACGACGACCGCCCGTGCCGCCGCCAGCTCCAGCCAGGCCCGGCAGACGACCCCCGGCGCCTCACCCGCCCGCTCCGCCAGCCCCGCCGCCGACTCGAAGTCCGCCGCGGCCTGTACGGCGAGCGCCCGGGCCTCGTCCGCCGAGTCGCGCTCGCGGGCGTTGGCGCACAGTTCCATCAGCAGCGCCCCGCGCGCCAGCAACGCCGAGCCGGGGAGGGGGTGTTCACCCGGCCAGCCCTCCAGCAGGGCGTCGAGCCGCACCTGAGCGCCGTACAGCAGTCGTCGGTCGCCCAGGAGCCGGTAGCGGGCGCGGACCACCTCGACGACGCACAGGAGTACGTCGAGCAGGGGGCGCGGCTCGGAGCGCACCAGGGCGTACGCGCACTCCAGGCTCTCGGCCGCCTCGGCCAGGACCCGGGTCCTCGTCCCGTCGTCGGGCTCGGTCGCGGCGCGGGCCCGGAGCACCTTGCCGAGGACGAGGTGGGTGTGGGCGGGCGGCGCACCGGCGGGGTCGGCCGCCGCGCGGACGGTGTCCTCCGCCTCTCGCAGCACCGCGCGGTCGCGGTGGATGTCCCAGAGGGCGAGCAGGCACTCGGCGAGGAGCGCTCCCGTGGCCGGGGTGCGTGGCGTCGCGCGCAGCAGGCGTACGGCGTCCCAGAGATCGCGGATGCCGCCCTGCTGTTCGTAGCGGGCGAGGCGGCTGCGGGCCAGCCAGAGGGCGAGTGATTGCGAATGCGACCGGTTGATGACGAAGTCGGCGGCGCCGTCGACCTCTCGCGGCTGGAATCTGCGCAGCACCCGGCGAGGTACGTCGGCGAAGGGTTCCGGAACCGGCCGCCCGGCCCGCTCCTCGGTCCCGTCCGTACGGACTTCGGTGCGCACGGCCGTCCCGGAGAGATGGGCGACCACCAGCGCCGGGAAGTTCTGGGCCCTTTGTCCCCACACCCGTTCCAGGTAGCGCGAGCACTGCTCCAGCACCGCGCGGGCCTCGTCCAGTTCCAGTCGGCGCAGCAGCACGTCCCTTACGCCCGGGGCGAATTCGTACCAGGGGCCGGAACCTTCGCGCTCGTCCGCCACCTCCACCAGCAGGTCACTGAACAGCACCTCGGCCAGTTCGACCGGGCCCGTCCCGGGCAGCAGGGCGCGCTGGACGAGTTGCATCACGGGGTACGCCAGCGGCGCCGCCGAGAGGCAGCCGGCGAGGCGGCGGGCGGCGGGAGAGGCGGCGGTGCGGAAGTCCTCGACCAGTTGCTCGGGGGTGCGGTCGGGGCGGGGGCGGGGTGCCGTTCCCTCGTCATCGGGCCCGACCATGGCCACCGAGGCGGTCAGCGCCCCTGTGGATCGTTCCGACAGCAAACGTGCCCAGCTGCCGAGTGCGGCGGGCGTCGGCGGCAGGACGGGGACCGGCAGGGCGTCCTCGCGGCCGGGGCCCGGGTCGCGGAGCGACCGGAAGGCGAGCGTCCCGCCGGGGTCCGCCGTGCGCCGCAGGGCGCCGGCTTCGGTGGCCAGCAGGGTCTGCGGCCACAGGCGCGCGGGCAGCGGCTGGACGACGGCCAGCGGGCCCGCGCCGAGGCGCCGGTGGAGGAGCCGCTGGGCGGCGCCGTGCCGCCACAGGGGGCCCGAGCAGTCGCTGAGCAGCAGGGTGACGGTCCGGCCGCTCGGGTCGCGCAGACCGTCCGCCGGGGCGAGCCACTGGCTCCCGCCGGCCCGGCACAGCACGCCCACCCCGCCGTCGGGATACGGACGCAGCCGGTGGACGGTCACCGACCGGAAGGCGCCGGACTGTTCGCAGGCGAGGCGCAGCTCCTCCAGGGTGCGTTCCCAGGCGCCCATCGACGGCGAGTCGTCGACGAGGAGCTGCATCCGGGCCCGGCGGCGCCGGTCGGCCCGGAAGACCGGCAGGGCGCAGTTGGCGACGGCGCTCGCCTGGGCGGTGAGGGACTCGTCCAGCACGTCGTCGCTCCGGGGTCGCGGCGGTCCCGTACGCCACTGCCGGCCCCGGAAAGGGCGCAGGGCGTGCCCCAGGGACAGCAGGTCCGGGAAGGCGGACGCCGTCGGTACGAGGATCTCGGCGCCCGGCGCGTCGTACGCCGGCTCCGTCCGCCCGGCCCGCTCCGCCTCCTGTTCGCGCCGTTGCCGTCGGCCCCGCTGTCCACCCTTCTCCCGCCGTTCCCTGACCACCGCGAGGAGTTGCGGGGGCCCTGGGCGGTCCGCCGGGTCCGGTGAGAGGCCGTCCTCCCCGGACGGTGTGCCGTCCGGGGACCCGGCGTCAGGACCACTCCCCGCTCCGCTTCCGGCACCGGTCTCCGCGTCGGCCATCCGCCCCGCCAGCCAGAGTGCGTCGGCGAGTTCGGTGGCGCCCGGATCGGCCCCGGCCTCCCTCAGGCGCCGGATCAGCGCGCCCAGTGGATCGGACGGCCCCGCGTCCTCGCTCACCTCGTCGGCCGGTTCAGTGGCCGCATGAGCTGTTCGGCCAGGTGGGCGCGGGTGCCGGGTTCCTCGTCCTGGGCGTGGCGGGTGAGGTAGACGGCGTTGAGGAGTTGGTCGGCCGCCCGTTGTTCGCCGGGGCGGCGTTCGAGGAACCGGGCGATGATGTCGGCGTGCTGCTCGGCCGCGTCCTCACCGAAGTGGGCGCGGACCATGGCGGCGAGCCGGTCCTCGTCCGGGGGCTCCAGGTGGAGGTGGACGCAGCGCCGGAGCAGCGGTACCGGGAAGTCGCGTTCACCGTTGCTGGTGAGGACGATGAAGGGGAAGGCGCGACAGCGGACCCGGCCTTCGTGGACCTCCACCGGGCGTCCGTCGTGGTCGCGCACGCGTACGGCCGGGCGGTGTTCGGCGATCCGTTCCAGCTCGGGGATGCCGAACTCGCCTTCCTCCAGGACCGCGAGGAGGTCGTTGGGCAGGTCGATGTCGCTCTTGTCGAGCTCGTCCACGAGGAGCACCCGGGGTCGGGCGGTGGGGAGCAACGCCGTTCCGAGTGGGCCCAGTTGGAGGTAACGGCCGATGCCCTGGGCGAGCATGTCGGTCTCGTCCGGCGGGAGTTGGCCGGATGGCGGGGCCGCGGCCGAGCTCTCCGCGTCCTGGGTCCGGCCGCTCGGGCGGGTGATCTGAAGGTCCTGCAGGCGGCCCAAGGCGTCGTATTTGTAGAGCCCGTCGGTCAGTTGCGTACGGCTGACGATGGGCCAGTGCAGAACTCGGCCCAGGCCCAGTTCATGGGCCACGGCGTGGGCGAGCGTGCTCTTGCCGCTGCCCGGTTCGCCGGTGACCAGCAGCGGGCGACGCAGGTACAACGCCGCGTTGACCAGCTCCAGTTCGGCCGGGGTGGGCCGGTAGTGCTCGGCGAAGGCGCGGCTGTGGCCGAGCCTTCGGGTCGAGACGGCGTCCACGGGAGCCGGCGGCCGGATCAGCGGGCCGCCGTCGAAGCGGCGCCAGGCGGGCGGGTCCGGGAGCCGGTCGACTCCGTCGTGCGGTTGTCCCGTGCCTCGGTAGATCAGCCACTCGTTCACGTCACGCTCCTCGGTGCAGGACGGGCGGGGAGCCTGATTCCCGGTGGCGCGAAGGGGAACCGGAGGTCCTCTTTCCCCGTCCAAGCCCCCGCCGCACCGGCAATCCTTCTGACACTACCCAGGACCGACCGAGGGGGATCACGCGAGCGGGGAACACGCCTCCAAAATGGTTGCTCACTTGACTACCAGGCGTCACATCGGATTGGCTCCGCCCCAGTGAGAGTCGGACAGTCAGTGCACGGCGACCGGCGATCGCACAGATTTCGGCGTACCCTCACCCCAGCTCTCGTCCTACCCCCCATTCCCC
>NZ_LGDW01000047.1 GCF_001280005.1 Streptomyces sp. NRRL WC-3618 | reverse complement strand
CGGCCCTGAACGGGCCTTGTCCTCAAACGCCGGACGGGCTGAGGGTGCGGGCCTGGGCTTGATGGGTGCGGCAAACCGGTGGGTGGGTGGGAAACACGACCTGGGCGGGAGGAGCTTGTCGTCGGACGCCGGGCGGGCTGAGGGGCCTGGGCCTGGGCTGGAGAAGCGGTGCGGGCTGGTGGGTGGGAAGGAAGCTGGGGCGGAAGGTTCCCTACGGGATCACCACGATCTTGCGGCCCGTGCCCGACGCGAACTGGTTCAGCGCCTGCGGGTAGCTGGCCAGTGGCAGGCGGTCGCTGATGAGCACCTCCGGGTTCAGGGCACCCGCCGCGAACAGTTCCGCCGCGCGTTCGAAGCTGTGCAGGACCGCCATCGATCCGGTGATGGTGATCTCCTGGTTGTAGACGCGGTACGGGTCGATCGTGACCCGGGTCGCGTAGTCGGCGACGCCGAACTGGAGGAACGTGCCCGCCTTCGCGACCCGGTCCAGGCCGTCCTGGATCGCCGCCGCGTTGCCCGTGGCGTCCACGACGACGTCCCAGCCCTGCGGACGGTCCAGGTCGTCCGCGTTCGTCGCCGAGCCGGATACGCCGAGCAACCGGGCCGTGGACAGGCGTTGCGCGTTGATGTCGACCACGTCGACGCTCGCCGCGCCCGTTCGTTTGGCCAGCTCCAGCATCATCAGGCCCATCGTTCCCGAGCCGTAGATCAGGACGTGGGCGCCGAGGCGGGAACGCAGGACGTCGTACCCCCGTACCGCGCACGACAGTGGCTCCACCAGCGCCGCGTCCTGGGTACGGATGTGCTCGGGCAGACGTACGCAGTTGGCGACGGGAGCGACCGCGTACTGGGCCGCGCCGCCCGCTGTCGTCACGCCGATCGCCGCCCACCGCTCGCAGAGGTTGTTGTGGCCCGTGCGGCAGTAGCGGCACTCGTGGCAGTAGAGGGAGGGATCCACCGCGACCCGGTCGCCCACCGCCAGTTCCGTCACCGCCGTACCCACGCCCACCACCTCGCCCGCGAACTCGTGTCCCGGCACGATCGGCAGCGTGGGGGCGAACTCGCCCTGGAGGATGTGCAGGTCGGTGCCGCACAGGCCGCAGGCCGCGACCTCGACGACGACCTCGCGGGGGCCCGGTGTCGGGTCCGGGACGTCGGTGACGACGGCCTTGCCCACGGACTCGATGACGGCTGCCTTCACTTCACGGCTCCCAAGGACAGGCCCTGGACCAGTTTGTCCTGGGCGGCGAACCCCGCGGCGAGCACCGGTAGGGAGATGACGAGCGACGCGGCGCACACCTTCGCCAGGAACAGGCCCTGGCTGGTGATGAAGCCGGTGAGGAAGACGGGGGCCGTTTCCGCCACGACCCCCGTCAGTACTCGGGCGAACAGCAGCTCGTTCCAGCTGAAGATGAAGCAGATGAGGGCTGTGGCGGCGATGCCGGGGAGGGCTATCGGGGCTACCACGCGGGTCAGGACCGTGGGGAGGCGCGCACCGTCCACCCTTGCCGCCTCGATGATCGCGACCGGGACCTCGGAGAGGAAGGACTGCATCATCCACACGGCGATCGGCAGGTTCATGGACGTGTAGAGGATGACCAGCAGCCAGATGTTGTCCAGCAGGTCCGTGTTCTTCGCGAACAGGTAGATCGGGAGCAGGCCCGCCACCACCGGCAGCATCTTCGTCGACAGGAAGAAGAACAGGACGTCCGTCCATTTCCGCACTGGGCGGATCGCCAGGGCGTACGCCGCGGGGAGGGCCAGGATCAGGACGCACAGGGTCGACGTCAGTGACGCCACCGTCGAGTTGATCAGGGACGGCCAGGGGCTCGCGCCGCCTCCCGTGCCGAAGAACTCGCGGTAGCCGTCGAGAGTCAGCGCGGCGCCGAAGGACGGGGGGTTGGTCGCCGCGTCCTCCTCCGAGTGGAAGGACGTCAGGGCCATCCACGCGATCGGGAGGAAGAAGAGGACGCCCGCCAGCCAGGCCAGCAGGCCCAGGCCCGCTCCTCGGGTGCGGCGCGGACGTACGCGTACCGCCGTTTCTGCCGTATCTGTCGTTTCAGGCGTGGCGCTCATGCTCGGGACGCCTCCTCGCGGAACAGGGACGACACCACGCGCAGCGCGAAGGTCGCGATGATGATCGAGCCGATGACCACCAGGACGCCGGCCGCCGAGGCGAGGCCGTTCTCGTGGGCCTGGTAGAAGCTCTGGTAGACGGTGTAGGGGAGGTTCGCCGTGCCCAGGCCGCCCGAGGTGATCGTGAAGACGGCGTCGAAGTTCTGGACGATGTAGATCGAGCCCAGCAGGGCGCCGAGTTCGAGGTAGCGGCGCAGGTGGGGGAGGGTCAGATGGCGGAAGATCTGCCAGTCGTTCGCGCCGTCGACCTTCGCCGCCTCGATCTGCTGCTGGTCGCGGCTCTGCAGTCCCGCCAGCAGGATCAGCATCATGAACGGCGTCCACTGCCAGACCAGCGACGCTTCCACCGCGAGCAGCGGGGTGTTCGAGATCCAGTCCGGCTGGGGGCCGCCCACGTAGTGCAACAGGCCGTTGAGCAGGCCGTATTCGGGGTTGTAGAGCACGTGCTTCCAGAGCAGGGCCGCCGCCACCGGGACCACCAGGAAGGGCGCGATGAGGAGCGTACGGACGATGCCCCGGCCACGGAAGCGGCGGTCGAGGAGGAGCGCGAGGGCCAGGCCCAGGACCAGGCTGGCCAGGACCACCGCCGCCGTGAGCAGGACCGTCGTCCACACGGACTGGCGCAGGTCCGCGTCGGTCAGGACCTCCGTGTAGTTGGCGAAGCCCGTGAAGTGACGGGCCTTCGGATAGAGCGCGTTCCAGTCGAAGAACGAGATCACCAGCGTGGCCACGAACGGGAGTTGGGTCACGGCGATCATGAAGATCAGGGCGGGGAGCAGTGGCGCCCGGGTGGCCCAGGCGCGCAGTCGGTCGCTCGGGGGGCGGCCCTGTGGGGCGCGTACGGATGGTGCGGTGGCTGTCGGTGTTGTGGTGGTCGCGGTCATCGTCCCTCGTACTCCTCGGAGATCTCCTCTGCCAGCTTCTGGGACTTCCTCAGGGCCGACTCGACGGACTGGCGTCCGGCGACGGCCGCGCTGATCTCCTGCGAGACCTTCGTGCCGAGATCCGTGAACTCGGGTATCCCGACGAACTGGATGCCGGGCGCGGGGCGCGGCTGTACTCCGGGGTCGTTCGGGCGGGCGCCCTCGATGGCTTCCTTCGTCGTCTCCTGGAAGGCGGCGGCCTCCTGGCGATAGGCGGGGTTCTCGTACGTCGACGCGCGCTTGCCCGCCGGGACGTTGGACCAGCCGATCTTGTCGCCGACCAACTGCTCGTACTGCTTGCCGGACGCCCAGGACACGAACTTCCAGGCGTCGTCGGGGTTTCGGGAGGCCTTCTGGATGCCCCAGGCCCAGGTGTAGAGCCAGCCGGCGGACGCCGTCTTCTCGACGGGGGCGGGTACGTAGCCGATCTTCCCCTTGACCGGGGAGTTCGCGGACTCCAGGGAGCCGGCCGCGGACGTGGCGTCGTACCACATGGCGACCTTGCCCTGGGTCATGTTGTTGAGGCACTCGGCGAAGCCGGCCTGGGGGGCGCCGGACTCGCCGTGGGCGCGGACGAGGTCGACGTAGAACGTCACCGCCCGCTTCCACTCGGGGGAGTCGAGCCGCGCCTTCCAGTTCTTGTCGAACCAGGTGCCGCCGAAGGTGTTCACGACCGTGGTGAGGGGTGCCATGACCTCGCCCCAGCCCGGCAGTCCGCGCAGGCAGATGCCCTTCATGCCCGGCTCGGCGCCGTCGGCCTTCGCCGCCAGGTCGGCGACCTGAGTCCAGGTGGGGTGAGGGGGCATCGTGAGGCCCTTCGCCTGGAACACGTCCTTGCGGTACATCAGGAAGGACGACTCGCCGTAGAAGGGCTGGCCGTACAGCTTCCCGTCGTCGCCGGTGAGCGACTGGCGCATCGGGGTGAGGACGTCCCGTTCGTCGTACGCGCTGTCCTTGGCGACGTACGTGTTCATCTCGCGCAGCCAGCCGTTGCGGGCGTAGATCGGTATCTCGTAGTTGGAGAGGGTCGCCACGTCGTACTGGCCCGCCTGGTTGGCGAAGTCCTGGCTGATCTTGTCGCGGACGTCGTTCTCCGGCAGGACCGTGAAGTTGACCTTGATGCCGGTGTCTTCGGTGAAGTGGGCCGCGGTGAGCTTCTGCAGCTCCACCATCTGCGGGTTGTTCACCATCAGGACGTTGACGGCGTCGCCGCCGGAACCGGACCCGCCCGCTCCGGCCCAGCAGCCGGAGAGCAGCGGGGCGAGCAGCGTCCCTGCGGCGGCCAGGGCGAGCGTGACTCGCGGCCTCCGTCGGCTCGGGGTTCGCATGGATCGCTCCTGGAGGTATGGGGGCACGAGGGCACGCCGGGGAGCGGGATGCCCTCGACGGGGGAGTGGGGTGGGTGAGTTGGGGGGAAGGGGGAAGGTGGGTCGAGGTGGGGCTCAGGTGCGGATGATCTGCGGTCCTCGCAGTGCGTAGCGGTGTGCTTCCGCCGTGGGCAGCAGGGTGCTCGTGACGATCGTGTCCAGGTCGCCGATGTCGGCGAACCGGCAGAAGCTGACCGCCCCGAATTTGGTGTGCACGCCCGCGAACACCGTGCGCCGCGATGCCCGGATCGCCTGCGCCTTGACCTCGCCGACCGCCGGGTCGGGCGTGGTCAGACCGTGTTCGCGGGAGATGCCGTTGGCGCCGATGTAGGCCAGGTCCAGGACGAAGCCGGCCAGCATCTTCGTCGTCCAGTGGTCGACCGTCGCGAGGGTGCCGGGGCGGACCCGGCCGCCGAGGAGCAGGACCGAGGTGTTCTCGGCCTCGGCGAGCGCGCCCGCGACGGGCAGGGACGCGGTGACCACGGTCAGCGGCCGGTCCCTGGGGAGTGCCTCGGCGATGAGCTGCGGGGTGAATCCCTCGTCGACGAAGACCGTTTCGGCGTCCCCGAGCAGGTCGGCCGCCGCGGCGGCGATCCGGCGCTTCTCGGGCACATGACTGGTGGCGCGGAAGGCGAGGGTCGTCTCGAAACCGGCGCTCTCGACGGGGTAGGCGCCGCCGTGGGTGCGGCGGACGAGGCCGTGGTCCTCCAGGGCGCGCAGATCGCGCCGTACGGTCTCCTTGGCCACGCCCAGCTCGGCGGCGAGCGTGGTCACGTCGACCGAGCCGGTGGCGCGGGCGGTGCGGACGATGTGCCGCTGGCGGTCTTCGGCGGTGTTGGTGGTCATGGGGTCACCCGCCTTCCTGCCGCTTGTCCGTTCGGGCCTGTGGGGGAAGTTCTACAGCGGGGGCGGGGTGGTGGCCAGGTCTGTTACGAGGGTGATCGTGCCTGCGTGTGCCCGTTCGGGCGGAGCGGGCCCACGAGCTCGGTCTGTGCGGTTGCGGCGCGGCTGCCGGTCCGTTGTGGCTGGTCGCGCAGTTCCCCGCGCCCCTGATCGTGGCGCTGTCGCGCCTGCGATCAGGACGCGGTCCATGCCCGGACATGCTTGCGGGGGGTCCGTTCGGTGCCCGATTGCTCAGTGCGGCCAGATCGGGGGGGCCGTGACGAACTGGCCGCCCAGGTAGGCGTGGGCCTCGTTGTCGTTTTGGAGTTCGCCCTGGGCGGCGATGAGTTTCGCGGCGTACGGTTCGGAGTTGTCCTGCGGTTCGTAGCCGAGGGCCCGCGCGGTGGTCAGGTCCCACCACAGGCGGGTGTTGGCGGACGAGCCGTAGACGACGGTGTGGCCGACGTTCTGGGCGGTCAGGGCCGCGTGGAAGAGGCGGGCGCCGTCGGCGGGGCTCATCCACAGGGACAGCATGCGCACGGTGGTCGGCTCGGGGAAGCAGGAGCCGATGCGGACGGAGACGGTCTCCAGGCCGTGTTTGTCCCAGTAGAGCTGGGCCAGGTCCTCGCCGAAGGACTTGGAGAGGCCGTAGAAGGTGTCCGGGCGGCGCGGGGTGTCCACCGGGATCAGCGGATCGGTGCCCTGGGGGCGGGGGGTGAAGCCCACCGCGTGGTTCGAGGAGGCGAAGACGATGCGCTCGACGCCCTCTTCGCGTGCGGCCTCGTACAGGTTGTACGTGCCCTCGATGTTCGCCCTGAGGATCTTCTCGAACGTCGATTCCAGGGAGATGCCCGCGAGGTGGACGATCGCGTCGACGCCCCGCACAGCCTCCCGCAGCGCCGCACTGTCGGCGAGGTCCGCGGTGATCGCGTCCGGTGCGCCCTCGACGGGGAGCAGGTCGAACAGGCGCAGTTCGTAGCCGTAGGCCGGGAGCAGGTCCCGCATCAGGGTGCCGAGTCCGCCGGCGGCGCCGGTGAGCAGAACGGTGCGGGGAGCGGGCATCCTCGGGTCTCCTTGGGGCTCCTGGCGGGGTCTCCTTGATGCGGCAACCGTGTGCGTGTACGGAATTCACATCCGTGGACACGCTAGGGAGGGGTGGTCTGTGCCGTCAAGTGTGACGTAGGTGACGTAGACCTGCGGATTCTGTCGCCTGGTTGGCCGTCGGTCGGCTTGACCCGCCCAGTGGTGGGCCCTTAGCGTGAAACTGTTCAGAAATGTAGACGTGAATCAGAAGCGTGCACGACTGCATGCCCCAGGGAGAGCCTCCGTGACGCCAGCCCCCCTCGCCGCCGACCTTGCCACGCGACTCACTGTCCCGAGCGGTCCGCTGTTCTTCCCCGTCACCGCCTACGGCCCCGACGGCTCGCTCGACCTCGACGTCTACCGCACGCATGTGCGCCGAGGCGTGGAGGCGGGGGCCGCGGCCGTCTTCGCGGTCTGCGGAACCGGGGAGTTCCACGCGCTGACGCCCGAGGAGTTCCAGGACTGCGTACGGGCGGCGGTGGAGGAGACCGCCGGGCGCGTACCCGTGGTCGCGGGCGCCGGGTACGGCACCGCACTCGCCGTACGCTTCGCGCGTCTCGCCCAGGAGGCCGGGGCCGACGGGCTGCTCGCCATGCCGCCGTATCTGGTGGTGGCCGGGCAGGAGGGACTGCTGCGGCACTACCGGGAGCTGGCCGCGGCCACCGCCCTGCCGGTCATCGTCTACCAGCGCGACAACGCCGTGTTCACGCCCGGGACCGTCGTCGAACTGGCGCGCACCGAGGGCATCATCGGGCTCAAGGACGGGCTCGGCGACCTGGACCTGATGCAGCGGATCGTGAGCGCCGTACGCACCGAGGTGCCCGGCGACTTCCTGTACTTCAACGGGCTGCCGACCGCGGAACTGACCGGCCTCGCCTACCGCGCCATCGGTGTCGGCCTCTACTCGTCGGCCGTCTTCTGCTTCGCGCCCGAGATCGCGCTTGCCTTCCACCGGGCGCTCAACACCGGCGACGACGAGACCGTGAACCGGCTCGTGGACGGCTTCTACCGGCCGTTCGTCGAGCTGCGGGCGCAGGGGCGCGGATACGCCGTCTCCCTGGTCAAGGCCGGGGTCCGACAGACCGGGCTCGACGTCGGGGAGGTCCGGCCACCGCTGCACGAGCCGGCCGAGGAGCATGTGAAGCGGCTCGCGCGGCTCGTGGAGCGCGGTCACGCGCTGCTCGGGGTGGGGTCGGGTGCGGTGGGTACGGGGGCAGAAGCTGATTCCTGGTCCGATTCCGAGTCCGAGGAGCGCATGTGAAGGCGTCCGCGTTCGTCTACCCCTGGGACGTCAACGGCGACCCCGACGCCGCCCGGCGGATCGCCGCGCTCGGCGTGGAACAGGTGACCCTCGCCTCCGCGTACCACTCCACGCGCGCGTTGACCCCCCGCCACCCGCGCCACCGCATCGTCACCGCCGAGCACGCGGCCGTGCTCTACCCCACCGACGACCGCTGGACGGGCCGCGAACTGCGGCCCTACGCCGCCGGATCCTGGGCCCCCGGTGACGCGTACGGCGAGGCAGCGGGCGCCCTCGCCGACGCGGGCCTCGACGTGCACACCTGGGTCGTCCTCGCCCACAGCTCCCGCCTGGGCGCCGAGCACCCGGACACCTCCGTGGTCAACGCCTACGGGGACCGCTACCCGTGGGCGCCCTGCATCGCACAACCCGCCACGCGCGCGTACCTCGTCGATCTCGCCGCCGAGGCCGCCGTCCGGCCCGGTGCGCGCGGTACGGAACTGGAGTCGCTGGGCTGGTACGGGCTCACGCATCTGCACGCCCATGACAAGACCGGTGCCATCGGGCTCGGCGACGCCGGCCAGTATCTGATGGCGCTCTGCTTCTGTCCCTCCTGCCGGGCGGGGTACGAAGGCCGGGGCCTGGGCCCCGACGAGCTGGCGGCGACCGTACGCGCCGCGCTGGAGCCGCTCTGGCGGGGCGAGCCGGATCACGGCGGGTGGGCCGGGGTCGAGAAGGCCCTCGGCGACGAGAAAGCGGGCCTCACGCGCGCGTGGCGCGAGGAAACGGCCCGCACGCTCCAGGAGGCGGCCGTCGCGGCGGTCCGGGCGGCTGCCCCGGCCGGCTTCCAGGTAGTGCTGCACGCCGACCCCGTCTCGTACCACGTCGGCGCCAACCCGGGCGTGGACCCCGCGCACATCCTGTCCGTCGCGGACGGTGTGGTGGTGCCGTGCACCGGCGGGGCGGGCCTGCTGACGCCGTTCGCGGAGGCGGGCGGCGCGGGCGGGAGCGGCGCTGTCCTGGCCGCCAACTTCGTCGTGGTCTCCGGGATGGGCGGCAGCCCAGGCACCCTCGCGGCGGACGCGAAGCGTGCGGCCGGCCTCGGGGCCACCGAACTGCGGCTCTATCACGCAGGGTTGGCATCCGACGCCGACCTGGACTCGGTACGGGACGCGCTCGCCCGGCGCTGAGACAGGGCGACCGAGGTCAGCAGCAGAGCGAGGGCGCACGACGCGAGCAGCAGTCGGTGGTCGACGAGCTCGACCAGCGCCGCGCCCACGGCCAGACCGACGGCCGTGGGCGCGAACATCAGGGTGTTGGCGGTCGCCGCCGTACGGCCGAGCAGCTCCTTCGGGGTCTCCCGCTGTACGGCGGTGAGGCCCGCGATCAGGGCGCACGGCAGACCCATGCCGGCGGCCACGCCGGAGCCGAGGACCGCGAGGTCGGCCGGGACCGCCCGCAGCGCCATGGCGGCGCCGGTCAGGGCGATCCCGTACGCCGCGAACCGGCGCTCCCCGAGGCGCCGCAGCAGCGGGCCGGAGGCCAGGCCGACCGCCACCGAGCCGGCGCCCTGGAGGACGTACAGCGGACCGGCGTACGCGGGGGAGTGGCCGAGCCCCTCGACGACGGCGTAGAGAGTGGCGGAGCCGAGGCCCGACAGGAGCATCGCGGCGCCGCCCGCCAGCACGAGCGGGCGCAGCCGGTCGTGCCGCCACAGGAAGGCGGCGCCCTCGGCGGTCCGGGTGCGCCAGCCGGTCGCCGGGGGCGCCGGGGTCCTCTCGCGGACGCGCAGACAGGCGTACAGGAGGGCGGCGACGGCGAACGTGACGGCGTCCAGGAGGGCCACGCTCGGGCCGCCGTACGCCGCGTAGAGCCCCGCACCGGCCAGCGGGGCGACCAGTTTCATGCCCTCGTTCGCCGTCATGCGCAGGCCGTTGAAGTCACCCAGCAGCGACGCGTCGACAGCCGTCGCGACCAGGGCCGCCTCGGCCGCGTCCTGGACGACGCCCACCGCGCCGTACACCAGCAGGACGGCGAAGAGGATCCACACGCGGTCCACGGAGCCGACCGTGAGCAGGGCCGGAAGCAGGGCCGCCAGCGTCAGGTTCGTGCGGATCAGCAGCGGCTTGCGGCGGGCGCGGTCGGCCAGGGTGCCCAGCAGTGGGCCCGCCAGGCTCGGGGCCCACATCGCGAACAGGCAGAGCGCGGCCAGGCCGTCCGAGCCGGTGAGGTCCTTGACCCAGATCCCGGACGCCAGCCACAGCGCCGACGTACCGAAGCCGGAGACCACGACCCCGGCGAGAAGGAGCCCGGCGTCGCGGTCGCGCAGCACCCGGACCAGGGGCCGGTTCCGAGTCGTCCTTCGCGTTGCCTCTCGCATTGTCTTTTGCGTCGTCATGCCTGGTCATCGTGGGGCTAAGGGGTGGGCGCGGGGATCGGGAGGGTGCCTTAGAAGCGCGCTCGGGAAGGGGCGGGCGATGAGTTTCGCGTACGGCGGCGGTCTGCACCCGTAGGACCGACCACGCTGAGGAGAGACCGATGACCGACCAGACGATCCTGGACCTCGGACCGCAGGCCCGGACGGTGGCCCGGCTCGCGGAGCGGGTGACCGACGAGCAGCTCGCGGCCGGGACGCCGTGTCCGGAATACGCCGTGCGCCATCTGCTCGGGCATGTCTCCGGGCTGGCCGTCGCCTTCCGTGACGCCGCCCGCAAGGACCTCGGTGCGACGACGGACACCAGCCCGGGCTCCGTCGTGCCGGACATCGCGGCCGACTGGCGCGAGACCCTGCCGAAGGCGCTCGACGACCTCGCCGACGCCTGGCGCGACCCGGCCGCCTGGACCGGCGAGACCCGTGCGGGTGGCGTGCCCCTGCCCGGCGCGGTCGCCGCAGCCGTCGCGGTCGACGAACTCGTCGTCCACGGCTGGGATCTGGCCCGCGCCACCGGCCAGGAGTACGAGCCCGATCCGGCCGCCGTGGAGATGGCCCACGGCTTCCTGGCCGCCGCGGTCGAGCAGAGCGGCGGGGCCGGCATCTTCGGCCCGGTCGTTCCCGTGCCGGACGACGCGCCGCTGCTGGACCGGGTGATCGGGCTCAGCGGCCGGGATCCCAGGTGGACCACGGTGTGACCGGGAGCGGGCGGTGGCCCCCGTCCGCACGGCATGCCAATCCCCGTACGCCCGCCCGCGCCGCCCCGTACGCTCCGGGCATGCCCCTGAGCCTCACCGTCCTCGGCACCGCCTCTCCGCACCCGGCACCCGGACGCCCCTGCTCCGGCTATCTGCTGCGGGGCGGCGGCGCCGAGGTGTGGGTGGACGCCGGCCCCGGCACCTTCGCGGAGTTGCAACGGCACACCGACCCCGCCCGCCTCACCGCGATCTGGATCTCCCATCTGCACGCCGATCACAACGCCGATCTGCTCGCCGCCGTCTACGGCTTCGCGTTCGGCGGGCTGACCCCGCCCACGCCGATCCCCGTCTACGCGCCCCGCGAGTGCGCGCGCCGGATCGCGGGGTTCTTCGGGCAGTCCAACCTCTTCTTCCTCAGCGGAATCCTCGACTTCAGGCCGCTGTACGACGGCCACACCGTCCGCCACTGGAACCTGCGCCTCACGACGCGTGCCGTCTCGCACGGCGTCGAGGCGTACGGGCTGCGCGCCGAGTCGCAGGGCAAGGTCTTCGCGTACTCCGGTGACACCGGACCCTGCGACGCGCTCGCCGAACTCGCCCGGGGCGCCGACCTGTTCCTGTGCGAGGCGGACATCGACCGGCACGACGACGGCGACGGCGAACAGGTGCATCTGACACCGGAGGACGCGGGCGCGTACGCGAAGGGGGCCGCCTCCCTGCTCGTCACCCATGTCGGTCCCACGCTCACCGTCGACGCGGCCACCGACCGCGCCGCCGCCGTCTTCGGCGGGCCCACCGACAGCGCGTACGAAGGCACCACGAAGCTCATCTGATCGCGTAGCCCCCACTCCACCCGGTCCGCCATGAACGCCGGGAAACAGCCGACGTCGGCCGGACGCCTACTCTGCACACAAAGATCAGCGCCGGTACGGCCGACCGAGAGGTGGCACGCGGCGCCGGCGCAGGGAGGCGCACATGAACACGACACCGACGGCACCCATTCGTTTGGCCACCCCGGTTCCGGTGGTGCTCGCGGGAGCGCGCGGCCACGGGCACTGGCATCTCGCGAACATCCGCCGGCTCCAGGACAAGGGACTCGTCCGGCTGGCAGGCGTCTGCGAGCTGACCCCGCTGACCGACGAGGAGCTGGAGGGCCTCGGCACGCCCGAGCAGTCCGCCGACTTCGGCGCCCTCCTCGACTGCACGGGCGCCGCCGTCGCCGTGATCTGCACCCCGATCCCCACCCACACCGACCTCGCGCTCATCGCCGCCGCCAAGGGCGTGCACCTGCTGCTGGAGAAGCCGCCGGCGCCGTCGTACGCGGAGTTCCGGCGGATGGCCGACGGGGTCGCGGCGGCCGGGGTCGCCTGCCAGATCGGGTTCCAGTCGCTGGGCTCGCACGCCGTGCCCGCGATCCGGGAACTGATCGCCAAGGGCGCCATCGGCACCGTGACCGGCGTCGGCGGGGCCGGCGCGTGGGCGCGCGACGAGGCGTACTACCGGCGCGCTCCCTGGGCCGGCAAGCGCAGGCTGAACGGCGTGGACGTCATCGACGGCGCCCTCACCAACCCGCTCGCGCACGCCGTCGCCACCGGGCTCGCCCTCAGCGGCGCCACCCGCGCCGAGGACGTCACGGGCATCGAGACCGAGCTGCTGCGCGCCAACGACATCGAGTCCGACGACACGTCGTGCGTCCGCGTCTCCACGGTGAACGGCGTCCCGGTCACCGTCGCCGCCACCCTGTGCGCCGAGCACCCGGACGACCCGTACGTCCTCGTGCACGGCACCGGCGGCCGGATCACCTTCTGGTACAAGCAGGACCGCGTGCTCCTCCAGCGCACGGGACACGACCCGGAGGAGTACGAGTACGGCCTCACCGACCTCCTGGAGAACCTCGTCGACCACCTCACCGAGGGCGCCGAACTGCTGGTCGCGCCCGACGAGACGGGCGCCTTCATGCGAGTCGTCGAGGCGATCCGGCAGGCCCCCGACCCGGCCGAACTCCCGTCGGACACCTGGGAGTTCGCCCCCGGGGAGACCCGCCGCCGAGTGGTCCCCGGCATCGAGGGCCTCGTCGCCGAGGCCGCCGACACCCTCTGCCTCTACTCCGAGCTGGGCGCCCCCTGGACGGCTTCGGCGACGAACTGAGGTTCCTTTCGTACGGACCACGGCAACCCTTTTCGGCCGGGTGGCGACAAGAGAGCAGAGCCGGGCTGCGACCCCCCCTCATCGAGGCCGCAGCCCGGTTCATGCCCTGGGACCACCACAGCTCAGCCCCGAGAAAGGAACGCTCCGTGCGCATCGGCACCGGCCGTCACCGCAGAACCCGCACCCTCTCCATCGCCGCGGCGGTGGCCCTCGCCTCCGGTGCGGGCGGTGTGTACCGCGGCCTCTCGACCGACGGAGCGAGCGCTGCCGCCGCCACGGTCACGGTGTCCAGCACCGCCCAGCTGGAGGCCGCGGTGCGCAGCGCGGCGGCGGGCAGCGTCATCCAGGTGCGCGCCGGCACGTACTATCCGACGGCCACGCTCAAGTCGACGGCGGACGGCACGAGTTCGGCGCCGATCACCCTCCAGGCGTACGGCACCGAGAAGGTGCGGATCGACGGTTCCAAGCTGCCCGCCGGTTCCTGGCTGGCCGAGATATACGGCGACCACTGGACCGTCCAGAACCTCACCTTCCAGAACTCCCCGGCCCAGGGCCTCGTCGTCACCTCGTCCGTCGGCGGGATCTTCCGAAACCTCGTCACCGCGCGCAACGGCGACTCCGGGTTCACCCTGCGCGGCGACGGCACCAGCGACAACCTCGTGCAGAACCTGGACAGTTACCTCAACTACGACCCGGCTGGCCACGGCCGGAACGCCGACGGTCTGGCCATCAAGTTCGGCTCCGGCACCGGCAACAGGATCACCGGGGCACGCCTCTACGACAACGCGGATGACGGGATCGACCTCTGGCAGTTCTCCACCCCCGTCACCATCGAGCACACCTGGGCCTTCGGCAACGGCAGGAACCGCTGGCACGACGCCGCGTTCGAGGGCAACGGCAACGGCTTCAAGCTGGGCGGCGGAGGCGCGTCGGTCGCGCATGTCGTCAACAACAACGCGGCCTGGGACAACAACCGGCACGGCTTCACGGAGAACTCCAACGCCGGCGCGATCGTCCTCGACCGCAACACCGCGTACGGCAACGCCCGCACCGGCTTCTCCTTCGCCACCGGCACGGCACGGCTCACGAGGAACCTCTCGGTGGGCAACAAGGGCGCCCTGTCCAAGCTGGGCGCGTCCGCCGTCTCGGCGGCCAACAACTGGGACGGCGGCGTCCCCACGCCGGCGCTGAAGTCGACGGACGCGACCACCGCCTACGGCGCCCGGCGGGCCGACGGGGCGCTGCCGGCGACCACCTTCCTGACGGTGGGCTCCACGGCCATCGGGTCGACCATGAACTGAGGTACGCACAGACGTATCGCACTGACGTACCGCACAGAAGGATCTGGCGGCTCGGCGCCGCGTCCGCTGGGCACGCGAAGAGGGCCACGACCGGGTGTCGTGGCCCTCTCGCGAGGCACTGCCGCCGATCAGTTCTTGCCGAGCAGGCGCCAGATCTGGTTCTTCTTGGTGCTCAGGGCACTCGCGGCGTCGCAGGTCCACTGGTGGATCTTCGCGCCGGGGGCCGTCGATATGGTGCTGACGTCGACGCACTTGCCGCTGTGGACGGCGACGAGCTGGTAGTCGTGGCTGTTGCCGAGCGCGGTGACGGGCCTGAGGGTGAACCGCTGGTTGGCGGCGCCGAGGCAGGTCCACTGCTGGACGGCGGCCCCGTCGGCCGTGGACAGGGCACTGACGTCCAGGCACTTGCCGCTGGAGTGGTTGACGAGGGTGTAGGTGTCGGCCGTACCGGTGACGGGGTGGAAGTCGAAGGTCTGCTCCTGTCCGCTGCCGCAGGTGTTCTGCTGGTACTGCGTGCCGTCGGTGGAGGACTTGGCCGGGTCTTCGAGGCAGAGCCCGCTGTGCTGGGCGACGGCCGTGGAGGAGAAGCCGGCCGGCGCGCCGATGTGCAGGCTCGAGGGTGCGAAGGAGATCTGGTCGAGGTGCGGCGCGGAGCTGGACCGCATGGGCTGCCCGATGTCGGTGCCGCCGCCCGAGTAGACCTTGCCGATGGTGGTGCCGTCCCAGTTGAACAGCTGTGAGGCGGTGAACTTGACGGCGTTGGCGCCCTTGGCGAGCGTGACGGGGACGGTGTAGTCCTCGAACTGGTTCCAGTCCAGGGTGCTCGCGAAGTTGACGCGGGTCGCGTTGCCGCCGTTGACGCTGACGTCCGCGTGCTCGGCGTACAGGTCGGGGTTGTAGTGGTTGGAGGGCAGTTCCTCGGCGTTGGCGTAGCGCATGGTCATGGCGTACGTGCCGGCCGCGGGCGCGTTGACGTTGAGGGTGAGGGAGTTGGCGGTTCCGTTGCCGATGCCGGTGACGACGCCGCCGTTGGCCTGGCTGTAGGTGGTGTCGGCGGCCGCCGTGCCGGTGAGGGTGCCGTTCTCGGCCTGGTAGGTGACGACGTTGCCGGTGGTGACGGCGTCGGTGGCGCTGAACGGGGTGACGGCCAGGTTGTCCAGGGCGAGAGTGCCGCTCGCGCCGGTCACCTTGACCTTGTTGACGCCGCCGTTGAGGTACACCCGGTTGGCGGAGGTGGACCAGGCACCGGTCGTCGCGCCGGAGAGGGTCTGGTCGTCGGCGGTCTTGCCGTTGACGGTCAGGGCGGCCTGGCCCGTGTTGCGGAAGCGGGCCGTCAGGTCCGCGTAGCCGTCCCGCTCGGAGTAGACCCAGAACGTCGCGGACTTGCCGGAGGTGAGGTTCACCGCGCCCGCGCCGGACTGACCCTGGGAGGCGTAGGTGGCGGTGCCGCTGTCGGAGAGGTTGGCCTGCTCGGCCTCGTAGAGCGTGGTGCCCTGGACGGCGGCGTCCTTGTACCGGAGGTCGATCTTGTCGACGAGGGCGTCGCCGACCGTCTTCGCGCCGTTGTCACCGGTGGTGGCCAGGGTGATGGTGTGGCTGCCGGCGGTCAGGTGCACGGTGGCTTCGCTGTGCCCCCACACCACCCACTGGAAGCCCACGGGGACGTCGATCCTGGTGGAGGCGCCGCCGTCGACCCGCGCGTACACGTTCGTGGGGCCCTTGACGTCGGCGTCCTTGGCGTAGCTGCTGCCGAACACCGACAGGTCGTAGTCGCCGGTGGTGGGGACGGAGACGGGGAAGGAGATCACCGTGGTCGAGCCGGTGCGCAGGCCGCCGACGTCCTTGGTGCCGGAGGTGGCGAACTTGTCGACGTGTGCGGTGGTGCCCTCGGTGTTGATGTTGTAGCCGCTGCCGCTGAGCGTGGCGTTCTCGGCCTCGTACGTGCCCGTCCAGGTGGCGTCGGAGGCGGTGGCGCTGCCGGTGCCGCCCGGGGAGACGATCACCTGGTACGCGGACATCGCGTCGAGGGCGATGGGGACGGTGATCGAGCCGTCGGTTCCCACGGCGACGTCGGCGTCGGAGAGCCGGGTCGGGGTGGCCGAAGAGCCGAGGTAGCCGCTGTAGCGGTCCTGGAACACGCTGACGTGCACGGTGCTGCCGAAGACGGCGGGGTCGATGTTCTTGATGACGGTGTCGGAGGCGCCGCTGGTGCCGCCCCCGGCGAGGATGACGCGCGCCTGCTTCTTGGCCGTGTCCAGGCCGGCCACGCCCTGGAGGGTGTACGCGGCGTTGGCCCCGGTGCTGGTGACCTTGACGGTGTTGCCGCCGCGCATGGAGCTGTACCAGTTGTACAGCCACCACTGGGCGTTGGGGGTGTTCTGGGCCGCGGCGGAGTCACCGAGGTTGCCGTTGATGTTCCAGTACGGCAGGTTGCCGTCGACCTTCGAGTCCTCGAGGCCCGCGATCCACTGGACCATCTGGCCGGGGTCGGTCAGGTGGTAGCGGTGCGCGTACTCGTTGAGGTTGACGGTGATCGGGGAGGTGATCCCCGCGGCGGTCTCCGCCGCGCGGTAGGCGTTGACGGTGTTGCGGACGTCCGCCGGGCTGCCCAGGGTGTGCCAGGTCACGACGTCGGGCAGGCAGTTGTTGGCCTTGCAGTAGCTGAGGAAGCCGTTGAAGGCGAAGGAGTTGTAGCTGGTGAGGTTGGGTCCTGCCAGTCGTGCCGCGGGCCAGATGCCCTTGATGAAGTTGTAGGTCTGGCGCCACTCCGAGTTGAAGGCGGCCAGAGTCGACGAGTTGGTGCGCATGCCGCTGAACCAGCCTATGTCGGGCTCGTTGTAGGGCACGAAGACGACGTGGCTCGCGTAGGGGCTGGCCATCGCCTGCTCGACCTGGGTCTTCATGGTCGCCTGGTAGGCCGAGTAGCTCTCGCGCTCGTAGTTGGCCCGGTAGACGTCCGTCATGTAGATGAGGATGTCCCCGCCGCCGCTGTCGGTGAAGGGCTTGGCGATCTCCAGGGCGTCCGAGCCGGGGTGCTGCTGTCCGTCCTGGTACTTGGTGTTGGTGGTCGTCAGCCCCATCCCCGCGATGAGGTTGTTCGTCGGTACGTCCGGGCCGTACAGGCCGTACAGCGCCCCGGAGGCGCCGCCCCGGAAGGCTCCGGTGGAGGTGCCCAGATCGACGGTGAGAGTGGGGGTGGCGGCGGAGGCCGGAGTCGCCATCACCGTGGTGGTGCCGGCTGCGACGGTGAGTGAGAGCAGCGAGGTGGTGACGCCGTGGAGAAGGCGTCTCGTGGTCGAGCGCCTTTGCCCGATTCTTGCCATGTGCTTGTGTCCCTTCAGGGATAGGACTCTGGTTGCTGCGCCGGCCCCCGTGCCGGAACTCTGGGTGGGTTGTCGCGTGCGTCGTGTGCGGTCTTCGTGTCCGCGCCGCTGGTGGTCGCGGGCGAGGAGGAGGTAGCTGCCGGCGGTACAGGAATAGGCGCGGTCGCGCAGTCCCTCGCCGGTCAGGGCGTCGAAGTTCCCGGCGAAGCCGGAGCTGTCGCTCATGAAGTCCGTCTGGGCGCGTCAGCCAGGCCGGCCCAGGTGGGTGCTCCCAGCCGTGCTGGGAGCAACCGTGCTCACGCCCCAATCGGCGGGCACGCCACCCCATCAGCGGTCTGGCCTTCCGGCCGACCAGCAGGGGCACGGTCTGACCACAGAAGTCACGTGCTCCAGGCGATGAAAGTGCTCACCTGCTGGCGGCTACGGCACCGAGTCTCTACGACCCGACAGCTCCCATTAGGCCATGCCCTGGAGGCGCCAGATCTGGTTCTTCTTGGTGGTCAGTGCGCTCGCGGGGTCACAGGTCCACTGATGGATCTTGGCTCCGGCCGTTTTCGAGACATTGCTGACGTCGACGCACTTGCTGCTGTGGACGGCGACCAGCTGGTAGTCCTGGCTGTTGCCGAGCGCGGTGACGGGGTTGAGGGTGAACTGCTGGTTGGTGGCGCCGTTGCAGGTGTACTGGATGACGGCGGCGTCGTCGGCGGTGGAGGCGCCGGAGACGTCGAGGCACTTGCCGCTGAGCTCGTTGACCACCGTGTAGGTGTTGGTCTTGCCGCTGACCGGCTTGAGGTCGAGCATCTGCTGGTAGCCGCCCTCGCAGTAGTACTGCTGGTACTGGGTGCCGTTGGCGGTGCTGAGGTTGGTGTCGTCCAGGCACTGGCCGCTGTTCTCGCTGACCGCGACTGTGGAGACGGTGGTGTTGGACGGCGGGAGGAGGGTGACGGTGTAGCCGTCCGCGGCGTTGGTGTAGGGGACGGTCAACGAGGCGGCGTTGCTGCTGACGGTCAGGTTGGTGTCGGAGACGGTGGTGGGTCCGGCTGCACCGTTGCCGTTGGAGACGCGCTGGACGACGGCGCGGACCTTGCCGTTCTCCACGACCGAGGTGGTGTTCAGGCCGGTGAGGTTGACGGTGACGTTGCCGGTGTTGCCGTTGCTGCCGATGAGGATCTTGGCGTTCCTGGCGGTGTTGTCCTTGGTGGCGACGCCGTCGGTGTTGGTGCCCGGGACGAGGTTGACGATGTTGCCCGTCTGGGAGCCGTAGTAGCGGTACATGAACCACTCGCCGCGCGGCAGGTACTGGCCGGCGCTGTTCTTGGTGAGCAGGTTGGCCTCGTAGTCGTGCAGGTTGGTGCCCGACGCCCAGTTGCCGCGCAGGCCGTCGGCGCCGGCCCGCTCCAGGCGGCTGATGTACCAGGCGCCGCCGCCGGGGTTCTGCTGGGCGAGCGTGGCGTATTCGTTGATCTGGTAGGGGCGGGTGTTGGTGAGGCCGTAGGAGGAGAGCAGGTTGTCCATGACGCCGGAGTCGGCGACGGGGTCACCGGCCTCGGCGTGCCAGCTCCAGATGTCGGGGACGGCGTTGTTGGTCTTGACGTAGGGCAGGTACGCCTGCCACCAGGTGTTGTTTTCGGGGTGCTGGGAGTAGCTGGGGCCGACGATGAGCTGGCCGGGGAAGTTGGCGCGGACGGCGGCGTAGAAGCGGGACCACATCTGGAGGTACTGGGACTCCGGCCGGGGCCAGAAGCCCTGGCCGTTGGGCTCGTTCCAGAGGTCCCACTGGACCGTCATGTGGTTGGCCTTGACGTCGGAGAAGAGCTGGTTGACGAAGTTGTCGAACTGGGTCCAGTCGCCGTTGTCGCCGGGGAAGCCCTGGCTGGTGGTGCTGTCGGCGCCCCACAGGTCGTGGGGGAGGAGGATGAAGGTGCCGCCGAGGGCGGCGGTGCGCTTGTACTGGGCGAGCGTGGCGTTCCAGCGGGTCTGGTAGGCGGCGAGGCTGGTGGCGTAGCCGCCGTTGTTGAGCTGGGCGCCGCCGGCCCGCTCGAAGTGCCACTTGATGTCCTTGTAGAAGTGGTCCTGCGGCAGCGAGCCGTCGGGGCTGATCCCGTACAGGGTGCCCGAGGCGCGGTAGGTGGGGGCGCCTCCGGCGGTGGCGAAGTCGACGGTGACGCTGGTGTCCGCGGCCTGCGACGGGCCGGCGGGCACCAGGGTCGTGGCCAGCGCGGCCAGGAGGACGACTGCGGACGAGGCCGCTCGGCGTCGGGTGCGGGTTGTGGGTCTGGGAAGTGTCCAGGGTGATTTCATGGTGCGGCTCCTGTGTGAGCGGGGGAGGGGTGCCGGGACGGGAAAGGTCCCGGGGCTGTGGGGAGACGGCCGGTCAGCGGCTGTCTCGGTGGGCGTGTGCTTCGGCGAGGAGGAGGTAGCTGCTGGCGGTCCAGGTGTAGGCGCGGTCCCGCAGGCCCGTGCCGGTGAGGGCGTCGAAGTTCTCGGCGAAGCCGTGCGCCTCGCACAGGGCGCGGAAGCGGGCGCTGATGTCGTCCGCGAGGCGCTGGTGGCCGGCGCGGCGCAGGCCGTCCTCGATGAGGACGGTGGCGGGGGCCCAGATCGGGCCGCGCCAGTAGCCGTCGGCGAGGTAGTGGGGGGAGGCGGGCTGTTCGGTGGCCAGGCCGTACGGGGTCAGGTGGGTCTCTATCCGGGCGGCCAGGGTTTTGCCGATGTTCTCGGGCAGGTGCTCGCCCAGTGCCATCGGCATCAGGTCCAGCAGGCTGGAGCTGTCCCAGGTCGCGGTGCTGTCGACGCCGCGGGCCACGAACCGCTCTCCCGTCCACAGTTCGTCGAGCATCGCGGCCTGGGTCGCGTCGGCGGTACGGGTCCAGTGCCGGGCCTCGTCCGGCAGGTCCAGTTCGGTGGCCAGTCGGGCGAGTTCGCGGAGCTGGAGTGTGAGGAAGGCGGCCAGGTCGGCGGTGACGGCCACGCGTGCGGGGTCGAAGGTGGTGGCGTTGTCCCAGCCGCTGTCGTTGCCGTGCTGGTAGTGGGGCAGTTCGGCGCCGGGGGCGCGCCGGGCGGCGAGCCAGAAGTCCGTCCAGCGGGTCAGCCTGTCGTACGCCTCGTTCAGTTGGGCGGGGGTGAGCGGCTCGGGGAGCCGTCGGCGCAGGTGGCCGAAGGTCCAGCCGTGGATGGGCGGTTTGACGAAGTTGTAGAGGACCTCCGAGTGGGTGACCGAGTCGGGCAGCGCCCCGCTCTCGTCCTGGTGGTCGAAGGGCAGATGGAACTGGTCCCAGGCCAGTTCGGGGCTGCCGGCGGGGCGGGTGACCAGGCCGGCCGGGCGTACGGTCGCCGACCACACCACGTACGCGGCGAGTTCGGCGGCCGGAGTGTCCGCCGAGCGCCAGGGGGCGACCGCGTCGGCGAACTCGGCGAACGATCGCCGCGCGGCCTCCATGACCTCGCCGAACGCCGCCGACGTGCGGTAGGGCCGGCGCGCGCTGTCGAGTTCCTCGACCGCGACCTCCCACGAGCCGTCGGCCCCGGCGGCGACCGTGAGCCCGCGGTCACCGGCGCCCAGGGCCTGGGAGCCCGACACCTCGGCGACCGTGCCGGACAGCACCGTGATCCGGTAGCGGCGGCCGGTCTCGTAGGAGGTGAACGTGTGGGCTCCGTCCACCGGGTCGCGGTAGAAGTAGATGCCGCTGAACGGGGTCAGGGCCGGTGCCGCGGCGCTGATCCCGAAACCGAGACCGGTGCCGCGCAGGCGGACGGTGTCCGGCGACTCGTAGGCGAGGTCGACGCGTCCTGCCGTACCGGTCCAGCTGAGCAGGCCCGGTGTCGCCTCGACGCGGGTCTCG
>NZ_LGDW01000046.1 GCF_001280005.1 Streptomyces sp. NRRL WC-3618 | reverse complement strand
ACGGGACAGCGCCGAACGACGAACGGGGCACACATGCGCAGCACGCTACGTACACGCACCCTGACCGCCCTCTCCGCCACAGCCCTCGCTCTCACCCTCACCTCCTGCGGCTCCGACGACGACCCTGGCGGCAAGGCCACCGACACCAGTACCGGCACAGGCACCGGCGGTGACACCACCTCCGTCAAGCTCCCCAAGCTGGACGGCCAGACCTTAGAGGTCGCCGCCGTCTGGACGGGCCCCGAGCAGGAGAACTTCACCAAGGTGCTGCGGGAGTTCGAGAAGCGCACCGGCGCGAAGGTCAACTTCGTGCCGACTGGCAACAACACCTCCACGTTCCTCGGTACGAAGATCGAGGGCGGCCAGCCCCCGGACGTCGCGTTCCTGCCGCAGGTGGGCGTACTGCACCAGTTCGCCCAGAAGGGCTGGCTCAAGCCGCTCGGCGCGGACGCCCAGGCCCAGTTGGACAAGAACTTCTCCGCCGGCTGGAAGGACCTCGGGGCCTTCGAGGGCAAGCAGTACGGCATCTACGTCAAGGCCGCCAACAAGTCCCTGGTCTGGTACAACACCGCCGCGTTCGAGGCCGCTGGCCTCACCGGCACTCCCAAGACCTGGAAGGACTTCCTCGCCACGGCCCAGACCCTCTCCGACGCCGGCTCCCCCGCAGTCTCCGTGGGCGGCGCCGACGGCTGGACCCTCACCGACTGGTTCGAGAACGTCTATCTGTCGCAGGCGGGCCCGGAGAAGTACGACCAGTTGGCCCTGCACAAGATCAAGTGGACCGATCCCTCGGTCAAGGAGGCCCTGACCACCCTCGCCCAGCTCTGGGGCAAGGACGACCTCCTCGTGGGCGGGCGTTCCGGCGCGCTGGCGACCGAGTTCCCGAAGTCGGTCATCCAGACCTTCACGGGTGACACCCCGGCGGCGATGGTCTTCGAGGGCGACTTCGTGGCCGCCAACATCAACGCGGACACCAAGGCCAAGATCGGCACGGACGCGAAGGTCTTCCCGTTCCCGGCGGTCGGCGACCAGGCACCCGTCGTCAGCGGCGGCGACGTCGCCGTGGCGCTGAAGGGCGGCGCGGGCGCCCAGGCCCTCCTGACGTTCCTCGGCTCGACCGACGCGGCCGAGATCTGGGCGGCGCAGGGCGGCTTCCTCTCGCCCAACAAGACGATGGACCAGGCGGCGTACAAGGACGAGGTCACCCGGAACATCGCCAAGGCCCTCATCACGGCGGGCGACGACTTCCGCTTCGACATGTCCGACCAGGCCCCGGCCGCCTTCGGCGGTACCCAGGGCGTCGGCGAGTGGAAGGACCTCCAGGACTTCCTGAAGAACCCGAAGGACGTCGCGGGCACGCAGAAGAAACTCGAGGCCGACGCCGCCAAGGCGTACAAGAACGGCTGACGGCGCCGGCATGGAGCCGAAGACCGAAATCACGACGCCGGTCACCCTGACCACGGGCAGGGCCAAGAGCGTCACCGGAACCCGCTGGTGGGTGGCAGGCTTGTTCCTGCTGCCCGCCCTGGTCCTGCTGGGCTCACTCGTCGTCTACCCGATCGGTTACTCCGTCTGGCGCAGCCTCTACGACGCCGACGGTTCGGGTTTCGTCGGCTTGGAGAACTACGGCGACATCTTCACGAACGACGCCACGCTGACGGCCGTACGCAACACGGCGATCTGGGTGGCCGTGGCCCCCGCGCTCGTCACCGCGCTCGGTCTGATCTTCGCGGTGCTGACCGAACGGGTGCGCTGGGGTACGGCGTTCAAGCTGATCGTCTTCATGCCGATGGCGATCTCGATGCTCGCGGCGGGCATCATCTTCCGCCTCGTCTACGAGCAGGACCCCGACCAGGGCGTCGCCAACGCGATCGTGACGTCCGTGCACGACGCCTTCGTCGACTCGTCGGTCTATCCGAAGGCCCGCCCGAACACGCAGGCCAGCGACCTCAAGGCGTCCGGCGGTGGTTCGTTCACCTCCACCGGGACGGTCACAGCGGGCACCCCCGCGCTGCTGCCCCTGGTAGGCATCGCCCCGAACAAGCTCCCCGGCACCCCGGAGAACGCGAAGGCGCCCCGCGCCTCCGGTGACGAGGTCACCGGCACCGTCTGGCTCGACTTCAAGCTCGGCGGTGGCGGTACGAAGGGGCAGGTCGACCCTGGTGAGAAGGCGCTGAAGGGCGTCAAGGTCGAGGCCGTGAAGGACGGGAAGGTGGTCGCCTCGGCGACCAGCGGCGCCGACGGGACGTTCGCTCTGCCCGCCGACGCCGACGGAGCCCGACTGCGCCTGCCGGGCTCGAACTTCGCCGGCGCCTACAACGGGATCGACTGGCTCGGGCCCACCCTCGTCACCCCGGCCATCATCGGCAGCTACACCTGGATGTGGGCCGGGTTCGCCATGGTGCTCATCGCAGCCGGGCTCGCGGGCGTGGACCGGAATCTGCTGGAGGCGGCGCGCGTCGACGGCGCCAACGAGTGGCAGGTGTTCCGGCGGGTCACCGTGCCGCTTCTCGCGCCTGTGCTGGTCGTCGTACTCGTCACGTTGATGATCAATGTGATGAAGGTGTTCGACCTCGTCTACATCATCGCCCCGCAGCCCAGTCAGGACGACGCCAACGTCCTCGCGCTCCAGTTGTTCCTGTCATCGTTCGGCGGTGGCGGCAACTACGGCGTCGGCAGTGCGATCGGCGTGCTTCTGCTGCTGCTCGTCCTGCCGGTGATGTTCGTCAATCTCCGTCGACTCAGGAAGGAGCGTCAGCGGTGACGGCTGTCGACCCGCCCCTCGACCGACCCCTCGACCGGCCCCACGACCCGCCGGTGCGCGCCAGGCGCTCCTTCGCCGCCCGCGTCGCCAGTGGTGCCGCGGGGGGCGCCCTGAGGCTCTTCCTCATCCTCGTCGCGCTCATCTGGATGGTGCCGACGTTCGGGCTGCTCGTGTCGTCGTTCCGCGACCCGACGGACATCTCCACCTCCGGGTGGTGGAAGGTCTTCTCGGCTCCGGGGCAGCTGACCGCCAAGAGCTACCGCACGCTGCTGGAGAACGACGCGATCACGAGTTCCCTCCTCAACACCGTCTGGATCACGGTCCCGGCGACGCTCCTGGTCGTCGTGATCGGCGCGATGGCCGGATACGCCTTCGCGTGGATGGACTTCCGCGGTCGCGACTGGTGGTTCCTGGTCGTCGTCGCGCTGCTCGTCGTACCCGTGCAGGTGGCGCTGATCCCGCTCTCCGATCTCTTCGGGAAGATCGGGATCTTCGGCGACATCATCGGGGTGGTGCTGTTCCACGTGGGGTTCGGGCTGCCCTTCGCGATCTTCCTGCTGCGCAACTTCTTCGCGGAGATCCCGCGCGAGCTGCTGGAGGCGGCCCGGCTGGACGGGGCGGGTGAGATCCGGCTGTTCGCGACCGTCGTGCTGCCGCTCGCCGCGCCCGCGATCGCGTCGCTGGGGATCTTCCAGTTCCTGTGGGTGTGGAACGACATGCTGGTCGCGCTGGTGTTCTCCGACTCGCAGTCGCAGCCGCTGACGGTCGCGCTCCAGCAGCAGGTACGGCAGTTCGGCAGCAACATCGAGGTGCTGGCGCCGGGCGCGTTCATCTCGATGGTGATCCCGCTGGCGGTGTTCTTCGCGTTCCAGCGGCAGTTCGTGTCGGGGGTGATGGCGGGAGCGGTCAAGTAACCGGACAACCCGACGACCGCACAACCGGAACAGCAGACGAGGGGACTAGGGGACGAACGGAAGGCCGGACAAGAAGCCCATTCGCCCCCCATCCCCCACATGCCGCAATTGGCGTAACCAAGTCACTCCATCGGCCGTTCCCGGGCAGTAGACCCGCGCCGACCCACCGACCCATGGATGTGTCTTGCCCAGGTTCAGTGTCATCGTCCCCGCGTACAAGGTTCAGGCGTATCTCCAGGACTGCCTGGAATCGGTGCTCGGCCAGTCGTATACGGATCTCGAAGTGATCGCCGTCGACGACTGCTCGCCCGACGCCTGCGGTGCGCTCGTCGACGAGTTCGCGGCGCGCGACGCCCGGGTGCGCCCCGTCCACCTGCCGGAGAACGGCGGGGTGGGCGCGGCGCGCAACGCGGGGATCGAGCAGGCGACCGGGGACTATCTCGTCTTCGTCGACGGCGACGACACCCTCGCCCCGGACGCGCTGCGGGCGATCGCCGACCGGATCAAGGAGGCGGGCGACCCGGACGTGCTCGTCTACGACCACGCGCACGCCCTGTGGACCGGCGAGACCGTCCGCAGCCCGTTCCTCGGGCAGCTCACCGAGCAGGGTCCCGTCCCGTTCCGGCTCGACGACCGGCCGTTGCTGCTCAAGTTGGAGCCGGTGGCGTGGAACAAGGCGTACCGGCGGGAGTTCGTCGAGCGCGAGGAGCTCACGTTCCCGCCGGGGGCCGACGCGGACATCCCCTGGACGGTGCCGGCCCTGCTGGCCGCCGAGTCGGTGGCGACCCTGGACCGGGTCTGTGTCCACCACCGCCGGCCGCGGAGGCACGCCGGCGACCGTCCGCTCGCCGATCACGGGCACTTCGACATCCACGAGCAGTACGACCGGGTCTTCGCGTTCGTCGACGCCCGACCCGAACTCACGCGCTGGCGGCCGGTGTTGTTCCGCCGGATGGTCGACCAGCTGGTGTCGGTGCTGGCCCGGACGGACCGGCTGCCGAGCGGCGCCCGCGCCGAGTTCCTGCGCAAGTCGCGGGCCCACTACCGCCGTTACCGCACCCCGGGCGCCGCCGTGCCGCTGCACGCCCGGCTCCGGCACCTTCTCGTCCGGACGGGCAGCTACCGCACGTATCGGGCGGTGCGGCTCGCGTCAGCCCTGCGCAGGCATGTCACCCGGTTCGTCAAGTCGCTTTCCCGACGCGTCCGTTCGACCGCCCTGCGGCTGCACTACCGGGTCCAGCGGCGGCTGCCGGTGCGCGCCGACCGGGCCGTCTTCGCCAGTCACTCCGGGCGCGGGTACGGCTGCAACCCAGGCGCCCTGGAGTCCGCGTTCCGTTCCTTCGTGCCGGGGATGCGGACGGCGTGGGTCGCACGCCCCGAGCACCATCACACGCTGCCGACGGCGACCGCCCGGGTACGGCCCGGCACCGCCGCCTACTGGACGGCGCTGGCCCGCTCCAAGTACCTGGTGAACAACGGGGGTTGGGACGAGCGGTATGTGAAGCGGGCCGGGCAGGTGGTGATCCGGACCCCGTACGGGACGCCGCTGAAGCGCATGGGCCTCGACCTCCAGGACCGGCCGGCCGCCGCCCGTGACACCGACTTCACGGCACTTCTCGCGGACGTCGACACGTGGGACCACTGCCTGTCGGCCAACCGCCACTCCACCCTCGTCTGGGAGCGCGTCTTCCCCGGCGGCTACACCACCCTGGAGACCGGGCAACCCCGCAACGACGTGTTCCAGCAGGCGACTTCGGCGGACGTGGCCCGGCTGCGCGAGTCGCTCGGCATCCCGGAGGGCTCGGTCGCGATCCTCTACGCGCCCACCCACCGCGACTACCAGCGCGCCCCCCGCCTCACCCTCGACCTGGAACGCGTACTGCGCCAACTCGGCCCGCGCTACGTCCTGCTGACCCGTGCCCACCACGAATACGACGCTCCGTCGGCGCCTGCCTCCGGCGGCCGGCTCATCGATGTGACCGACCATCCGAGCATCGAGTCGCTGTGCCTCGCCTCGGACGCGCTGGTCACCGACTACTCGTCACTGATGTTCGACTACGCCAACCTGGACCGGCCGATCGTGATCCACGCGGACGACTGGGAGGCGTACGAGGCGGCCCGTGGCACATACTTCGACCTGCGCGCGTTCCCGCCGGGCGCGGTGTCGCGCAACGAGGACGAGCTGATCGACATCTTCGCGACCGGCCACTGGCGCGGTTCACGCTCCACCCAGCTGCGGACCGCGTTCCGCGAGCGGTTCTGTCCGTACGACGACGGGCGCGCCGCCGAACGAGTCGTCCGGCGGCTGGTGTTGGGCGAGACGTCGAGGCAGACCCCGGTCACTCCGCTCGCCGAGCGCCACCCGGTGCCGTCGGCGGCCGCCGCGTTCGCCGGCGCGCCGCTCGCGAGCGTGCCGCATCCGCAGCCCAGCCCCGACGGCGCGCCCGTCCACAGCGGTTCCTGAACGACGTACCGGATGTACCGGACATACCGTCCTGGCGGTACTACTCGATGACGAGGTCGACCTCGATGTTGCCGCGCGTCGCGTTGGAGTAGGGGCAGACCTGGTGGGCCTGCTCGACGAGCCCGCGGCCGGTCTCCGCGTCGACGGAGTCGGGCAGCTCGACGCGGAGGGTGACCTTGAGGGCGAAGCCCTCGCCCTGCTTGCCTATGCCGACCTCGGCGGTCACGGCGGCGTCGCTGACGTCGACCTTGGCGGCGCGGCCGACCAGGCCCAGCGCGCTGCCGAAGCAGGCGGCGTAACCGGCGGCGAAGAGCTGCTCCGGGTTGGTTCCGGCGCCGTTGCCGCCGAGCTCCACCGGCATGGCGAGCGCGAGGTCCACCTTGCCGTCGGAGCTGACGGCGCGGCCCTCGCGGCCGTGCGTGGCGGTGGCGACTGCGGTGTAGATCGCGTCCATGGAACCCGTCCCTCTCATCAGACTCATCAACTTCGCTGGAGCCCCTGTGGGGTTCCTTGTGGTGATGATCTAAGCACACAATTTAATTGTGCACAACTAAGTGGTGGGCAAAGAGGTACTCTGGAGACATGTCAGCAACCTCCGCCGAGGACTTCCTCCGTCTCGACCAGCAGATCTGCTTCTCCCTGAACGCGGCGTCCCGCGCCTTCAACGGCGTCTACCGCGTGGTCCTCAAGGACCTCGGGCTCACCTACCCGCAGTACCTGGTGATGCTCGTTCTGTGGGAGCACGGACAGCTGCCCGTGAAGAAGGTCGGCGAACATCTGCGCCTCGACTCCGGGACGCTGTCACCGCTGCTCAAACGGCTGGAGACGGCCGGTCTCGTCCGGCGCGAGCGCAGCGTCCGGGACGAGCGGTCGGTGGAGGTCCGGGCGACCGATGAGGGCCTCGCGCTGCGCGAGCGGGCACTTCAGGTCCCGCGCCGGATCGCCCTGGCGACCAGCTTCGACGTGGACGAGATCCGTGCGCTGCGGGCCCGCCTCGACGAGCTGACCAGCGCGCTGGACGCGGCAGCGCTGGACGCGTAGCGGCTGCGCTGCCGCGGGCCTGCGCTCGTAGAGGCGCAGAGTCACCCCGCTGCCCCTGAATTCCCGCCTCGGCTCGAACTCCTCCTCCACCACCGCCCGCTTGACCCGCTCGGTCGGGCTGCCCGGATGCCAGGACGGGCTCAGCGCGTACGGCTCCGCGACCAGCCACACCTGGTCGAGCCCGGCCAGTTGCCGCCGCAGCGCGGCCGGGCCCACCTCGACGCCGTACAGCGTGCCGGAGGCGCGCGCGGACTCGGCGAGTGCCACGTCACGGGCGGCGCGAAACCCCTTCGGGTACGCCAGCGCCGAGCGCCGCCCGATGGACGGGAGGAACAGCACCGGGTCGCCGGGGCGCAGTTCGCGGGCCGCGAGGGCGGAGGCGGAGGCCAGGTTGTCGCCGCCGCGCCGGGCCACATCACGGTCTTGCCGGAGCAGCGGCAACTGGTGCGCGCAGACGACGGCCACGGCGAGCACCCCGGCCGCGGTCACGGTCGCGCGGGGCAGACGGGGCACGGCCCGCGCGAGGCGGTCGGCACCGGCGGCGACCAGGAGGGGGGCGCCGGCGAGGGCGTACAGGACGTACCGGTCGTCGTAGAGCGGCGACCACTGGGAGACGGTGATGAGGAGCGCGGGCGGTACGAGGAGCAGCGGGAGGGCGACGGCGACGAGGGGCAGCCCATGGTCGTGGCGGGTGGCCCAGGGGCGCCGCAGGGCGACGTACATGAGCAGGAGGCAGGGCGCGAGGACCTCGTCTGTCTGACCGGCGAAGCGGTGCACCAGCCGGTTGACGCTGCTCCGCCCGGGCGGCCGCAGCCAGCTCACCTGCGCCGACTGGGCGTGCGAGAGCAGCGCCAGCGGGAGCAGCACCAGCGCCACGGCGCAGGCCGCGCACAGCCAGGCCGCCCACACCCGGCGGGGGACGCGGGCGAGCACGAGGGTCAGGGCATGCGCGAGGAGCAGCAGTACGGCGAACTCGTGGAGGAGGCAGGTGACGGCGAGGACCACCGCGTACGGCGTCCAGGAGCGGCCCCCGACCGCGCGTACGAGCAGCAGTGTCGCGCCTGTCGCGCCGGCCGCGACCATCGCGTACGACCGGCCCTCCTGGGCGTAGTGGCCGACCATCGGGGTGACCGCGTACAGCAGACCGGCCCAGAGGCCGACGCGCGGGCGCGCCAGACGGGCGCCGAGGGCCGCGACGAGGCCGGCGGTCGCGGCGGCGGCGAGGACGGACGGGAGCCGCAGGAGGACCTCGCCGGGGTGGAGGGCGAGGACGGGGCGCATAAGGAGGTAGTACAGGCCGTGTACGGCGTCGACCTCGTGCAGCAGCCGCCAGATCTGCGGCACGGTGCGCCGCGCGACCTGGAAGGTGGCCGCCTCGTCACGCCATATGCCTCCCCGGTCGAGGCCCCAGCAGCCGATCACCAACATGACGGCCATGGGGATCGCGGGGACCGCGACGGCGGCTGTCCTCTTGTCCATCCCCTTGTTCATCGACCTGTAGATCACGGGCCTGATTTTGTGGGATTAGACAGCATTTGATGGTTATTGACGGCGATTGTCGATGAATTGACGCAAATAGGGCATTCACTCGGCTTACGATCCGGCCGTGACGAGACCCCCCACCTTTCTCGCCCTCGCTGTCGGCTGGGCCGCCTCCCGCGCCCTGATGCTGTGGCTGCTGATCCACGACGACCTCCCGCTGCTCGGCGGCGGCGCGGTGGCCCGTGAGGTGCAGCGGCTGTATTTCCGCTGGTACGGCGTCCTCACGCAGGGCGCGTTCCCCGCGCACGACACGCTGTGGCAGTACCCGCCCGGCGCCGGTCCGGTGCTGCTGTCGCCCGCGCTGCTGCCGACGCTGACGTATTTCGAGGCGTTCGTGGCGCTCACGCTCGCCGCCGACCTCCTGATCCTGCTGGCCCTCACGCGCGCGGGGAGGCGTCCGGGCCGCTCTCTGCGCGGCGGCGCGTACTGGACGGCGAGTCTGCCCCTGCTCCTCCCTGTGCCGCTCGCGCGCTACGACGTGCAGGTCACGGCGTTCGCCGTCATCTCCTTGTTGACGTTGTCGCGCTCCCCGCGCGCGTGCGGGGCGTTCGCGGCGCTGGGCGCCCTGGTGAAGGTCTGGCCCGCGCTGGTGCTGCTGGGTACGCCGAAGGGCCCCGCGACCCGGTCGGCGTGGATGTCCGCGACGGTCACGGCGACGGCCGCGCTGGCCCTCCTGGCGGCCGTTTTCAGCAACCCGTTCGCCTTCGTGCGCCAGCAGGGGGGGCGGGGCGTGCAGATCGAGTCGTTCGGCGGCACCGCGCTCTCCCTCGCCACGCGCGCCGGATGGGAGGGGCGCGTGCGCTACCGGTACGGCGCGATGGAGTTCGTGGGCCCGTACGTCACCTCTGTGGCGGCGCTGTCCCTCGCGCTGACGGCCGTCGCGTTCGGGCTCCTGTTGCTGTGGCGGGTGCGGGCCCGGTACTGGACGGAGGCGACACCGTTCGACGCGGCGCTGACGGCCGTACTCCTCTTCACGGTCACCAGCAGGGTGATCAGCCCGCAGTACCTGGTCTGGCTGCTCGGACTGGCCGCCGTGTGCCTGACCTCACGGCACACCAGTCAGCGCCCGGTGGCATGGTTGCTCCTCGCGGCCGCGGCCGTCAGCGGCCTCGACTATCCGGTGCTGTACTCCGAGGTCGTGCACTGCACCTGGACGGGCGTGACGGTGATGGTCGTACGCAACGGTCTACTGGCCGCGGCGGCTGTCCTGTCCTTCGTACGGCTGTGGCGCTCGGCCCGGTCGGCCGCGGCCGCGCCGCCGGTCCCCTCTTTCGTGCGTTCACCCCCCGAACGGGAACTTAGCGCGTCTTAACGGGAGTTAAATGAAAAAGTCCGACTGGTCGCACGACCATCCGACCACACGAGGGGGCGGCCGCACATGACCTGGCTGATCACCGGCGGCGCCGGCTACATCGGGGCGCATGTCGTGCGCGCGATGAGCGACGCGGGGATGAGAGCCGTGGTGTACGACGACCTGTCCACCGGTATCGCCGGGCGCGTGCCGGACGGCGTACCGCTGGTGGTCGGCTCGACCCTGGACGGGGAGCGGGTGGCGCGCGTCCTGCGGGACCACGAGGTGACGGGCGTGGTCCATCTGGCGGCGAAGAAGCAGGTGGGCGAGTCGATGGACCACCCCCTGCACTACTACCGGGAGAACGTGGAGGGACTGCGCGTACTGCTGGACGCGGTCACGGCGGCCGGGGTGCCGTCCTTCGTGTTCTCGTCCTCGGCGGCGGTGTACGGCATGCCGTCCGCCGCGCGGGACGGGGCCCTGGTGACGGAGGACACGCCGTGCGTCCCGATGAGCCCGTACGGCGAGACGAAGCTGGCGGGCGAGTGGCTGGTCCGCGCGACCGGCCGAGCCACGGGCCTGTCGACAGCGAGCCTGCGCTACTTCAACGTGGCGGGCGCGGCGGCCCCGGAGCTGGCGGACGTGGGCGTCTTCAACATCGTCCCGATGATCTTCGAACGGCTGACGGCCCATGAACCCCCGCGCATCTTCGGCGACGACTACCCGACCCCGGACGGCACCTGCGTACGCGACTACATCCATGTGGTGGACCTGGCGGAGGCCCACGTGGCGGCGGCCCGGGCCCTGGAGGCGACGCCGGGCCGCGACCTCACCCTCAACATCGGCCGGGGGGAGGGCGTCTCGGTCCGCGACATGATCGACCGCGTGAACGAGGCGACGGGCCACACGCTGCCCCCGGTCGTGGCCCCGCGCCGCCCGGGCGACCCGGCGCGGGTCGTGGCCTCGGCCGACCGCGTCGCGGCGGAACTGGGCTGGAAGGCGAAGCACGACGTCCGGGACATGATCACCTCGGCATGGGCGGGCTGGGTCCGACTGCACCCGGAGGCGGCGACGGGACGGCCCTGACGGTTCAGGTACGCCAGTAACGCCGACACCCGGCGGTGTGAGGTGGTGTGACCACCAGAGTCCGGGCGGCGACGGGACAGGTCGCACGGATCAGCCCGTCACAGTGCCTTCAGGGCTGCCGCGGTCGCCCGGGCCAGCGACCCCAGGTACCCCTTCGGCAGCTTCGGACTGCGGATCACCACCGAGCGCCAGTAGAGCGGCCCCGAGATCAGGTCGAGGGCCAGGTCGGGGTCGATACCCGAGCGGACCTCCCCCCGTTGCTCCGCCGCCGCGACGATCCCGCTCGCGACCCCTTCCTGCCCCTCCCGCAGCGCCTTCTGCATGGCGTCGGCGATCTCGGGGTTGCGGGCGGCCTCCGCCTGGAGGTCGGGGATGATCTGCGAGGCCACCGGGTGGCGCAGCGCACGGGACGTCAGCTCGTACAGCATCCGCAGGTCGCCCTCCAGGGTGCCCGTGTCCGGCGCGGGCAGCCCCTGCACCGCTATCGCCGAGACCAGGTCGAGCACCAGGTGCAGTTTCGAACGCCAGCGCCGGTACACCGCCGTCTTGCCGACGCCCGCCCGGCGTGCGACGCCCTCGATGGACGTCCGGGCGTATCCGACGGCCGCGAGTTCCTCGAACACGGCCTCCCGGATGGCCTCCGTCACGTCCTCCCGCAGTACGGCGGCTCCGGCGGGGGCCCGGCGGCGGGTCCGTGCCGGTGCGGTCCCGGGCTCGTCGGTGTTCGTCGTCATACGGACCAGCATAGGGGCGTTACGACGAAACGGTTGCGTTCCGACGCTGAATCGGAATACGCTCCCGTTGCGACGATACGGACCCGTCCCGACGTAAGAGTTTGGAAAGAAACGCGTAAGGCACCGGCGTTCCCACGCCGGAGGGGGCGCCGGAGAAGCGGGACCGGTTCGCGCACCCTTTTCCACTCCCCCAAGTGAAAGCAGCGGATGTGAGCCAGGTTCTCCACACACCGCCCCCGTCACAGGCCACCCCGGCCGACGACGACCTCACGGCGCTCGCCGCCCGGTACGGGCTCTCGGTCAGCGGCGCCCGCCCCACCCTGCGCGCGTATGTCAGCCAGTTGTGGGCGCGGCGCCACTTCATCACCGCGTTCGCCACCGCCAAGCTCACCGCCCAGTACAGCCAGGCGAAGCTCGGCCAGGTCTGGCAGGTGATGACCCCGCTGCTCAACGCGGCGGTCTACTACTTCATCTTCGGCGTTCTGCTGGGCACCAAGCACGGCGTGCCGGACTACATCCCGTTCCTGGTCACGGGCGTGTTCATCTGGACGTTCACCCAGAGCTCGATCATGGCGGGCACCCGCGCCATCGCCGGCAACCTCGGTCTCGTCCGGGCCCTGCACTTCCCGCGCGCGGCCCTGCCGATCTCCTTCTGCATCCAGCAGCTCCAGCAACTGCTGTTCTCGATGGCCGCGCTGATCGTGATCCTGCTCTGCTTCGGCGTCCCCGTCACCGCCTCTTGGCTGCTGGTCATTCCCGCCCTGGTACTCCAGTTCGTCTTCAACGCGGGCGTGTCGATGGTCATGGCGCGGATGGGCGCGTCGACTCCGGACATCGCCCAGCTGATGCCGTTCGTGCTGCGCACCTGGATGTACGTGTCCGGGGTCATGTGGAGCCTCGACAAGCTGTCCGCGAAGAACCACATGCCGCACGTGGTGACGCTGATGCTGGAGAACAACCCGGCGGCGATCTACATCGACCTGATGCGCTTCGCGCTGATCGACAGCTACCACTCCAGCTCGCTGCCCCCACACGTCTGGGCGGTCGCGACGGGCTGGGCGCTCCTCGCGGGCGTCGGCGGCTTCATCTACTTCTGGAAGGCTGAGGAGACGTACGGCCGTGGCTGAGAACCCGAACGAGCAGATTCCCACCGTCGTCGCGAGCGGCGTCGACATCGTCTACCGGGTCAACGGCACGGGCGCCGGACGAGGTACCGCGACCGCGGCCCTCAACCGCATGGTGCGGCGCAAGCAGAGCGAGAAGGCGGCCGGGGTGCGCAAGGTGCACGCCGTCAAGAACGTGTCCTTCGTCGCCTACCGCGGCGAGGCCATCGGCCTCATCGGCACCAACGGCTCCGGCAAGTCCACGCTGCTCAAGGCGGTCGCGGGCCTGCTGCCGGTGGAGAACGGCAGCATCTACACGGACGGCCAGCCCTCACTCCTCGGCGTCAACGCGGCCCTGATGGGCGACCTGACGGGCGAGCGGAACGTCTATCTCGGCGGTCTCGCGATGGGCATGTCCCGGGAGCAGATCAAGGAGCGCTACCAGGGCATCGTCGACTTCTCGGGGATCAACGAGAAGGGCGACTTCATCACCCTCCCCATGCGGACGTACTCCTCCGGCATGGGCGCCCGGCTGCGCTTCTCCATCGCCGCCGCGAAGGACCACGACGTGCTGCTGATCGACGAGGCGCTGGCGACCGGCGACCGCTCCTTCCAGCAGCGCTCCGAGGAACGCATCCGCGAACTGCGCCAGCACGCGGGCACGGTGTTCCTGGTCAGCCACAACAACAAGTCGATCCGCGACACCTGCGACCGCGTCCTGTGGCTGGAACGCGGCGAACTCCGCATGGACGGCCCGACGGACGACGTACTGAAGGAGTACGAGGCCTTCACGAACCGCCCGGCAACACCCGCCCGGGCCGCGTAGAGCCTGCCGACCTGTTACGCCACCGCGCCCAAAGGGGCGCGGGGAACTGCGCGACCAGCCCCCACCGGCCCGCAGGTTCATCACCAAACGCCCCCAGCGGAGCGTTTCAGTGCCGGAACACCCACGTCCGGTAGACGAGGAAGCGGAACGCGGACGCGAGGACGATCGAGACGCCCTTCACCTCATTCGACTCGACCGGACCATGCAATCCCAGCCCGTGATAACCGACATAGAACAGCCCGCTTTCCATGGCGATACCGATCGCACTGAACGCGAAGAACAGCACGATCTGCTGCCGGGTACGTGAGGCCCTGTCCCGGTACGTGAAATAGCGGAAGCCCAGAAAGTTCGTGCCCATGGCGATGAGGCTGGCGAGGACCGTTGCGGTCATCGCCCGCCAACCCAGGCCGTGCAACAGCAGGTTGAAGACCACGAAGTTCACGAGCACGCCACTGCCGCCGACGGCGCCGAATTTCACTGCTTCAAGAATTATGCGCCGTACCGACCGGACAGGAACGGACAGCCGGTTCTCGGAGACATTCACACTCACGCCCGCGACTTTATCCGAGGCACCCGGTCTAGCAGGAAACGGTAAATTCCCCGTCTGCTTTGCTCTAACAGTTGTCAAGAAAAACGGAGGCGCCCCGAGCCATGACGGCTCGGGGCGCCCCTGTGCGCGTACCGGCTACGAATGGCTCCGCAGCAGTGTCCGCATCGTCCGCATGGCGACCGACAGGTTCGCCAGGTCGAAGGCGTCCGAGCTCTGGATCTCGTCCAGGGTGGTGCGCGCCCGGCCCAGGAGTGCGGCGTTCTTCTCCTCCCACGCCTTGAAGCGCTGCTCGGGCGTCGACGAGCCGCTGCCGGCCGCGAGGATGTCCGCCGTGAGGGACGCGTGGGCCGCGTACAGGTCCTCGCGGATGGAGGCGCGGGCCATGGACTGCCAGCGGTCGGCGCGCGGCAGCTCGATGATGCGGTCCATGAGCTGGGTGATGTGGAGGCGGTCGGCGAGGTCGTAGTAGACCTCGGCGACGTCCATCGGGTCGCGGCCCATCCGGTCGGCGACCGAGACGATGTCCAGCGTCGGGAAGGCGGACGAGAAGCCCGCGACCCGGGTGGCGAGCTCGTCGGGGACTCCGGCGCCCGTCAGCTCGTCGTAGATCTTCTGGTACCACTCCAGATCCGCGCCGCTCAGCAACTTGGCCAGCTGAGACCAGACCTGGCTGACGCGCTCGCCGAAGAACTCGACGGTCTCCGTGAGTTGCACCGGCTGCGGCCGGTTGTTGAGCAGCCAGCGCGTGCCACGCTCGACAAGTCGCCGCGAGTGCAGCCGGATCCTGGTCTGGACGGCGGCCTCGACGGTGTTGTCCAGCGCCTCGACCTCGTCCCACACTGCGCTGGAGTTGAAGATCGCGCGAGCGGCGGTCTGCGCCCGCACCACTTCCTCCAGCGAGGCGCCGGTCTCCTCACGCAGCCGGTGCAGGAAGCTCGTACCGCCCGTGTTGACCGTGTCGTTGACGAGTACGGTCGTGATGATCTCGCGGCGCAGCGCGTGCCCGTCGATCTGCTCGGGGAACTTCTTGCGCAGCGCGCTCGGGAAGTAGGCGTCCAACAGGCGGCGCAGATACGGGTCTTCGGGCAGCGAAGTGCGCAGAAGCTCGTCCGCGACCGTGATCTTCGTGTACGCGAGGAGCACGGCCGTCTCCGGACCGGTCAGTCCCTGCCCGGCGTTGAGACGTTCGCGGATCTGCCGGTCGGTCGGGAGGAACTCGATCGCGCGGTCCAGATGGCCTTCCCGCACCAGGTGGCGCATGAAGCGCTGCTGGGCGTGGAGCATGTCCTTGGACTGGGCGAGGGCGTTGGCGATGGCCGTGTTCTGCGCGTAGTTGTTGCGCAGGACGAGCCCGCCGACCTCGTCGGTCATCTGGGCGAGCAGCTTGTTGCGCTGCTTGACGGTCATGTCACCTTCGGTGACAAGGGAGTTGAGCAGGATCTTGATGTTCACCTCGTGGTCGGAGGTGTCCACGCCCGCGCTGTTGTCGATGGCGTCGGTGTTGATCTTCCCGCCGCGCTGCGCGAACTCGATCCGCCCGAGCTGGGTGAGCCCGAGGTTGCCGCCCTCACCGACGACCTTGACGCGCAGGTCTCCGCCGTCGACGCGGATGGCGTCGTTGGCCTTGTCACCGACGTCGGCGTGCGACTCCGTGCTCGACTTGACGTACGTGCCGATGCCGCCGTTCCACAGCAGGTCGACCGGCGCCTGGAGGATCGCCTTCATCAGGTCGGCCGGGGTCATCTTGGTGACCGCGCCCTCGATGCCGAGCGCCTCGCGGATGTGCGAGTTGACCGGAATGGCCTTGGCGCTGCGGGGGAAGATGCCGCCCCCGGCGGAGATCAACTGGCTGTCGTACTCCGCCCAGCTGGACCTCGGCAGCTCGAACAGGCGCCGCCGCTCGGCGTACGACGTGGCCGCGTCGGGCTTCGGGTCGATGAAGATGTGCCGGTGGTCGAAGGCGGCGACGAGCCGGATGTGCTCGCTCAGCAGCATCCCGTTGCCGAACACGTCGCCACTCATGTCACCGACGCCGACGACGGTGAAGTCCTCGCTCTGGGTGTCGACGCCCAGCTCACGGAAGTGCCGCTTGACGGACTCCCAGGCGCCGCGCGCGGTGATGCCCATGCCCTTGTGGTCGTATCCGGCCGAGCCGCCCGACGCGAAGGCGTCCCCGAGCCAGAAGTCGTACGACTGGGCGACCTCGTTGGCGATGTCCGAGAAGGTCGCTGTGCCCTTGTCGGCGGCGACGACGAGATACGTGTCGTCCCCGTCGTGCCGTACGACGTCGGCGGGCGGCACGACCTCGCCGGCCACCAGGTTGTCGGTGATGTCGAGGAGCGCCGAGATGAACGTCTTGTAGCTCCTGATCCCCTCGGCGAGCCACGCGTCCCGGTCCACACCCGGATCCGGCAGCTGCTTGGCGACGAAGCCGCCCTTGGCGCCGACCGGCACGATGACGGTGTTCTTCACCATCTGCGCCTTGACCAGCCCGAGGATCTCGGTACGGAAGTCCTCCCGCCGGTCCGACCAGCGCAGCCCGCCGCGCGCGACCTTCCCGAACCGCAGGTGGACGCCTTCCACCTTCGGCGAGTACACCCAGATCTCGTACGCCGGACGCGGTGCCGGCAGGTCCGGGATGGCCTGCGGGTCGAACTTCATGGAGACGTAGTCGTGCGGCTTGCCGCTCGCGCCGCGCTGGTAGAAGTTCGTCCGGAGGGTCGCCTTGATGACGGTGAGGAAGGACCGCAGGATGCGGTCCTCGTCGAGGGAGGCCACCTGGTCGAGGGCCGCGTCCAGCTCCTCCATGAGGGCGTCGGTCAGCTCGAGGCCCGCCCGCTGCCGCTCCGGCGACATCCGCGCCTCGAACAGGGATACGAGCAGCCGGGTGGTGTGGACGTTGTTGCGGAGGGTGTCCTCCATGTAGTCCTGGCTGAACGTGGATCCGGCCTGCCGCAGGTACTTGGCGTACGCCCGCAGCACCAGCGCCTGACGCCAGTCGAGGCCCGCGCTCAGCACCAGCGCGTTGAAGCCGTCGTTCTCGGCCTGCCCGGTCCAGGTGGCCGAGAAAGCCTCCTGGAACCGCTCGCGGCCGTCGTCCCCGAGATAGTCGCCGCTGCTCAGCGACTTGGGCAGCCTGAGCCCGAAGTCGTAGACCCAGGCGGCGCTGCGGTCCGAGCAGCGCAGCTCGTACGGCCGCTCGTCGATCACCTCGACGCCGAGCCGGTTGAGGACGGGGAGCACAGAGGACAGCGAGACGGACTCGCCGGTGCGGTAGATCTTGAAGCGGCGCTCACCGGGCGCCGCGTTCACCGGCTCGTAGAGGCTCAGCGCGAAGTTCGTGCCGACGCCCAGCTTCTCGAGGTGGACAAGGTCGGCGACGGCGGCGCGCGGAGTGTGATCGGCCTTGTAGCCCTCGGGGAAGGCGTTGCCGTACCGGCGCATCAGTTCGGCGGCGCGCTCCTCGCCGCACTCGGCGCCCAGCGCCTCGGCGAAGGCGTCGGCCCAGGACCGGGCGGCCTCGACGAGCCGCGCCTCGATGCGGTCCTTGTCCTGGTCGGACAGCTCGGGCAGTTCGGTGCCCTGCGGGACCCGGACGACGAAGTGCAGCCGCGACAGGATGGACTCGGTGTTCCAGGCGGTGAAGTCGACGCTGGTACCGCCGAGTTCCTCCTTCAGGATGTCGATGATCCGCAGCCGTACGCCGGTGGTGTACCGGTCGCGGGGCAGGTAGACGAGGGCGGAGTAGTAGCGCCCGTACTCGTCCTGGCGGAGGTAGAGGCGCAGCCGGCGCCGTTCCTGGAGGTAGAGGACCGAGGTGACGATCGACCGCAGTTCGTCCGGCGGCGTCTGGAAGATCTCGTCGCGCGGGTAGGTCTCCATGATCTGGAGGAGATCGCGCCCGTCGTGGCTGTCAGGCGAGAACCCGGCGGATCGCAGCACCTCGTCGACCTTGCGCCTGACAACGGGCACCCGGCGCACGGACTCCGTGTACGCGGCGGAGGAGAACAGCCCGAGGAAGCGCCGCTCACCGACGACGTCACCGTTCTTGTCGAACTTCTTCACGCCGACGTAGTCGAGATACGACGGCCGGTGGACGGTGGCGCGGCTGTTGGCCTTCGTCAGCACGAGGAGCTTGTGCTCGCGGGCCTTGGCCCGGGCGTCGGCGGGCAGCCGTTCGAAGGACGGGCTGACCGGATGGCCCTCGTCCTCGGAGTGGAGCGGATCGGCACGCAGAATGCCGAGGCCGGTCCCCGGCACGGCGGCCAGCGAGTCGTCCTCGCGCAGCTCGTACTCGCGGTAGCCGAGGAAGGTGAAGTGGTCCTGCGCGAGCCAGCGCAGCAGTTCGCGCGCCTCCTCGACGTCCTGGTCGACCAGGTCGTTGGCGGTCGGCTCCTTGGGGAGCTCGTCGGCGATGCGCAGCGCGGCGTCGCGCATCTTGTCCCAGTCCTCGACGGCCTCACGGGTGTCGGACAGCACGCGCAGCAGGTCGCTGGTGATCTGCTTCAGATCGGCGCGGTCGGACTCTCGGTCGATCTCGACGTGGATCCACGACTCGACGTGCGCGTCGTGCGGCAGGTCGGCGCCCCCCAGGGCCGCACTTCCGGTGTCCCGGTCGGGCAGTACCTCGATGAGGCGGCCGGTCAGATCCCGTCGTACGACGAACTGCGGATGGACGACGAGATGGATGCCGCGCCCCTGCCGGGACAGTTCGTTGGTGACCGAGTCGACGAGGAAGGGCATGTCGTCCGTCACGACCTCGACCACCGAGTGGCTGCACGTCCAGCCGTTCTCCTCGACGGTCGGGGTGTGCACCCGCACGCTCGCCGTGCCCTGCGGACGGGTCTCGCCCAGCCGGTAGTGCGAGAAGGCGGCGCCGAAGACGTCCACCGGGTCGCGGCCGGCGAGGTCCTCCGGGGCTGTGTGCAGGTAGTAGCGCTGGAGGAACGCGAGCACGGTGCCGTGGTCCGGCGTGCCGGGGTTCTGACCGGGCGTGGTCTCGCGTGTCGTCCCAGTCGGTAGGTGCCCCCCGACCGGGCTGTTCTCAGCTACCCGGGCGGCCCTTTCGAGCAGCTCGGTCTTGGCTTCGTCCAGCTTGGTCTGCATTGTCCTCTGACTCCTGTCGCGCGTCGTTGCGTGACGTAGAAGGAAGTACGACTCCCCCTGCGGTCCAACGCCTCGACGCGGGGTCTCCGGTCTGTTTCGACGCTATGCCGCAGGGTAGGAAGCGCGGGGAATTATCAGCCGTTCTCGGCACCCCGACGAAGTGTGACGCTGCTCTCGCCGACGCCGGTCCGTGGGATGCGTACGGCGTCCTGGGAACCCTCGGGGTTCCGTCCCGCCCGCGCCGACCAGCGATCGCCGCCCGGGCACGGATGTGGTCCGTGCACTCCGGGCGCAGGGCAGGGACGAAGGCGTCCCCGCGACGTATCGCGCTGATCACGCCACCAGGCTATCGCTCATCACGGGGGCCACGTCATGAGCCATTTGTGTACAAAAGAAGGCGGGGAAGTTTGACGTTCTGCACAGTGGGAGAAAAGAACACGCCTGAAACGCCTCGGACGGGGAGTGTCGCTGCCGCTACGCGGCCCACCGCGCGGCCTCCGCGACGGCCTCCTCCAGGCTGTCCACGACGGGTACGCCCACCTCTTCGAGGCTGGCCCGGCCGTGGGAGCCACCGGTGTAGAGCACGGCGCGCGCGCCCACGTGCAGGGCGGCGACGGCGTCGTCGGCCGCGTCCCCGATGACCACTGTGCGGGCGGCCTCGACACCGGTGAGCGCTTCGAGATGGCGCACCATGTGCTCGGTCTTGCTGCCGCCGGAGGGCCCGGTCCGCCCGTCGACCCGTACGAAGTGCGGCTCGATCCCGAATCCCCTGACCAGCGGGACGAGTTCGGCATGCCCGTACATGCTCAGAATGGACTGGCTGTGCCCGGCCGCCTGCCACCCGGCCAGCAGTTCCCGCGCACCGACGGCCAGCTCGCACGCCACCCGGTGCTCCGCGTAGTACTGGTGGAAGATGTCGTCCATGACAGCCCACTCGGCGTCCGTGGGCAGTCGCCCGAGGAGCCGCTCGTAGAAGCGCGGTACCGGTACGCAGTACAGCGTCCTGTACTGCTCAAGTGTGATCGGTGCCAGCCCCAGCTCGGCGAACGCCGCGTTCGTCGCCCCTATGACGGCATCGGTGTCGTGAAACAGCGTCCCGTTCCAGTCCCACACGATGTGCGCCACTCCGTACTTCCCCATACCAAGAAAGTACAGCCAACCCGCCCACCGCTCAGTCCGACAATCCCACCAGGTTCGGAATCTCCTGGGTGGCGTACCAGAGCAGCTCGTGGTCCTCGGCCCCGTCCACCGTGAACTGCGCGTCGTCGTCGCCCTGATCGGCCGCCCCCAACGCCGCAGCGGCCGCGGTGACGTCCTTCTCCGCCTCCTCGGAGTCGACGTGCACAGCAGCGGCCTTCCCCAACGGCACGGCCCCGCCGACCCGGACCTCGCCCAGCGCGACCGGATCGAGGCCCCGGTCGGGGTCGGCCACGGCCACCCCGTCCGCGACATCGACGGCGACGACCACCCGGCGCCGCGCGACCCCGGGGTCCATCGCGAGCAGCCGCAGGGACGCGAGCGCGGCCCGGTTCAGCGCCGCGTACTCCAGTTCCTCGATGTCGTCGGACAGGTACCACTCGCGCAACGCGGGCGTGACGGCGTACGCGACGAACGGCCCCGCCCCCAACTCGCCTGTCTTGTACGCCTCGGCGAGGCCCTGGAGGGTCAGGGGGACGTAGACGCGCATGACTGACCGCTTTCGTAGAAGGCGTTTCCGACGACCCGGGACGACCTTCAGGATACGTCGCGGCGTCCCCTTTCGAGTCCCCGCTCACGCCCCTCCGAGCGTCCACCACGCGCCACGAAATTCACCCCGGCCACCGCCCCCACCAGGCCTTTACCCTCCGGGAATCACCCTGATAAGTGAATCCACCGGCCCCCCGACCCACACCCCCTCGCTCCTTGCAATCAATTAGTCACTCCCCGTACAAGATCCTCAACAGAAAGTTACCGCCCGGTATCCACTCGGGCCCGAGGACAAGAACGGGGACATTCCATGAACAAGGTGATGACCAGGACGGTCC
>NZ_LGDW01000045.1 GCF_001280005.1 Streptomyces sp. NRRL WC-3618 | reverse complement strand
TCCCCCCGATGCGCGGCCCGGCCAAGGCGGCCCGCGCCATCGCCCGCCTGAACGCCACCGCCCCCCAGCCGGCCACCGCGCCCGTACTGCGCGCCTGGTCGGCACTGCCCGCCTGGGCCCGAGCCGAGGCCCCCATGCCGGACTTCCCGGGCCAACGGCCCTTCCCCACCCTCTGCCACGGCGACCTCCACCTCGGCCAGCTCGTACGCCACCCGGCCCCGGACGGCCCCTGGCTGCTCATCGATGTGGACGACCTCGGCATCGGCGCCCCCGCCTGGGACCTGGCCCGACCGGCCGCCTGGTACGCCTGCGGACTGCTCCCGCCCGACGAGTGGACCCGCTTCCTCACCGCCTACCGCACGGCGGGCGGCCCGGCCGTACCCGCCGACGGCGACCCCTGGCCCGCCCTCGACGTCGCCGCCCGTGCCCTCACCGTGCAGACCGCGGCCCTGGCGATCGTCAAGGCGACAGTGGCGGACCGCCCGCTGGACGACGTACAGCAGGCCGTCGTCGACGCATGTGCCCGAATGGGGTCGGTACCGTCCGAGTTGGGCCAAGGCCACGCGAAGTAGGGTGCAACCGACCGGAGCCGGACGGAGTCTGTCCTGGCGAGAGGCGAAACCGGATCAAGAAGCAGTACCGACGGCAGGGAGTTGAGCCGAGCATGCAGTGTCCGAAGTGCCACGCGCCGATGCACACGTACAACCGCAATGGTGTCCAGATCGAGCAGTGCAGTGGCTGCCGGGGGATCTTCCTCGACTACGGCGAGCTGGAGGCGCTGACCCGTGTGGAGTCCCAGTGGTCGGGGCCCGCCGCGCCGCCCCCGCCGGCCCCGCAGGCCTACCCGGCCGCTCCGGCGCCCGCCTGGGGCGCTCCGCAGGGCGGTCACCACGGCGGCGGCCATGGCGGCGGTCACTACGGCCACAAGCGCCACAAGAGCTTCGGCCACATGCTGTTCTCCAGCTGACCTGCCGGAACCACGAAGAAGCCCCCAGCCGTACAAGACGGCTGGGGGCTTCTCTCACATGTGGACGATACTGGGATTGAACCAGTGACCTCTTCCGTGTCAGGGAAGCGCTCTCCCGCTGAGCTAATCGTCCTCGGGACCACGACCCGAAGACCGTGAGGTGGGCCGTGATTTCCTGCTTACCACGTGCGCGATACTGGGATTGAACCAGTGACCTCTTCCGTGTCAGGGAAGCGCTCTCCCGCTGAGCTAATCGCGCGGGGACCCTTGCGGATCAGGTCCTTGCGGACCAGTGGACGATACTGGGATTGAACCAGTGACCTCTTCCGTGTCAGGGAAGCGCTCTCCCGCTGAGCTAATCGTCCTTGGAGGTGGAGACGGGATTTGAACCCGTGTAGACGGCTTTGCAGGCCGTTGCCTCGCCTCTCGGCCACTCCACCAGGAGTGCGGGGGTTCGGGAAGATCCCCCTCTTCCTGCGAGCGGACGACCAGGTTCGAACTGGCGACCTCAACCTTGGCAAGGTTGCGCTCTACCAACTGAGCTACGTCCGCGTGCCGTTTCGGTGCGCTCTCGCGTCCCGGCGACGTGTTGAACTCTAGCGGATTCCGGGGCCAGCACAAAAACGCGTTTGTGCAGCGTGCTGCGCTGTGCCCACTCGAAGACATGGTCAGGGCACCCGCGGGACACCCGCCATAGACTCGGCGGTGTGTCCGATCTCGCTCCTCTCGCCCGCTTCGGCGGGCTTGTCGCCACCGGTCTGCTGGAGGTCACCAGCGATCCCGCGGCCCTCGACTCCACCGGTTTCTGGGCCGTGTCCGCGGACTACGGGGGCCGCCTGACCTGTGCCCGCTTCCGCGACGTACGAGAACAACCGGTGCCCGCCCCGAGGTCGGGGCGCGGAGAGTGGCGAGGGCCGACCGCCGGTGACTGGACGTCGTCCCTCGACCGCGCCGCGTATACGGCGGGGGTGCGCCGGATCCGTGAGCACATCGCGGCCGGTGAGGTCTACCAGGCGAACCTGTGCAGGGTACTGTCCGCGCCCGTCGCGCCCGACGCGGATGTGGACGCGCTGACCTCGCTGCTCGCGCACGGCAACCCGGCGCCCTTTGCAGGAACGATCCGCCTGCCCGCGTACGGCGTCGAGATCGCCACCGCGTCCCCCGAACTCTTCCTTCGCCGTGTCGGCCGGACCGTCGAATCGGGCCCGATAAAGGGCACCGGACGCACCGAGGCGGACCTCCTGGAGAAGGACTACGCCGAGAACGTGATGATCGTGGACCTGGTCCGCAACGACATCGGGCGGGTCTGCGCGACGGGTTCGGTGACCGTCCCCGAACTGTGCGTCGTCGAGAAGCACCCCGGGCTGGTCCATCTCGTGTCGACGGTACGAGGGGAACTGCGCCCGCACAGCGGCTGGCCGGAGCTGCTGGCGGCGGCCTTTCCGCCGGGCTCGGTCACCGGCGCGCCCAAGTCGAGCGCCCTGCGGATCATCGACGCCCTGGAGACGGCACCCCGTGGCCCGTACTGCGGCGGCATCGGCTGGGTCGACGCGGACCGGGGCACCGGTGAACTGGCGGTCGGTATCCGCACCTTCTGGATCGACCGGGCCGACGGCATGCTGCGCTTCGGCACCGGAGCGGGCATCACCTGGGGTTCGGACCCCGAGGGGGAGTGGCGGGAGACCGAGCTGAAGGCCTCCCGGCTGCTCGCGATAGCGTCGGGACCGTACGAGGCGAGCGAAGAAGGGTTGTTGACGTGAAGCTATGGCTCGACGGCGCGCTGCGGGACATCGAGTCCGCCCGCGTTTCCGTATTCGACCACGGACTGACCGTGGGCGACGGCATCTTCGAGACGGTCAAGGCGGTCGACGGCCGGCCGTTCGCGCTCACCCGCCACCTGGACCGGCTGACCCGCTCGGCCCGCGGCCTCGGCCTGCCCGACCCCGACCTCGACGAGGTCCGCCGCGCCTGTACGGCCGTACTCGACGCCAGTCCGATGGCGCTGGGCCGCCTGCGCATCACGTACACCGGCGGTCACGGCCCCCTCGGCTCCGACCGCGGGGAGCACGGCCCGACCCTGATCGTTGCCGTCGGGGAAACCGCCCGGCGTCCCGACTCGACCGCCGTGATCACGGTTCCCTGGACCCGTAACGAACGCGGCGCTGTCACCGGCCTGAAGACCACCTCGTACGCCGAGAACGTCGTCGCCCTCGCCAGGGCGCGCGAACAGGGCGCGTCCGAGGCGCTGTTCGGCAACACGGTCGGCCGGCTGTGCGAGGGGACGGGGTCGAACGTCTTCGTCGTCCTGGACGGCGAGCTCCACACCCCGCCGCTCGCCTCCGGCTGCCTCGCCGGGATCACTCGCGCCCTCGTCGTGGAGTGGACGGGCGCCAAGGAGACCGACCTGCCGCTCGACGTCCTGGAAGGCGCCGACGAGATCTTCCTGACGTCCACCCTGAGGGACGTACAGGCCGTGGGGCGCGTCGACGACCGTCAACTCCCGGGCGTACCGGGCTCGGTGACGGCCAAGGCGATGCGGATCTTCGACGAGCGGGCGGGGGACGACCTCGACCCCTGAGTGAGGGGCAAGGCCGAGAAAAGGCAACACTTGTGCGGCATCAATCAGGCTGCGGTCGGCCTCCCCAGCGGGTAGAACACCCCTGATGACCACCACCCTGCGGCCGACCGAGCCGCTGCAGCGCGAGGCCGACGGGACGTGTTCACGCCGTTACCAGGTGTGCGTGAACAGCCGTCCTGTCGGCGTGATACACCTCGGCACCGACTCCGCGTTCGGGAACCCGGTGGCGAAGATCCTCGACCTCCGCATCGACGAACCCGACCAGCGGCGCGGCCGGGGCACTGTGGCCGCGCTCGCCGCGGAGGAGGTGGCGCGGAGCTGGGGCTGCCGGATTATCGAGGCGTCCGTCCCGGCCGACGCACCGGCGGCGCTGCGCCTCGCGACCGCGCTCGGTTACGTCGTGCGCAACCGCCGTATGGACAAGGTGCTCGGCGCCACCGCGCCCGAACTGCCCTCCGGAAGCATGGGCCGGCCCATGACGGAGGCCGAGTTCGAGGTGTGGGAGGCGGCGCGCCGGCTGAGCTACGCGCAAAGCTGGATCGAGCGGGGTGTGCCGACAGCGGAGGCGCACGCCAAGGCGCAACGGGATCACGCACTGCTGCTGCCGCAGGGTGTGGCCAGCGAGGGCGTGACGCTCACCGTCCTGGAACACGAGGGCACCCGGGTCGGCACCCTGTGGCTGAGCTCCCGCGACGGCCTGGCGTTCGTCTTCGGCGTCGAGACCGAGGCGGAACACCGGGGCAGAGGCCACGGCCGCGCCCTCATGCTCCTGGCGGAGGCCCAGTCGATCGCGGCCGGTCGGCCGGCCATCTCCCTGAACGTCTTCGCGGGCAACACTCCGGCGGAACGGCTCTACGAGTCGCTGGGGTACGAGACGGTGACCCGGCACATGTACAAGAACCTGCTGTAGGCCGTCGACGGTCCACGGCCGACGGTCCACGGCCGAGGGCCCATGCGACCGGCGTGGGCGTCAGGCCCCCTGCCCGGCCAGCAGCCGGTCCACGATCTCCTCGATCCTTTCCCGCAGCCCTTCCTGGCTCTTGCCGCCGTCGAGAAGCTCACCGGCGATGACGTACGTCGGCGTGCCGGTCACCCCGATGGCCTTGCCCTCCGCCTGGTCGGCGTCGATGATCAGGATGTGCCGACCGTCGATCAATGCGGTGTCGAACTCATCCGCGTCCAGGCCGAGTTCGCGGGCCACCTCGACCAGGAAGGGTTCGCCCCTACGGTCCAGCTCCTCGACCCGGCCGAGCACCGCCTCGACGTACGCCCACGCCTGCCCCTGCTCCGTCGCCTCCTCGGCGGCCTGCGCGGCGGCGAAGGCGTGCTTGTGCCGCTCCAGCGGGAAGTGCCGCAGCCGCACCTCCAGCCGGTCTCCGTAGCGGGCACGCAGGGCGCGTACGTCGTCCAGGGCGGTGCGGCAGTCCGGGCACTGGAGCTCGCACCAGACGTCGAGGACGGCGGCGGAAGCCGGGGCGGCGGGGTCGGCGGGCGCGGGGGAGGAGTCACTCATGGGCACCAGTTTCCCAGCTCCGGCCGGGGGCGGCGTACGAGGGGACCGGGACCTGTGGAGGAGTCGACCCGGAGATGTCCCTGATCTCGGGCCGGAGCATGGCATCCGGAGGACCGGGCGGTGCAGGATGGAAGGGACAAAAGCGCGTCTGCGCGACGAATCCTGCCTGGAGGCCCGGATGATTGCCGAGACACTCTGTTCCGCCGTCTCCGCGGCCGGCCTGGGCATCGCGGTCGTCACGGCGTACCGCAAGCGATTTCTCGCGGCTGCCCGTATCGCCGCCTACTCGCTGGTTCCCGTCGGCCTCGTGATGACCGGAGTGGTGGGGTGGGCGGCCGACACCGCCTTCAGCCCCTCCGCCTGGGCGGGCTTCGGTGTGCTCGGCGGCGCCTGGCTGCTCTTCACGACCACGCGCGCGGTGGAGCGGCGAAAGGGCGGCAGCCGCACGGAACGCAGAGAGACGCAGGCCGCACAGCGTGAAGCGGTGGCCCCGGCGGCCTCGGCGCCCTCGCCGGGGGAGGGACGCGGCAAGGCATCCCGTCCTGCGGCCCAGCCGGCCGTCAAACCGCGCGGCGGTGGTGCGGGGGACGACTTCAGCGACATCGAGGCGATCCTGAAGAAGCACGGCATATGAAGCCGCACGGCCTATGAGGTCGTCCGGTGTGTGACGTGTGACGGGAGAGGACGGGACACGGCTGCAGGCGGGCTGAAACGACACAAACGGCCGGGAGGCGTCGGAGGTCGCTCGGAAGCGATCATGACTCGCTGTGGACATTGCGGAATTTCGTGAACTACCGTGCATTTCGGGTGCGTTGATCGCGGTGAGGGTGTCGGCTACGTCATCATCGCGACGAGATGCTGGACACAACACAGAGCGAGGCCGTGCCGCCGAAGGACGAGCCGCGCGGGTGCCTCTTCGCCCTTTCCCAGCCACCGCTGATGATCTTCCTTGCGGTGATCGGGTGTCTGCTGCTCATGGCTTCGTTGCATGATCTGCTGTTGCTGTGAGCTGTACACGCCAGTCCCCGGCGTCACCCGCCGGGGGCTGCGTCAGCACCAGGCTCCGACCTTCCGCCCGTCAGCCCGCCGACTCCTTGCGGCGCGCCCGGTAGGCCGCCACGTGCAGCCGGTTCCCGCAGGTGCGGCTGTCGCAGTAGCGGCGTGACCGGTTGCGGGAGACGTCGACGAAGGCGTGCCGGCAGTCCGGGGCCTCGCAGCGCCGCAGCCGTTCCTGCTCGCCGGCGACCACGAAGAACGCGAGGGTCATCCCGCAGTCGGCGGCGAGGTGGTCCGCGATGGACGCGCCGGGTGCGAAGTAGTGCACGTGCCAGTCGTACCCGTCGTGGTCCGTGAGCCGGGGCGTGGTGCCCGCCGCGGCGACCAGCTCGTTGATGAGCGCGGCGGCGATCCGGGCGTCCTGGGCCGCGAACACCCCGGCGAACCGCTCACGGATCCTGTGCACGGCGGCGAGATCGGCCTCCGAGAGCACGCCGACATCGCTTATGTTGTGCTTTCGTACGAAATTTCCGAGCGCCTCGACATCGGGCAGCCCGTCCGTCGTGTCGTCGTCCGGCGCGGTGTTCACCAGATCGACCACGGTGTCGAGGGCGCACCGGGTGTCGTGGGTGATCAGCACGTTGCTCTCCCTGGCCTGCCTGGACGGTCGGGCGCCCGCCCGCCGATGCTGGCCGATGGTAGTGGCTCACAGCGACGGAGGTGTGCGTCGCCTCCGACGGCGTCGGGGACACGGCCGCCCAGTAAAGGCGCGCGGACGCACCGCCGCCGCCCCGCGGGAAACCCGCGGGGCGGCGGCGGTGTGCCATATGCGGTTGTGACCCGAGCCGTCTCCCCGAGTGGACGGCGCCGGGCGGCTGGGTGGGAGCCTCTTCCTAGCTTTCCGCCAGGATGTGGGACAGCTCCTGGTCGAGGTCGAAGTGGCGGTGTTCCGTGCCGGGTGGCACAGCGGCGTCCGTTCGCTTCAGGAAGGACTCCAGGGCTCGTGCGGGAGCTTCGAGGAGGGCCTCGCCCTCCGGGGAGCTGAGGGCGATGCAGACAACGCCCTGACCGTGGCTCCGGGACGGCCAGACTCGGACGTCACCGGTGCCGGTGGGCCGGTGGAGGCCCTCCGCGAGCAGGTCGCGGGCGAACACCCACTCGACGGTTTCCTCGGCTCCGGTGTGGAAGGTGGCGTGCACGGCGTAGGGATCGGCCGTGTCATACCGCAGTCCTGCGGGAACAGGCAGTGAGGACTCGCTCGACACAACGAGGCGCAGGTGCAGCTCGCAGCTGACCGTGGTGTTCATAAGCGCCAAGGCCTTTCGCTCAGTGTGCGCTCGGGGATTCGCACGTCGGCGAAATCGACATGCCACCTACGGTGCCGTTGTAAACCCCTCTGGGTGTTTTGCGTGTCTTTACGTAACTCTTCCGGCCGAGAGCCGGTTCGTCGGTTACGACCATTCCGGTGACCGGTTTCCGTCCGGTAGGGTTTGGCCGTATGAATACGGGGAGTGACAAGCCGAGTGAGGCTGTCGTGACACCAGATGAGACCGGGGCCGGTGAGGCGACGGACGAGCGGGAGCTCGGCTCGAGAGCACCGGAATTCATCAAAGCGCGCCGCATGCTGCACATGAGCTGGCAGGTCGGCGTCTTCGTCGTGGGCCTCGCCGTGGTGGGCGCCGGCATCGTCATGCTGCCCCTGCCCGGACCGGGCTGGCTGGTGATCTTCGGCGGTATGGCGATCTGGGCGACCGAGTTCGTGTGGGCCCAGCTGGTGCTGCGCTGGACGAAACGCAAGGTCACCGAGGCGGCACAGCGTGCACTCGACCCCGAGGTGCGCCGCCGGAACATCATCCTGACGACGGTCGGTCTCGTGATCGTGGCGGTTCTCGTCGGGATCTACGTATGGAAGTTCGGGCTGGAAATGCCCTGGAAGATCAAGGACCAGTGACCCGGGACGTGTCCGAGGCACCCCGTGACATGGGGTAATGTTCTTTCTGCGTCCGGGCGATTAGCTCAGTGGGAGAGCGCTTCGTTCACACCGAAGAGGTCACTGGTTCGAACCCAGTATCGCCCACCGGATCGAGTGCGGCCCGTGTCCACGGAAACGTGGACACGGGCCGCACTCGTCGTTTCCGGGCGGGCTCCGCTCCGGCGTATGCCGTGAAACGGGACTGCCCCGCGTGTGTGACTCGCTGCTCCGCCGGTCATCTTTCCCGAGCCGTCCGTCCGCTCCCCGAGGTCGCTTCGGGGGACCCGGCGGGGCTTGGTGGGCCTCCCGTCGGGCGTCCGCTGACCTCCACGGAGCAACTCCTGGAGCGTGGGTCTCTTCGGGCTCCGTCTCCCCACCCGGCAGGCGCATTTCGGCCCAGCCCCAAATAAACGCGGGCGGCACGCCGGCGTTCGGTCAGTCGACCTCGGCCGCCTCACCTGCAACGTCAACCTCCTTTGTGGGTACAGGAGTCGACTCGCGCACCCGCTCCGACCGGCCGCTCGCAGGAAAATCCTGTCCGAATCATTGACGCGTTCCGAGCCCCTCCGTAGCTTATCCCGGCAAGCGCTTACTTGAAACGATTCATGCAAGCGCCCACGACATCGCGGGGAGGGCCTGACCATGCCTGAGAACGGGAATGTTGAGAGACGAACGATCCTCAAGGTGGCCGGAGCCTCGGCGGCAGTGCTGGGGCTCGCGGCGACGACCGGGTGTGGCGGTGACAGCGGCGCCGGGGACGGAAATGTGACACTCCGTTATGCGTGGTGGGGTGGCGAACCCCGCACCATCGCCATCAAGAAGACGATCGCGCTCTTCGAGAAGAAGTACCCGAAGACAAAGATCAAGCCTGAATTCACGGACTACGCGGCGTTCTGGGAGAAGTTCCAGACCCAGGCCTCCGGCGGGAATCCGCCGGACGTTTTCCAGAATGCGGTCGGTTTTCTTCGCAAATACGACAAGCGTGGCGTTCTGATGGATCTCAAGACGCAGGCGGACGCCGGGAATCTGAGCCTGGAGAACTTCCGCAACGGCGTTCTGGCGAACGGCTCTGTCGACGGCAAGCAGCTCGGCATTCCCGTCGGCGCCAACACCATGGCGCTCGTCATCGACCTCAAGGCCTTCAAGAAGGCAGGCGTGGAGCCGAAGTTCGGCTGGACCTGGGACGAGTACTTCACGGCGCTGCAGGCGATCCAGGACAAACTGAAGATCGCCGGCGACACCGGCTACTTCACCATCATGTACCTCTACGACCTGTACCTGCGGCAGAACGGCAAGGCCTTCTTCACCGACACCGATCTCGGCTTCACCGAGGACGATCTGACCGCGTGGTGGGAGGACGGCTACAAGCGGGTGAAGTCCGGTCTCGTCGCCGACCCCAAGAAGATCGAGCAGGTCTCGCCCAAGTCCGGTCTGTCGGCGGGGCTGGCCGCGTCCGAATTCACCTGGGACAACTTCTCCATCCGCTACGAGGGCGAGGGCGAGTCCGACTACGGGCTCGCGCCGATTCCCACCACGGACGGCAAGGACACCGGCCAGTACCTCGGTTCGCTGATGCTCAGCGGCTTCTCCGGGACCAAGCACCCCAAGGAGGTCGCCCAGTTCATCGACTTCATGGTCCACGACCCCGAGGCCGGCAAAATCATGGGTTACGACCGAGGCATTCTGGCCACCACCGAGCAGTACGACGCGTTCAAGCCGACCGACCCCAACAACAAGGGAGTCTCGGCGTACGAGGACGAGGTCGCCAAGGCCGGCGTGCTCGGGAAGATCACCCCGCACCCGTCCGGCGCGGACGTCGTCGAGTCGGCCTTCCTGCGTATCGGCGGTGAGATCGCGCAGGGCAAGACCAAGCCGGCCGACGGCGCCAAGGCACTGTTCGGCGAGGCCAAGGCCGCGTTCGCGGGCTGAGGGGAAACACCACCATGACGCTCGTCAAGGAAGCGCCCGCGCCCCCGGCGAGGAAGCGGTACGCCGCTCCTGCCGACGGGCGGCGCGGGCGGCGCCGCGAGAACCTCGCCGGCTATCTCTTCATGTCGCCGTGGATCGCGGGCTTCCTGCTGCTCACGGCGGGGCCGATGATCGCGTCGCTGTACTACGCGTTCACCAGCTACAACCTGTTCACGCCGCCCAAGTGGGTGGGGCTGGACAACTTCACGACGATGTTCCAGGACCCACGCTGGCAGAAGTCGGTCGAGGTCACGCTGAAGTACGTCGTCGTGGCCACGCCGCTGAAGCTGCTCCTCGCGCTCGGAGTGGCACTGCTGCTCGCGCAGAAGCGGCGCGGACAGGCCCTGTACCGGGCCGCCTTCTACCTGCCGTCGCTCATCGGTGCCAGCGTCTCCGTGGGCTTCGTCTGGCGGGCACTGTTCTCCGACGACGCCGTGGTGGACCGTACACAGAAGGTCTTCGGGCTCGATGTCGGCGGCTGGATCGGCAACCCGGACTACGTCCTGTACGCACTGGTGGCCCTGAGCATCTGGCAGTTCGGCGCGCCGATGGTCATCTTCCTGGCCGGACTCAAACAGGTGCCGCAGGAACTTTACGAGGCCGCCGAGATGGACGGAGCCGGCCCCCTGCGGCGGTTCTGGAACATCACGCTGCCGATGTTGTCCCCGGTGCTGTTCTTCAACGTGCTGCTGGAGTCCATCCACGCGTTCCAGGTGTTCGGCTCCGCCTATGTCGTCTCCGACAGCCGGTGCGGGCCCGCCGACGCCACCCTCGTCTACACCTGTTACCTCTACCAGAAGGGCTTCAAGGAGTCCCAGATGGGCTTTGCCTCCGCGATGGCCTGGACGCTGGTGATCGCGGTGGCACTCGTCACGGCGGTCCTGTTCTGGTCGCAGAAGAAGTGGGTGCACTACGAGGAGGCCGCCAAGTGACCAGTGCCACCAGCCCTGTGGTGAGCACCGCCGACGAACGGCGGCGCACCGGATCCCTCGCCTGGCACGTGGGCGCGCTCCTCGTGCTCGCGGTGGTCCTCTACCCGGTGATCTGGGTGCTCGGTGCCTCGTTCAAACCGAGCAAGGACATCATCGCCAGCCTCGACCTGCTGCCCACCCAACCGGTCTGGGCGAACTTCTCGGGACTCGCCGACGGCATCTCGGGCATCTCCATCACCAGCTTCTTCACCAACTCGCTGATGTACGCGGGCCTGGCCGTGGTCGGCGTGGTGATCTCCAGCTCCCTCACCGCGTACGCCTTCGCCAAGATCCGGTTCGCCGGGCGGAACCTGCTGTTCACACTGATGATCGGCACCCTGCTGCTGCCGTATCACGTGCTGCTCATCCCGCAGTACGTACTGTTCCGCAAACTCGGATACATCGACACGCTCGTGCCGCTGGTCGCGGGCAAGTTCCTGGCCACGGAGGCGTTCTTCGTCTTCCTGATGGTGCAGTTCATGCGCGGGCTGCCGCGCGAACTGGACGAGGCCGCGAAGCTCGACGGCTGCGGGCATCTGCGGACCTACTGGTCGATCGTGCTGCCGTTGAGCCGCCCGGCCGTCATCACCAGCGCCATCTTCACCTTCATCAACGCGTGGAACGACTTCATGGGGCCGTTGATCTACCTCAACACCCCCTCCAAGTACACGGTTTCGCTCGGCCTGATGATGTTCCGCGACCAGGAAGGCATCTCCAACTACGGCAGCATGATCGCCATGTCGCTGGTGGCGCTGGTCCCGGTCGTCGCCTTCTTCATGGCCTTCCAGCGCTATCTCATCGACGGTATGGCGACCTCCGGACTGAAGGGCTGAGGCGGTCACCATGGCCGGAACACGCGTGAAGGCACGCTCTCCGCGCAAGGAGTCCGTGTTCGGCGAGCGCTTCGCGGTCTTCGCCGAGTGTCTGCTCACCGGCGTGTGGATCGCCGTGGCCTGTCTCGGGATCGTCACCTACCCGGCGGCCTTCGCCGCCGGCGCACGGCATCTGCGGCGTCGTACGACCCATGTGGGCGGTGGCTGGCGGGAGTTCGCCGCGGACTTCCGGGCCGCCGTGCGCGGCGGATGGCTCGTCGGGCTCGCCGGCTGGGCGGTGGTCGGCGCGGTCCGGGTGGACGTCCTGGCCGCGCAGGCCGGGATTCCGGGCGGGCGGTTCGTCGGGGCCGTCGGTGTCTTCGCGCTGATCGGCGTTGCCGTGGCTCTGTTGCGGGCGACGGCCGTCTGGACGCCGGGCGCCGTCTGGCGGGTGCTGCTCGCGGATGCCGGGCGCCGGACCGTGCGCGATCCCGCCGGGTCCTTCCTGGTCGTCTGCGGGCTGGCCGTCGTGGCCCTGTCCGCGGGGTTCCTTCCGCCGCTGGCGGTGCCCGTCCTCGGGGCCGTCGCGGCGGCGGCCGTCGCCGTCGAGGAGCGCTACCGGCGCCGCTGACGGGCGGTGCCATCGCCCAAGGGCGGCGCCTCGGGCGCCGTACCTCCCTCTGTCATGCCCCTGACCATCACTGTTTCCGTACGCAAGGGAAAGGCCGGTCTCCCATGTCTCCCATCCCCCGCAGATCACTCCTCAAGGCCGCCGCCGTCGCCGGAGCCGCCGCCCAGTTCAGCTGGGCGCTGGGAGCGAAGGACGCGCAGGCCGCGCCCTCGGCCGCCGAGGCCGACGCGGACCCGGTCACCCTGGACTGGCTGGAGGACGGCGGCCTCGGCGCCGCCCCCGGCTCCACCGTCGGCGTGCCCTGGCCGAAGGGCACCTACGACGCGCACCAGACCTTCGCGCTCACGGACGCCGCCGGCAAGTCCGTCCCCGTACAGTCGTGGCCGCTCGCCTACTGGCCCGACGGCAGCCTCAAGTGGACCGCCCACGCCGTGAGTTCGGGCAACGGCAAGCTCACGCTGACCGCCGGGACCCCCGAGGTCCCCGCCGCGAAGGTCACCGTCGACAACCGCGGCGGGAGCATCGACATCTCGACCGGAGTCATCTCCGCACGCATCGCCAAGTCCGGTTCCACGCTGGTGAGGTCGGTGAGACGCGGCGCCACCGAGATCGCGAAGAACGGGCGGCTCGTCCTCATCCGCCAGCCCGAGATCGAGGACGAGGACCAGGGTGCGACCAGGTTCGAGCGCTTCGACAGCGCCATCAGCAAGGTCGAGGTCGAACAGGACGGCCCCGTCAGGGCTGTTGTCCGCATCGACGGCAAGCACCGCAAGGGCAGCCGCAGTTGGCTCCCCTTCTCGATCCGCCTCTACTTCTACGCCGGCGCCGACTCCTTCCGCATGGTCCACACCATCACGTACGACGGCGACCAGAAGCCCGGCAAGGCGAGCGGCGACTTCATCCGCGGCATCGGGGTCCGCTTCAGCGTGCCGATGCGGGACGCCTCGTACGACCGGCACATCCGGATCGGCGGCGACGGCACCGGACTGCTGCGCGAGGCCGTCAAGGGCATCACCGGGCAGCGCCGCGACCCCGGAGCGGCCGTCCAGGCGGCCCAGTTCGCGGGGGAGAGGCTGCCCGACCCCTCGACCTGGGACCAGCGCGTCACCACCCGCCTCCAGTACATCCCCGAGTGGGGCGACTACACCCTCTCCCAGCTCTCCGCCGACGGCTTCACCCTCCGCAAGCGCACCAAGAAGGGCCACGGCTGGATCGGCGCCGGCGGGGGCAAGCGGGCCTCCGGGTTCGGTTACGTCGGCGGGGCGAGCGGCGGACTCTCCTTCGGCCTCAGGGACTTCTGGGAGAAGCACCCCGCCCAGCTCGACATCCGCGACGCCCAGACCGACGAGGCCGAGGTCACCCTCTGGCTCTGGTCGCCCGAGGCGCAGCCCATGGACCTGCGCTTTTACCACGACGGCATGGGTCAGGACACGTACGCCGAACAGCTCGAAGGCCTCAACATCACCTACGAGGACTACGAACCGGGCTTCGGCACCCCCTACGGCATCGCCCGCACCTCCGAACTCCTCTTCTGGGCCAACGAGTCGACCCCCAGCGCCGAGAAACTCGCCGAACAGGTCGCAGCCGTACGGGTCCTGCCCCAGCTCGCCGCCCCGCCCAGGCAGCTCATCAAGGCCCAGGTCTTCGGCCCCGGCCTCTACTCCGAGCCCGACCGCTCCACCCCCGCCAAGGCCAGGATCGAGGACCACCTCGACTTCCTCTTCACGTACTACAAGGACCAGGTGGAGCAGCGCCGCTGGTACGGCTTCTGGGACTACGGCGACATCATGCACACGTACGACACCGCCCGGCACCAGTGGCGGTACGACGTCGGCGGCTACGCGTGGGACAACTCCGAACTGTCGCCCGACCTCTGGCTCTGGTTCGCCTACCTGCGCTCGGGCCGCGCCGACATCTTCCGGTTCGCCGAGGCGATGACCCGCCACACCGGTGAGGTCGACGTGTACCACCTCGGGCAGTGGGCCGGCCTCGGCACCCGCCACGGCGTGCAGCACTACGCCGACAGCGCCAAGCAGCAGCGCATCGCCAACACCACCTACCGCCGCTACTACTACTTCCTCACCGGTGACGAACGCGTCGGCGACCTCATGCACGCCAACGTCGACAGCGACGAGACGTTCCTCGTCCTCGACCCCATCCGCAAGATCCGCACCGAGCCGTACACCCCCGACCGGCACGCCCTGTCGATCGGCTTCGGCACCGACTGGAGCGGTCTGGTGTCGGCCTGGCTGACCGAGTGGGAACGCAAGGGCCCCAAGTGGGAGAAGGCCAAGGCGCGCGTGCTGTCCACCATGGAGACCATCGCCGCCCAGCCCAACGGCTTCGTCCAGGGCAGCGGGCTGTACGACCTCGACACCGGGAAGTTCGCCGTCGCCGCGGCGCCCGTCGTCGGCGTCTCGCACCTCTCCGCGGTCTTCGGACTCAACGAACTCTGCGCCGAACTCATCGACCTGGTCGACATGCCCGAGTTCAACGAGGCGTACTTCGACTACTGCCGCTACTTCAACGCCACCAAGGCCGAACAGGCGGCCCGCTACGGCTCGAACTTCGGCACCCTGCTCCTCTTCCAGGGCCATTCACGGCTCGACGCGTACGCGGCTGTACAGACCGGTGACGCGAAACTCGCCACGCGCGCGTGGGACAAGTTCTACAACTCCGACGGCTACAAGGAGTCGGCGCCCTGGAAGACCGAACAGGTGAGCGGCCCGGTCGCCCTCGTCCCGGGCAGCGAGGCCACCTGGGTGTCCAGCAACGACACCGCTCTCTACGGCCTCGCCGCCATCGAGAACCTCGCTCTGCTGGGCCACAGGATGCCCTCGTAACGGAAGCGCCGTGCCCGTCCCCGCCGCGCGACCCGCGGTGAGGGGCGGCCACACGGGCACACTCCCCCCATGGACTGGAGCCACTACCGCTTCCGCACTCTGTGGACCCTCGCCGCCCCACCCGCCGTCGTGTACGTGGCCCTGGAGCAGGCCGAGGACTACCCGCGCTGGTGGCCGCAGGTGCGCGAGGTCACCCGCATCGACGACACCAGCGGAGTCGTTCGCATCCGTTCCCTGCTGCCGTACGACCTGACCTTGACCGCCCGCGACGCGCGCCGCGACCCGGCGGCCGGAATCCTGGAGATCGCCATGAGCGGCGACCTCGACGGCTGGGCGCGCTGGACACTCACCGCATCCGGCTCCGGCACTCTCGCCCGCTACGACCAGGAAGTCGACGTCACCAAGCCCCTCATGCGCCGCCTCGCCGTGCCAGGCCGGCCCCTCTTCCGCGCCAACCACGCCCTGATGATGCGCGCGGGACGGCGCGGACTGGCCGCCCACCTCCAGGCCGTCTGAACGAAGCGGTTTGAACGAAGCCCGCCCGGACCTGTATTGTTCGGTGCGTTCCCGGGCGATTAGCTCAGTGGGAGAGCGCTTCGTTCACACCGAAGAGGTCACTGGTTCGAACCCAGTATCGCCCACCGGGAAAGGCCGGTCCGTCACAGACGGACCGGCTTTTTTATGCCCTTTCCCTGCTCCTTCCCTGCGCTTTCCGTGCCTCGGCTATGCCGCCGCCGGCATCTCCGGACGCAGCGGCCACGCCGGATCGACCGCCTCCGGCGAACCGCTCTTGGCGAACCACGCCTGCAGACCACGAGCCTGCGCCGCGTGCCACACCGACTGCAGCGTGTGCAGTTCGGCGGGGGAGAGGCGCTCCAGCCGGGTCGCGAAACGGCGCCCGACCGCCCGTACGACCTCCAGGGAGGCCATCGCGTCCGCCGCCGCGTCATGGGCGCCCTCCAGCGTGACGCCGTAGTGCGCGCACAGGTCCGTGAGGGTGCGGCGGCCCTTGCGGTAGCGGTCCAGATGCTTGTCCAGGACCCGGGGATCCAGCACCAGCAGCGGCGCCGACTCGAACCAGCGGTCGAGCGACGACGCGCGATGGCGGCGCAACTCCCGGTCCAGCATGGTCAGATCGAAGGGCGCGTTCATGATGACCAGCGGGCGGCCCGCCGCGGACTGCTCCGCCAGCGCCCGGGCTATCTCCTCCACGACAGGAGACGGCCAGCGGCCGTTGCGTTGTAGATGTTCGTCCGTCAGCCCATGCACCGCCGTCGCCGAAGCGGGCACGGGCACACCCGGGTTGATCAGCCAGCGGCTGATCCGCGGCCGGATGGACGGACCTTCCTGGACCACGACGGAAGCCGACACGATCCGGTCGGTCTCGACGTCCACACCCGTGGTCTCCGTGTCGAACGCGGCCAAAGGGCCCTCGTACCAGCACGTCATACCTATGCAACTCCTCGTTCACCCACGGCAGCTGACGCACCGTCTTCTGCCCGTTTGGTGATACCCGGGCTGTTTGCGCCGTACGCCGGAAGGAGACAACAGAGGTACAGGTTTACGCACTTCAATGGCCTGTCATGGTAATTCCACCGGTTTGGAAGGCATTTGGTCATGGCGATAGCGCAGCCCGAACGGGGCGGGCTGCTGCCCGAACGGACGGCGGCACCCCATCGAGGCACCCTCGCCACCACCGCCTGCATGGAGACACTGCAAGTGGGCTATCTGCACGCCGTCGCCGCGGCGGCCGGCTGCTCGCTGTCCCAGCCCTTCCCCGACAACGGCATCGACTGGCACGTCAGCCACAGTGCCCCCGCGCACACGGTCGACGACGAGGTCACCATCAAGGTCCAGCTGAAGTGCACGTACCAGATCGCGCCGAAGCCGCTGGGCCCGTACTTCTCCTTCACGCTCGACAACGCCCACCTGGCGAAGCTCGCCCGCACCCCGGTCTCGGTGCACAAGATCCTGGTCGTGATGCTCGTACCGCGCTCGCAGGACGACTGGCTGCGCGCCGGCCACGACCGCCTCGACCTGCGGCACTGCTGCTACTGGATCAACCTCGCCGGCCAACGCATCACCGGCCGGCACCGGACCACCGTGCGGATACCGACCTCGCGCATATTCGACGACCGCGCGCTCTGCGAGATCATGACGCGCGTCGGGACGGGAGGCAGACCATGACGCACCGGCCCACCGAGGGGCCCCTGCGGCCCGTCCGCCCGCACCCTGTGGACACCCCCTGGCACGACGAACCACCCGCGCCCGAAGAGGTCGACCCCGCCGTGCTCGCGGCCCTGCTGCGCCGGCACGGCTGGCAGCGGCGCGGGGGAGCCGCCGGACGTTACGGCCGCTGGACCCCACCAGGGCCCGGCGGCAACGGCACGAGCCTTCTCGTGCCCGAGAGCCGGGCCTTCCCCGACAGCGACGACCTGCTCGCCGAGGCCCTCGTCGCACTCACCCGCAGCGGATCGCCCGCCGCCCGCGAGGTACTCGTCGGCCTCGCCGTGCCCAGCGACGAGATCCGCTGGTGGCGTGACGTCCCGACCGGCCCCGCCGGCGTCGCCTCCTGGCCCGTCGAGGAACAACTGCGCTCGGCCGCCCGCCGGATGATGCTCGCCGGAGCGCTCGCCACCCGCGCGCGTGCCGGCTACTACGGCGCCCGCCACCGCAGGACCGCCGACGCCCTCCTCGACCACGTACTCGTCGGCGCCGCCCCCACGGGACGCAGCCTCACCGCGTTCGTCCCCGTCGGCTCGGGCCGCCCCCTCGCCGTACGCCTCCACCAGGCCCTGTACGCGGCCCGCGAGGCCATCGACTACCACCGGGCCACCGGCGGCATGGACGCCTTCGACGGCGCCGTCGAGGCAGGCGTGAGCCACGAGCTGACGGAGTCCCTCGTCGCCCTCGTACGCGGTACGGAGGGCGCCAGGATCGCCGTCGAGTGGGCGCCCGGCGCGGAGGTCCCCGAGGGCTGCTCGGCCGGCGCCGAACCCGTCGAGTTCTCGCCCGGCGACCTGGCCGTCCTGCGCGCCGCCGGCTCCCGGTATCTGCGCGAGGAACCGTCGGTGCCGGTCCGGATCACCGGCACGGTGGTACGGATGCGCAGGTCGGGGCCGCGCGGCGAGGGCGCCGTACGCCTGCGGGTGCTGGCCGGCGCCGAGATCCCGCATGTCCGGATGACGCTGGACGAGGAGGCGTACCGGATCGCCGGGCACGCCCATCTGATCGGCCTGCCGGTGCGGGTGCACGGCCGGCTGGAGAGCCGGGGCGGCTTCCGGCGGCTGACGCAGGCCTCCGGGGTCGTACCCGTCCAGGTCGACGAGGCGGAGCGGGACCGGCTGCTGAAGTCGCTGCAGGAGAACCTCGATTTCTTCGAGGAGGCGTGCAGCGGGGACGACTGAGGGGGGGGCGCTGACAAGCGTCTCCCGCTTATCTGTTTCGCGGTGGGCGGGCCGGGGTCGGTACGATCCCTAACTGCGTGCGCTCTCGGTATGGCGCCGCACCCACCTTCAGTCAGGAGAGACCGGTGTCAGACGTCCGTGTGATCATCCATCGCGATTCCGAGCGGGAAGAGCGCGTGGTGACGACGGGGACTACGGCCGCCGACCTCTTCGCCGGCGAACGTTCGATCATCGCCGCGCGCGTGGGCGGGGAGCTCAAGGACCTCGCGTACGAGGTGGCGGACGGCGAGGAGGTCGAGCCGGTCGAGATCTCCTCCGAGGACGGCCTGAACATCCTGCGCCACTCCACCGCCCACGTCATGGCCCAGGCCGTGCAGGAGCTGTTCCCGGAGGCCAAGCTCGGCATCGGCCCGCCGGTCAAGGACGGCTTCTACTACGACTTCGACGTCGAGAAGCCGTTCACGCCCGAGGACCTCAAGGTCATCGAGAAGAAAATGCAGGAGATCCAGAAGCGCGGTCAGCGGTTCTCCCGCCGTGTGGTGACCGACGAGGCGGCTCGCGAGGAGCTGGCGTCGGAGCCGTACAAGCTGGAGCTGATCGGCATCAAGGGCTCCGCCTCGACCGACGACGGCGCGAACGTCGAGGTCGGCTCCGGCGAGCTGACGATCTACGACAACCTCGACGCGAAGACCGGCGAGCTGTGCTGGAAGGACCTCTGCCGGGGTCCGCACCTGCCGACCACCCGGAACATCCCGGCGTTCAAGCTGATGCGCAACGCCGCCGCCTACTGGCGGGGCAGCGAGAAGAACCCGATGCTCCAGCGCATCTACGGCACCGCCTGGCCCACCAAGGAGGAGCTGAAGGCGCACCTCGACTTCCTCGTCGAGGCCGAGAAGCGTGACCACCGCAAGCTGGGCAGCGAGCTGGACCTGTTCTCCATCCCGGACCAGATCGGCTCCGGCCTCGCCGTCTTCCATCCCAAGGGCGGTGTCATCCGCCGGGTGATGGAGGACTACTCGCGCCGCCGGCACGAGGAGGAGGGCTACGAGTTCGTCTACACCCCGCACGCGACGAAGGGAAAGCTCTTCGAGACCTCGGGCCACCTGGACTGGTACGCCGACGGCATGTACCCGCCCATGCAGCTCGACGAGGGCGTGGACTACTACCTCAAGCCCATGAACTGCCCGATGCACAACCTGATCTTCGACGCGCGCGGCCGTTCCTACCGTGAACTCCCGCTGCGCCTCTTCGAGTTCGGGACCGTGTACCGGTACGAGAAGTCGGGCGTCGTGCACGGCCTGACTCGCGCCCGGGGCTTCACGCAGGACGACGCGCACATCTACTGCACCAAGGAGCAGATGGCGGAGGAGCTCGACAAGACGCTCACCTTCGTCCTGAACCTGCTGCGCGACTACGGCCTCAACGACTTCTACCTGGAGCTGTCCACCAAGGACCCGGAGAAGTTCGTCGGCTCGGACGAGATCTGGGAGGAGGCCACCGAGACACTGCGTCAGGTGGCCGAGAAGCAGGGACTGCCGCTGGTCCCGGACCCGGGTGGCGCGGCCTTCTACGGGCCGAAGATCTCCGTCCAGACGAAGGACGCGATCGGCCGTACCTGGCAGATGTCGACGGTCCAGCTGGACTTCAACCTGCCCGAGCGGTTCAACCTGGAGTACACCGGGCCCGATGGCTCCAAGCAGCGTCCGGTGATGATCCACCGCGCCCTGTTCGGCTCCATCGAGCGGTTCTTCGCGGTGCTCCTCGAGCACTACGCGGGCGCCTTCCCGGCGTGGCTGGCCCCTGTTCAGGCGGTCGGTATCCCGATCGGCGACGGACACGTGGAGTACCTGCAGAAGTTCGCCGCCGAGGCGAAGAAGCAGGGGCTGCGGGTCGAGGTGGACGCGTCGTCCGACCGTATGCAGAAGAAGATCAGGAACGCGCAGAAGCAGAAGGTGCCGTTCATGGTCATCGTCGGCGACGACGACATGAACGGTGACACGGTGTCCTTCCGCTACCGGGACGGTTCGCAGGAGAACGGCATCCCCGTCGCGGACGCCATCGCGAAGATCGCGAAGGTCGTGGAGGAGCGGACGCAAATCTGATCGAGAGCTGTTGGGCCCCCGGGGAAGTCACTTCCCCGGGGGCCTTCCTCATGCCCCGGCGGCGCCCTCCCCACAGGCGAAGCAATATGCTGCATGGCATGACGAGTGAGCCGGAGCAGCAGATCGGAGTCGGGACACAGGACGCGTTTCAGCGCCTGTGGACGCCGCACCGGATGGCGTACATCCAGGGCGAGAACAAGCCGACCGGTCCGGGCGCCGACGACGGCTGTCCCTTCTGCTCGATCCCGGCCAAGTCCGACGAGGACGGCCTCATTCTCCGGCGCGGCGAGCAGGTCTACGCGGTGCTCAACCTGTACCCGTACACGGGCGGCCATCTGATGGTCGTGCCGTACCGGCATGTCGCCGACTACACGGACCTGACGGACTCCGAGACCGCCGAGCTGGCCGAGTTGACCAAGCAGGCGATGACGGCCCTGCGCGGGGCGTCCGGCGCGCACGGGTTCAACATCGGGATGAACCAGGGCACGGTGGCGGGCGCGGGCATCGCGGCCCACCTGCACCAGCACATCGTCCCGCGCTGGGGCGGCGACACGAACTTCATGCCGGTGGTGGGCCACACGAAGGTACTGCCACAGCTCCTGGGCGACACCAGAAAGATGCTGGCGGAGGCGTGGCCTCTTTAATAGCCCGTCCGACGTTTGAGGACAAGGCCCGTTCAGGGCCGAAGCGGGGGCCTGGGGGCGGCAGCCCCCAGTAACGCCCACCCCCACCGACCTACCC
>NZ_LGDW01000044.1 GCF_001280005.1 Streptomyces sp. NRRL WC-3618 | reverse complement strand
GTCACAGCCACCCCACCCCGATACGTCTCCCCCGTCCACGCATCCGTCCAGCCCGCCCCCGCCGGAAGATACGCCGTACGGCTCGTCGCACCCGCCGACAGAACCGGCGCGACCAGCAGGTCCGGACCGAAGAGATACGCGTCGTCGACCGACCACGTCTCCGGGTCGTCCGGGAACTCCAGGAACAGCGGCCGCATCACCGGCAACCCCTCCTCGTGCGCCTCGCGCATCACCCGCAGCACGTACGGCTTCAGCCGCTCCCGCAGCCGGACATACGACTCCAGGATCGCGCCGGCCTCCTCACCGTACGACCACACCTCGTTGGGACCGCCGGTCATGTCGGGCCCCAGCGGCATACCCGGGTCGCGGAAGCCGTGCAGCCGCATCAGCGGGGACAGCGCACCGAACTGGAACCAGCGGACCATCACCTCCCGGTACGCCGGGTCGTCCGGATCGCCGCCGTGGAAGCCGCCGATGTCGGTGTTCCACCAGGGGATGCCGGACAGGGCGGTGTTGAGACCGGCCGCGATCTGGCGGCGCAGCGTCGGGAAGTCGACGCCGATGTCACCGGACCACAGGGCGGCGCCGTAGCGCTGACTGCCCGCCCACGCCGAGCGGTTGAGGCTGATCACCTCGTCCTCGCCGGAGGCGATCAGGCCCTCGTAGAACGTGCGGGCGTTCTCCGCCGGGTACAGGTTGCCGACCTCCAGGCCGGGGCCCGCCCAGTACCGCAGGTTCTCCGGGAAGCCCGGCTTCAGCTCCGGCTCGCAGGCGTCCAGCCAGAAGGCCGTGATGCCGTACGGGGCAAGGTAGTTGTCGCGGACCTTGGACCAGAGGAACTCGCGGGCCTCCGGGTTCGTGGCGTCGTAGAACGCGACCTGGACGGTGGACGCGACACCCTTGTCCGGCCAGTCGGCGTGCGCCATCGGGCCGTACTGCGTGCCGATGAAGTAGCCGCGCTGCTCCATGAGTTCGTGGTTCTCGGACAGCGGCGACACCGAGGGCCACACGGAGACGACGAGTTTGACGCCCATCTCCTCCAACTCCCGGACCATGGCGGCCGGGTCGGGCCACTCCGCCGGGTCGAACTTCCACTCGCCCAGATGCGTCCAGTGGAAGAAGTCGCACACGATGGCGCGCAGGGGCAGCCCACGCCGCTTGTACTCCCTTGCCACGTCGAGGAGTTCGTCCTGCGTGCGGTAGCGCAGCTTGCACTGCCAGAAGCCCGCCGCCCATTCCGGCAGCATCGGCGTACGACCTGTCACCGCGCTGTAGCGCCGCTGCGCGTCGGCCGGCTGCCCGGCCGTGATCCAGTAGTCGATCTGCCGGGCCGAGTCCGCCACCCAGCGCGTCCCGTTGCCCGCCAGCTCCACCCGCCCGATCGCGGGGCTGTTCCACAGCAGGGTGTAACCCCGGCTGGAGGTGAGCACCGGCACGGACACCTCGGCGTTGCGCTGCACCAGGTCCAGCACGACACCCTTCTGGTCGAACAGCCCGTGCTGGTGCTGGCCGAGACCGTACAGCTTCTCGTCCTCGTAGGCGGCGAACCGCTGCTCCAGCCGGTGGTAGCCGTTGCCGACGGCCGTGTAGAGGCGCGAGCCCGGCCACCAGAAGTGCGCCCGCTCCTCGGCGAGCAGCTCGGCGGCGTCATCGGTGCGCAGGAAGCGGATCAGGCCCTCGGCGCTCACCTCGACGGTCAGCGCGCCGACGGTCAACTGCCCCTGCCCGTCCTCGATCTTGACGGTGTACGGCGTCGACTCCGGCTCGTCGAGGAGGGCACCCGGCAGCCCCTCCAGGACGGGCCCGCCGAGCCGTGTCCTGACCCGGACCGCGTCCGGTCCCCAGGGCTCTATCCGTACGGTCTCCTGACGGCCGCTCCACTCCAGCGCCCCGTCTCGCTCACGGAACGTACCGACGGTGGGGGAGGACTGCGCGAGGCTGACCGCGCCTGACAAGGGCAGGGTTTCGGCTGGCTGGTTCACGTGGCGGCTCCTGAAGGAAGGAGTGGGGGAGAGGGATCCGGTGCGGCTTCGCCGGACCGGGAAACAGGCAGGGCTCCCCCACACCCGCCGGACGTGGGGCCGGTGGGTGTGGGCGTTGAGTGTGTGAGTCGAAGGGGGAGTGGTGGTGGTCGGACCGGGAGGTGCCCGGTTCAGGAAGTGACCGGCGCCGGCCCTGTGCTCGCCCGCACCGTCAACTCGGGTGCGATCAGCGCGACTTCGTCGCTGCCGTGCCCGTCGAGCTTCGCGATCAGCAGTTCCACCGCCCGCCGCCCCATCTCCTGCGCCGGAATGGCGACGGACGTCAGCCGCACCGAGGCCTGGGTGGCGACCTGGTCCGGGCAGACCGCGATGACCGACACGTCCTCCGGCACCGCCCGTCCCTGCTGGCGCAGCAGCGCGAGCAGTGGCTCGACCGCCGCCTCGTTCTGCACGACGAACCCCGTGGTGCCCGGCCGTTCGTCGAAGATCCTGGCCAGGGTGACGGTCATCGCGTCGTACCCGCCCTCGCACGGCCGGTGCAGCACCCGCACCCCCAACTCCCTCGACCGGGTCCGGAGTCCGTCGAGCGTGCGCTCGGCGAAGCCGGTGTGCCGTTCGTAGACGGCGGGCGCCTCGCCGATGACAGCGATGTCGCGGTGCCCGAGCTTCGCGAGGTGCTCGGCGCACAGGGCGCCCGTCGCCCCGAAGTCGAGGTCGACGCAGGTCAGGCCCTCGGTGGCGGCCGGCAGCCCGATCAGCACCGACGGCTGGTCGGTGCCGCGCAGCAACGGAAGCCGCTCGTCGTCGAGTTCGACGTCCATCAGGATCATCGCGTCGGCGAGCCCGCTGCCGGTCACCCGGCGCACGGCGTCGGGGCCCTCCTCGCCGGTGAGCAGGAGGACGTCGTACCCGTGTGTGCGGGCGTTGGTGGCGACCGCGATGGCGATCTCCATCATCACCGGCACGTACATGTCCGTACGCAGCGGGACCATCAGAGCGATGATGTTGGAACGGTTGCTGGCCAGCGCCCGGGCACCCGCGTTCGGGTGGTATCCGAGCTGTTGGATGCTCTGCTCGACCCGCTGCCGGGTGCTCACGGAGATGGACCGCTTGCCGCTGAGGACATAGCTCACCGTGCTCGCCGAGACTCCGGCGTGCTGGGCGACCTCGGCGAGAGTGACCATCCAGCTCTCCAAGTATTGTGTGAAGCGCTTCGACAGTGCGCGTAACGGATGACAGTGACGGGTGACAGCGAGTGAGGGATGGAACGACAGTATCCCCACCCGGAGTGAGTGTCCATATGTTGTCGAAGCGCTTCGACAACGATTTTCGAGGCTTTTTCAGCCGTCACGGCTACTTTCGCACTGTGCGGTGTCCACTGGGGAGTGCCCGTCGGATCCCGGTGGCCGCCGGACGGCCGCGCGAGGACTGGTGAGGTCGCCCGTTATCGGGTACCAACGATCGAGTAGCACTGATCAGTTCCGTACGGTCCCCAAGATCCCGATTCGCGGCGAGGTGTGCCTCATGTCCGCAAGCCCAGTCAAACCCACCGCCCAGCCCACGGCCCAAGCCGGCGCCCCACCCACCGTCAAACCCCACGTCACCGAGCGGGAGGCCCGCCAGGTGGCGGAGGCCGCCCGGGAACAGGGCTGGCGAAAGCCCAGCTTCGCCAAGGAACTGTTCCTCGGCCGCTTCCGGCTCGATCTCATCCACCCGCACCCGCTCCCGCCCTCCGAGGACGCGCGGCGCGGCGAGGAGTTCCTCGCCAGGCTGCGCGAGTTCTGCGAGACGAAAATCGACGCGGCCCGGATCGAGCGCGAGGCCCGGATCCCGGACGAGGTGATCAACGGGCTCAAGGAGCTCGGCGCCCTCGGCATGAAGATCGACACCAAGTACGGCGGCCTCGGCCTCACCCAGGTGTACTACAACAAGGCGCTCGCCCTGGTCGGCTCCGCGAACCCGGCGCTCGGCGCGCTGCTCTCCGCCCATCAGTCGATCGGCGTACCGCAGCCGCTGAAACTTTTCGGCACCCAGGAACAGAAGGACGAGTTCCTGCCGCGCTGCGCCCGCACCGACATCTCCGCGTTCCTGCTGACGGAGCCGGACGTCGGCTCCGACCCGGCGCGGCTGGCCACCAGCGCGGTACCGGACGGCGACGACTACATCCTGGACGGGGTCAAGCTCTGGACGACCAACGGGGTCGTCGCCGACCTCCTCGTCGTCATGGCCCGCGTACCGAAGTCCGAGGGCCACAAGGGCGGGATCACCGCGTTCGTCGTCGAGACCGCCTCCGAGGGCGTCACCGTCGAACACCGCAACGCCTTCATGGGCCTGCGCGGCCTGGAGAACGGCGTCACCCGCCTCCACCGGGTGCGCGTCCCGGCCGCCAACCGGATCGGCCCCGAGGGCGCGGGCCTGAAGATCGCCTTGACGACTCTGAACACGGGCCGGCTGTCGTTGCCCGCGATGTGCGTGGGCGCCGGGAAGTGGTGTCTGAAGATCGCCCGGGAGTGGTCGGGCGTACGGGAGCAGTGGGGCAGGCCGGTCGCGCTGCACGAGGCGGTCGGCGCGAAGATCAGCTTCATCGCGGCCACCACCTTCGCCCTTGAGGCCGTCGTGGACCTCTCCTCCCAGATGGCCGACGAGAACCGCAACGACATCCGCATCGAGGCCGCCCTCGCCAAGCTGTACGGCTCCGAGATGGCCTGGCTGATGGCCGACGAACTCGTCCAGATCCGCGGCGGACGCGGTTTCGAGACCGCCGAGTCGCTCGCCGCCCGCGGGGAACGGGCGGTCCCCGCCGAACAGATGCTGCGCGACCTGCGTATCAACCGCATCTTCGAGGGCTCGACGGAGATCATGCACCTGCTGATCGCCCGCGAGGCGGTCGACGCCCATCTGACGGTCGCCGGGGACCTCATCGACCCCGACAAGTCGCTGTCGGACAAGGCACGGGCGGGCGCGAACGCCGGTGTCTTCTACGCCAAGTGGCTGCCGAAGCTCGTCACGGGTGCAGGTCAACTGCCCATCTCCTACAGCGAGTTCAAGCACGAGGTCGACCTCTCGCCGCATCTGCGGTACGTCGAGCGAAGCGCCCGCAAACTGGCCCGCTCCACCTTCTACGCCATGTCCCGCTGGCAGGGCCGGATGGAGACCAAGCAGGGCTTCCTCGGCCGGATCGTCGACATCGGCGCCGAACTGTTCGCGATGAGCGCGGCCTGCGTACGCGCCGAACTCCTGCGCACCCAGGGCTCCAACGGCCGCGAGGCCTACCAACTCGCCGACGTCTTCTGCCGCCAGGCCCGCGTCCGCGTCGAGGAACTCTTCGGCCGGCTGTGGAACAACACCGACGACCTCGACCGCGCGGTGGTCAAGGGCGTCCTCACCGGTACGTACACCTGGCTGGAGCAGGGCGTCGTCGACCTCTCGGGCGAGGGCCCCTGGATCGCGGACGCCACCCCGGGCCCCACCACCCAGGAGAACGTCCACCGCCCCATCCGCTGAGGTGCATGTCGCCCGGCGCGGTTCCTCGCGCCCCAGGGGCGCGAGGAACCGCGCGACAAGGCCCCCCCACTACCCGCAGATCCCACTATCCGCAGATAAGGAACCGCCCGTTCAGCGGAGCGTCTAGCACCACTTGTCGCTGGGGTCGCTGGTCGTCCACTTGCAGTCGTCGACCTTCGTGCCGTTCGCTCTCGTCAGGATCGCCGTGTCGCTGGTGTTGTTCCAGACGTAGGCGCGCCGGTTCTGGAACTTGGACGTCGTGGTGTCCCTGCCGCTGCCCGTGTGGATCTTCATGGTCTTACCCGCGCCTATCCTCAGACTGGCGAAGGGGTACTTGTGATTGGCGACATCCTTCAGGACCCAGCCCCGGAGCGAAATGGCCGCAGAGCTGGTGTTCTTGATCTCCACCCACTCCCCGTTGAGGGAGGCGTTGGAGCGGTTGTCGGAACCCGGACTGTCGAACCACACGTGCCGGATGACCACGCCGCCGGCCGCCTGGGCCGGAGTGCTCACCACCGCGCAGGTCAGGGCGACGGCGCCCGCGAGAGCGGGCAGGGCAAGGCGTCGAATACGCATAGAGATCCCCCAAGGACTTCGTCCACGACTGACCGGTCGTCCACCGGCCAGGAAAGAAGTGTTATCACACGATCTTTATGTGGGTTTCGCTTATGAACACTTCGGCCTTGAGGACGCCCTGTCCTCACTGCCGGCGGCAACGGCCACAATGGAGAGATGACCGACAGTCCAGCCCCACTCGCAGACCCGCACCTCGTCTTCGACCCCGTCGCCGCGGACGGCTCCCGGGACGTGGTGATCCTCGGTTCCACCGGGTCGATCGGCACCCAGGCCATCGATCTCGTGCTGCGCAACCCGGACCGCTTCCGGGTCACCGGGCTCTCCGCCGCGGGTGGTCGGATCGAGCTCCTCGCCGAACAGGCGCACCAACTGCGCGTGCGCACGGTCGCGGTGGCCCGTCAGGACGCCGTACCCGCCCTGCGCGAGGCACTGTCCGCGCGGTACGCCACCGGGGAGCCGCTCCCCGAGATCCTCGCCGGACCGGACGCGGCCACCCACCTCGCCGCCACCGCCTGCCACACGGTGCTGAACGGCATCACCGGATCGATCGGCCTCGCCCCCACGCTCGCCGCCCTGGAGGCGGGCCGCACCCTCGCGCTCGCCAACAAGGAGTCGCTCATCGTCGGCGGCCCGCTGGTGAAGGCGCTCGCCAAGCCGGGCCAGATCATCCCGGTCGACTCGGAGCACGCGGCCCTGTTCCAGGCGCTGGCGGCCGGCACCCGCGCCGATGTGCGCAAGCTCGTCGTCACGGCGTCCGGCGGCCCGTTCCGCGGCCGTACGAAGGCGCAGCTGGCCGACGTGACGGTTGAGGACGCGCTCGCGCACCCCACCTGGGCGATGGGCCCGGTGATCACGATCAACTCCGCGACGCTCGTCAACAAGGGGCTGGAGGTGATCGAGGCACACCTGCTCTACGACATTCCCTTCGACCGCATTGAGGTGGTCGTGCATCCGCAGTCGTATGTCCACTCGATGGTTGAGTTCACGGACGGATCGACACTGGCCCAGGCCACGCCCCCCGACATGCGTGGCCCTATCGCGATCGGCCTCGGCTGGCCCGCGCGGGTCCCCGACGCGGCGCCCGCGTTCGACTGGACCAAGGCGTCGACCTGGGAGTTCTTCCCCCTGGACACGGAGGCGTTCCCCTCGGTCGGCCTCGCCCGGCACGTCGGGCAGCTCGCGGGCACGGCCCCCGCGGTGTTCAATGCGGCGAACGAGGAGTGCGTGGAGGCGTTTCGCAGCGGCGGACTGCCCTTCAACGGGATCATGGAGACCGTGACCAGGGTCGTCGAGGAACACGGCACACCCCGTACGGGAACTTCCCTGACCGTGGCGGACGTCCTTGAGGCGGAGACCTGGGCACGGACGAGGACCCGGGAACTGACCGGGCAGACGAAGAAACAGCAAGCGAACACCCAGCAAGCGGCGGAGGCCCGTGCATGACGGCACTGATGATGATCCTCGGCATAGTCGTCTTCGTGATCGGCCTGCTCGTGTCGATCGCCTGGCACGAGCTGGGGCATCTGTCCACGGCGAAGCTGTTCGGCATCCGCGTACCGCAGTACATGGTCGGCTTCGGGCCGACGATCTGGTCGCGCAACAAGGGCGAGACCGAGTACGGCATCAAGGCGATCCCGTTCGGCGGCTACATCCGCATGATCGGTATGTTCCCGCCGGGCCCGGACGGCCGCATCGAGGCCCGCTCGACGTCCCCCTGGCGCGGAATGATCGAGGACGCGCGCGCCCAGTCCTACGAGGAACTGCTGCCGGGTGACGAGAAGCGCCTGTTCTACACGCGCAAGCCGTGGAAACGCGTCATCGTGATGTTCGCGGGCCCGTTCATGAACCTGATCCTCGCGGTCGCCCTGTTCCTGACCGTGCTGATGGGCTTCGGCGTCTCGCAGCAGACCACCAGCGTCAGCTCGGTCTCCAAGTGCGTCATCGCCCAGAGCCAGGGCCGTGACGACTGCCGCAAGACCGACGCGGCGTCCCCGGCCGCAGCGGCGGGCCTCAAGGCGGGCGACAAGATCCTCTCCTTCGGCGGGGTCCAGGTCGACACCTGGAACCGGCTCTCGGACGAGATCCGCGCCAACCCCGGCAAGGAGGTGGCGATCGTCGTCGAACGCAAGGGCGCGGACGTCACCCTCCACGCGAAGATCGCCACGAACCAGGTCGCGAAGAAGGACTCCAGCGGCCAGATCGTCAAGGGCAAGTACGTCACGGCCGGCTTCCTCGGCTTCAGCGCGGCCAGCGGCATCGTCCGCCAGGACTTCGGTGACTCGCTGACCTGGATGGGCGACCGGATGGGCGAGGCCGTCGACTCCATCGCCAGCCTGCCCGGCAAGATCCCCGCCCTGTGGAACGCCGCCTTCGACGGCGGCGAACGCGCGGCGGACTCCCCGATGGGCGTGGTCGGGGCGGCACGCGTGGGCGGCGAGATCTTCACCCTGGACATCCCGCCCACCCAGCAACTGGCGATGGCACTGATGCTGGTGGCGGGCTTCAACCTGTCCCTCTTCCTCTTCAACATGCTCCCGCTGCTGCCGCTCGACGGCGGCCATGTCGCGGGCGCCCTGTGGGAGTCGCTGCGACGGAACCTGGCGAGGGTGCTCAAGCGCCCGGACCCGGGCCCGTTCGACGTGGCGAAGCTGATGCCGGTCGCCTATGTGGTGGCGGGGATCTTCATCTGCTTCACGCTCCTCGTCCTGGTGGCGGATGTGGTCAACCCGGTGCGCATCTCGTAGCCGAACTGCGTTCGCTACGGGTTCGCCAGGCATTCGCTATGCATTCGCGACGGCCGGGCACGGTGGGAGAACCCCACCCTGCCCGGCGGTTCCCCAATGAGTGGGTTTACGTGCGGGATGTGCTCGGGCCTGGGCACGTGCCGTAATCTCAAAGCCTGGAGCCCGCTGTTCCCGGGACCGGACCTTGAAACACAACTTGGGGTTGCACAGCAGATGACTGCGATTTCTCTCGGCATGCCGTCCGTTCCGACCAAGCTCGCCGAACGCCGGAAGAGCCGACAGATCCAGGTCGGTTCGGTGGCCGTGGGCGGAGACGCTCCGGTGTCGGTGCAGTCGATGACGACGACGCGTACGTCGGACATCGGCGCCACGCTTCAGCAGATCGCCGAACTCACCGCGTCCGGCTGCCAGATCGTCCGCGTCGCGTGCCCCACGCAGGACGACGCGGACGCGCTGGCGACCATCGCGCGCAAGTCGCAGATCCCGGTCATCGCCGACATCCACTTCCAGCCGAAGTACGTGTTCGCCGCGATCGACGCCGGCTGCGCCGCCGTCCGCGTGAACCCCGGCAACATCAAGCAGTTCGACGACCAGGTCAAGGAGATCGCCCGCGCCGCCAAGGACCGCGGCACGCCGATCCGCATCGGCGTCAACGCCGGCTCCCTCGACCAGCGGCTCCTGAAGAAGTACGGCAGGGCCACCCCCGAGGCGCTCGTCGAGTCGGCGCTGTGGGAGGCGTCGCTCTTCGAGGAGCACGACTTCCGGGACATCAAGATCTCCGTCAAGCACAACGACCCGGTGATCATGGTCAACGCCTACCGTCAGCTCGCGGCGGCCTGCGACTACCCCCTCCACCTGGGCGTGACCGAGGCGGGCCCGGCCTTCCAGGGCACGATCAAGTCGGCCGTCGCCTTCGGCGCGCTGCTCAGCGAGGGCATCGGCGACACGATCCGCGTCTCCCTGTCCGCGCCGCCGGTCGAGGAGATCAAGGTCGGCAACCAGATCCTGGAGTCGCTGAACCTCCGCCAGCGCGGCCTGGAGATCGTCTCGTGTCCGTCCTGCGGCCGCGCCCAGGTCGACGTCTACAAACTGGCCGAGGAGGTCACCGCCGGCCTCGAGGGCATGGAGGTCCCGCTGCGCGTCGCGGTCATGGGCTGCGTGGTGAACGGCCCCGGCGAGGCCCGCGAGGCCGACCTCGGGGTCGCCTCCGGCAACGGCAAGGGGCAGATCTTCGTGAAGGGCGAGGTCATCAAGACGGTCCCCGAGTCGAAGATCGTCGAGACCCTGATCGAGGAGGCGATGAAGATCGCCGAACAGATGGAAGCGGACGGAATCGCTTCCGGCGAACCGTCGGTGTCCGTAGCGGGCTGACGTCCCGTCCTTCTGGGGCTCCGCCCCAGACCCCGCTCCTCAAACGCCGGACGGGCTGAGTAGTCAGCCCGTCCGGCGTTTGAGGACGAGGACCCTTCAGGGCCGAAGCGGAGGTCTGGGGGCGGCAGCCCCCAGTCACGGCAACACCAACCCACGCTCACCGCCGACCGAACGGCACCGAACACAGGGCGGCGCCGCCAAGCATCCGCAGGTACAGTGCGGGGATCAGCAGACCGCATTGGTGAGGCCCCGCACGTGTTGACGCAGACCACCTCCCGGGTTCTCGAACCGGGCGACCTGGACGCCGCGCTCGCCGTCCTCGGCCGCGAGCCGGTCGCGAACGCCTTCGTGACCGCTCGCGTCCAGATCGCCGGCCTCGACCCCTGGCGCCTCGGCGGCGAGATGTGGGGCTGGTACGAGGACGGCATGCTCACCAGCCTCTGCTACGCGGGTGCCAACCTCGTCCCGATCTGCGCCACCCCCCGCGCCGTACGCGCCTTCGCCGACCGGGCCAGGCGAGCCGGCCGCCGCTGCTCCTCCATCGTCGGCCCCGCCGAAGCCACCACTCAACTGTGGCGGCTGCTCGAACCGAGCTGGGGCCCGGCCCGGGAAGTCCGCCGCCACCAGCCCCTGATGGTCACCGACCGGCTGCCCGATCCGGCCATCGTCGCCCCCGATCCGTACGTCCGCCGCATTCGCAAGGACGAGATGGACGCGATCATGCCGGCGTGCGTGGCCATGTTCACCGAGGAGGTCGGAATCTCGCCACTCGCGGGCGACGGCGGCCTCCTCTACCAGGCCAGGGTCGCCGAACTGGTCGGCTCCGGCCGCTCCTTCGCCCGCCTGGACGAGCACGGCAGGGTCGCCTTCAAGGCCGAGATCGGCGCCGCGACCGCGCAGGCCTGCCAGATCCAGGGCGTGTGGGTGGCCCCCGAATACCGGGGCCTGGGCCTCGCGGCCCCCGGCATGGCCGCCGTACTGCGCTACGCCCTCGAGGACGTCGCGCCGGTGGTCAGCCTGTATGTGAACGACTTCAACACCGCCGCGCGCCGGACGTACCTGAGGGTGGGCTTTCAGGAGGTCGGCGCGTTCATGAGCGTCCTGTTCTGAAACGACCGCCGTTGTCCGGGCGACCCGGGACGACCCGGGGCGACCCGGGGGACGAGGCTCAGCCACATCCGCCCCGCTCCCGCCGAGCGGCCTCCGCACCCCCTGTAGTCTCCCGACATGCCGCGCTTCCCCGGTCAGGGCCACCGTTCCCCCCGCCGTCACGACGTGGTCGTCGGCCCCCTCGACCTCGCCGCCCGGGTCGACGAGGCGCTCGCCGTCCAGGCCGTGGCGTTCGGACTCGGCGCCGACGAAGTCGCCGTACGCAGGCAGATCGTCCTGCGGCATCTGACCTACCCCGGCGCCCGCGCCCTCGGCGCGACCACCCCCGAGGGACGGCTCGCCGGGTTCGTGTACGGCATGCCGAACGACCGTACGCACTGGTGGTCCACCGTCGTCGAGCCGTATCTGCGCAGGCAGGGCCACGACGCATGGCTCGACGACTCCTTCGTGATCACCGAACTGCACGTCCACCCGACCTACCAGAACATCGGCGTCGGCCGAGCCCTCATCACCGCCATCACCGACGGCGCCGCCGAACCCCGCTCGATCCTCTCCGCGATCGACATGGACAGCCCGGCCCGCGGCCTCTACCACTCCCTCGGCTACGAGGACCTGGCCCGCCAGGTCCTCTTCCCCAGCGCCCCGAAGCCGTACGCCGTGATGGGCGCCCCGCTGCCGCTGCGCCGCAGGTAGGCCTGACCGCACGGGCGTACCGATTTCCACCGCCCCGCACCCCCCGGTTAACCTCCTGCCATCACCCTTACGCAGCAGGAGTCGAGAATCATGGCCCAGGCCCAGGTCCAGCGCATGTCCCGTTTGATGGTCAAGACACTGCGTGACGACCCGGCCGACGCCGAGGTGCTCAGCCACAAGCTGCTGGTCAGGGCCGGTTATGTGCGCCGTACCGCCGCCGGTCTGTGGTCGTGGCTCCCGCTCGGCAAGAAGGTCCTGGCCAACGTCGAGCGCGTCGTCCGCGAGGAGATGGACGCCATCGGCGCCCAGGAGGTGACGCTGCCCGCCCTGCTGCCGAGGGAGCCGTACGAGGCGACCGGCCGCTGGGAGGAGTACGGCCCCGAGCTGTTCCGCCTCAACGACCGCAAGGGCGGCGACTACCTCCTCGGCCCGACCCACGAGGAGATCTTCACCCTGCTGGTCAAGGACCAGTGCACGTCCTACAAGGACCTGCCGGTGATCCTCTACCAGATCCAGAACAAGTACCGCGACGAGGCCCGCCCGCGCGCCGGCATCCTGCGCGGCCGCGAGTTCCTGATGAAGGACTCCTACTCCTTCGACACCGAGGACGAGGGCCTGGCCCAGTCGTACGCCCTGCACCGCGAGGCGTACCAGAAGATCTTCGCGCGCCTCGGCCTCGACTACCGCATCTGCGCCGCCACCGCGGGCGCCATGGGCGGCTCCAAGTCCGAGGAGTTCCTCGCCCCGGCCGCCGCCGGCGAGGACACCTTCGCCGACTGCCCCACCTGCGACTACGCTGCCAACACCGAGGCGATCACGTACGCGCTCCAGCCGGTGGACGGGTCGGCCGTCCCCGCCCTGGAGGAGATCCCCACCCCCGAGACCCCGACCATCGAGACGCTCGCCGCGTACCTGAACGTGGCCGCCTCCGCCACGCTCAAGAACCTGCTGATCAAGGTGGACGGCGAGATCGTCGCGATCGGCGTACCCGGTGACCGCGAGGTCGACCTGGGCAAGGTCGAGGCGCATTTCGCACCCGCCCCCGTCGAACTCGTCACCGCCGAGGACTTCACCGGCCGTGACGACCTCGTACGGGGTTACGTGGGCCCGCAGGGCCTGGAGAAGGTCCGCTACTTCGCCGACCCGCGCATCGCCCCCGGCACCGCCTGGATCACCGGCGCCAACAAGGACGGCCTGCACGCGAAGAACGTCGTCGCCGGCCGTGACTTCGAGGTCGACGAGTACATCGACTCCGTCGTGGTCCAGGACGGCGACCCCTGCCCCGCCTGCGGCACCGGCCTCAAGCTGGACCGCGCCATCGAGATCGGCCACATCTTCCAGCTCGGCCGCAAGTACGCCGACGCGCTCAGCCTCGACGTCCTCGGCCAGCAGGGCAAGCCGGTCCGCGTGACCATGGGCTCGTACGGCATCGGTGTCTCCCGCGCGGTCGCGGCCCTCGCCGAGCAGCACGCCGACGAGCAGGGCCTGTGCTGGCCCAAGGAGATCGCCCCGGCCGACGTCCATGTCGTCGCCGCCGGCAAGGCCCTCCAGACCGAACTGGCCCTGGACGTCTCCGAGAAGCTGGCCGCGGCCGGCGCCCGCGTCCTGGTCGACGACCGCGCCGGTGTCTCCCCGGGCGTCAAGTTCACGGACGCCGAGCTGATCGGCGTACCGAAGATCCTGGTGGCGGGCCGCCGTTCGGCCGAGGGCGTCCTCGAACTGAAGGACCGCCGCACGGGAGAGCGCGAGGAACTGACGGTCGAGGAAGCGATCGCCCGTCTGACCGCCACTGCCTGAGCGGAAGCGGGAGCCGCCGACGTCACCCGGTCCTGACCATCGAACTCAGGACCGGGTGACGCGCCCTTCAGGGGCGCGGGAAACTGCGCGACGAACCCCCACCGGCCCGCAGCCTCACAGCCACCCGGCGAACTCCAGCAACAACTCCGCGTCCCGCCGACGCCCCACACGAAGGGCCCGAACCCCCGACTCCACCGCGCGGAACAACGTCCACCCCCGCAGCCGCTCCTGATCCACGTCCAACGACTCGGCGAGCCGCTTCACCCGCCGCCGAGTGATCGCCGCCCCCGACGGCGACGCGATCAGATCCTCCACCCGGTCCCGAACCAGCCGCGCCAGATCGAACGCGCACTCACCGACCACCGGATCCGGCCCCACCGCCAGCCACGGCATCCGCTCCGCCGCCAGCGCCTTGCTCTGCCGGAACGTCCCGTGCAGCAACCGCGTCTCGGGCGGCGCGACCAGCAACTCCGCACGCGCGGCCAGCGCCGCCTCGACCAGCGCCGCCACCTGCGCGTCCGCACCGGCGCTCGCCGCCATCGCCTCGGCCTGCCGCCCGGTCCGCGCGGCCACCGTCTCGAACATGGCCGCCGAACCGGCGGGCGGCTCGACCCACAGCCGCCGCAGCGTCCCGGCCGCCTCCAGCAGCGCCTTCGCCTCGGGCAGCGACCGCACCGACACATCCGGGTGCAACCGTTCGAGCAACAGCACTCCCTCGTCGCCGGGGCCGGCGGCGGGCTCCAGCAATTGCACCGCACCCGCCCCGCCCCAGTGCGCCAGCGCGGCCCGCTCACTCTCCGGCCGGGCCCGGTGGGGCGCGAGCTTCAGGACGGCGGGCGTACCGTCAGCCCGCCGCACCAGCACGACCAGACTGCTGCGACCGCCCGGAACCTGTACCCGTTCCACGCTCAACCCGCGTAGATCCACGGCCTGTTGAGCCGCCACGGGCAGCCGCGCAAGCCAGTCGTCACCGTCCGGTCCCGTCTCGCCAAGCGCCCTCACCAGACGGGGCGGCGGTTCGAAAGCCATGCGCGAGTCGTCCTTCCGGTGGGCGGGATGCGGCACGGGCTACGCCGTGGGTGTCGCCGTGGCAGGCGCCGACGCGGCGTCGGCCCGCTCGGCGAGACCAGGGAAGGGTACGCTCCCGCCCCGCCAGCGCACCGCCCGCACCGCGGCCTCCCGCAGCCCCTCGGCGCCCGTCCGGCGCCGCTCGCCCATGGCTGCCCGCACCAGGTCGGAGTACACCCCGGCGACCCGCTCCTCCAGGTCGGCCGCGAGGCGGAGGGCGCCGACGGAGTCCGACACGGGAAACGGCAGGGCGTATCCGGCGGCCGCCGCCACCGGTGTACCCCCGAGGGCCCGCACCGCGCGCGCCAGCTCGTCGCGCCGGGCCCGATGGGCGTCGTACGCGGCCCGCGCCTCGCTCCGGCGGGCCTCGCCGATCAGTCCGCCGACGACTCCGTACCCGTACACCGCCGCGTGCTCGGCGCCCAGGGCGGCCTGCAGCGCCGTCAGCTCGCCGGTGTCCTTGTCCTTCTCCGCCCGCTCCGTCAACGTCGAATCAGCCCCGCTCACTTCGCGCCCTCCGTCAGCAGAAACACATGCGCGGCCCCGGCGGCCGCCACCGAGGCCAGCAGCCGCGCCAGCTCACCCGGCACATCGAGGAGCGCCTTCGTACGCCGGTCCACGAGCGCCCGTTCGGCGGCGGCGAGCCCGACGAGGGCCTCCCGCTCGGTAGTTGGCGCCACAGAAGCCGAAGCCGAAGACGACGCGGATCCCGACGCGGATGCCGGGGCCGGTGTTGACGTGGGCGTCGGTGTTGGTGTCGGTGGGGGTGTTGGCCTGCCGCCCCCGAACGCCTCCGCGTGGCGCACGACTTCGGCCCGTAGCTGCGACAGCGGCTCCGCCAGCGCCGGAAACGCGGCGATCGCCGCGTCGTACTGCCGGACGAGCCCCGCGCTGTCGTGCGCCGCACGCGCGCGTGCGCGTTCGGCGGCCGACGGGCTGCCGGCGCTCGTGGTGCTCTTGTCGGGCTCGGCGGAGCAGCCCACGAGGAGGGCGGCGCCCGCGGCCGAGGCGAGCAGGGTCCTTCGGCGCGGACCCGGAGGGGTGTGCGGCGGCGGGGGGAACGGCACGGCAGACGTCCTCGCAGGGCTCGTACGAACGGAACACCAGGGAAGGGCAGCAAGCCCGTGATCACGGTACCCGCGCCCCGGCCCACCACCCGCCACCGGCGCAGCCGGGCGACGGGCGGCGCCGAGGTGGACGGCAACACCCTCCGGGACCGGATACCCTTTGACCTGACACGCGACCTACCCACAACAGCACACGCGGCCGAGGAGTCACCCGGATGAGCACCACCCAGAGCGAGAGGCTTCGAGAGCTCCTGGAGCCGCTCGTCAGCTCGCAGGGTCTCGATCTCGAAGAGATCGCAGTGGAGTCCGTCGGCCGCAAGAGAGTGCTGCGGGTCGTCGTCGACTCGGACGACGGTGCCGATCTGGACGCGGTCGCCGATGTGAGCCGCGCGCTCTCGGCGAAGCTCGACGAAACGGACGCGATGGGCGCGGGGGAGTACACCCTCGAGGTCGGCACCCCCGGCGCCGAACGCGCACTCACCGAGCACCGGCACTACGTACGTGCCGTCGACCGGCTGGTGAAGTTCCAGCTCACCGAGGGCGGCGGCGAAGTGGTCGCCAGGATCCTGACCGTGGACGACGACGGCATGGACCTCGAAGTGCCGGGCGTGAAGGGCCGCAAGGCCACCGCCCGCAGGCTCGCCTTCGGCGACATCGACAAGGCCCGCGTCCAGGTCGAGTTCAACCGCAAGGACAAGCAGGGCGAGCAGGACATGCAGCAGGACGAGCAGGACGAGCAGGACATGACGGAAGAGGAGGAGGCGTAGCCGTGGACATCGACATGAGTGCCCTGCGGGGCTTGGTGCGGGAGAAGGAGATCTCCTTCGACCTGCTGGTCGAGGCGATCGAGTCGGCCCTCCTCATCGCTTACCACCGCACCGAGGGAAGCCGCCGCCACGCGCGCGTGAAGCTCGACCGGGAGACCGGTCATGTGACCGTGTGGGCGAAGGAGGACCCCCAGGAGCTGGAGGAGGGGCAGGAGGCACGCGAGTTCGACGACACGCCGTCGGACTTCGGCCGGATCGCCGCCACCACCGCCAAGCAGGTGATTTTGCAGCGCCTGCGGGACGCCGAGGACGACGCGACGCTCGGCGAGTACGCGGGCCGCGAGGGCGACATCGTCACCGGTGTCGTCCAGCAGGGCCGCGACCCGAAGAACGTGCTGGTCGACATCGGCAAGCTGGAGGCCATCCTGCCGGTGCAGGAGCAGGTTCCCGGCGAGACCTACCAGCACGGGCTGCGGCTGCGGTCGTACGTCGTACGGGTGGCGAAGGGCGTGCGCGGTCCGTCCGTCACCCTCTCGCGCACGCACCCCAACCTGGTGAAGAAGCTCTTCGCGCTGGAGGTGCCCGAGATCGCCGACGGTTCCGTCGAGATCACGGCCATCGCGCGTGAGGCCGGCCACCGCACGAAGATCGCGGTGCGGTCGACGCGCAGCGGCCTGAACGCCAAGGGCGCCTGCATCGGCCCCATGGGCGCCCGGGTGCGCAGCGTCATGGCCGAACTGAACGGCGAGAAGATCGACATCGTCGACTGGTCGGACGACCCGGCCGACATGGTGGCGAACGCGCTGTCCCCCGCCCGGGTCAACAAGGTGGAGGTCGTCGACCTCGCCGCCCGCTCCGCGCGCGTGACGGTCCCCGACTACCAGCTGTCGCTGGCGATCGGCAAGGAGGGCCAGAACGCCCGCCTCGCGGCCAGGCTCACCGGCTGGCGGATCGACATCCGGCCGGACACCGAGCCTTCCGACCAGCCCTCCGAGCGGGTCGCCGAGAGGCCCCAAGGCCGTTCCCGGGACTAGCCGGGGAATAGATCCAAGCCGCAGGTGGCTGAGATCACGACAACAGCCGTTCGATTCTTGCCCCAAAGGGGTGAGGTCGCTGCGGGGAGGTAGACTTAGGAGTGTCTGGCCGGACGCGTGCCCGCGTATGCCCTGAACGCACCTGTGTGGGGTGTCGGGAGCGAGCGGCCAAGAAGGATCTGCTGCGCATCGTGGCGGTCGAGGGTGAATGCGTCCCCGATCATCGCGGTACGCTGCCCGGCCGGGGTGCGTACATGCATCCCGCGCAGGCCTGTCTCGACCTGGCGGTACGCCGCCGGGCGTTCACACGGGCACTGCGTGCCCCGGGAGTGCTCGACACCGTGGCGTTGCGCCAATACGTCGAGCAGGCAACACCGTAAAACGTGTCGCACGGAACCCCGTGCGGCTCTGGTACCCCCGCGAGTTGGAAGTAGGTCGAGATTGCGATGAGCACTCGATGAGCACGCGATGAGTACGCCCATGAAGTAGCGACGGTCCGGCCGCAACCCGGACCTAAAAGGAGCGAAGTGGCTAAGGTCCGGGTATACGAACTCGCCAAGGAGTTCGGGGTGGAGAGCAAGGCCGTCATGGCCAAGCTCCAGGAACTCGGTGAATTCGTCCGATCGGCATCCTCGACGATCGAGGCGCCGGTAGTACGCAAGTTGACAGACGCCTTCCAGGGCGGGAGCAGCGCCAAGCCCGGCGCCCCGCGCAAGGCTGCCCCCAAGCCCGGTGCGCCCTCCCCGGCGCAGTCGGCCCGTCCGGCTGCCCCGCGGCCGCCGGCCCCCAAGCCCGCCGTGGCCGAGCGCCCCGCGGCGCCCGCCGCGCCGAGCGCGCCGGTCACCCCGGTGACTCCGGTCACGCCGGCCCCCCAGGGCTCGCGTCCGACGCCGGGCCCCAAGCCCGCGCCGAAGCCGGCCCCCGCGGCGCCGACCACGCCGGAGTTCACCGCTCCGCCGTCGGCCCCGGTCGCGCCGGCCGCCTCGCAGGCTCCGCGTCCCAGCGGTGCCCGTCCCGGTGCCCCGCGTCCCGCCGGTGCCCGTCCCTCGGGTCCCGGTCAGGACCGTGGCCAGGGCCAGGACCGCGGTCAGGACCGTGGCCAGGGCCGTAGTGAGCGTCCGGGCGCCCCGCGTCCGGGTGGCCAGGGCGCGCCGCGTCCCGGCGGTGCCCGTCCCGCGGGTCCGCGTCCGGGCAACAACCCCTTCACGTCCGGCGGTTCCACCGGCATGGCGCGTCCGCAGACGCCCCGTCCCGGCGGTGCCCCGCGTCCCGGTGGCGCTGGTGGCCCCGGTGCTCCCGGTGGCGCTCCGCGTCCGCAGGGCGCCGGTGGCGGCCAGGGTGCTCCCCGTCCGCAGGGTGCGGGTGGCGCGCGTCCGACTCCGGGCGGCATGCCCCGTCCGCAGGGTGGTCCCGGTGGCGCTCCGCGTCCCGGCGGCGGCCCCGGCGGCAACCGTCCCAACCCCGGCATGATGCCGCAGCGTCCCGCTGCGGGCAGCCCGCGTCCCGGCGGTGGCCCTGGTGGCCGCGGTCCCGGTGGCGGTGGCGGTCGTCCCGGTGGTCCCGGTGGCGCCGGTGGCGGTCGTCCCGGTGGCGGCGGCTTCGCCGGCCGTCCGGCCGGTCCCGGTGGCGGTGGCGGCGGTTTCGCCGGCCGTCCCGGTGGTCCGGGTGGCGGTGGCGGCGGTTTCGCCGGCCGTCCGGGTGGTCCCGGTGGTGGCGGCGGCGGTCGTCCCGGCTTCGGCGGTCGTCCCGGTGGTCCGGGTGCCCGTGGTGGCACGCAGGGTGCCTTCGGTCGTCCCGGTGGTCCCGCGCGTCGTGGTCGCAAGTCGAAGCGTCAGAGGCGCCAGGAGTACGAGGCCATGCAGGCCCCGTCGGTCGGCGGCGTCATGCTGCCTCGCGGCAACGGACAGTCCGTCCGCCTGTCGCGTGGTGCTTCCCTGACCGACTTCGCCGAGAAGATCGGCGCCAACCCGGCGTCGCTCGTCGGCGTGATGATGAACCTCGGCGAGATGGTCACCGCCACGCAGTCCGTCTCCGACGAGACGCTGAGGCTCCTCGCGGACGAGATGAACTTCGTCCTCGAGATCGTCAGCCCGGAGGAGGAGGACCGCGAGCTGCTCGAGTCCTTCGACATCGAGTTCGGTGAGGACGAGGGTGGCGAGGAGTTCCTCGTCGCGCGTCCGCCGGTCGTGACCGTCATGGGTCACGTCGACCACGGTAAGACCCGCCTCCTCGACACCATCCGCAAGACGAACGTGGTCGCGGGCGAGGCCGGCGGTATCACGCAGCACATCGGTGCGTACCAGGTCACGACTCAGGTCAACGACGAAGAGCGCAAGATCACCTTCATCGACACCCCGGGTCACGAGGCGTTCACCGCCATGCGTGCCCGTGGTGCCAAGTCGACCGACATCGCGATCCTCGTGGTGGCGGCCAACGACGGTGTGATGCCCCAGACGATCGAGGCGCTGAACCACGCCAAGGCGGCCGACGTGCCGATCGTGGTCGCGGTCAACAAGATCGACGTCGAGGGCGCCGACCCGACCAAGGTCCGCGGTCAGCTGACCGAGTTCGGTCTGGTGGCCGAGGAGTACGGCGGCGACACGATGTTCGTCGACATCTCCGCCAAGCAGGGCCTCAACATCGAGGCTCTTCTGGAGGCCGTGGTCCTCACCGCGGACGCCTCGCTCGACCTGCGGGCCAACCCGGAGCAGGACGCGCAGGGTATTGCGATCGAGTCCCACCTCGACCGCGGCCGTGGTGCCGTTTCGACGGTCCTGGTCCAGCGCGGCACGCTGCGCATCGGCGACACCATGGTGGTCGGCGACGCGTACGGCCGTGTCCGGGCGATGCTCGACGACAACGGCAACAACCTCGAGGAAGCGGGTCCCTCGACCCCCGTCCTGGTCCTGGGTCTCACCAACGTCCCGGGCGCCGGCGACAACTTCCTGGTTGTCGACGAGGACCGTACGGCGCGTCAGATCGCCGAGAAGCGGGCGGCGCGCGAGCGCAACGCCAACTTCGCCCGCCGGGGTGTCCGGTTCTCCCTGGAGAACCTGGACGAGGCCCTCAAGGCCGGTCTGGTGCAGGAACTCAACCTCATCATCAAGGGCGACGCGTCCGGTTCGGTGGAGGCTCTCGAGTCCTCGCTGCTCCAGCTCGACGTCGGCGAAGAGGTCGACATCCGCGTCCTGCACCGCGGTGTGGGTGCGGTCACCGAGTCGGACATCGACCTGGCGACCGGCTCCGACGCCATCGTCATCGGCTTCAACGTCCGCGCTGCGGGCCGCGCGGCGCAGATGGCGGAGCGCGAGGGCGTCGACGTCCGCTACTACTCGGTGATCTACCAGGCCATCGAGGAGATCGAGGCGGCCCTCAAGGGCATGCTCAAGCCGGAGTACGAAGAGGTCGAGCTCGGTACGGCGGAGATCCGCGAGGTCTTCCGTTCGTCCAAGCTGGGCAACATCGCCGGTGTGCTGGTCCGCTCCGGCGAGGTCAAGCGCAACACCAAGGCGCGGTTGCTGCGCGATGGCAAGGTCATCGCGGAGAGCCTCACCATCTCCGGTCTGCGTCGCTTCAAGGACGATGTCACCGAGATCCGCGAAGGGTTCGAGGGCGGTATCAACCTCGGCAACTTCAACGACATCAAGGTCGACGACGTCATCGCGACGTACGAGATGCGGGAGAAGCCGCGCGGCTGAGCAAGACGGTAAGTGGTTCAGGCTGGCCGGCGGGGAGAAGTCCCCGCCGGCCGGGGTTTGGGGGGGGGGGGGTGGGGGGGCACCCCCCCCGAGGTTGGGACGGGTAGGGGCGGCGGGGGCGACAACAATCCCGTCGAGCCACCGGCCCGTTGGATGTACCGTTCCTGATGTCCCCGCCCACACCGCCGGCGGGGCCATCGATCCCGCACCGGCGGGTCATCCGGATACACATATGTACGTGGGGACTCTGTCCTTCGACCTCCTGCTCGGCGACGTACGCTCGCTGAAGGAGAAGCGCTCCGTCGTCCGCCCGATCGTCGCCGAACTCCAGCGCAAGTACGCGGTGAGTGCGGCCGAGGTCGAGCACCTGGACCTGCACCGCAGAGCCGGCATCGGCCTGGCGGTGGTGGCGGGGGACACGGGGCACATCACCGACGTGCTGGACCAGTGCGAGCGACTGGTCGCCGGCCGCCCCGAGGTGGAACTGCTGTCCGTACGACGGCGCCTCCACGGCGACGACGACTGACACCGGCAGCGGTGACACCGACGACCGGCCGGCCAGTCGCACAGCCGCACACAGACGAACAACCTGCGAGTACGCAGAACAGAAAGAACGGGAGACGGACCAGTGGCCGACAACGCGCGGGCGAAGAGGTTGGCTGACCTCATCCGAGAGGTGGTGGCCAAGAAGCTGCTGCGTGGGATCAAGGACCCGCGGCTCGGCACCCAGGTCACCATCACGGACACCCGGGTCACCGGGGACCTCCGGGAAGCGACCGTCTTCTACACGGTGTACGGGGGCGAGGAGGAGCGGGCAGCAGCAGCCGCCGGCCTGGAGAGCGCCAAGGGCGTTCTGCGCTCCGCCGTCGGTCAGGCCGCAGGCGTGAAGTTCACGCCGACCCTGACCTTCGTCGCGGACGCCCTCCCGGACACATCCAAGAAGATCGAGGACCTCCTCGACAAGGCCCGCGCCTCCGACGAGCAGGTGCGCCAGGCGTCCGCGGGCGCGGCGTTCGCCGGGGACGCGGACCCGTACAAGAAGCCGGACGACGAGGACGACACCGCCGAATGACGCAGAAGAACACCAGGACGCCCGACGGGCTTGTCATTGTCGACAAGCCGTCGGGCTTCACTTCGCATGACGTCGTCGCCAAGATGCGCGGCATCGCCCGCACCCGCCGCGTCGGACACGCCGGCACCCTCGACCCCATGGCCACGGGCGTGCTCGTCCTCGGGGTGGAGCGGGCGACCAAGCTCCTCGGCCACCTCGCGCTGACCGAGAAGGAGTACGTGGGCACGGTCCGCCTCGGACAGAACACGCTCACCGACGACGCCGAGGGGGACATCACCTCCTCCACCGACGCCTCCCAGGTCACCCGCGAGGCCATCGACGCCGGCGTCGCCAAGCTGACCGGCCGCATCATGCAGGTCCCGTCCAAGGTCAGCGCCATCAAGATCGACGGCGTGCGTTCCTACAAGCGGGCCCGCGAGGGCGAGAACTTCGAGATCCCGGCCCGCCCGGTCACCGTCTCCTCCTTCGCGGTGTACGACGTCCGGGAGGAGGTCGCGGCCGACGGCACCCCCGTACTCGACCTGGTCGTGTCGGTGGTGTGCTCCTCCGGTACGTACATCCGCGCACTGGCCCGGGACCTGGGCGCCGACCTCGGTGTCGGCGGTCACCTCACCGCGCTGCGCAGGACGCGGGTCGGCCCGTACAAGCTGGACGGGGCCCGCACGCTCGACCAGTTGCAGCAGGAGCTGACGGTGATGCCGATCGCCGACGCGGCCACCGCCGCGTTCCCGCGCTGGAACGTGGACGAGCGCCGGGCGCGGCTGCTCACGAACGGCGTACGGCTGGAGATGCCCGAGGAGTACTCGGGTGTCGGCGCCGTGGCCGTGTTCGATCCCGCCGGGCAGCTCCTCGCCCTGGTGGAGGAGGAGAAGGGCAAGGCGAAGAGCCTCGCGGTCTTCGTCTGAGACGGCCGTTGCCGCGCCGTGGAGCGGCGATCACGGGGGCACGTTCCCGCCGCTCCACGGTTCCCCCTCGGTTCCCCCACTCAGAGGTGTATCCACCCCTCAGGATTCATTCACCCGTCCGGGCAGGCGCTCGGAGTGAACCGAGGGAGCGGGAGGGGGCGCGTTCGCCGCAAGCCCTGTCCTGCTGATCATTGATTGCCTACCGTCGAAGTAGACGCGTGCGTACCCAGGCTCGCGTGTTCGGCGGGGAGGTCGACGATGACGGGACGGGGCCCGCGCGCCGGGGGCGGCCGTCGGCCGTCGGCCGGCGCGCCCGAGGCGCGAGACGGCGAAGCGGCGGCGGAACCTGCCGACAAGTCGCTCGTACGGGTGTGTGACCTGGCCGGACGCCCACGCGGTGTGGGCTTCGTGGCCGACCACCACGGCACACTGATCACCAGCCACGAGGCGGTCGACGGCCTGGCCCGGCTGGTCCTGCACAGCGCCGCCGAGCGTACGTGCGTGGTGTCGACGGCGGATGCGGTGACCGCCCTTCCGGCCCTCGGCCTGGCCCTCGTACACACCGAGGGGCTGGGTGCGGACCCACTCCCCATCTCCGTACGGGACCGGGTCGCGACCGGCACGTATGTACGGATCGTGGCGGGCGGCTGGCGCGAAGCGCGCGTGCTCGGTACGACCGACGTCAGGTACACGGCCACCGACCGCTTCCATCTCCTCGCCGACGCCCTTGAGTTGGCCATCGGCACGGCGGGCAGCGACGCACTGCGCCTGGGCGGCGGCGCGGCCGGGGGACCGGTGCTCGACCGTGCGACGGGAGCTGTGCTGGGCGTCCTGGGCACCGCCCTGCTGCCGGAGCCCACCGAAGCGCCAGGAGAACCCGCCGGACACCGCGCGGCCGGGTTCGCCCTCCCACTGCGGGAGAGGCAGACAGACGGGCTCGGCCCGCTCGCCGACCTCCTCGCCCGCAACGCGGCGACAGTGCCCGCGTACGGCGCCGACCTCAATCTCGCCGGTGTCCTGGAGCTCACAGCCACCTCGGTGGGCTCGGACGGACCGCCGGGCGCGCTGACGGGCTTCGTGGGGCGTACGTCGGGCGGTGTGGACGCGGGTGCGGTCGAGCCGGTCGAACGGGCCGAACTGGCAAGGGAGTTGAAGGCGTTCACCGACGCACGCGAGACCCAGGCCGTCGTTCTCGGCCTCGTCGGGGCCCCGGGCAGCGGCCGTACGACGGAACTCGCGGCCCTCGCCGCCCGCCGCCACCGGGAGCCGGAACCGGCCCCCACCCTGTGGCTGCGCGGCGCCGACCTGAGCGACGACGACACGTCGGTGGCGGACGCGGCGCAGCGCGCGCTGGACCGGGCGGCCCGGATCGTGGCCGCGTCGGGCGGGTACGGCGCCGGCCTGGGCGACATCACCCCGGAGCGCCTGGCCCATTTCGCCCACCGGACCGGCCGCCCCCTGGTCCTCCTCCTGGACGGCCCCGAGGAAATGCCCCCGCGCCTGGCCCACCGCGCCCAGGACTGGACGAGGGCAACGGAGAACTGGCTCCACAAAGCGAACGCCCGCTTGGTGATGGCCTGCCGCCCGGAGTACTGGGAGTCTCTGGCCCGTCCGGCGTTTGAGGACGAGGCCGTCCAGGCCGAAGGAGGGTCCGGGGGCGCAGCCCCCGGAGACGGGACGGGTAGGGGCGGCGGGGGCGAAAATCCCCAACGCCCACCCCACCCC
>NZ_LGDW01000043.1 GCF_001280005.1 Streptomyces sp. NRRL WC-3618 | reverse complement strand
GTTTGGGTCGTCGTCAGGGTGAGGGGGAGGGCGATGAGGGCGGCGACTGCGCAGGCCATGCCCACTCCGGCCGCCGCGCGGGTTCGGCGGCGGCGGGTCGCGGTGCGGCGGATCTCCTCGTAGCGGCCCGGGGGCGCGCCCAGGTAGGCGGGCGTGGTGGTGGGCGCCAGGAGGATCAGGAGCGGGTCGTCCGGGTCGTGGTCGGGGCCGGGGGGACCGAGATCCGGGTCGTCTTCTTCGTCAAAGCGTGTGGTCAAGGCTTTTCCTCAGGTGGGCGCGGAGCAGTTCACGGGCCGCGTGGAGGTCGGCCTTAATGGTTCCTTCCTTGCGTCCGGTCAGCGCGGACACGTCCCGGATCGGCATGTCAGCGTAGTAGTGCAGGAGGATCGGGACGCGCAGTCGTTCCGGCAGGGACTGGACGAGGAGGCGGATGGACGGGTCCGACGGGTCGGTGTGGGGGCGCAGGGCCGCCTCCGACGTCACGTGCCGCATGGCCTTGCGTTCGCGTTCCATCTTGCGCCAGTGGTCCCGGACGATGTTGGCCGCCGTCACATAGAGGAAGCCGCGCGGCTCCTCCACCGAGGTCCAGCGGGCCCACAGCCGGGTGAACGCCTCCGAGGCGATCTCGTGGGCCGTCTCGTCGTCGTCGACGAGCCGGCGGCACCAGCCGGCCAGGCGTGGGTAGAGGGCGGCGAACAGCTCGGACGCTGCTTTGTCGCGGGACCGTTTCAACGCTCTCCATGGTGCTGTTGCCACCGGCGTGGCACTCGTGGGGGAGGACGGCGGGCCACCGGCGTACGTTCCGGCGGCCCGCCGTCCTTTCGGTGCGAGTACGTTCACGGTCTCGGCGGCGACGTCGACGTCAGCTCGGCGAACACGATCACGTTGTCGAGGTAGCTGCCCGCGTCCCGGGGCCCGCCGCAGGTGATGAGCCGAAGCTCCGGGCGGCTCACGTTCCCGTAGACGTCCTCCGCCGGGAAGTCGGCCTTGGCCACCGTCCGCAGGGACGTGACCGTGAACTCGGCCCGCGTACCGTTCTCCAGGCGCGCCACGATCTTCTCGCCCCGGCGCAGCCGCGACAGGTCGTGGAAGACACCGTCCCCGTACGCGCCGACCGTGACATGGCCGAGGATCACCGACGGGCCGGTCTGACCCGGCGTCGGCGAGTGCTCGTACCAGCCGGCCTGGTCGTGATCGCTGACCGGGGGCACCTGCACGGTGCGGTCGGGCGCCAGGCCGAGCCGCATGACGGGGGTGTCGACCCCGATGGCGGGGATCCGGAGCCGGACGGGCGCCGAACGGCCCACCGCCCGGACGGAGTTCGCGGACGCGTGCTGACGGGAGGTCGATTGCGGCTTGCCGGAGTTCGGCCGTGGCGCGGAGCTGCCGGGACTCGCGGTCCCTGTCGTCCGTACGCCCTCGCCGCTCGAGGAGCAGCCCACGAGCAGCGTGGCCGTCGCCGCCGTGACCGCCGTCCCGAACGCGCGCCTGGAGAGCACGGTCACGCCCCGGTCGCCCGCCGACGGCGTACGACGAACACCGCGGCGCCACCCACGGCGAACGCGGCGGCGGCGCCCCCGCCGATCAGGGCCCCCGGAGTTCCGGAGTCCGTCGACGTCTCGGTCACGCCGGTGTTGGGCGCGCCCTTCGGGACCTCGGCCACCTGGGCCGGGGCCTGGGTGGGGGCGTCCTTGGCGGGGGCATCGCCGGGAACGGGGGTGGCCTCCCCGGCCGGGGCCGGTGCCTTGGTCGGCGCGGGGGTCGGCTGGGTGTCCTGGGTCGGCGCGGTGCTGGGGGCCACGGTCGCGGTCGGGGTCGGAGTCGTGTCGTCGGCGAACGCGGGCGCGGTGCCCGCGAGTACGGCGGTGGCCGCGAGTGCCACGGCGCTGAGGACAGTACGGCGCACGGTACGGCGCATGGAATCGCTCTCTTTCGTCGTCCGCCCCGAACCCCGCCCGGAAGAGGGCGGGTTGGGCTGGGCGGGCTGAGTGACGGATCGAGCGGAGAGACGACACGGCGGCCGGACGGGTTGTAAAGAGATGGCAAAGGGCGTCAGAGTGGCCGGGCTTGCCTCTGCTACCCCAGGGGTTTACCCCGTACGTACGCCACAGGTTTACCCGCACTCGTACGAGCGCGGGATGGCATCGAGTACGTGAAATGCCAGGCTCTCCCCGTCGAGCCGGATCCTTCGTTAGGCCGGCAACCGAAGAAACCGAAGAAACCGAAGAAGGGGGACCCATGAGGTCGCACCGTAGAAGTCGGCGCGTTCTGGCCGCGTCCGTCACCGCCGGCGTGATGACCCTCGCCACCCTGGCGACAGCCAGCCCCGCCTCCGCTTCCGCAAGAGTCTGTGGAAACGGCGGGTCCGACTCCCTGGGGTACTGGGAGGTCTGTTACGAGATCACCGGTCACGGCCTGTATGTCGAGCAGGTCGAAGGGAGCGCGAGGCGAACCGACAACAACAACGCGAAGTCGATCCACATCGAATACATCAAGGCCGGCGGCGTGCACTGGAAGAACGGCCTGCAAGCCTCCACCAACAACCTGACGGACGTCTTTGTCCTCAACGCCTCCGTTTCGAGGGCGGGCAACTACTGCGCCAAGCTCTGGATCGCCAGCGGCGGCTCGCAGCACTACGGCGGGGAGGCCTGCATCTACGTTCACTGATCCAGGCCATGGGGCTGCCAGCGCGCCCGGCCCTCCCCGGCGGTCCCCGGCCGCTATCCGCCCGGAGTCACGAGCCCCGATTCGTACGCCACCACCACGGCCTGCGCCCTGCTGTCCAGGTTCAGTTTGGTCATCGTGCGGTTGAGGTGGGTCTTGACGGTCGCCTCGCTGATGTAGAGGCGCTCGGCGATCTCCAGGTTGGACAGGCCGCGGGCGATCAGTTTCAGTACCTCCAGTTCGCGGGCGGTCAACGCCCGCAGATCGGGGGGCTGTTCGCAGGCGGTCTGCCGGGCGTACGCCTCCACCAGGCGGCGGGTGACGCTGGGCGCGAAGAGCGCGTCGCCACCGGCGATGGCGGCGACGGCGGCGAGCAGGCGTTCCGGGCCGGAGTCCTTGAGCAGGAACCCGCAGGCTCCGGCGCGCAGTGCCCCGTACACGTACTCGTCGAGGTCGAAGGTGGTCAGCATCAGGATCCGGGGTGGAGGGTCGCCGGCCTCGGCGAGGATGCGTTCGGTGGCCTCTATGCCGTTCATGCCGGGCATCCGGACGTCCATCAGGATCACCTCGGGGGCGGTCCGGGCGGCGAGGAGCACGCCCTCCGCGCCGTCGCTCGCCTCGCCGACGACCTCGATACCGGGTGCGGCACGCAGCAGCCCCACCAGGCCGGCCCGGATGAGGAACTGGTCGTCCACGACGAGCACGGTGGTCATGTGGTGGTGTCGTCCCCCTGCTGTGCGGCCCGCGCGGAGGTCGGCAGGACCAGCCGTACGGCGAAGCCACCTTGGTCCTGCGGGCCGATGTCGATCTGCCCGCCGTAGAGCTTGGCCCGCTCCCGCATGCCGGGCAAGCCGTGGCCGCCGCCGGTTCCCACTCTGGCCGGAATCACCCCCTGCCCGTCGTCCGTGACCGAAACTGTCACCTGGTGCGGTTCGTACCTCAGCCGTACCTGGGCGCTCGCGCCGGGCGCGTGCTTGAGGACGTTGGTCAGGGCCTCCTGCACCACCCGGTACGCGCACAGTTCCACGCCGGGGGCCAGGTCGCGCTCGGTGCCCTCGACGGTCAGGGCGACCCGGGTCCCGCCGGAGCGCAGCCGGTCGGTCATCTCGCCGAGGCGGGCCAGGCCCGGCATCGGGCCTGCGGGGGCGCCGTCGTCGGCGGCGCGCAGCACCATGAGCATGCGGCGCAGCTCTTCGAGGGCCTCCTTGCCGGTGGCTTCTATCGTGTCGAGCGCGGTACGCGTGGTGAGGCGGTCGGTGTCGAAGACGAACCGGGCGAGACCGGTCTGCACGGAGATCACGGACAGGTGGTGGGCGACCACGTCGTGCAGTTCGCGGGCGATCCGGCCGCGTTCCTCGGCCACCTCGCGCCGGGCCCTTTCGGCCTGTTCCCGGCGCAGTTGCCGGGCCAGTTCGGCCGCGCGCCGGGCGAGGGCGCCGAACCGCCACAGCATCGCCGGGTAGACCACGGCCTGTCCGGCGACGGACGCCCAGCCGTCGGTGTGGTTCACCGCGCCCGCGTAGATCCAGACCCCGCCCATCAGCGCGGCGCAGGCGACGGAGACGCGTGGCGCTCGCACGGAGGCGACGGTGTAGACGGCGAGCATGGGGCCGAAGCTGCACACGACGGGCCAGTAGCCGGCGGTGATGTACACCAGCCAGGTCGCGTGCACGACGCAGCAGACCACGACCGGGGCCCGGCCCCGGAGCACGAGCGGCAGGTGGACCAGGACGACCAGCGCGTAGGCGGTCGCGTCGAGCGGATGGTGCCCCTGCCGCGCCGCCTCCGGCCCCAGCAGCAGGGCCACACCGGTCAGCGCCGCGACGATCAGCGCGTCGACGGCAAGGGGGCGGATCCGCATCGCAGCAGCGTACGGCCCGTCCGGCCGGCGGGGCGTCAAACTCCTGCGGTACCGCAGAAGTTGCAGGAACCGCACGGCTACCACGCTGGTCGGCCCGGAGCGCCAACCAGCGTGGGACGACGCTCCACGCGGCCCGCCCGTAGCGTCCTGGACCAGGACAGGACGACGACGAGTCGCGTCCGCGCGTCGCGTTCGTGCGTCGCGTCGCGTCCGTTCAACGGAATGACCTTCCAGCGTCTGCGCCACCGCAGGGGAGTGGCGCAGCACCTGTCTCTACTCAACCAGGGGAGTCGACATGTCCACGAGCACCAGATCTGTCCGGCCGAGCACGGGTATGTGGCGCCGGGTGCTGGCCACGGCGGCGGTGCTGGCCACCACCGGCAGCGCGCTCACCGTCGCTTCGCAGCCCGCACAGGCGGCACTGCCGCCCCAGCAGATCGCCGATCCCGTCCACTACTGGAACGACGTCCTGCTCCAGGTCATCCGTCGTGAGGGTGGCGGACCGGGGCCGATGTCCCGTTCCGCGGCGATGCTGAACGCGGCGATCTACGACGCGGAGAGCTCGTACCAGCTGAAGTGGAAGGGCAGGATCACCTCGGAGCCGTACATCTCCGCCCACAAGTACGACGGGTGGGTCGAGGGTCCCGACGAAGAGGAGCGGGTGATCGGCCGTACGGCGTACAACATCCTGCTCGGGCTGTACGGCGAGCGGCAGACGCAGTTCCTCGACAAGAAGTTCCGTGACCGGTTCGGCACCGAGCCGACCGATTTCGATCTGCTCGACGTCACGGTCGTCAACCGCATGGTCACGCAGATGAGGAACGCGCGCAACGACGACGGCTCCCGCAACGAGAAGGTGTACGCCGGCGACAACAAGCCGGGCGCGTGGCGGCCCACCAGCTACCCGGACATGCCCGATCCGTCCTGCGAGCGCGACAGCCAGGCGGTCACGCCGTTCTGGGGCCAGGTGAAGCCCTTCGCCCTCACCTCCGGCTCGCAGTTCCGCCCGGCGAACCCGGGCCTGTACGGGACGTACGAGAAGTTGCTGGCCAGCGACGCCTACAAGGCGCAGGTCGAGGCGGCGCGGTCGGCCGGCGCCGACAAGCCGACCGCGCGCACGCCTGTCGTCAACCGGACGCCGGATCAGGAGGCGGCGGCCTGGTTCTGGGCCAACGACGAGGACGGCACCTACAAGCCGCCCGGCCAGCTGCTTCAGGCGACCAGGGAGGTCTCCCAGGCCCGCCATCTGAACACGTACGAGAACGCTCGGCTGTTCGCGCTCGTCTCCCTCGCCATGGCGGACGCCGGGATCGCGGTACGGGACGTGAAGTTCCTGACCCCGATCGACCTGTGGCGGCCGGTGTCCGCGATCCGGGAGAGCGGGCTCGACCCGCAGTGGAAGCCCCTGCTGAAAACCCGGGCGGGCGTGAACTTCACCCCGTGCTTCCCGGCCTGGGCGTCGGGGCACGCGACGTTCGGCGGGGCCTGGGCGGGCGTGATGAAGCGCTATTTCGGCAGTGACGACATCGCCTTCGACATGACCACCGACGAGCCCCAGTCACCGGTGAAGACCCGCCGCTTCACCAGCTTCAGCGCGGCAGCCACCGAGGACGCCTTCAGCAGGGTCTGGCTCGGAGTCCACTTCCCGTGGGACGCCGAGGACGGCCTCACCCTGGGTGACAAGGTCGCGGCCCAGGTCTACACCACGAAGCTGGGCAAGCTCTAGGCGAAGAGCGGGCATCGCTATCGCAAGCGGAATTCCCGGGTGCGGGCGGCGAACAGTTCCGACTGTCTGTCGCCCGGCAGGTTGCCGAGGCGGACCAGGTGCGGGGCGTACGCGAGGGCGTGCGTGCGGGCCGCCTCCTTCGCCGCCCACACCGCCCGGACCGTGCCCTGTACGCCCTCCGGCGGATACGACGCGATGACCCGGGCGCACTCCACGGCTGCCGCCAACGACCCACCGGGCGCGGTGACTTCGCTGACCAGGCCGATCGCGTGGGCGCGCGCCGCCGACACCCGCTCCGCCGTCCCCATCAGCGCCATCCGCGCGATCTCCCCGTACGGCATCCGCTGCGCCATGCCCATCGTCTCGTACGCGCTGACCATGCCGTACGTGGTGTGCGGGTCGAAGAAGGTCGCGGTCGGGTCGGCGACGACGAACTCCGACTCCGCGAGGAGGTAGAAGGCGCCGCCGCAGGCCATGCCGTTGACCGCCGCGATCACCGGCTTCCACAGGTCGTTCGCCTTCGGGCCGATCCTTTCGAGCGGATCGTCCACCATGTAGGGCGAGTTGGGCTGGGGGACGGTCGCGGAGCGGTCGAGGCCCGTGCAGAAGGCGCGCGGCCCGGCGCCGGTGAGGACGATCGCCCGTACGGTGTCGTCGAAGCGCAACTCCTGCCAGGTGACGGCCAGTTCGGCGGCGGTGGCGAGGTCGAGAGCGTTGAGTTTCGCCGGCCGGTCGAGGGTGACGACGGCGACCCCGGTCTCCTTGTCGGCGGACAGACGTAGGGTCACGGGCGCTCCAGGATCCACTGCGGAAGCCCGGTGGAGGAGAAGACGACCCGCACCCGCGCGCCGATGCGAATCCGGTCCGGGGGAAGGGAGTTGAGGGGTGCGTCGGGCCCGCTCACCAGGTTGCCGACCAGCCGGATGCGCGGTGCGTCCGCCAGCTCGACGACGATCACGTTGTACGGGGCCTGCTCGGCGTAGTCCGGGAGGAGCGGGGGGTGCGGGACGACGTACGACCAGACGCGTCCGTGTCCGCTGACCGGCCGCCACTCGCTCGCGAAGGACTGGCAGTGGGGGCAGCAGGGGCGGGGCGGGAAGCGGGGTTCGGCGCAGTCGGCGCAGGTCTGGACGCGGAGTTCGCCCCGGGCCGCGTACTCCCAGAAGGGGGCGCCGTCTTCGTCGACGACCGGTGTCAGCATCTCTCAGCTCCTCAGCAGAAGGGCGGAGGTGGGGACGCCCTCGCCCGCGGTGACCAGGCAGGTGGCGGCGCCGGGGACCTGGGCGGTGCTGGTGCCGCGCAGTTGTCGCACGCCCTCGGTGATGAGGTTGAAGCCGTGGACGTACGCTTCGCTGAGGCCGCCCCCGCCGGTGTTCATCGGCAGCCGGCCGCCGATCTCCAGGGCGCCTGACTCGGTGAACGCGCCGCCCTCACCGCGTCCGCAGAAGCCGTAGCCCTCCAGGGAGAGGGGGATGAGGGCGGTGAACGCGTCGTAGATCTGCGCCACTTGGACGTCGTCGGGGGTGAAGTCGGCGTGTTTCCACAGGTGTCGGGCGGCTGTCCAGGCCGGGCCGGTCAGCGGGTCGTCGTTCCAGTAGTTGACCATCCCGTGGTGCTGGGCGGGCAGGCCCTGGGCGGCGGAGTGGATGTAGACGGGGGCGCGCCGGCAGTCCCGCGCCCGCTCCGCCGACACGACGACACAGGCCAACGCCCCGTCGGTCTCCAGGCAGTTGTCGAACAGACACAGCGGCTCACTGATCCAGCGGGAGGTCATGTACATCTCGCGGGTGAGTGGACGGTCGTACATGATCGCGGCCGGGTTCTGGTTCGCCCGGTTGCGGCAGGCGAGGGCGACGTTGAAGAGGTGGTCGCGGGTCGTGCCGTACTCGTGCATGTGGCGGCGCGTGAGCATCGCGATCTCGTCGGAGGGCCGCAGGAGCCCGAAGGGGCGCGTCCACTGCGCGGGGGTGGGAAGTTGGGCGGTGGTGTTGCGCCACGGGCGGGGCCCGGAGCCTCTCTTCCGCGACCTCCAGGCGACGCCGACCGTGGCCTGCCCGCTGGCTATCGCGGCGGCGAGATGGGCGACGGTGGCGCAGGAACCGCCGCCGCCGTAGCCGACCTTGGAGAAATAGGTGAGGTCTCCGAGGCCGAGCGCCTTGGCGACCTCGACCTCGTCGGTCTCCTCCATGGTGTAGGAGGCGAGGGCGTCGACCTCGGCCGGGGCGATGCCCGCGTCGTCGAGCGCGGCGAGAATCGCCCGGCACGCCAACGTACGTTCACTCTCGGGGAGTTGACGGGCGAAGGGGGTCTGTCCGATCCCGGCGATGGCGGTGGCGTCCTTGATCCCGGTGACGTCCCCGCTACCGGCCATAACTGGTGCGACTGCCATGACTGCACACACCTCCGCGCGAGTGCCCGGCTGCTGACAGGGCGTCAGGTTACAGCTAATCTGACGGTCAGTCAGCTCTTGTGCGGTGAGGTGTTGCGGGGAGGCTCGCGGTGTGCGGTGACGTGGAGTGGGGCAGCATTCCGGGGCTGGTCCGGGCGGCGGTGAAGCGGTACGGCGACACCGAGGCGGTCGTGGACGGCCGTACGCGCGTCTCGTACACGGAGTTGGGCGCGCGGGTGGAACGCGCGGCGGCGGCCTGTGTCGCGAGCGGGGTGGTGGCCGGCGACCGGGTGGCGATCTGGGCGCCCAACTCCCTCGACTGGATGGTGTCCGCGCTGGGCGCGGTGTCGGCCGGCGCGGTCCTCGTGCCGCTGAACACGCGCTTCAAGGGGACGGAGGCGGCGTACGTACTGGCGCGCAGCCGGGCCAAGTTGCTGTTCGTGACGGGGACGTTCCTGGGCACGTCGTACGTGGCCTCCCTGCGGAGGGCTGCCGGGCGTGGCGACGGCGAGGGTCCCCTGCCGGGGCTTCCCGGACTGACGGACGTGGTGGTGCTGGGGGAGGACGCGCCGGCTGAGTTCCGTACGTGGAAGGACTTCCTGGCGGGCGGCGAGGGGATCGACCCGGCGGTCGTGCGGGCGCGGGCGGAGGCGGTGGAGGGCTCCGATCCCTCGGACATCGTCTTCACGTCCGGCACGACGGGACGGCCGAAGGGGGCCGTGATCACCCATGCGCAGTCGCTGCGCGCGTACGAGATCTGGAGCGAGCTGGCGGGCCTGCGGGAAGGGGACCGCTATCTCGTCGTGAACCCGTTCTTCCACACGTTCGGCTACAAGGCGGGGGTGCTGGCCTGCCTGATGCGGGGCGCGACGGTGATCCCGCAGCCGGTGTTCAACGTCGACACGGTACTGGCGAACGTGGCGGCGGAGCGGGTGTCGGTCCTCCCCGGCCCGCCGACCCTGCTCCAGTCCGTCCTGGACCACCCGTCCCGGGACGCGTACGACCTGTCGAGCCTGCGACTGGTGGTGACGGGCGCGGCGGTGGTGCCGTTGCGGCTGGTGGAACGGTTGCGCACGGAACTGGACGTGGCCACCGTCCTGACGGCGTACGGGCTGTCCGAGGCGAGCGGGATCGTCACGATGTGCCGCCGGGGTGACGCGGCGCCGGTGATCGCGTCGACGTCCGGAAGGGCGATTCCGGGGGTCGAGGTGCGGGTGGAGGCGCCGGTGGGCGAGCCCGGGGAGGTGCTGGTGCGGGGCTTCAACGTGATGCGGGGCTACTTCGAGGACGCGGACGCCACGGCCGAAGTCGTCACGGGAGAAGGCTGGTTGAGGACAGGGGACGTGGGCGTGCTGGACGCCGACGGCAACCTGCGGATCACCGACCGACTCAAGGACATGTTCATCGTCGGCGGCTTCAACGCCTACCCGGCGGAGATAGAGCAGCAGCTCGGCCTGCACCCGGATGTGGCGGACGTGGCGGTGATCGGCGTCCCGGACGCGCGCCTCGGGGAGGTCGGGAAGGCGTACGTGGTGCGACGGCCGGGGGCGAGCCTGACGGGGGACGACCTGATCGCCTGGGCGCGACGCGAGATGGCGAACTACAAGGTGCCGAGGGCGGTGGAGTTCGTGGGCGGGCTGCCCCGGAACGCGAGCGGGAAGGTGGTCAAGGGGGAGTTGCGGGAGGGAGTTCAGGGGGAGGCGGGCTGGGTGCGCCGGGCGTAGGCGCGGGCCGCGCGAGCGCGGTCGCCGCAGCGGGTGGAGCACCAGTGGCGGCGGCCGGTGCGCAGGAGATAGCGCGTGCAGGGGGCGGAGCCGCAGGCGGCGAGGCTGCTCGTCCTCGACAGCGTTCAGGCCGCCGAAGCGGCCACGATCCTCGGAGCGCGCCGGGTGGTGCCCGTCCACTGCGACAGCTGGGCCCACTTCACCGAAAGCCGTGCCGACATCGTGGCCGCCTTCACCGCCGCCGGACTGGCCGACCGGCTGCAACTGGGCTGACGGCAACGACTGATGGCGCCGGCTCACCGCACCGGTTCAGGCACATACGGCGGCAGCCGCGGGGACGTGCTCCGCGGCCGCCGTGTCATCGGGCGTGTGGGTAGGCCGTCTCAGCGGCCCGCCGCCACCGGGGCCGACTTCCGGGACGCCCACGACCGCATGCTCTCGGGGACCGCCCCAGGGGGGGGCGCCTATCCCACATCGACATCCCAGGCTTCCGTGTTTCCGCAGGTCATCGGGGGTGAGATGTCCCATCGTCCCAGGTGCGCGGTGGCTGTTGTGCCAGGTCCACGAGGCATCCGATGCTGTGGCCGTCGCACCGGCTGAAGCGGCCGACCGCCTGGGCACACACCTTGATCCGCAGGGTTGCCGAGGGCGCGTGTGTGACCTCTCTCCGATCAGAAAAGGAACACGCAGATGAACGTGAAGTCCCTTGTGAGCCGCCGGGTGGCCGTGTCCGCGGGCCTCGTCCTGGCTCTTGGGTGGGGTGTGTCGGCACAGGCAGCCGCCACCGGGCCGCAGACGATCAGTGGGAAGGCCCAGCACGCGGGGACGCACCGCCCGGGCGCCGGCGCCAAGAGCACCGTGGCCGCCTGCTCTCAGGAGGTCCTCGGGGTGTCCGCCGTGAAGGAGCCCGCGGACAGCGAGGACGCCAGGCACCTCCTCCTCATCGTCCAGAACGCCGGCGACAAGAAGTGCGACCTCTACCGCTACCCGCTCGTGCGACTTGGTGCCGGTCGGACCACGGCCCCCGTGATCAAGGAGAGCGACCCGAACCCCGGGGTGCCCGTCACCCTCGCTCCGGGTGAGGAGGCGTATGCGGCTCTGCTCGTCAACGGCCCCATGGACGAGTACGAGGCGAAGAGCATCACCCTCCGCCTCCAGGGTCGCAAGCCCGGCAGCAGCGCGGGCAGGCCGATCGATGTCCCCATGCCCGTCGAGACGTTGTACGCGAACGATTTTCAGCGTGTCACCTACTGGACGACCGCTCCGGGGTACGCCCTGGATTTCATCATGTCGAAGTGAAGGACCCCGCTACGGACCGCTGCCCGCGGTCGAGGTCCAGGCGGCCTGTTGCTTCGTCAGCCGCCGGTTTCCGTCTTGTCGTAGGTGGTGGTCATGGGGATCCAGCCTCGGGGGTCGCGGTACCAGTAGTGCGGTAGCCCCTTGATGCTGGTGGTGCGGAACGGGCGGCCGTGGTCGTCGATGCGCACCGTGCCGGTCCGGCCCTGTGAGGACCAGTCGAGGTCGAGGTACCAGTCGCAGGTGCAGGACTCGGTGCGTGCGGAGACCAGCAGGACCTCCGGTTCCCGCAGGGACACCTGGTAGGGGAAGTCGACCGCGGTGACCGGTCTGCCCGGGTCGTTGCCGGGCATCGACCGGGCCAGGGGCCGGTGCGCGTCGAGGTTCACGGAGAAGTAGCGGGGGATGAGGATGGCGCCGCAGCCTTCGTACATGGAGTAGGCGATGCCCCGGCGGACGCCGGGCGTGGTGCGGTTGACCACGCGCACATGCAGTGCCTCCAGGACGACGGCGGCGGAGCCGCGTCCTTGTACCGAGATCCGCAGGTTGGTGGTCCTTCCGTGTACCGCCTGTTGGGACGTGGCCCACACCTCGGCGTCCGCCGGGGTCGGTGGCGGCGGGACCTCCTGAGGTGGCTTGGCGATGACGTAGTCGTGGTCGCATTCGAGTTGCCAGAGATGGGAGTCGGCCGTCCAGGTGAGCGGGGCCGACGCCGGGACCATGTCGCCGCCGCGCGCGGCCGGTGCTGGGACATTCGGTGTGGTGCGGGCGGAGGGCGACGACTCACCGCCATCGGCGGGGGGTCCGGCAGCGGATGTGGTGAGGCCGGCGAGCGCGACGACGATCAATGCCCCCAGGGCCATCGATCGCACGGGTCGTCTTCGGGGGAGCCCGGTGTGGGGCCGCCGGTCGGCCGGCGAAACTGGCTCCCGTGCCTCGTCCACCGGGCTGCTGTGACTCGTGGATGCGGCCGACGCGGCCGATACGGCGGTGCTCGTGGCGTCGTGGGGCGCCGGTGCCCGCCGGGCAGCGGAGGGGCGTGGTCGTTGCCGTTCCGCGACTGCCAGGATCCACCGGCGGTGCAACTCCACGCGCTCCTCGGGGGATGCCCCGCAGAGGGCGGCGAACCGCTCGATCCTGGTGAAGTCCAGGGGAACCGACTCTCCGGCGCAGTAGCGGTGCAGCGTGGAGGCATTCATGCCCAAACGGTGAGCCAGCGCCGAGTAGCTGCGGTCTGTGCGCGCCTTCAGACGCGTCAGCAGCAACGCGAACTCCGCTACGTCATCGTGGATTGCGTCCATGCGGTCCGTACTCGCATCCATCTGCCGGCCTGCGCAGTCATGTCCCGATACGGGACGGCATCCCAGGCACTCCCCATACCTGCACGTCAATACGGCCGGGATGGTTCCACGAACGTGTCATCCAGCCGCGCGGTGTGCCTGGCTCGCCCCGAAAACACGACGACCGCGATGGCTCCCCCTCCGCGCCACCGCGGTCGTTCCCCGTGCGTAGGTCGTACGTCTGTTGAGTTGGGGCGGAGCCGACGGCTCAGGCCGTTTCGCCCGTCGCGTGGACGTCGTCCGGCTTGGTGGTCGTCGGTTCCGTCGTCGCGTGGACGTCGCCCAGGATCGTCGCCGTGGCCTTGGTCTTCTTGGCCGGCTCGGTCGTCGCGTGCACGTCGCTCAGCGTGGTGGCGGTGGCCGGCTCGCTCGTCGCGTGGACGTCGGTCGGCTTGACTGTGTCGCTCATCTGCTCTCTCCCCTGAATGGTGACTGGTGGAAAACGGGGCCCGTCCCGCGACTCCCCCGCGGACTGCGGGACGGGCCCCTGGGCCGGTTCACCTCAAGAGGTCCGGCCCCCCTGTCGTTCCGCCTGCCCCCCGACGCGACGGCTCGACAGGGACGAGCCTGCCGGACGGCGATAAACGAACGATGAACGGTCGCGTCGGTCCGGATATTACGCCGTATGCCCGAGCGACTTTCAGCAGCTCGTACGCGTCGCCCGCCCCAGCAGATCCCGCACCGCCTCCGCCTCCGGCGCCCCCAGCGACTCGAAGACGGCGAGCGCGTCCTGCCAGCACACCTGGGCCCGGTCCAGCTGGCCTACGCCGTGCAACGCCCGCCCCAGGACCGTGAGTACGTTGCCCCGTCGCCACTCGCCGCCGATGCCGCGCAGTACCGTCAGCGCCTGCTCGGCGTTGGCCGCAGCACGGGCGGAGCGGGCGGCGGCGAGGTCGACCTCGGCGAGACGGAAGAGGGTCATGCCCTCCCACAGGCGCTGCCTGCTGTCCCTGAACACCCGTAGCGCTTCGTCGAGATGACCGGCGGCCTCCGTCAACTGGCCGCTCTGGGTGAGCGCCAGGCCGAGCGCGTAACGGCCGTTGGCCCCTCGTACGGTGTGGCCCATCGCGTCGTACATCGCCGTGCCCTGCTGGGCGAGGGCGACCGCGCTGTCGGTGCGGCCCGTGGCGAGGTGGATGCGGGACAGGTTGCACAGGGCGCTCGCCTCACCGGGGCGGTCGGCGAAGGCGCGGTAGCTCTCGATGGCGCGGGTGAAGTGGGCCTCGCCCGCGTCGTGCCGGCTCTGGTAGAGGGCGACGACTCCGCTGATGTTGGACGACCAGCAGGCCGTGTACTGGTCGTCCGCCGCGAGCGCCAACTCCGTTGCCCGCTCCGACTCCTGGACGGCCGCGTCGAAGAGGCTCCCGGAGACGTGGTGCACGAAGGCCAGCGTCGTCAGGGCGCGCGCCTCGGTACGTCGGCACCCTGCCGCCCGCGCGGCGTCCCGCACGGTCGCCGCGACCGCCTCGTACTCCCTGGAGTTGGTGCCGGACTCGGCCAGTTCGACCGCCGCCCACAGCACGTCGGCGGCGCGGCGCAGCGTGTGCGGCCGGGTCGCGGACTGCCGTACGCAGGCCAGCACGCACACCGCCTCCGCGTGCACCCAGTCCTGCGCGGCGTGACTGTCGGCGAACGTCAGCCCGGGATACTCGGCGTACTCGAGGTGGTCGACGAGCTTGTCCTCGGGGCGCTGGACGCGGTAGGTCGCGGCGACCGTCGCGAGGTAGAAGTCCAGCAGCCGGGACATCGCCGACTCCCGCTCACCGGGCGGGTGTTCGTCCCGTTCGGCGCATGAACGCGCGTAGAGTCGTACGAGGTCGTGGTACCGGTAGCGGCCGGGCGCCGCCGATTCCAGCAGCGAGGTGTCGACCAGCGACTCCAGGACCTCCTCGGCGTCGTCGACCGGCAGGTCCAGTACGGCCGCTGCCGCCGCGAGCGAGATGTCGGGGCCGTCCGCGAGGCCCAGGAGCCGGAAGGCGCGGGCCTGTTGGCCGTCCAGGGCGCCGTAGCCGAGTTCGAAGGTCGCCTTCACGGCGAGGTCGCCGGCCTGGAGTTCGTCCAGGCGCCGACGTTCGTCGCCCAGCTTCTCCGCCAGGACGGACACCGTCCACGTTCTGCGCGCCGCCAGCCGGGACGCCGCGATCCTGATCGCCAGCGGCAGGAAACCGCAGGCCGCGACCACATCGAGGGCGGCCTTGCGTTCCGCGGCGACCCGCTCCTCGCCCACGATCTTCGTGAACAGCTGGAGCGCCTCCTCGGGGGACATGACGTCGAGGTCGACGAGGTGGGCGCCGGCCAGGTCCACCATCCGTACCCGGGAGGTCACCAGGGCCGCGCAGCCCTCCGTGCCGGGCAGCAGCGGACGTACCTGGGCGGCGTCGCGGGCGTTGTCCAGCAGTACCAGGACCCGGCGGCCGTCCAGCACGGAGCGGTACAGGGCCGCGCGCTCCTCCAGCGAGTCCGGGATCGCCGAGTCGGCCGTGCCGAGGGCGCGCAGGAAGGCGCCGAGGACGGTCTCCGGGTCTGCCACCTGGGTGCCGGCGCCCTGGAGGTCGATGTACAACTGCCCGTCGGGGAAGGCTGATCGGGCCTGGTGGGCCACATGCACGGCGAGCGTCGTCTTGCCCACGCCGCCGATACCGGCCAGCGCGGACACCGCCATCACTCTGCCCTGCGCCGAGGATGCCGACGAGGCGGACGACAGGACCTTGCTCAGCTCGGAGACGAAGGCGGCGCGGCCCGTGAAGTCCGGGACCGTCGCGGGGAGTTGCGCGGGCCGCACCGGTGCGGGCGCCGGTTCGGGGGCGAGCGGGGCGGAGGGCTCGGCGAGTCCCGGGTCCGCCTGGAGGATGCGCTGCTGCAACTCCTTGAGGCCGGGACGGGGATCGACGCCGAGTTCGTCGGCGAGCAGGCGGCGCGTGTCCGCGTACACCGCCAGGGCCTCGGCCTGCCGACCGCTGCGGTACAGCGCCAGCATCAGCAGTTCGCGCAGCCGCTCACGCAGGGGATGCTCGGCCGTGAGGGCGGTCAACTCGCCGACCGACTCGGCGTGACAGCCCTGTTCGAGGTCCATGTCGAGCCGAGATTCGAGGAGTTGGAGGAGCCACTCCTCCAACCGGGCACGCTGTCCTTCCGCGTACGGTCCCGGGACCCCCGCCAGCGGCTTGCCGTCCCACAGGTCGAGTGCCTGGTTGAGGACGTCCCGGGCGTGGCGCAACTCCCCGGCGCTCCTGGCCTTCTCCGCCTCCGTGGCCAGTTCCTGCGCCACCGTCAGGTCCAGCGCGCCCTCCGCGAGCGAGCCGATCGCGTATCCGCCGGAGTCGCTCACCAGCACCCAGGCGCCCAGCACCTTCCGCAGGCGCGAGGCGTACGTCCGTACCGCCGCCAGCGCCTGCGACGGCGGTTCCTCGCCCCACAGCGCGTCGATCAACTCGGCCGCCGTCGCCGTGCGGCCCTCGCGCAGCAACAGCGCCGCGAGCAGCGCCCGTTGCTGCGGGGAGCCGGTGGGCAGCGGCGTCTCGTCGCGCCAGGCCCGTACCGGACCGAGCACGCTGAAGCGCAGCGCCGCCGAGGAATCAGCCGGAGAGTCCGCCGGGGACATGACCGGCGTATCCCTCGGATCCCGCTGTGCCGGCACCCGCGGTACAGCCGGTTTGTCACCCATCACCGCTCCCTGCCGAACTTCAAGACACAGGACGTCAGTTTGCCTTGTTCTTGGCATGTGCGTCAGCTCTGGAGACAGTGATCACAGGTCGGCACACGAGGTATTACAGGGTCCTCACACGGTCTTCGCACGGGGTTCCACGGAAAGGGGGGCACGACAACATAGCTGACGGTCCGTCAGATCGGCGCTACCGTGCCTGTTATGGAGACGACTGTGGAGAGTACGGAGACGACCAGCACCTTTCCGAAGATCATCTCGGTGGACGACCACACGGTGGAGCCCCCCGGCGTCTGGCAGGACCGGCTGCCGAAGAAGTACCTGGACATCGGCCCCCGCGTGGTCCGCGCGCCCCTGAAGGAGATGTCCTTCCTCGGCGGCCGCTTCAAGCCCGTCATGGGCGAACCGGGTGACGACGGCCCGATCGGCGACTGGTGGATCTACGAGAACCTGCGCCGCCCCCTCACCCGCCTCGACACCGCCGTCGGCTACGACCGCGACGAGATCAAGCTCGAGATCATCACCTACGAGCAGATGCGCCCCGGTTCCTACGACGTCCCGCACCGACTGGCCGACATGGACATCAACCACGTCCAGTCCGCCGTCTGCTTCCCGACCTTCCCGCGCTTCTGCGGCCAGACCTTCACCGAGGCCGAGGACCACGAACTCGGGCTGCTCGGCGTGCGCGCGTACAACGACTGGATGGTGGAGGAGTGGTGCGGCCCCCAGGCGCACGGCCGCCTCATCCCCCTCACCCTCATCCCGCTCTGGGACGCGGAGTTGGCCGCGGCCGAGGTCCGGCGCAACGCGGCCCGCGGCGTCCGCGCGGTCGCCTTCTCCGAGATACCCCCGCACCTCGGCCTGCCCTCCGTCCACGGCGACGACTGGGACCCCTTCCTCGCCGCGTGCGCCGAGACGGGGACGGTCATCGCGATGCACATCGGCTCGTCGAGCCGGATGCCGTCCACGTCCGCCGACGCCCCGCCCGCCGTCGGCTCCACGATCACCTTCGCCAACTGCTGCTTCTCGATGGTCGACTGGCTGATGAGCGGTAAGTTCGAACGCTTCCCGGAGCTGAAGATCATGTACGCGGAGGGCCAGATCGGCTGGATCCCGTACATCCTGGAGCGCGCGGACGTGGTCTGGGAGGAGAACCGGGGCTGGGGCGGCGTCGCCGACAAGGTCCACCGGCCGCCGTCCGAACTGTTCGCCGACCACGTCTACGGCTGCTTCTTCGACGACGCCTTCGGACTGCGCAGCCTCGACTCGATCGGCGTCGGCAACGTGCTCTACGAGACCGACTACCCCCACTCCGACTCCACTTGGCCCGGTTCGCGTGAGGTGGGCGAGAGGCAGATGGGGCACCTGGACCCGGCGGTCGTGGAACGGATCGTCCGAGGGAACGCGATCGAGTTGCTGGGGCTCACGGCGGAAGGCCTGTGGCATCCCGGCAGTTCGGCGTAGGCCGACACGACAGGGCCTGGGGGGAGGGGAGGAAACTGGCGTACAAGCCATGGGCAGAAACTGGCGTACAAGCAATGGGAAGAAACTGGCGTAGAACCCATAGCGTCGCTGGTCATCCGGTACCGTGAACTTCCTTGGGGGGCCAAGTGGTCGGACTGTGAAGACGTGTTGCCGGACGCGGCTGTCCCCTCAGGTCTTGTCGTGACGACTCGGATCTTGTCGTGATGACAGGACCTGGCGTCCGCAGTGACCGCAGTGACCGCACAGGAAAAAAACGGGGGCCGACCGTTGCCGTACACCGCCGAAATCAGCCGGACCAACCCGGGGTGCTTCATCTTCCTCGTGGACCAGTCCGCGTCCATGAGCGATCCCATGGAGAGCGGTGAGACCACACAGCCACGGGCCGAGGTGGTGGCCGGCGCCATCAACCGGCTGCTGACGGAACTGTCGGTCAAGTGCGCCAAGGAAGAAGGCGTACGCGACTACTTCCACGTCGCCGTGATTGGCTACGGACACCAGCATGTCGGCTCCGCCTACCAGGGCACCCTCGCCGGCCGCGACCTCGTTCCGCTGAGCGAGGTCGCCAACAACCCGGCGAGAGTGGAGAGCCGGACCAAGAAGGTGCCGGACGGCGCCGGCGGGCTGGTCGAGACGACCGTGCAGTTCCCGGTCTGGATGGACCCGGTGACGAACGGCGGCACACCGATGACCCGCGCCCTCGGCTACGCGGACACCCTTGTGGGCAACTGGGTCGAAGCGCACCCCAGCGGCTTCCCGCCCATCGTCCTCAACCTCACCGACGGCGAGTCCACCGACGGCGACCCGACCAGCGCGGCCATCGGCCTCGCCTCGCACGCCACCGCCGACGGCCCGGTCCTCCTCTTCAACCTGCACGTCTCCGGCAGCGGTGGCGCCCCCATCACCTTCCCGGACAGTGAGGAGCAACTGCCGGACACCTACGCCAAGTTGCTGTTCCAGATGTCCAGCGTCCTGCCCAGCCACATGCGCTCGTACGCCGCCTCGCAGGGCCACCGCGTCAGCGAGACGACCCGGGGCTTCGTCTACAACGCAGACATCGTCTCCATCGTGGAGTTCCTCGACATCGGCACCCGCGCGACGGAGCTGCGCTGACCATGGGGGACATCCCGGCGCTGCCGTCGGCGCAGTGGTTGTGGACACAGAAGGCGGGCAGCAGCGAGCAGGAGTGCGAGGACGCCGCGTACTCCTGGCAGTCCGGAGAGGCGGGCGTCGACAGCGCCGGACGGGCCGTCGCGTCGCTGTACGTCGCGGTGTCCGACGGCGCCTCGGAGAGCCTCCTCGCCCGCGACTGGGCCACGCTCCTGGTCCGCGACGCCGTCGAGTCCATGCGACTCGCCGGTGACTGGTGGCAGGAACTCGGCACGTTCGTACGGGACTTGATGGAACGCTCCGCACTGCACTGGGACGCCTTCCTCACCCGTTACCAGGCCGAGCGCGCCACCCAGGGCAGGCCCATCGCCTGGTACGAGCAACCCGGCCTGGAAAAGGGCGCGTTCGCCACGGTGCTGGGTGCCGAGATCCGGGCCACCGTCCTGGACGACGGCACGACCCACTGGTTCTGGTTCGCCTTCGCCCTCGGCGACAGCTGTGTGTTCCAGCTGAGGGGCGGCCGTCTGGTCGAGTCCTTCCCCGTGCGCTCGGTCGAGGAGTTCGGGATCACTCCGCAGCTCCTGGGGAGCCGGAACCATGATGTGCGGCTGGTCGCGGAGCGGATGCGGGTGGCATGGGGCGAGCTGCTCCCGGGGGATGAACTCCTCCTCACCACCGACGCGTTGGCGGCCTGGGTGCTGTCACAGGCAACTGACGTAGGCGGCAACGGGATTGTGGCGCTCCCTGCCTTCGACTCCTTCGACCGGCAGGACTTCGCCGATTGGGTGGACGACCAGCGGGCGCGCGGCCGGATGCGCAACGATGACGTGACGCTCGTCCGGACGAGGGCGGGAGCGGAGGCGTAGATGGCGGTGTCCCCCGGCGGTGCCCCCGGAACCGGCTCGGCCCGGAGGTTCCCGACGGGAGCGAACTACGCGGAGGCGTTGCAGCACCCCGAACTGTGCTTTCAGGATCCCGAGTTGAAGTTCGGCACGGTGCAGCAGAGCCCCGTACTGGGTCCGAAGGCGATCTCCGGGAACTTCGCCAGCGTCTTCTCCATCACGGCGCGCGGCGGGCAGCGGTACGCGCTGAAGTGCTTCACCCGGGACAGCGCGACGCTCGGCAGGCGCTACGCCGCCATCAGTTCGGCGCTCGGCGGACTCGCCCCGAGCGGGATGTCCCAGCCGTGGCCGGTCGGCTTCGACTTCCTGGAGCAGGGCGTACTGGTCGGCCGCGAGTGGTATCCGGCGGTCAAGATGACCTGGGTCCAGGGCACCGGACTCATCAGCTGGATCGAACGCAACCTCCACGACCCGGCCGCCCTGCACTCGCTCGCCGACCGCTTCCTGGCCATGACCGCCGACCTGGAGCAGAACGGCATCGCCCACGGCGACCTCCAGCACGGCAACCTCCTCGTCGCCGCCGACGGAACCTTCCGCCTCGTCGACTACGACGGCATGTACGTCCCCGCCCTGCGCGGCGAACAGGCCACCGAGAACGGCCACCGCAACTACCAGTCGCCCTCCCGTACGGCCGCCGACTTCGGCCCCGCCATGGACCGTTTCTCCGCCTGGACCATCGAACTGGCCCTCATCGCCGTCGCCACGGACCCCGGCCTGTGGACCCAACTCCACGACCGGCACGGCGAGTTCCTGATCCTCTCCGAGGCGGACTTCAAGGAACCGGCGGCCTCCCTGGCCTGGCCCGTCCTGCTGAGCCACCCGGACCAGCGGGTACGGGAGGTGGCCGGCCGGGTCAAGGGCTTCCTCGGCAGGCCCGCGTCCGCCCTGCCACCCCTGACCGCCGACGCAGTGCGGCTCCCGGCGCAGCGGAGGTCGACGCGAGCCGGGGCTGGGGCTGGGGCAGGGGCAGGGGGGACTGGTGGTGCGGGTGGGTACGGGGCGGGGCGGCGGCCCACGGTCACGTCCTGGACGCCGCCCGCGGCCGGGGCGCCCGCGTCCGGGGTGCCCGTCTGGATGGCGGGGCGCCTCGCCACCGCGGCCCCCGGCTCCGCGTCCACCCCGTCCACCCCGTCCCCGGCACCGCAGCCCGTCGGCGCCGGACTCCCCGGGTTCGGCGGGCGCGGCGCCGGTGACCTGGTCGCCGCCGTCGGCGCGCTGCTCAGTACGTCCGCGCCGGGTGCGCTGGTCCTCGCGGCGGCCCAGCCCGTGGACGCCCTGCCCGCGGCACAGGGCGTAGCCCTGCTCACCGCCGCCGCCCTGGTCGGGTGGGGGCGACGCCGGCGCCCTGAGTACCGGGCGGCGCGCACGAGGGTGCGTGAGCTGAAACGGCGCTCCCGTGAACTGGCCGACCCGGCGAGCGCCCATCAGCGCCTGGAGAAGGAGATCCGCGTCCTCGACGACGCCCTCGCCAAGGACAACACGGCCTCGGACCAGCGTGTTCAGGCTCTGCAGATCGAGCTGCGCGACGGCCAGGCCCGTATCACCATGGACCTCAACCGTCGTACCGACCAGGCCCAGCAGCAGTTGGTGGGGCTCGCGGCGAAGGAGCAGCGGCGGATCGACAAGGCGCTGGAGCCCGCGATCAGGGCGCACATCCAGGACAAGCTGCGCAGGACGCCGATCGACGAGGCGCGGTCGCTCAGCAACATGGGCGGCAAGATGGTGCAGGCGCTCCAGGACGCGGGCATCCACAGCGCGGCCGACTTCATCGGCGTGGACTTCTCGCACAACCCGTCCGTGGTGTTCCTGGTCGGTCCCGCCGGTCAGCGGATCCGGGTACCCGGCATCGGCGAGGCCCGCGCCGCCGTCCTCAGCGACTGGCGGCAGGGGCTGGAACGCCGGGCGAGGGCGTCCGCCCCCACGACGGCGCCGGCGGCGGCCAAGGCCCAGATCAAGGCCGACATCGCCGCCCTCCGGGTGGCGCACCGGACGGAGATCAAACAGGCGGAGGCCGAGGCCCAGCAGAAGAAGGCGGCGTTGCAGCGGCGGATCACCGACGAACGCGGTCGGCTTGTGGGGCAGCGGCAGCAGCGGGCGATGGATACGCAGCGGCGGCGGGCGGAACTGCTGCAGCGGCAGAAGCAGTTGGGGGGCGCAGGGGTGGAACGGGCCAGGGTGGAGGCGGAACTGGCGGTCGTGCGGGGGGAAGCG
>NZ_LGDW01000042.1 GCF_001280005.1 Streptomyces sp. NRRL WC-3618 | reverse complement strand
CCGCCCCACCGACTACCCTCCCCGCCATGCCCCCGGCCGCCAGAAAGCCGAAGTCCCGCACCTACGACCCCGCCAAGACCCGCACCGCGATCCTCACCCAGTACGCCCACATCCGCACCGCCGTCCGCACCCTCACCCCCGCCCAACTCGCCCTCCCCACCCGCCTCGGCGACTGGACCGTCCGCGACTTGGCCGCGCACGTCACCATGGCCGTCGAGACGGTCAGCCGAAACCTCGATCGGGACGAGCCCCCGAAGGCCGAACTCGCCCTGCTCGACTGGCCGTTCGCCACTGCTTCCCGCGCCGCAGACATCGCCGACGGCACCCGCGACCTGGCCGCCGCCCACTCCGACCCGGATGCCCTGAACGCCCTCTACGCCCGCACCGAAGAGCGCCTCACCCAACGCCTGGCCACGGCACCCGGTGACCGTCGGCTCGCCACCCGCACCGGCGCCATGACCCTCGCCGACTACCTGGTCACCCGTACCGTCGAACTGGTCGTCCACACCGACGACCTGAACGCGGCGATCGAGGGCCTCGACATCCCGTACGACCGCCAAGCGCTGGCGTCCTGCACCCGCCTCCTCGCCGACGCCCTCGCCGTCAAGGCCCCCGGCGGCTCGACGGAGGTCCGGATCCCGCCGTACGCCGTCGTGCAGTGTGTCGAGGGGCCCAGGCACACCCGTGGCACCCCTCCCAACGTCGTCGAGACCGACCCGCTGACCTGGATCCGCCTGGCCACCGGCCGGGTCCAGTGGGCCGATGCCCTCGACAACGCCCAGGTCAGCGCGAGCGGCGAACGCGCCGACCTCGGAGGGCTGCTGCCCCTCATGGCCTGACTGGCTGTTGCTCGTTCGGCGGTGACGCTCGACGGCCGAACGGGGATGCCGGCCGGATCCACCTTCGAATGATCACGAATGATCGTTTAGCGGTCCGCGCATGAAAGCAGGGCCTCCCGCACAGCGCGGGGACGTCGAACGACCAGCCAAGCCCCTTTCGCCGACCGGGACTTCAAGACCTGCTTACTCGTGTCAGAGGTCCTGTTCCGCCCAGATCGTCTTGCCTGTGGGGGTGGGGCGGGTGCCCCAGCGCTGGGTCAGTTGGGCCACCAGGAGGAGGCCCCGGCCGCCCTCGTCGTAGGTGCGGGCGCGGCGCATGTGGGGTGAGGTGTTGTCGGCGTCCGAGACCTCGCAGATGAGGCTTCGGTCGTGGATGAGGCGCAGCTGGATGGGGGGTTCGGCATGCCGGATGGCGTTGGTGACCAGTTCGCTGACGACCAGCTCGGTGACGAAGGCGGCGTCGGTCAGGCCCCAGCTCTCCAGCTGACCGATGGCGTTCTTGCGGGCCTCGGCGACGGCGGCGGGATCAGGGGCGACGTCCCAGACCGCGACCCGGGTGGGGTCCAGGGCCCTGGTGCGGGCGACGAGGAGCGCCACGTCGTCGGCGGGCCGGTGGGGGAGCACGGCGCCGAGAACCGTGTCACACATGACGTCCAGGGACACCGTGGGACGGGTGAGCGCCTGGCACAGCCGGGAAACGCCTTCGTCGATGTCGGTCTCACGGGATTCGACCAGACCATCGGTGTAGAGGGCGAGGAGGCTGCCCTCCGGCAGCTCGATCTCGACCGACTCGAAGGGGAGGCCACCCAGGCCCAGCGGTGGTCCCGCCGGCAGGTCGAGCAGCTCGACGGTGCCGTCCGGGCTCACTACGACGGGGAGCGGGTGCCCTGCCCGGGCAAGTGTGCAAACGCGGGAAACCGGGTCGTACACGGCGTACAGGCACGTCGCTCCGACGTCTCCCGCGGACATCGAGGCCATCGAGGCCATCGAGGACACCGCCTTCCCGCCGGAACCGGCGCTCCACTCCGTGCCGTCCTCCTCCGTGGCCAAGCGGCCCACCAAGTCGTCGAGGTGGGTGAGGAGTTCGTCGGGGGGCAGGTCGATGTCGGCGAGGGTGCGTACCGCGGTGCGGAGGCGGCCCATGGTCGCCGAGGCGTGGATGCCGTGGCCCACGACGTCGCCCACGACCAGCGCCACCCTGGCTCCGGACAGCGGGATCACGTCGAACCAGTCACCGCCCACACCGGCCTGGGCACCGGCCGGGAGATAGCGGGTGGCAACCTCCACCGCCGACTGCTCGGGCAGCCTCTGCGGCAGCAGACTGCGCTGGAGGGTGACGGCGGTGCCGCGTTCGCGGGTGTAGCGCAGGGCGTTGTCGATGCAGACCGCCGCCCGGGCCGCCAGTTCCTCGGCCAGTACCAGGTCGTCCTGCTGGAAGGGTTCGGGGCGCCGGTGACGGGCGAAGACCGCGACGCCCAGGGTGGTTCCGCGCGCCGACAGGGGCACGGTCATCGCCGAGTGGAAGCCGAAGTCACGGATCCGGGAGGACCGGAGCGGGTCTCGGACGACCCAGCCGGCGATCGCGGGATCGGTCACCTGGTAAAGCACGGCACGTCCCGACCTCAGGGTCTCGGCCGGCGGGGAGCCCTCCGGATATTCGTCCACCTCGTCCGGGGCCACGACCGCCTCGGGGATCTCCGGGTGCACGGACTGGTGGGCTATGCGCCGCAGTACGAGGGGGCTGCCCGGCCCCAAGGACTGCTCTTGTCCGTCGCCGAGGGACGCCAGCAGATCGACGCTGACGAAGTCGGCGAGTTCTGGGACCGCCACGTTCGCCAGCTCCTGCGCCGTCCGCGTCACATCGAGCGTACTGCCGATACGCCGGCCGGCCTCGGCGATCAGTTGGAGGCGATTGCGGGCCCAATACTGCTCCGTGATGTCGTGGGCGGAGAGACAGACACCGTGGGGCCGGCCGCCGGAGTCCCGCAACGGTGCCAGGACGACCGACCATGCGTGCTCGCGGTTCTCACCGGCGGCACGCAGATAGTTCTCGCGGTAGTGCGTCTTACCGGTCTCCAGCACCCGGATCATGTCCTGCTCCGCCAGTTCACCCGCCTCGTTGTCCACGATCTCCGACACGCGCAGCCCGCGCATGTCGCCCTCGGTGAGGGCCACGGACCGTTCCATGTCCTCGTTGGCCCGCCGCAGCCGGAGTCCGGTGTCGTACAACGCCTGCGCACAGCACGGGGACTGGGTGAAGCTCCAGCTCACCAGGTCCTCGTCGGCCGGCCGTGGCTCCTGCGCTGTCGAGGGGGAGAGCACCAGCCATTCCCCGCTCCTGTCCACCGGCATCCTGTGGTGGGCCAGTACGTGAGCCTCGACGCGGTGACCGTCCCGGTGCCTGAGGGCGACTTCTCCGTGCCACCTCGGCAGTCCGGCGAACGGCGGGAGGTCCGGTGCCGTGGGCTCATCCGCGAGCAGAATGACCGCCGGCCGGCCCAGGATCTGCGCAGCCGCATATCCCAGCAGTTGTTCGGCACCGTCGTTCCACCCGGTCACCATGCCGTCTTCGTCGAGGGTGGCACGCGCAGTGAGGGACTCATCGACGACGCCCCGGACGAGACCCGTTTCCTGGCCCGCTGTCTGGGTCTGGTCGTCGAGGATTCCGCGCTCCATGGCCACTCATCTCGCTCTCGTCGAGCTCGCCGCCGCGTCGAAGCTACCGGCATATAATTCCATGTTCCTCTATTTCGCCTTATTCCGTAGATTGCTGATCGGTTGCGGCCTCGGCGCTGCCCGTCGCCATCGGCGACCGTCCCATCTGTTCAGGCCCGCACCAGGCCGACCGCACTCACTCCTGCCGCGCGATGTGGTGCCGCTTCTCCGCCCGGCCGGCTTGCGGAGCTGCACAGACCCCACCGTCGCCTCGGTCAACAGTGCGCTTCAGCGGGCCGGCGCCACGGCGGTCGTTCGCCGCGAGGCGAACGCAGACACGGCGGCCGTTCCACCGATGCTGTTCCGCCCGCGACAACGGCTCGAACGCCTCCGCCGCGAAGTCCTCCAGATCACACCGGAGCGCAGCCAACTCCCCACCCCGCAGACGACAGCGCAGCAACAGCACAAGTGTTGGCCGGACGGGAACCGCCCACCCACCCCTTCCGTCCCACCGGCATGAAAAAGCAGCGACTGACCAGCGTGAGCCTCAGCCTCCTGACCCTGGCCGTCCTCCCCCTCGCCGCGGCCTGCGGCAGCGAGAAGGGCGGCGGCAGCCAGACCGTCGGGTCCGGAAACGGAACGGCAGCGGGAACATCCGAGGTCACCGGCGTCCACTGGAGCGTCGACGATCTCACCGTCGACGGGAAGAAGAGCGCCGCGCCCGCCGGCGCCTACTTGGAGATCGACAAGAATGGCAAGGTCAGCGGCAACTACGGCTGCAACCACTTCGGGGCCACCGCCAAGGTCGACGGCGAGAACATCGACCTCGGACAGGCCCAATCCACCGACATGGCCTGTCTAGGTGATCGGATGACCTTCGAGAACTCCTTCTCCAAGGCGCTCACCGACGGCACCCTCGCCGCCCAGGTCAAGGGCGACGGTGAGGAGCAGCTCACCCTCACCACCAAGGCCGGCGCCACCATCCACCTCACCGAGGAGAAGGCCGCCCCTCTCGACGGCACCAAGTGGACGGTCACGACGGTCGGTGAGCCCGGCGCCGACACCGTCAGCCCGCTGCCCTCCGGCGCCGACACCTACCTCGTCTTCGACCAGAAGAAGGGGACCGTCAGCGGCAAGGCTGGTTGCAACAACGTTTCTGCTGAGGCGACGTTGAGCGACGGCACTATCACTTTCGGCAGCCCGGCGACCACCCGAAGGATGTGCGACGCCTCACTCATGAAGGCGGAGAAGACCTTCCTGAAACTTTTCGACGGCAAGGCGACGTACAAGATTGATCACCGCAGTCTGTCCCTGACCAGCGCAAACGGCACCACGGTCAGTGCGAACGCCGACGCCTGAGCTCCTACCGCAGTTCACGCCCCCGCAGCGCCCTTACGTCACAGTCGCATTCCCTAATTCGGACCAGTGGTCGATCTCGCCTACACTCGGTGGCGTGCCACGTGGTGACGGTCGACTCAGTCATGATCTGCTCCCCGGCGAGAAGGGCCCCCAGGACGCTTGCGGCGTCTTCGGGGTCTGGGCCCCCGGTGAAGAGGTCGCCAAGCTCACTTACTTCGGGCTCTACGCCCTACAGCATCGAGGCCAGGAATCCGCGGGTATCGCGGTAAGCAACGGTTCGAAGATCCTCGTCTTCAAGGACATGGGCCTTGTCTCCCAGGTCTTCGACGAGACCTCGCTCGGCGCGCTCAAGGGTCACATCGCGGTCGGTCACGCCCGCTACTCGACCACTGGCGCCTCCACCTGGGAGAACGCGCAGCCCACCTTCCGCGCGACCGGCCACGGCTCCATCGCCCTCGGCCACAACGGCAACCTCGTCAACACGGCGCAGCTCGCCGAGATGGTCGCCGACCTGCCCAAGCAGCACGACGGCCGCACTCCGCGCGTCGCGGCGACCAACGACACCGATCTACTGACGGCCCTGCTGGCCGCCCAGACCGACGACGAGGGCAACCCGCTGACCATCGAGGACGCCTCCGCGCGGATCCTCCCGCAGGTCAAGGGCGCCTTCTCCCTCGTCTTCATGGACGAGCACACGCTGTACGCCGCCCGCGACCCGCAGGGCATCCGCCCCCTGGTCCTGGGCCGCCTGGAGCGCGGCTGGGTGGTCGCCTCCGAGTCCGCCGCCCTCGACATCTGCGGCGCCGCCTATGTGCGCGAGATAGAGCCGGGCGAGTTCGTCGCCATCGACGAGAACGGTCTGCGTACCTCGCGATTCGCGGAAGCGAAGCCCAAGGGCTGTGTCTTCGAGTACGTGTACCTCGCCCGCCCGGACACCGACATCGCCGGCCGGAACGTGTACCTCTCCCGCGTCGAGATGGGCCGGAAACTCGCCAAGGAAGCCCCTGTCGAGGCCGACCTGGTGATAGCGACCCCGGAGTCCGGCACCCCGGCCGCCATCGGTTACGCCGAGGCCTCCGGAATCCCGTTCGGGGCCGGACTGGTCAAGAACGCCTATGTCGGACGTACGTTCATCCAGCCCTCCCAGACGATCCGGCAGCTCGGTATCCGGCTGAAGCTGAACCCGCTGAAGGAAGTCATCAAGGGCAAGCGGCTGGTCGTCGTCGACGACTCGATCGTGCGCGGCAACACCCAGCGGGCGCTGGTGCGCATGCTGCGGGAGGCCGGCGCCGCCGAGGTCCACATCCGGATCTCCTCGCCCCCGGTCAAGTGGCCCTGCTTCTTCGGCATCGACTTCGCCACCCGCGCCGAGCTCATCGCCAACGGCATGACCATCGAGGAGATCGGCACCTCGCTCGGCGCCGACTCCCTCTCGTACATCTCCCTCGACGGCATGATCGAGGCGACCACCATCGCCAAGCCGAACCTGTGCCGCGCCTGCTTCGACGGCGAGTACCCGATGGAGCTCCCGGACCCCGAACTGCTCGGCAAGCAGCTCCTGGAGACCGAGCTGGCCGCAGGGCCCGCCGCCACGGCCGCGGCCGACGCGATCCGTCGCCCGTAAGCCCTGCTTCGGCAGCCCTGCTCCCGCCTCACACCAACCTGAAAGATCCCAGGCAATGTCTGCGACCAACTCTGCCTCCGGCGCCTCCTACGCGGCCGCCGGCGTCGACATCGAAGCGGGCGACCGCGCCGTCGAGCTGATGAAGGAGTGGGTGAAGAAGACGCAGCGCCCGGAAACCGCGGGCCTCGGCGGCCTCGGCGGCTTCGCCGGCCTCTTCGACGCCTCCGCCCTCAAGCGCTTCGAGCGCCCGCTGCTCGCCTCCGCGACCGACGGCGTCGGCACGAAGGTCGACATCGCCCGGCAGCTCGGCGTGTACGACACGATCGGCCACGACCTGGTCGCCATGGTCATGGACGACATCGTGGTGTGCGGCGCCGAACCGCTGTTCATGACCGACTACATCTGCGTCGGCAAGGTCCACCCCGAGCGTGTCGCCGCGATCGTCAAGGGCATCGCCGAGGGCTGCGTACTGGCCGGCTGCGCCCTGGTCGGCGGCGAGACGGCCGAACACCCGGGCCTCCTCGGCCCGGACGACTTCGACGTGGCCGGCGCCGGTACGGGCGTCGTGGAGGCCGACCGCGTGCTCGGCGCGGATCGCATCCGTACGGGTGACGCGGTGATCGCCATGGCGGCCTCCGGACTTCACTCGAACGGGTACTCGCTCGTCCGGCACGTCCTGCTGAAGCAGGCCGGGCTGGCCCTTGACGCGCACATCGAGGAGTTCGGCCACACCCTCGGCGAGGAGCTCCTCGTCCCCACCAAGATCTACTCCCTGGACTGCCTGGCCCTCACCCGCACCACGGACGTGCACGCCTACTCGCACGTCACCGGAGGCGGCCTGGCGGCCAACCTGGCCCGGGTGATCCCGGACAACCTGCACGCGATCGTCGACCGCTCCACCTGGACCCCGGCCCCGATCTTCGACCTCGTCGGCAAGACGGGCTCTGTCGAACGCCTGGAGCTGGAAAAGACCCTGAACATGGGCGTCGGCATGATCGCCATCGTCCCCGAAGACTCGGCGGACGCAGCCCTCACCACCCTGGCGGACCGCGGAGTAGAGGCCTGGGTAGCAGGCGAAATCACCCCCCGCGACAACCACACAACGGGCGCGGAACTGATCAACGACTACGCAACCAACTAGATCGTCGTTCGTGCTGGATCGTCGTTCGTGCCCCCAAGGCGGCGCAGCCGCCAAGGGGCGCGGGGAACTGCGCGATCAGCCACAAAGCACCCGCAGCCGCCAAACAACAGCACCCCCCGAGCTACTAGGCGCCCAACCAGCCCAACCCAGCGGAGCGACAACGCACGAAACCCGGTCCGGCACTGAATGCCCGGACCGGGAGAGGTGCGGCTTTATACGCAACAGGAAGAAAACAACTGCTCAGCGCGCCGTAGGCGTCATGCGTCAAGCCCCACGGCGTTGCTGAGACGACGACGCGGAACCTGAGGACTGATCGTCCTCGTCCTCATCGTCGTCGTTGTACAGATCCGCGTACTGAGCGTACGGGTCGTCTTCTTCCTCGTCGTCGTCCTCGAACGGCTCGCCATTCGGCGGCTGGCTCGAAGTCGAAGCGCCCAGCTCATTGGCCAGACGCGAGAGGTCAGTCCCGCCGCTGCTGTACTTCAGCTGGCGGGCGACCTTCGTCTGCTTGGCCTTTGCCCGGCCGCGCCCCATGGCTCGACCCCCTCGGATACGGGGCTCGGTGGCCCCAGAGTCTTGACACGCGTTCACGTAATGGAACGGGCTCTCCGTGGAGAGACCGGTCCGTAGGGCTTCCACGGTACCTGAGCCCACGCCCATACGGTACGTCGCCCACAGGACGTGGCGGTGCCCAGAACCCGCGAGGTGCCCTGTACTCGCTGGTCAACGGCGATTTTAACCACTTCTTCGTGGGCGACCCGCCGACGGGGGTGAGAGTTCTCTCCAACACCCCGCCGACAGGTACCCCGGAGTCCCCCGTGGACCGCCTCGGACTACCGGCTCGGGCGGGCCTCGGTCATCCGCTGCTCGGCGATCCGGTCGGCCGCCGCGGCCGGCGGAATACCGTCCGTCTTCGCACGTGCGAAGATCGCCAGCGTGGTGTCGTAGATCTTCGCCGCCTTCGCCTTGCACCGCTCGAAGTCGAACCCGTGCAGCTCGTCGGCCACCTGGATCACGCCACCCGCGTTCACGACGTAGTCGGGCGCGTAGAGGATCCCGCGGTCGGCGAGGTCCTTCTCGACGCCCGGATGCGAGAGCTGGTTGTTGGCCGCCCCGCACACCACCTCGGCGGTCAGCACGGGCACGGTGGCGTCGTTGAGCGCCCCGCCGAGCGCGCAGGGGGCGTACACGGCGAGCCCTTCGACGCGGATCAGCTCGTCCGTGTCCCGTACGGCCACCACGTCCCGGTACCGCTCGGTGATCCGCCGTACGGCGTCCTCGCGCACGTCCGTGACGAACACCTCGGCGCCTTCCGCCACGAGGTGCTCCACGAGGTGGTGCCCGACCTTGCCGACACCGGCGATGCCGATCCGCTTGGCCCGCAGCGACGGGCTGCCCCACCGGTGCTGGGCGGAGGCCCGCATGCCCTGGTAGACGCCGAAGGCGGTCAGCACGGACGAGTCGCCGGCGCCGCCGTTCTCCGGGGACCGTCCGGTCGTCCAGCGGCACTCGCGCGCCACCACGTCCATGTCGGCCACATACGTGCCGACGTCGCACGCGGTCACGTACCGCCCGCCGAGCGAGGCCACGAACCGGCCGTAGGCGAGGAGCAGTTCCTCGCTCTTGATACCGCCTTGATCCGTAATGGCCGGGTCGCCGATGATCACGGCCTTGCCGCCGCCGTGGTCGAGACCGGCCATGGCGTTCTTGTACGACATCCCGCGCGCGAGGTTCAGCGCGTCGGCGACGGCCTCCGCCTCGCTCGCGTACGGGTAGAAGCGCGTACCGCCGAGCGCGGGGCCCAGTGCGGTGGAGTGGATGGCGATCACGGCCTTGAGGCCGGTGGCCCGGTCCTGGCAGAGCACGACTTGCTCATGACCCCCCTGTTCCGAGTGGAACAAGGTGTGCAGTACATCAGCAGGCGCGCCGGTTACGTCGGTCACTGTGGTGACTCCAGAAAAGTAGCGGCGGTCGGGGCTGGAGCCCCGTGCGGGTGGCGGGCCTCCGTGGGCATGAGAGTAGAGCTCCTCTCCGGTCCCCGTCTGCCAACTCTCCCCGCAGTGCCAAGGATCACCTACCGGTGACGTGGGAAGGTACGACGGTTTGCATAATTTTCCCGTGCCGCACTGTGCTGTTTTCACGGGTTTCCCAGGTCGTTCAGGCCGTCCAGGCGGTTCAAGGGGGAGGGACCAGGCGTGCCCAAGGAGTCCTCGGTGATCGTTCCGTACGCGTCCTACCTGCGCGTCTACGAGCCGCTGGCGGCCTTCCCCGAGCCGGAGCGCAGCCACTGGGCGCGCTACGCCCGGCGGCCGGACCGGCCCTCGTACCAGGAGGAGCTGCGCCGCTCCCTGGCCGACCTGCTGCCCACACCGCCGGTCGCGGTGCCCGTGCAGGAGAGTGCCGACGCGTTCGTGACCGAGGTGGAGGGGGTCCTGTGCGTCTGCCCCTGGCGCACCCGGCTGCGCGGCTGGCAGGCGCTGGGCGGGCTGGGGGAGGAACTGCCCGTCTCGGTCCTGGACGCCGTCCTGCCGCCTCTCGTACGCCACCAGGCGGCCCAGGACTACGAGCGCTGGCTGAGCCGCAACCCGGACGCCCGCCCCTGGATCCGCACGGCGACCTGGCAGGTGCCGCTGAACTGGTTCGTGCTGGTGTCCGACGAGGAGCGCGAGTACGACAAGGGCTCGGGAGCCGACGGGGACACGACGCCCGTGCTGCGTTACCGGACGCCCATGGTGCAGGCGCGGCGGCGCGTGGCGCGGGGGCTGCGGACCCTGCGGGACAGACTCGACGACGGGCCGCTCATCGACGGTCTGATGGACGTCGGGCGCTGGCTGGAGGAGTTCCACCCGCGCTCGCTGGTCGAGCTGGACTACGGCGGGCTGGTGCATCTGCTGCCGGCCGCCGATCTGGCGGGCGACCACTCGGCGGCGGACGTGGCGGCGGGCATCGAGGCGCTGCGCGAGGGGGACGGCGAGGCGGCGGGGGAGGCGTACGGGCGGCTCGTGGAGCGGTGGCGGGCGGTGCGGTACCTGCGGTCGGCCAACTGACAGTTCGGCGAAGAAGGGCTCCCTGAACGTGAGTTCCATTTTTGTGGGACGCTCTTGGAGCTGCCGTGGGACGTAGGTCCCGATCCGGGCGTTTGTGTCAAGCGTGACGGACCGCACGTACAGGTGGCTTGCGTCCCTTGCCCCTCCTCGTGCCAAAATAGGACAAGGAGTCCGGGGGAGGCTCTATCTGCCCAACTATGGGTGGAATCTCAGCATTGCACGCTATGGGGGGTCTCGTGACTCCTGATCGCCACTGTGACTGATCGTCACAGTGGCGTGACTGTCCGCTATGGCATGGTCCATTGGCTTCCGTCGCCGATGGACACCTGGGAGGGCAATTCCATCGGTTTGGCCTACGCGGTTGGACAGATGGTGTAGTTGTAGTGCCGAGGACAAGCCGTTCGTCCTATAACCGACTCGACCCGCATCCGCCATTTCGGGCAACGCGGGTCAAGGTGCAGAATTTAGAGGAATGAACCGAGAAGGTTCGGTTCTCCCGAGGAGGCCGCTCATGACCGCTCGCACCCCTGATGCCGAGCCGCTGCTGACCCCGGCTGAGGTCGCCACCATGTTCCGTGTTGACCCCAAGACGGTGACGCGGTGGGCGAAGGCCGGCAAGCTCACGTCCATCCGGACGCTCGGCGGACATCGCCGTTACCGCGAGGCCGAGGTCCGCGCCCTGCTTGCGGGCATTCCGCAGCAGCGCAGCGAGGCCTGACCAACTGAATAGTCGGACGGACCAGCAGGTCCCCCAAATATCGGCCGGGCCGTCCGACTGGCAACACCAGCAACGCCAGCAGTGCCAGTAACACCAGCACCACATCGCTCCGAGCGACGCGGGTCCTGCCCCAACAGGTCCCACGCCCAAGGCAGTTCCATCAGTTCCACAGCTTCAAGGGTGCGTCGTCAAGATCGCGCTGGACTCCGCCGGGTCCAGCGCGATCTTTTTTGTGCCCTCGGGCAGGGGTGGCACGGGGTGCTGTGAGCGGGCTTGTTGGAGTCTGGGGAGAGCTGTCGGATCCTCTACGGGATCTCCCCGGGAAGTCCTCAGGGAGCCCTCGGGAGGCCCTCAGGAGCTGGTGCAATTGCACATATTAAATTGACCATCTGTAGGAGACCGGCAAGAACCCACCTTTTGAAAACTCATGCAGTGACACCAGTCACAGGCTCCACGCCTTGCTGACGGAACGGCATAAGTGTTAGAGGGAGCCGCTGTTGGCACCCGGTGCCTCACGGCCCTCACGGCTCTCACGGCCCTCGTAGCTCTCCGCGTCCCCGTCGGCCTCGGTGCAGCGCTCCATGGCGAGCCTCTGCAGCCGGTGGCAGATCGGGCAGTGCCGCGTGAGATGCCGGTACCCGCTGGCGGCCGACAGGTGTGCCCGAAGCAGAGCCCGCGTCTCATCCCGCCGCGCGGTCGCCGCCATACGCCACCTCCGGAAGGGGGACAGGGCATCGAAGGCCCTGCTCTCTGGGTACCGGGGGAGGACGGCGCCGTCAATACGGCAACGCGAGAGGGCCCGAGTCGTAAGACTCGGGCCCTCTCGTACTTCACTTGCGGTCCTGACGGGATTTGAACCCGCGGCCTCCACCTTGACAGGGTGGCGAGCACTCCAAACTGCTCCACAGGACCAGGTTTCGCGGCACTTGATGTTGCGCTGTGCTGCGAAAAGAGACTGTACAGGAGGGCGAGCCCCGGGGCGAACTCACCCACCGTGCAGCGGTCGTTACGGCGCCTGGGCGTCGATCGCCTTCACGATCCGCTTGTCCGACACCGGGTACGCCGTGCCCAGCGCGTGGGCGAAGTAGCTGACCCGGAGCTCCTCGATCATCCAGCGGATGTCCAGCACCGCGGACGGCACCGGCCGGCCCTGCGGCAACTGCTCGAGGAGCCACGCGTACTCGTCCTGCATCTCGTGCACCTTCTCCATACGGGTGGTGTCCCGCTGGACGTTGGTGGGCATCTGCTGCAGGCGCCGGTCCACGGCGACGAGGTAGCGCATCAGGTCGGGCAGCCGCCGCAGCCCGGCCGCCGTCACGAACCCGGGCCGTACAAGGCCGTCCAGCTGCTCGCGTACGTCCGTCAGGTTCGGGAGGAGCACGGCGCTGCGTACGCCCTTCAGACGGCGCTCACAGGCCTGCCAGGCGGCCAGCACCTGCTGCACCTGGCCGACCGTACGGACCGTCGTGTCGACGATCTCCGCGCGCACCTTGTCGTACAGCTTCCGGTGCGACTCCTCGTCCCACGCCGGACCCCCGAGATCGGCGATCAGTTTGTCGGCCGCGGCCATCGCGCAGTCGTCGAACAGCGCCTGGATCGAACCGTGCGGATTCGCCGACAGCGCGAGCTTCTGCGCGTTGGTCAACTTCTCGGATGCGAACTTCGCAGGGTTGACCGGGATGTTGCGCAGAATGAGCCGCCGGGTGCCCTTCCACATCGCCTGCTGCTGCTCCGCCTCCGTGTCGAAGAGGCGTACGGAGACGGTGTCGCCGTTGTCGACCAGCGCCGGGTACGCCTTCACCGGCTGGCCGGCCCGGCGTGTCTCGAAGAGCGGCGTCAGGGTGCCGATCGACCAGTCCGTCAGGCCGGTGCGCTCCAGGGACTCGCCGCCGGAGCGCTCGGCGGTGGCCGCCGCGGCCTGGGAGATGGCCTGGCGGGCCTTCGGCTTGAGCCTCAGGCGCAGGACCTCCAGGTCCTTGTCCTCGTCCAGCTTGCGGCGCCGCTCGTCCACGATCCGGAAGGTGACGCGGAGGTGGTCGGGGACCCGGTCCCAGTCGAAGTCGTCGGCGGTGAACGGGACTCCGACCATGCGCTTCAACTCGCGGGCCATGGTGACCGTCAGAGGCTCCTGCTGTGACACTGCGCGGCCAGAGGCCGACGGTTTCGACGCCTCCAGGAAGCGCTTGGCGAAGTTGGGGGCCGGGACGTAGTGGCGGCGGATGGGCTTGGGGAGGGAGCGGATGAGCTCCGTCACCAACTCCTCGCGCAGGCCCGGGATCTGCCAGTCGAAGTTCTCGTCGGTGACCTGGTTCAGCACCTGGAGCGGAACGTGGACGGTCACACCGTCGGCGTCCGCGCCCGGCTCGAACTGGTAGGTCACCCGGAACTTGAGCGGTCCCTGCTGCCAGGAGTCCGGATAGTCGTCCTTGCTGACGTCCCCGGCGCGCTCGTTGATGAGCATCGCCCGCTCGAAGTCGAGGAGTTCGGGCTCCTCATGCCGCTTGTGCTTCCACCACGAGTCGAAGTGGGCCCCGGAGACCACGTGTTCGGGGACTCGCTCGTCGTAGAAGTCGAAGAGCGTCTCGTCGTCGACCAGGATGTCCCGGCGGCGGGCCCGGTGCTCCAACTCCTCGACCTCGGTGAGGAGTCGGCGGTTGTCGGCGAAGAACTTGTGGTGCGTCCGCCAGTCGCCCTCGACCAGCGCGTTCCGGATGAACAGCTCACGGGACGCCTCCGCGTCGATACGCCCGTAGTTCACCTTCCGCTGGGCGACGATCGGTACGCCGTACAGCGTCACCTTCTCGTACGCCATCACGGCCGCCTGGTCCTTCTCCCAGTGCGGCTCGCTGTAGGTGCGCTTGAGGAGGTGCTCGGCGAGGGGCTCGACCCACTCCGGCTCGATGCGGGCGTTGACGCGGGCCCACAGGCGCGACGTCTCGACGAGTTCCGCCGACATCACGAAGCGCGGGGGCTTCTTGAAGAGGGCGGAGCCGGGGAAGATCGCGAACTTGGCGTTGCGGGCGCCGACGTACTCGTTCTTGCCGGAGGCGTTGCGGGGGCTGTCGCCGGTCGACGTGGACGCCCCGGCCGTGCCGCTCGTGGACTTCGGTACGTCCTTCATCCCGATGTGGGAGAGGAGGCCGGCCAACAGGGAGACGTGGACGCTCTGCTCGGGGGCGTCGTCCTCGTTGGGATGGATGCCCATCTGGCGGGCCACGGTACGGAGCTGGGTGTAGATGTCCTGCCACTCGCGGATGCGCAGGAAGTTCAGGTACTCCTGCTTGCACATCCGCCTGAACGACGACGAGCCCCGCTCCTTCTGCTGCTCACGGATGTACCGCCAGAGATTGAGCAGGGCGAGGAAGTCGGACGTCTCGTCCTTGAAGCGGGCGTGCTGCTGGTCGGCCTGCGCCTGCTTCTCGACGGGGCGCTCGCGCGGGTCCTGGATGGAGAGCGCGGCGGCGATCACCATGACCTCGCGGACACAGCCGTTCTTGTCGGCCTCCAGGACCATCCGGGCCAGCCGGGGGTCGACGGGCAGCTGAGCGAGCTTGCGGCCGGTGTCCGTGAGCCGCTTTCGGGGGTCCTTCTCGGTGGGGTCGAGCGCGTTGAGCTCCTGGAGGAGCTGGACGCCGTCGCGGATGTTGCGGTGGTCCGGCGGGTCGATGAAGGGGAACTTCTCGATGTCGCCCAGTCCGGCCGCGGTCATCTGGAGGATGACGGAGGCGAGGTTCGTCCGCAGGATCTCCGCGTCCGTGAACTCCGTACGGGCCGCGAAGTCGTCCTCGCTGTAGAGGCGGATGCAGATACCGTCCGACGTACGGCCACAGCGGCCCTTGCGCTGGTTGGCGCTGGCCTGGGAGATCGCCTCGATGGGCAGCCGCTGGACCTTGGTGCGGTGGCTGTAGCGGGAGATACGGGCGAAGCCCGGGTCGATCACGTACTTGATGCCGGGCACGGTGAGCGAGGTCTCGGCGACGTTGGTCGCCAGAACGATCCTGCGCCCCGTGTGCTGTTGGAAGACGCGGTGCTGCTCGGCGTGCGAGAGGCGGGCGTACAGGGGCAGTACTTCCGTGAACCGGTAGTTCTTCTTGTTGAGTGCGTCCGCCGTGTCGCGGATCTCGCGTTCGCCGGAGAGGAAGACGAGGATGTCGCCCTTGCCCTCGCCCTGGAGCTCCTCGACGGCGTCGCAGATCGCGGTGATCTGGTCGCGGTCGGAATCCTCGCTGTCCTCTTCGAGGAGCGGGCGGTAGCGGACCTCGACGGGATACGTACGGCCGGAGACCTCGACGATGGGCGCGTCGCCGAAGTGCCGGGAGAAGCGCTCGGGGTCGATGGTCGCCGAGGTGATGACGACCTTCAGGTCCGGGCGCTTGGGCAGCAGTTGCGCCAGGTACCCGAGCAGGAAGTCGATGTTGAGGGACCGCTCGTGGGCCTCGTCGATGATGATCGTGTCGTAGGCGCGCAGCTCGCGGTCGGTCTGGATCTCGGCGAGCAGGATGCCGTCCGTCATCAGCTTGATGACCGTCGCGTCCTGGTTCACCTGGTCCGTGAACCGGACCTTCCAGCCGACGGCCTCACCGAGAGGGGTGTCCAGTTCGTCGGCGATCCGCTCGGCGACGGTACGGGCGGCGATACGACGGGGCTGCGTGTGCCCGATCATGCCGCGTACGCCCCGCCCGAGTTCCACGCAGATCTTCGGAATCTGGGTGGTCTTCCCGGACCCGGTCTCACCGGCGACGATGACGACCTGGTGATCACGGATGGCGGCCGCGATCTCGTCCTTCTTCTGGCTGACGGGGAGCTGCTCGGGATAGCTGACGGAGGGCACACGGCTGCGCCGCTCGGCCATGCGCAGCTCGCCCTTCGCGACCTCCGCCTCGATCTCGGCGAGGACGGCGGTGCGGGCTTCCGGCTTGCGGATCCTGCGCGCGCCTTCGAGCCTGCGGCCGAGCCGGTGCGCGTCGCGCAGGGACAGCTCGGTCAGACGGGGGGCGAGATCGCCGAGGGCGGGGGCGGAGGCGGGTTGCGTAGACATACCTGACCCAGGATCTCACCTCGACGAAACGAGGGGCGAACGCTTTTGCGTCCGCCCCTCGTCCTGTGCCTGTGATGCGTGTTACCGCACGCCCTACCGCACGTCGACGTAGTCCTCGGCCCCGGCGCCGTCGAAATGCCTGCTGTCGGGCTCCAGATGCACCGGCACCCAGGTGCCGTCCATGGGCGCCCTGATGCCCTTGGCGAAGGAGCCGTTGCGCCCGGTCTTCACCGAGCCCATCAGGTACCAGGTGTTCTCGCCTCTGGGCCGGAACAGGATCTGGACCCACTTGCCGCCGTACGCCTTCCAGCTCGTCCAGCCCACCGTGCTCGCGGGCTTCGCCTCCTGGAGGACCCCCTTCACGGTGAGGGTCGCGCCCTTGCGGACCGGCTCGGGGGTGGCGTTCGCGCTGATGATCCGGGTGAGGGCCCTCACCTTGCGCACCGCCCTACTGGTGGTGCCCTTGAAGTCCCGCGCGGAATCGCCGGCGTACCGCAGTCGCCAGTAGCCGTCGGCGTCGCCCTGGAGGCGCTCCACGATGAACTGCTGGCCGAAGCCGGTCTGCACGGTCTTCTTGGTGCGCCAGCCGGTCCTGCCGTCGGCGGAGTACTGGATGTCGACCTTGATCCGGCCGCTGTAGTAGTTGCCGGACAGGTCCACGATGCCGGTGATGTCGAGCTGGGCCCGGTCGTCCTGCGCGGCCGTGAACTCGGTGAACCTGCTCGTCGAGGTGACCTTGACCTTCACATCGGCGGTCGCGGTCCGCACGATCCAGGCGTTGTACGGGTACGGCGGGAAGCCCACCTCGAACGTGGCGTTGCCGTACACCCGCCGGACGAAGGTGAAGCGGCCGGCGGTGTTCGTGGTGGCCTTGGTCGCGTCGGTGATGCTGCTGTTCTTGTAGTCCAGCTCCAGTGGGATGCCCGCCAGTGGCTTCCACACGCTGCCGCTCCGGTACTCCAGCCGCCCGGTGACCTTCATCTCGGCGTCGGCCACGAGATGGAAGCTGTTCTTGTCGAGGATCAGGCGGGTCGGGGCGGCCTTCGGACTGATCGCGACCCCGGGGACGCCGGCGTAGCCCAGATCGCTGCGGTACTCGGCCCGGGCCCAGCCGCCCTCGCTCACCTCGCGGGCGAGGGAGAAGTGCCCTTGGTCGTCCGTGGTGACGGTCTCCTCGACCGAATCGCCGAGCCGGACGTCGACGGAGGCGCCGGGCATGGCCTCGGTCGCGCGGGTGCTGGGATCGCGGAGCACCAGATCACCGGAGGCCGTGACGAGCTTGGCCTCGATGTTCGGCGTGGTCGGTGTGACGGTGAACCCGGTGATCACGGGCTGCTTCTTGTAGCGCAGCACACCCGCGTTCTGCTGGACGGTGGTCTCACCGCCGCTGTTCGTGGCCTCGACGTCGATCGTGTACTCGCCCAGGGTGTCCAGATGGACGGGCTGGGAGGACCAGGTGCCCTCCCAGGGGCTGGCCGAGTACGTCTCGGTGAAGTCGGTGATCGTGGCCACCGGAGTGTCCGTCTCGGCACTGCCGAGCGGGCGCAGTTTCGCGGTGATCTTCTTGATGTCCTCGCCGACCACGCTGCCGTGGTTGAGGCGTACGTCGATGACCGACCAGTCCGCGGAGTGGCTGGACGCCTCCTGGACTACCGGAGCGGCGGCGTGGGCCGCACCGGGTATGGCGAAAGTGGAGAGCAGGACGGCACCGGCCGTCACCAGCCCCCTGGTGATGTGTTTCAAGAACCCCCCATGGTTCTCGGTGGGCCATGGCTCTGCGGCGGGCCCGGTGAGCGACGAAGACCCCCTCCGGTTGCCCGGAGGGGGTCTTCGTGCGATGTGGCTGGGGCCGGGGTCGAACCGGCGACCTATCGCTTTTCAGGCGATCGCTCGTACCAACTGAGCTACCCAGCCACGAGGTTTCACGTGAAACATGTAACCTCAGCGGTCCTGACGGGATTTGAACCCGCGGCCTCCACCTTGACAGGGTGGCGAGCACTCCAAACTGCTCCACAGGACCTTGCTTTTGTGTGCGCCGTAAGTCTCGCACACCGTCTCGCATGCTCCCAACGGGATTTCCCGCCTGCTCGCTCTCGCCGATCTGGTGTTTCTGAGTGACCGGTTGGAGCTGGCCGACGGCCCGATGTCGCTGGAAAAGCGTATCAGACCACGGGCGATGCTCCGCGCACACGACAGCGCAGGTCGAGGGCCCTGCGGTCCGGTTTCCGAGCGGCCCCGGCGCTGCTCGGGGAGTTTGGGATCGGCGTATCGGGTACTCGGCACGCAGACCCCGTAAGACCTAGGAGGTGCCTCCCTCATGGAACCCGGCACCAGTACGGACATCCGGCCGACGCACGAGACGACGACGGCCGGCGACGACCAGTCCGTTCCGCCCGGCCCCCGGCAGTCCAGGGGTGTCGGCGCGCGTGACCCCGAGGGGCCCGACCAGGAGAGCAACATCATCCTGGGCGAGGACTGAGAAAGACGGACGCACTGCCCTCTCTCTGTCTCTCTTACGAGGCTGTCTCTCTTACGAGGTCGGTGAGGTCGGCGGGCCAACCGGCGCGGTGCGGAGATCGGTGATCGTCTGGGCGATCCGCTGGCGGAACACCTCGGGGAGCGCCTCGCCCGTGACGGCGTTGACGACGGTGTCGGCCACCTCGTGCAGCTTCGTGTTGGTGTTCTGGGACACCGTCACGAGCACCTTCCAGGCGTCCCCGGCGCTCACTCCGAAGGACGCCATGAGGACGCCACGGGCGAGGTCGATGACGGGCCGAGTCTGCATGGCCCGCCGGAGCTGAACCACTTCGATCCGCAGCTCCTCGTCGGTTTCGTTGAGCGGCGTGGCTTCCGCAGGACGCGTATCCGGGGCCTGGTCGGTCTCGTCGACCTCGTCGGCCGCGCCCGTACCGGCGAACAGCGGCAGCGTGCCGGTGACCGCGAAGAGCCGTAGCACCGCGGCGCCCGCCGACCGGATGGTGATGATCTTGCCTTCGTCCAGGGCTCGTCGGCGTACCCGGAGCAGGACGTTGAGCCCGGAGCAGTCGCAGAAATCAACGCCGCTCAGATCGAGCTCGATCCCGTGCTCCGAGTGGGCGAGTGCCTGGCTCAGGCCGTGGTGCAGTGCCTGTTCGGTGACGAGGTCGATCGCACCGGAGACAACAACTAGCGTCGCATAGCCCTCGGGGCGGGTCTCGATCCCGAGCAGGGGGGCTTGGGCATCGCCCGACTGCGGGGCGAGCGGTGCCGCAGGGACTCCGTTCGCCACCGTGAGCTGCGTCGTAACTGCGCGGTCCGACATTGCGCACTCCGTTGGGCATCGGGCAGTTCGTGGCTCTACAAGCCTCGTCCCGGAGGGCCTCGCACGTCAAGGGAAACATGAAATTAACTTCACCCTTTTGAATACGTGAATCAAACAGCCTATCCTGGCGGCATGCCCGACGTACCCGCACCACATTCCGGCTGGACGTTCCTCACCAACCACTCCCGTGTGCTGGCCGCGATCGCGGAGAATTCCACCGTCCGCATCCGCGACATCGCCGCGCGTTGCCGGCTCACCGAGCGCGCCGTCCAGAAGATCGTTTCCGATCTGGAGACGGGCGGGTATCTCACCCACACCCGCCAGGGGCGCTCCAACGCGTACCGGATCGAGAACGGGACCATCCTGCGGCACCCCGCCGAGGAGGGGCTGAGCGTCGCGGAGCTGCTGTCCCTTCTCTCCCGGCATGACGTCGAACGTACGGGCGACGGCGGCCGACGTGAGCTCCAGTCGACGACCCCGCATGCGAGAAGCTCCGAAGACGACGCCGGCCGCGAGTGAGGTGCGCGAGTCGACGGTGGACGCGGGCCTTGGCGGGCGCCCTCCCGGGTACCCGGGAGTCGACCGGTCCCACCGACGAACGGACAGTGCTGTGAGTGACTACCGCACCAACTCCCCCGGGGACGAAGGCGAGGGAGCACAGGACCCGAAGGCCAGGCCGAAGCTCATCCCGAGGGACCTGCCCGACCAGCAGGCGGGCGACGGCGGCGACCCCTGGGAGGTCGACGACAACCCGACGGGCACCCGGGCGCACGAGCGGCCCGACCCGGAGGTCCCTGACACGGACGAAGCCGGTACGGGCAGGCGGGGCGCGCCGCACTCCGGCAGTCGGCGCCCGGAGGATCCCGTGCCCGACGAGCCGACCGCCTGACCCGGCCGCAACGCTCGTAACGGCCCATAACGCACGAAATGGCGGCCATCCCTGAACTGGGATGCCGCCAACCGTACTTACTGGACCTATCTGTGCCCCCAACGGGATTCGAACCCGTGCTACCGCCTTGAAAGGGCAGCGTCCTGGGCCGCTAGACGATGGGGGCGAGGACGTGAGAATCATAGGTGATGCCGGGGAGCTTCGCCAAAACGGTTTACGGGCTCGGACTCGAGGGCCGCGAAGGCGAGGGAACCGGTGTCGCGCCCGGCAGGTTCTCCTTCGGCAGATGGCGGCTCACCTCCGCCGTGGTCAGCCCGAGGCCGCCGAGTTTGATCTCGTCCCAGGCCTGGAGACGACGGGTGTCGCGGTCCAGATAGAGGACGGACGCCTCGATCTGGTCCGGGTTGCGCTTCTCCAGCGCACGCAGTCCGCTGCCGCCCGTCGAGCCCTCGATGCGCAGCCGGGTGCCCTTCGGCATGACCTCCATCTCCGCGTGGTGGAGGTGACCGGCCAGGACGAGCGGCACCTCGCCGTCCGTCCGCCGGGCCGCGCCCGGCTCGTGGGCCATCGCGATGTCGACCGGGGTGCCCAGCGTCCGCTGGTCGTGGAGGGCCGACGCCAGCCGGTCGCCCGCCACTTCCTGGTCCCGGCCCCCGTCCTTCCCGCCCGCCGAGCGGTCCGGGGTGAACGCCGGGTCACCGATGCCCGCGAAGCGCAGCCCGCCGACGGTGACCGAGCGGCCCTCGTCCAGGACGCGCACGTTCTTCATGCGCTGCAGATAGCGCTGGGTGAGCCGCGAGTCGTGGTTGCCGCGCACCCAGACGTACGGGGCGCCCAGATCCCTGATCGGGTCCAGGAAGCCGTTCTCGGCGGCCGTGCCGTGGTCCATGGTGTCGCCGGTGTCGGCGATGACGTCGATGTCGTACTGCTCCACCAGCGACGCGATGATCTTCCAGCTCGCCGGGTTGAGATGGATGTCCGAGACGTGCAGGACGCGGATCGTGGCCGGGTCGGGCTGGTAGGTCGGGAGCGTGGAGGTGACGTCGTACAGCTTCGTCACGTTGGTCACCAGGCGCGCCAACTCCTTCTGGTAGACGTCGAATTCGGTGACGATGCTGCGCGCGTTGCCGACCAGTGAGGGGGCCGAGGACAGGAGTCCGGAGAACTTCGGCTCCAGGACCGACTTGGGGTTCCAGGTCGCGTACGCCGTCCCTCCGGAAGCGACCAGGAGAGCGAGCGCGAGGCCGCCGGCCGCGAGGGCCCGGCGGGGGCGACGGTAGACCGCGAGGCCGAGGGCGGTGGCGCCGGACACGACGGCGACGCAGGAGCGTACGGCCAGGTCGAGGGTGCCGCGTCCGACGTCCTCGGCGACCTCGTCCTGGAGGCCGGAGAGACGCTCGGGGTGGTCGACGAGGGCCTCGGCGCGCACCGGGTCCAGCTGGTCGACGTTGACGTCGAGGCGGACGGGGGCCGTGTGGCTGTTGAGTTCCAGGGCGCCCAGCGGGGAGACGTTGATCTTCGTGCCGCCGGTCAGGGACGGGCGCAGGGTCATCGTGGTGTTCATCGGGCCGACCGGCGCGCGTACGTTGCCCACGATCAGCAGACCCAGCCAGGCACCCAGAAGGACCACCGCGAGCAGACCCAGGGCGCGGGTCCAGGGGTGCGGCTGGTGCACCAGCTCGGCGGCCGGATGGGCGCGCCGGGCGCGGAAACGGCCGGTGAGGGCGGCCAGGGGGCCGGGGAGGGAGCGGGGGGTGGTGCGGGAG
>NZ_LGDW01000041.1 GCF_001280005.1 Streptomyces sp. NRRL WC-3618 | reverse complement strand
GGCGACACCCGGGCCCTCGGCCTGCACAGCCTCAACCCACGGCACAAAAACGGTCCACCAACTCCGTCGGCGGACCGTCACGAAACTTCGAGGCTAGGGCACGTCCCCCTGCCGCTTCTATCCCGGCATCGGAATTGAAGATCCCTACCCGTATCACACTCCAGCACCGCCACGTAACAGTCCGTCGCGATTCAATGCCTAACCAGCCGTTCGCACAGTCACCTCGGCAGAGGGCGCCGGGCACTCACACCTGGCATCGCTATGGAGCGCGTCTGTGCAATCGCCGAAGCCGTTCTCCACCCCACCGACAGCGAATCCAAGTGACGTCGAACGAGCTGCTGACCTAGCGTTCCACCCATGACCACACCAGACGTCAGCACTGACGATGAGGCCAGTGTGACCATCCGCTGCCAGGACAACGCGTCCGTCAGCGTGACGTTCTGCGATCGGTTCAGCTTCGACGCCGACTCCGTGCACTATGCCGTCGAACTGCGCGCTCCCGGGCTGACCGCTCGCGTCGACGAGGTCGTCGCCTGGATCTGGGACAGCGACCTCACCACGTTTCTGGAAGAGCTCGCCACCGACTACCGGGGGTGGGACGGCGAACGGAGCTGGCATGCCAACGACCGCGACCTGACGGTGTCGGCGGCCTTCCGGTCCGGCGGCTACGTCGGGCTGACCTGGGCCTTGCGGCCGTGGACGCAGGCCGCAGGCGGCTGGGGCGCCTCGATGACCACCTGGCTGGAGGCCGGCGAGCAGATGACTTCCCTCGCCGCCGCTGTCCGGGCCTTTCTCGCCGAGGAGAACCAGTGACATCCGACATGCGCATCACCTGGACGGTTGCAGGATCCGGGTGGGCCGACTGCACCCTTGAAGATCGCCTGGTGAAAGTCGAGCTCACCGCGTCCTATATCACCAATGCGCCCGAGGAGCTCCTGACCGCAGTGGGCCGGCTCGTCGCCGGCGAGACAGAGACCCGTGCCCAGTTCGAGGCCGAGCCGACTGCCTACCGGTGGATCTTCTACCGCGAAGGCGAGGACATCTGGATCCGCGTGCTGGAACTGCGCGACGGCAGCGATCACGACAACAGGGGAACCGAAATCTGGTCCAGCCAGCTCGGCATCGACCAGCTCGCCCGCACCGTGATCCGCTGCTTCGACGAGGTCGCGCAGACTTACGGCGAGAGCGGCTATCGAGGCAAGTGGGGCGAACACTTCCCACGAACCGAGCTCGAAACCCTCAGACGCCTCTGGCACGCCCACCACCGCAGCGACAACACATAGCCGCACCGGCCCGCGGCAAAGCAACGGCGGTCCTACTCCAGACTCCAGCGTCGCACTCCAGCCGGGCCGCTGAGTTCGCGACGTCCGCCCCCGCACACCCGTGCGCGCCGCCGCCTAAGATCGCACATCACGACGGAGCACAGTAAGCAGGGGGAGGGCCAGGAAAACCGTGCGATTCGGCGTATTTTATGACGACCGTCGCTTGGCCGAAGGTGGCGCCATGGCGGAGGATCTTTTCGATGCGCTCCTCGTCCACGACACCTGGGACGACGACGGATACCGCACCATGTTCACGTTGCGCGTTCTGACCAGGGAGGGCTGGATCGAGGTCGGCACGGTGAAGATTGGCCACGTGGCGACGGATGGCGAGAACGTTCCCGCCAACTATCTGCTCCCGGAGCGCTTCAGCCGCCTGGACAGCTCGCGCTATTTCTCGGTGGGCCAGGATGAAAGCTATTACTACACGCTGAGCGAGATACCCAGCGCCATCCGGGAGGAAGTACTCACCGCGCTCCGGGATATCGCCTATGACGAGGACTCCTTCCGCCTCGCGCGGAACCAAGATGTGACCCGCACTTCGCTACTGCGCTTCGTCAAGATGTCGACCGTGCGCGGGCAGCTGCGGCGCATCGCACGCGGCGGAGCGCGCCGGGTAAGTTTCGATATCGCCTACGAGCCGCCGCTGCCACCGGCAATGGGTTCCGTGCGGTTCGAATTCAAGGTCGAACCAGGCTCCCGGCCGGCCAGCAACGTGCACGCCCTGACCGGACGGAACGGCGTGGGGAAGTCATATGTGCTTTCCCACTTGGCCCGCGCCGTCGCTGCGGTCGAGCCGCAGATATATGAGCTCGGGCGGATCATCGAGTACGGCCGCGAGGGCCGATCCTTCAACAACCTGGTGACTGTCTCGTTCAGCGCCTTTGACGACTTCCCGCTCGTCGAGGGCGACGAAATGTTCATCGCTTCCTACGTGGGCCTGCGTGTTCAGGGTTCACGATCCCCCAGGTTCAAGACCCCTGGCGGGCTCAGGAAGGACTTCGCGCAGGCCATGAAGGCATGTCTGACGCGCGAGCGCAGCCCACAATGGATCAGGGCATTGCGCACCCTCGACTATCCCGGGAGCGGACTCCTGGAGGAGGGATGGCTGGAGAACTTCGAGAACACCGCAAGCCTGAACAGCCGCGAGAATAAGGCCCGGCAGCTCTTCCGCCGTCTCAGCGCCGGCCACCGGCTCGTTCTGCTCACCATGACCCGGCTCATCGAGCACGTGAGTGAGCGGACCCTCGTCATCATCGATGAGCCGGAAACCCACCTCCATCCGCCCCTGCTGTCCGCGTTCATGCGGGCGCTGTCCGATCTGCTCGCCGAGCGCAACGGGCTGGCCATCGTCGCCACACACTCTCCGGTTGTACTCCAAGAGATTCCTGCCCACTGCGTCTGGAAGCTCTGGCGCTACGGCGGGCAACTCGGAGCCGCGCAGCCCCGCATCGAAACGTACGGCGAGAACGTCGGCGTGCTGACTCACGAGGTCTTCGGTCTGGAACTCACCGAAGCCGGCTTTCTGCACGAACTACGACGCCTGGTCGACGTCGGCTACTCCTACGACGCTGTCCTGGAACACTTCAGTGGACGGCTTGGCAGCGAGGCACAGTTGGTGCTCAGCGCCTTGCTCGGCCAGCGCGACGACGTGGAGGGACACGGCTGATGCAGCACATAGATCCTCCGACCTTCGACGCACGCGACGTCTACACCACCTGCATCGCCAACGCCCGCCCAAATAGCCGAAAACGGCTGGAGTCGTTCACCGACGCGGTGGCCGATGCAGCAAGTGCGTACGAGGCAGCCGCTCAGGGCCAGGCTCTTCACACCCTCACCGGCCTCGCCGCCACGCCTGGCACCCGTCGCGACCGCAAGGCACTGGAGGGGGTCTACACCGACCGGTTGGCCAAGGACCGTGCTCCGGGCCGCCGCATCTACGAGGCGCTCAAAGGTACGACCGACCAAGAAGGCCGTCGACGGGATAACCGGTGTCCCCTGTGCGGGGAGGGCCTGGTAACCACGCTCGATCACCACCTACCCAAGAACACGTACCCGCTGCTCAGCGTGGTACCGGTTAACCTCATCCCGGCTTGCCGCGACTGCAACACCGGCAAGCGCGCGACAGTCCCCGTCAATGCGGGTGACCAGACCCTGCACCCCTACTTCGACGACTTCTCCCACCACCCCTGGCTTCGAGCTCGTCTCAGGAGGCCACGCGGCAATGAGCAGCCGTCGATGAAGTTCTTCGTTTCCCCCCACCCTGATTGGAGCGACACACTCACAGAACGCCTCCAGAAACACCTGAAGGTGTTCGACCTGGACTACCGGTACAGCCTTCTGGTGAGTAGCCACATCGCATCAACCAACCACGACCTCACGATGATGCCCACTAACTCCGTCGCCCCCTGGCTTGAGCACAAGGCCGAGGGCTGGCGCTACCGGGGTAACCCCAACACGATGGGCTATGCCCTGTTCAAGGCCCTGGCGGCCGACAAGTGGTATGTCAACGGCGGCTGGCGCGGCTCAAGCCCGGAGACAAACCTCGACTAATCGGCCCGACAGCCATTCTCCGAGAAGGCCGATTTGAGGACACGCCACGACTTCGGAGAAGAGGGTGCAACAGCTCACTGGGGCTGGGCGTGACGCCGCAGTCAGTCCGCCGCGGGACCGATCGATGGCGTGGTCATCGGGTTCGCCGACCGGGCCCCCTTCTGCGTCCCCCGCGGCCAAGCGCAGAGCCGACGGGCTTGTCGTCGGTTCCCTCTCGTGTCGTGGTTTGGGCGCACCAGACACGGCACGACTCCGCTCGACGGGAGAGCGACTGGGTTCGATGTCAACGGACAGCTGCTCAGGTTGAGTGAGACAGGCCAGCCATTGCCGTCTCACTCAACCTGAGCCACCCCAGGTCACCGCCTCACGATGGCCCACTTCCATTGAGACGGGACACAGTTGTCACCTGGGCGCGGTATCTGTCACCAGTGACCGGCAGCCAGGTCGCGCGCGGGGTGCTTCGCGTCATGCCGTGGTGGGTTCTGGCGGGCAGCAGCGCCTGTGCGCCGCCTTCGATGGGGCAGCCAGGTCCGTCACATGCGGCGAAGAGCAGGGTTACCGCACAGGTCCGACTTTCAGCAGCGCGAGGGCGTTGCGAACGCCTTGGTCGAGGACGTCGTCAGCCAGCTTGGGGTCGGCCAGGGCGCGGGCGAGTTGGAGCGTCCCGACCATCATGGCGAAGACGCTGAGCGCCTGCGGGCGGGCCGAGGGCGGGTTGTCGGGTGCCAAGCGGGCGGCGATGTCGTCGATGACGGCCAGTAGACCCTCGGTGAACGCCTGCTTGGTCGCGTCCGCGCATCGTCCGATCTCGTCGAGCAGGGCGGCGGTCGGGCAGCCGTTCTCGGGATCGTCGCGGTGCTCGGCGGACAGGTACGCGCGGACGAACTGTTCGAGCCCGGCGCGGCCGGGCGCCAGCGCCTCAAGGTTCGCGTTCTGCGCGCCCAGCTGGTCGGCGACGGCGTTCGCGACGAGGTCCTCCTTGGAGGCGAAGTGGGCGTAGAAGGCCCCGTTGGTCAGCCCCGCGTCCGACATGAGCATGGAGACCCCGGAGCCGTCGATGCCGTCCTTCTTGAACCGGCGGCCGGCCGCCTCGATGATCCGCTGCCGCGTCGCCTGCTTGTGGTCTTTCGCGTAGCGCGCCACGCGCTCCTCCTCCTCGCTCCGGCCGAGAGGCCGCTTGCCGCTCGCCCGCCCCTGTCCTAGAGTAATTGGATTACGGTCATAATTCAATTACTGAAGAGGCCCACCATGACCACAGACCAGCCAGTAGCACTCGTGACCGGAGCATCGTCAGGCATCGGCAAGGCGGCCGCGCTCGCGCTCGTCGACGCGGGATTCGAGGTCGTCGGAACGAGCCGCCGAGCCTCCGGGGACGCCCGTCGCGACGGCGTGACGTTCCTCGACCTCGACGTGGCCAGCGACACCTCGGTCGCCAGCGCGGTCGACCGCGTGATCGAAAAGTTCGGGCGGATCGACGTCCTGGTCAACAACGCCGGCATCGGCTCCGCCGGCGCCGGCGAGGAACGCTCCCTCGCCCAGGACCAGCAACTGTTCGACATCAACGTCTTCGGCCTGATCCGCATGACCAAGGCCGTCCTGCCGTACATGCGCGCCCAGGGCCGCGGCCGGATCATCAACATCTCGTCCGTGCTCGGGTTCGTCCCCGCGCCGTACATGGCCGCCTACGCCGCGTCCAAGCACGCGGTCGAGGGCTACTCCGAGTCCGTGGACCACGAGGTCCGCCAGCACGGCGTCCGCGTACTGCTCGTCGAGCCCGCCCAGACCAGGACCGCGTTCGAGGCCAACTCCCCGAAGCCCGCCACGCCCCTGCCGGTCTACGAGCACCAGCGGCAGGTCTTCGAGCGCGTGATGGGCGCGGCGATGAAGGACGGCGACGATCCCGCCACCGTCGCCAAGGCGATCGTCGCCGCGGCGACCGACCCGAAGCCGAAGCTGCGCTACCCCGCCGGGTCGACCGCCGGACGCGTCAGCACCCTGCGCCGCCTCGTCCCCTCCCGCGCCTTCGACCGGCAGATCCGCAAGCTCAACCAGCTGCCCGCCTGACCGACACCCCCATCCCCCGACGCCACAACCTGCACCAGGAGCCTTCCGTGGACCTGTCCACCAGCACCGCCCTCGTCACCGGAGCCAACCGGGGCCTTGGCCGCGCCCTCGCCACCGAACTGCTCGACCGCGGCGCCACCGTCTACGCCGCAGCCCGCAACCCCGACCAGGTCGACCTGCCCGGCGCCAAGCCGATCGCGCTCGACATCACCGACCCCGCCTCCGTCGCCGCCGCTGTCCAGGCCACCGGCGACGTCACCGTCCTGATCAACAACGCCGGCGTCTCCACCGGCGCCAACCTGCTCGCAAGCGACCAGGACGCCATCCGCCTGGAGATGGACACCCACTACTTCGGCACCCTCTCGGTGGTCCGCGGCTTCGCCCCCCAGATCGCGGCCAACGGCGGCGGCGCGATCCTGAACATCCTCTCCGTCCTGTCCTGGCTCAGCTTTCCGCAGGCCGGCGCATACAGCGCCGCCAAGGCCGCGCAGTGGTCGTTGACCAATGCCCTGCGCGTGGAACTCGCCCAGCAGGGCATCCGGGTGGCCGGACTGCATGTCGGCTTCATGGACACCGACATGACCCGGGGGATCACCGAGCCCAAGTCCGACCCGGCCGACATCGCCCGGATCGCGGTCGACGGCATCGCCGCCGACGCCCACGAGATCGTCGCGGACGACCTCAGCCGCCAGGTGCAGTCCGGGCTGGCCGGAGGCGTCGCAGCCCTCTACCCGCAGCTGGCCGGGACCGCCCACTAGGCAGCACTCAACATGGTGACCACGTGTCAAAGACTCCGCCGCACCGGAGGAAGCGCGACGGTCGCCGGGAAACGAACGGCGAACCCGTCGTGCCGCAGGCGACTCTTCTCACCCATTTCAGGCGGGCCGCTCCGGTATCCGAGCCCCACGGTGGCCAGCACCGCCATCCACGCTCGCGCTGTCTGGCGTGAGCTCGGATGGCGGTCCTGACTCGAGCAGGTGACAACTTCAGCGCCCAGATGGTGACAACCATCGCGCCCAACGAGGCGATGAAGTGCAGGCCACCGGAGGCGCTTGATGACAACTGTCTCGCTCGGTCACAGCCACTCCCCGGTCCTACTGATTCGGTGCAGCCGACACGGCACGCGCAAAGCGAAGAGCACCCTGAGCGTCAGACGGCTTTTCTGGGGCGGATGGCGCCGAGGCGTTCCCAGAGGCCGACAAGATGCGCGTGCAGGACTTCCTCGGCTTCCTCTGCGGCCAAGTGGCCTATGAGTACATGGGTGGTGAGGCCGTCGGCGAGGGCGAGCAGAGTGCGAGCCTCGCGCTGTGGGTTGGGCGGCGTAGTGCCTTCGTCGGCCGAGCCGCTCTCGGTGACCTCCGTGATGAGGCGGACGAGGAGGTTCTGAAGGGATGCGTAGCTGGTTCTCAGCGGGCCGGCGAGTGGCTCGCTGACAACGGCCTGAGCGACGAACGCGAGCCAGATCCGCGCTTCGGCTCGATGCTCTTCGCGGAGCAGGGCAATCTCGTTGGCCGCGTGGCCCAGAGCGGTGGCGGCCGACTGGGCCGGGCTTGCGGCCAGGCGGGTCCTCACACGTTCGGTGATGCGGTCGCCGACGTGGTCGACGGCGAAGAGGAGCATCTCCGCCTTGCTGCGGAAGCAGCGCTGAACGGCGCCCAGTGAGACCTGCGCGCGGGCGGCGACGTCGCGCATGCTCACTCCCTCCGGTCCGTGTTCGTCGGCGAGGAGGCAGACGGCCTCGGCGATCCGGCGGCGGCGGCTTTCGTAGTCCACCTGTTTGGGCATGCTCGGTCACCCTCCCTATTCCAATACGATCGTATCGCTTCCGGGGTAAGGTCTCGGACACGAGTACTTCGGCGTGTGGACAGGAAGCGCGATGATCAGGCAGAACGCCCTGTGGGCAATGACGGCCGCCGCCCAGGCGACTGCCGTCCGAGACGGAGAGATATCGGCGGTCGAACTGATCGACAGCCACCTGGAACGCATCGCCGAGGTCAACCCCCAGGTCAACGCGATCACGCAGCTGTTGGCTGAGCGGGCCCGCGAGGCCGCGGCACACATGGACCGGCGGCGAGCAGCGGGCGAAGAACTCGGGCCGCTGGCCGGTGTGCCGTTCACGGTGAAGGAGACCACCGCTGTCGAAGGCGTGCCGACCACACTCGGAACGCCCCGCTTCCGCGACTTGGTGGCTCCGGCCGACGCACCCCCGGTGGCCCGGCTCCGCGCGGCGGGAGCCATACCGATCGGCCACAGCAACATGCCCACCCTGGTCCTGGCCGGGATGCACACCCGCAGCGAGCTGTTCGGCGACACCGTCAACCCGTGGAACCGTAGCCGGACCCCGGGCGGCAGCAGTGGCGGTGACGGAGTGGCCGTCGCCACCGGTATGGCCGCGCTCGGACTCGGCAATGATTCCGGCGGATCAGTACGGATCCCAGCCTCGTTCTGCGGTGTGACGGGGCTGAAACCGACCACCGGGCGGTTCCCCGCCGACCACCGCGTCCTCGGACCGGACGACCCGGGCCCAGCCGCACAGATGCTGGTCACCGACGGTCCCCTGGCCCGTACGGTCGCCGACCTGCGGCTGGCATACGAGGCGCTGGCGGGGACCGACCCACGGGACCCGCGGGCCGTACCCGTGCCCCTCTACGGCGAACCGCTGCCGGGGCCGGTCAAGGTCGCGGTCGTCGCCGACCCCGGCGGCCACGGCGTCCACCCCACGGTCCGCAAGGCCGTCGCAGCGGCAGCGGACGCGTTGCGCGACGCCGGGTACGACGTACGGGAGATGGCGGACGTTCCGCGGCTGGACGAGGCACTCGAGGCATACGGCCGGATCACCGTGACCGAATTCGCGCCGACCTGGCCGGTGGTGCGGAAACTGCTCGGCGAAGGCGGAGACCGCTACATCCAGATGGCCATGGAGAAGACTCCTCCTGTGAACGCCGCAGAGCTCACGAAGCTGATGGGGGCCTGGCTCGGCATCCGCCGCTCCTGGGCGGAGTTCCTCGACGAGTTCCCGCTGCTGCTCGGACCGGTGTTCACCGAGCCGCCCGTCGAGCCGGGACTTGAGTCACGTGACGAAGCGGGGCGGGAACGGGTGGCCGAGAGCATGCGCCTGTGCACGGTGACCAGCTTCGTGGGCGTGCCCGCGGTCGCCGTGCCGACCGGAGTCAGCGACGGTCTGGCGTCCGGCGTGCAGATTGTCGGGCGCGCGTTCCGGGAAGACCTGTGCCTGGCCGCTGCCCAGGAGATCGAGGACCGCCTCGGCGTGCTCACGCCGATCGCCCCTCGCCCCGAATTCCCGGCTGCCGCACGGTAGGCGGAGCTTCGTCAGAGGGCAAAGAGACGGGTGCTAGAAGCAATACCAGCTGGTATTGCTTCTAGCCCGCATCCTCATCGACGTCGGTGACGGCACCAACTTCCCGACCGCCGCCCACCCGGCCTCCTGCGCGGACCTGGCTCCTGCGACCAGGATTGCGGAGATCCGCTGCCGCAGACGATGGCGGCGGAGGCGGTGTTCTGCTCGGGTCGGTGCAGGTCACGCCAGTGGCGGAGGCTTCAGCGAACCCGGCAGCGGGTGGCTGCGACGCAGCGGGGAGAGTGGGAGGAATGCCCAGTCTGCGGGCGGTCGTGGTCGGTGGGGGTGGAGCGGTCGACGACGGCGGTGCACTGCCAGGGATGGGACCTACTGCCGCGCGGCGTTGCCGCGGAGCCCGAGCCTTGTGATCGTGCGGCGGAGTGCGGTGCGGATCACCTGCGTCGTCGACGGGTCGAGCGGTGTGGAGAGGTGGTCGATCTCCAGACCCGCGATGACCGAGAGAATGATCTCTGAGTCTGTCTCGGGATCGTCCGAGCCGAGCCGGCTCGCGACGTGGCTGACCTGGATCTGCAGCGCCTGGCGCCACGCCCGCGAGACGCGTGCGAGGTCCGGCCTGCGGGTTGACTCGATCAGGAACTCGTACTCCGCGACCAGGCTCGTGCGTGCCTCGGTCAGCCCGTGGTGGATGAACGCCGTGAGGTGCTCGGCGATGTCGTCGGCATGGTCGCCGTTCTCGACACCCGCAAAGGCGGCAAGGACCCGGTCCGCCTCCCGGCGCGTGTGCAACTCGAACGCCTCAAGGATCAGATCGTCCTTGGTCTTGAAGTAGTAGCCGAGAGCGCCGAGCGGCAGCCCCGCTTCCGTCGCGATGGCACGCATGGAGAGCCCGGCGAGTCCCTTGTCCCCGATGACCCGCAGGGCCGCTTCGAGGATGGCCGCTTTGCGGACCCCGCCACGCTCGGTCAGGACAGGGGCGTCTCGTCGCTGGGCGGACTCGCGGGGCCGGCTCATGTCTGTCGTTGCCCTTCTCACCTGTGGGTGACCGTCGGGCGTCGCCCGACGGCAATGGCCGCACGGTAGCAATCGCGGGGCAACCTGCCTGGGTGGTGCCCTGCGGCATCATGCCCCCTCCCCGTTGGAACTGGAACGAACGTACCACTCACATATCAAGGAAGGTCGGCCGTCCCACTCGGGGTCTGCGTACGGTTTCATCCCCCTGAGGTGCAGGTGAAGTGGCCATTGCCGCGCCGCCCGGATTCCCCTACTGTGACGAACGTTCAACTCAGTTACGCCATGAGGCGTCCAGGGATTCGAGGGTGAGCACCACATGAACCCGACCAACGCCGACGGCCGGCCCGTCGCGGTCATCACCGGGGTCGGCAGTGCATCCGGCATCGGTTTCGCCTGCGCCAAACGGTTGGCCGAGGACTACTCGCTGCTGATCACCTCGACCACTGGGCGGATTAAGGAGCGAGTAGCCGAGCTGGCGGGGAGCTGCCCCGTCCGTGGGGTCGCGGGCGATCTCACGGATCCCCGGTTCGCCGAGTCGGTGGTGGCCGAGGCGCTGGATGCCTTCGGCCGGATCGACGTTCTCGTCAACAACGCCGGCATGGTCTCGGTGGCCGAGCCCGAAGATCCGTCCAGCCTCGCGACGGCCTCCGACGAGCAGTGGCGTTCGGCCCTCTCGCGAAACCTCGACACCACCTTCTACATGACCCGCGCCGCGCTCCAGCCGATGCTCGACCGCGGGTACGGCCGGGTGGTGAACATGTCGTCGCTCTCGGGTCCGGTGATGGCCTACAAGGGCGACGTCGCCTACCACACGGCCAAGGCCGGCCTGATCGGCCTCACCCGCTCGACGGCCATGGACACGGCCTCACGGGGCATCACGGTCAACGCCGTCGCGCCCGGCTGGATCGCGACCGGGGGACTCGACGAGCACGTCGACGCCCTCGGGGCGGCAACGCCGGTCGGTCGTGCGGGGCGTCCCGAGGAGGTGGCCGCGCTGGTGGCGTTCCTTGCCTCGCCGGAGTCGTCCTACGTCACGGGACAACTGTTCGTGGTGGACGGCGGCAACTCCATCCAGGAGGAGCGCGGACTCGGCCCGGCGGGCGGTCCCCTGACGCTGTTCGCGCAGTAACCACCTATTCACGCGTTTTGCCTATTTTGCCCGTGCTGCCCATCGCCCTGAGGAGCGAAGGATGGACCTGAACTACCTGTCGGCCGAGGAGATGCTGGGGGCGTTTCGGCGGCGCGAGCTGTCCCCGGTGGAAGTCCTGGACTCGCTGATCGAACGGGTCGCCAAGACCAGCGAGGTCAACGCTGTCGCCGAGGAGATGTTCGACGAGGCCCACGATGTCGCGCGGGCCGCCGAGGCCAGGTACGCGGGGAGGGGACCGGCGCCCCGGGCGCTCGAGGGCGTCCCGGTCGCGGTGAAGGAGGAGATGCCGATCGCCGGCAGGTCCCATCGCTTCGGCTCCCTGCTGACCGAAGGCAACGTCGCGACGCAGACGCAGCCGATGGTCCAGCGCCTGATCGACGCCGGTGCGGTCCTGCACCTGCGGACCACGACGCCGGAGTTCTCGATCGCCGTGACCACCCACTCCGCGCTGTGGGGCGTCACACGCAATCCATGGAACCTCGACTACAGCCCCGGCGGTTCGTCGGGCGGCTCGGGTGCGGCACTGGCTGCCGGACTCGCCCCACTGGCCACCGGCTCCGACATCGCGGGCTCCATCCGGGTTCCGTCGGCTCTGTGTGGCGTCGTCGGGTTCCGGCCCCCCTACGGACGGGTGCCGTCGCTGCCGCCGCTCAGTCTCGACACCTACTGTCAGGACGGGCCGATGGCCCGCACGGTCACTGACTGTGCTCTCTTCCAGAACGTCATCGCCGGACCGGACCCCGTCGACCACGTCTCGGTACCCGCTGTTCCACCGCTGCCGACGACCTTCGGATCGTGTGCGGGACTGAAGGTCGCGCTCGCGGTCACCATCGGTGACTTCCCCGTCGTCCCCGAGGCGGCGGCCAACATCGAGCGGTTCGCGAGCGCCCTGCGGGACGCCGGAGCCGAGGTGACGCCGGTCGAGATCCCGATCACCCGCCAGTCGATCATGGCCACCGCCATGGCGCACTACGGCCTCCTCCTCGGGCCGTCCGTACTGGAGTGCGCGCCGGCTGACGACCCGCGGTGGTCCCGGAACGTCCTCGATGTCATCGAGGCGTCTGGGGCAGCCCTGGAGAACGTCGGCGCGCTGGGGGTGGTGGAGGAAGAAGGTCGTATGCACGCCGTGCTCGCCGAGATCTACCGCGACCACGACGCCATCATCTGCCCGACCATGGCCACCACCGGCTACCCGGCGGACGCCACGTCCGTGGAATCCGTCGAGCTCGCCGAGGGCGTGCACTTCGACAACCTCGTGAGCCAGTGCCTGACCCAGCTCTTCAACATCGCGAGCCGGCATCCGGTCCTCAACGTGCCCTCAGGTCGCGCGGGCAACGGGGTGCCGACCGGCGTGCAGATCGTCGCCCGGCCGTTCGACGATCTGACCGCGTTCCGCCTCGGGGCCGCCGCCGAAGCACGTCTCGGCCTCTGGAGCGACCCGGACTGGCGGCCGAAGCCGGCGCACCATGGCTGAGGCACAACGGTCGTTCACCGACGAAGGCGCGGTGGACGTGGCCGCCCGCCCGCACCTTTCCGCGGCCCGACGCTGTCGGAGCAGGACGCGAGGCGCCTCCTGCGTGAGGAATGGGGAATCACCGGTCGGCTCACCGACCTGGGGAGCACCCAGGACCAGGTCATGCTGGTCGAGGACGGCCGTGACGGGCGCCGATACGTCCTGAAGGCGACCCTGGCCGAGAGCGGTGCGGAGGCAGTCCACGCCGAACACCTGACGGTCCGTCACTTCCGGTCCCAGGATCCGGGCCTCATGGCGCCGGAAGCCATCCCGTCAGCTCGCCCGGCGGCCGCAGGGAGAACATCACGCTCCTCCACCGCGACGTAGTCGAACGGCAGAAGATGGACCCCGCAGCCCCCGACTCGCTCGATTCCATCGTCAGCACACTTGAATCGAGCGCACAGATCCGGCATTGTGCTTGAAACAAGCGCAATGCCTGCCGTTCAAGCAGCAGGAGAGAGAGGTGTCGCATGGACGACATCGACCGGGCCATCCTGCGGGAGTTGCAGGTCGACGGCCGGATTCCTTACGCCGATCTGGGGCCGAAGGTGGGGTTGTCGCCCTCTGCCGCGAGGCTTCGGCTGCAGCGGCTGATCGATGCCAAGGCGGTGCAGGTCGTCGGGGTTACCGACCCGATGACCATGGGCCAGCAGGCGATGGCCCTCCTGGGCCTGCGCGTCGACGGCGATCCCCGGGCGGTCGCCGACGAGCTGTCCCGGCACGACGAAGTCGTGTACACGGTTCTGACGTCCGGCGGCTTCGACCTGTTCGCCGAGGTGGTGTGCCCTCAGCCTCGGGAACTTCTGGACTTCATCAACGATGTCGTACGGCCCGTCGAGGGTGTCGCGTCCGTCGAGAACTTCCCCTACTTCGCGATTCACACGCACCGCTTCCTGTGGCACGTCGACTGAGGCGTCCGAGCAGCCGAGCGTCCGAGCCCTGTTCGCCCGCACCAGCCGAGGAACCCCGCATGCTTCCCGACGAGTACCGCACGATCGACTTCTTCACCGAGGACGCCCTGCCCGTGCCCCGCGTGGCGCCGGCCGAGGCCGAGCTCATCGCTGCCGAGCACCTCGGCGTCACCGCTCGCGCGCAGCCGCTGGGCAGCCAGCAGGACGCCAACTTCCTGCTGCGCGCCGACGACGGGACGGACGCGACTATTCTGAAGATCGCCAACCCCGCCTTCGGCACGGTGGAGATCGAAGCCCAGGACGCGGCAGCCGACCTGATCGCCTCGGCCCGCCCGGAACTGCGCGTCGCCACGGTCCTGCGCCGCCCCGACGGCTCCCCGTGGCGCACGACGGTGGAGACCGAGACCGGCCCGGCCGTCGCGCGCCTGCTGCGCTACCTGCCCGGTGGCACGCTCTCGGGATCACGGCACCTGTCGCCCGGCACCGTGGCGGGCATGGGCACGCTCGTCGGCAAGGTCAGCACCGCCCTGCGCGACTTCCGGCACCCGGGCCTCGACCGCGTGCTCCAGTGGGACCCGCAGTACGCCGATCGCGTCGTCGCCAAGCTCGCCGGGCACATCGACGAACCCGACCGGCGCACCGCCGTCCAGGCCGCGACCGCCGAGGCCTGGGCCCATGTCCACAAGCTCGCCGCCACGCTGCCGATGCAGGCCGTGCACCTGGACCTCACCGACGACAACCTGATCCGCCGCCCCGACAGCCGTCCCCCCATGCCGGACGGGATCATCGACTTCGGTGACGTGACCAGCAGTTGGGCGGTCGGCGAACTCGCCGTGTCGCTGTCCTCGATGCTCCACCACGACGGTGTCGAGCCTCACCACGTACTGCCGGCCGTCCGCGCCTTCCACGCCGTTCGGCCGCTCTCCCCCGAGGAGGCTGACGCGGTGTGGCCGATCGTCGTCCTGCGCGCCGCCGTCCTGGTGGTCAGCGGGCGGCACCAGGCCGCCGTCGACGAGGACAACGGCTACGCCACGGCCAACCTCGACCACGAATGGCACATATTCGAACAGGCCACCTGCCTGCCCCTGCCGGTGATGATCCGTCTCATCAGGGACGCGATCGGCATGGCCCCGGCCGACGCGCCTGCCCGGACGGCGCAGTCCGATGGCCCGGTACGTCCGCTCCTGCGCGACCTCCTCACCGACGACATCACCCTCCTCGACCTGTCCACCGACGCCGATTCCCTGGACCAGGGAGCCTGGATGGACGCCGACGCGGAGGCCCGGCTCGTGACCTCCGCGCTCGCGGACGGAGCGCCCGCCGTCGCCACCCGCTACGCCCACGCGCGACTCACCGGGACACCGGCGCTCTCGGCGGTGTCCGCCCCCACGGTGCCCACCGGAGTCGACCTCTGGCTCGGCCGGGACGCCGTGGTCCAGGCTCCCGCCGCAGGGAAGGTGCTTGCTGCCGCGCCGGGCCACGTGGAACTCACGTACGGCACGCAGACGCAGATGCAGACGCTGTCGCTGTCCTTCCCTCGCGCGGTCCAGCCCCTGGTCACCGCCGGTGCGACGGTGCGGGCGGGCGAGGACATCGTCCACCTCGGCTCCGGCGCCTCGGTCCACGTCGCGCTGCGCGACGCCGACGGCCCCGCTGTCCCGCGCCTGGTCCGTCCCGAGTACGCCGTCGGCTGGCTCGCGCTCACCGCCGACCCCGCCCCGCTTCTCGGCCTCCCGGCCGACTCCGACCGTACGCACGACAGCGAACTGCTCGACCGGCGTGACGCCGTGTTCGCCACCGTGCAGGGGCACTACTACGCCAACCCTCCCCGTATCGAACGTGGTTGGCGCCACCACCTGCTGTCCACCGACGGCCGGTCGTACCTCGACATCGTCAACAACGTCACCCCGTTGGGCCACGCCCACCCCCGCGTCGAGCAGGCCGTCTCCCGGCAGTTGCGGCGGCTCAACACCAACTCGCGCTTCCACTACGCCTCCGTGGTGGAGTTCACCGAGCGCCTCGCCGCTCTCCTCCCCGACCCGCTGGACACGGTGTTCCTCGTCAACTCCGGTTCGGAAGCGGTGGATCTGGGCCTTCGCCTCGCCATCGGGGCTTCGGGTCGGCATGACGTCGTGGCGCTGCGCGAGGCGTACCACGGCTGGACGTACGCCTCCGACGCGGTCTCCACCTCGCTCCAGGACAACCCGAACGCCCTTGCCACCCGCCCGAGTTGGGTGCACACCGTGGACTCGCCCAACTCCTACCGCGGCCGCCACCGTGGACCGGATGCCGTGCGTTACGCGCCCGAGGCCGTCGCGGTGATCGACGAACTGGCCTCCGCCGGGCGCCCGTTGGGGGCGTTCATCGGCGAGACCTTCTACGGCAACGCCGGAGGAGTCGCCCTTCCCGACGGCTATCTCGACCAGGTGTACGCGGCGGTACGGCGTCACGGCGGCCTGGCCGTCGCCGACGAGGTCCAGGTCGGATACGGCCGCCTGGGACACTGGTTCTGGGGCTTCGAGCAGCAGCAGGTCGTCCCCGACATCGTCTGTGTCGCCAAGGCCATGGGCAACGGACACCCCCTCGGCGCCGTCATCACGTCCAAGGCGGTCGCGGACCGGTACCGCGACCAGGGCTACTTCTTCTCCTCCACCGGCGGCAGCCCCGTATCCAGCGTCGTGGGCCTCACCGTCCTGGACACCCTGCGCGACGAAGACCTCCAGGGCAACGCGGTACGCGTCGGCGGCCATCTGAAGAGTCGGCTGGAGGCACTGGCCGACCGCTACGGCGTCATCGGCGCCGTCCACGGCTCGGGCCTCTACGTTGGCCTCGAACTCGTCCGGGACCGTGTGAGCCTGGAACCCGCCACGGAAGAGACCGCCGAACTCTGCGACCGCATGCTCGACCTCGGCGTGATCGTCCAGCCCACGGGGGACCACCTCAACATCCTCAAGATCAAGCCACCGCTGTGCATCGACACCACGGCAGCCGACTTCTTCGCCGACATGCTCGACCTGGCCCTCACCCAACTCGGCCACTCCGGCTGACACCGCACGGGGGCTGGCCCCGGCGGTGTGTAGGTGAACGGGACGCGGCCTCCTCCGAGTTGGACCAGGCCACGCCCTCCCCGGCAGGACAGTCGCCCTCAACTCGCGGCGTTACCGAACCACTTGGTCAGCGGGGCATGCAGGTCCTCCTGCTTCTCGCCGACCCAGGCCACGTAACCGTCCGGGCGCAACAGCACCGCCGGTGCGTCGAGTTCGTCCAGTTCGGTGCTGACGTCGACGACGTGGTCGACCCTGTCCTCCCAGCCCGGCACCGAGAGTCGGCCGGTCTGGTCGAGGAGCAGGCCGCGGCCGGTGCGCGTCAGCTCGTACAGGCGGCCCCGCTTCAGGGGCACGTCGCGCAGGCGTCGGCCGAGGAGGTGGTGGCCGTCGCCGAAGTCGTAGCGGATGCCGATCGCGGTGAGTTTCTCGATCAGGTGCCGCTTCACGTCCTCGAAGTCCATCAGTTCCGACAGCAGTCGCCGCATCGGCTGGAGACTCGGCTCGGCGGACATCAGCAGCGTCTGTGCGCGGGTGTTGTCCAGGACGTCGGCGGCCACCTGGTGGCGTTCGGCGTGGTAGCTGTCCAGCAGTCCCTCCGGTGCCCGGCCCGCGAGTTCGGCGGCCAGTTTCCAGCCGAGGTTGAACGCGTCCTGGATACCGAGGTTGAGCCCCTGCCCGCCGACCGGCGGGTGGACGTGCGCGGCGTCGCCGGCCAGCAGGACCCGGCCGACGCGGTACCGCTCGGCCAGCCGGGTGGCGTCGCCGAATCGGGAGAGCCAGCGCGGCGAGTGCACACCGAAGTCGGTACCGGCGTACGCGCGCAACTGCGTCCTGAACTCGTCGAGAGTCGGCGCCGAGCGGTCCGCGGTCACCCCCTCGGCGGGCACGACGACGCGATACGCCCCCTCACCGCCCATCGGTCCGAGGCCGAACCACTTCTCCGTCTTGCGGACCTCGGCCACCACCGCGGCCACCGTCTCCTGCGGAACACCCACCTCCATCTCACCCAACAGCGCCTGCACCCGGGTGGGTTCGCCGGGGAAACCGACGCCGAGCAGCTTGCGTACGGTGCTGCGGCCGCCGTCGCAGCCGACGAGATGGCGCGAGCGCAACCGCGTGCCGTCGGCGAGCTCGGCGGTCACCCCCGTCTCGTCCTGGCTCAGCCCGACCAGCTCGCTGGAGCGCCGGATCTCGACGCCGGCCTCGATGGCGTGCTCGGTCAGCAGCCGGTCGGTGACGGTCTGCGGGATGCCGAGTACGTACGGATGCGCGGTGTCCAGGTGCTTGGGCGCGGGCTTGTCGATGGCGGCGAAGAAACCGCCGCCGACCGGGAACTGCCTGCCGTGTCCGAGGAACCGCTCCAGCAGTCCCCGCTGGTCCATCACCTCGATGCTGCGGACGTGCAGACCGAGCGAACGCACGACCGGTGTCGGCTCCGCGTCCCGTTCCAGTACGACCACGTGCACACCGTGCAGCCGCAGCTCGGCCGCCAGCATCATGCCGGTGGGTCCGCCGCCGACCACGATCACGTCAATCATGAAAACCCCCATGTGGCAGCCTTGTTTACCGCGATCTCCGCGATTTCCGCAGGTCCGGGCCGCCTCGGCCGACGATTCTGCGGCACGACGGGGGTCTTGCCGCAAGCCCCCCGGTGCGCTATACGTTGAGAAGGGCGGGGAGCGCCTCTTTTTTCGCCGCTATCGCCGACCGTTGGGATCCTCTGCAGGGCATCCGCCGGGATCCGGGCCCCCGCCGAAAGCCCGGTGGTACCGTCGCGGAATGGACCCGCAGGAACTCGCCAACCTCGCGCATCTGCGTCGGGCACGGGATCTGATCGACCGGGAGTACGCGCGTCCGCTCGACGTGCCGACCATGGCGCAGCGCGCCCTGATGTCACCGGCGCACTTCTCGCGGCGGTTCCGGGCGGCCTACGGCGAGACGCCGTACAGCTATCTCATGACCCGCCGGATCGAGCGCGCGATGACGCTGCTGCGCGCCGGCATGAGTGTCACCGACGCGTGCATGACCGTCGGCTGTACCTCCCTGGGCTCCTTCAGCTCGCGGTTCACCGAGATCGTCGGGGAGACGCCGAGCGCGTACCGGGGCCGCGAGCACGACGCGGTGACGGCGATGCCCGCCTGTGTGGCGAAGGTACAGACCCGGCCGAGCAGGAACGCCCCGGCGGCCACCGGCGCCCCCGCGCCCTCCCCCGCCCCGGACATCGAAAACGTACCGAGCAGGATTCGAGAAGCGGGCCGCACGGCCGCCGCCTAGCGTTGTCGGCATGGACATCGCACTGCAGTACTGCCACATCACTGTCAACGACCCCGACGAGGCGCTCGCCTTCTACCGCGACGCACTCGGCTTCGAGGTCCGCAACGACGTAGCGTCCGGCGAACACCGCTGGGTCACCCTCGGCAGCTCCGCGCAGCCGGACCTCGAAATCGTCCTCTCCGAACCGCACGCGGGCCGCTCGGCGGCCGACGGCGACGCCCTTCAGGAACTGCTCACCAAGGGTGTCATGCCGATGTTCGTCTTCCGTACCGACGATCTCGATGGCATGTTCGAGAAGGTACGGGCGTCCGGCGCCGAGGTCCTCCAGGAACCCATGGACCAGGCGTGGGGCCCGCGCGACTGCGCGTTCCGCGACCCGTCGGGCAACCTGGTACGGATCTCGCAGAAGCCGAAGGGCTGAGTCGGCAGCCCAGCAGCACAGCGGCACAGCGGCACAGCGGCACAGCAGCACAGCGGCACTGACTCAGTAGCACAGCAGCACCTGTAGGAAAACGGACGAGGACGAGACGGAGACCCGATGAGCAGGACCACGAGGGCGGACTCGCAGGCGGCCGGCGCGCCGCACGGTGCCGACAGCCACGATCTGATCCGTGTGCACGGCGCGCGCGAGAACAACCTCAAGGACGTCAGTATCGAGCTGCCGAAGCGTCGGCTGACGGTGTTCACCGGGGTCTCCGGTTCGGGCAAGAGCTCGCTGGTGTTCGACACGATCGCCGCCGAGTCGCAGCGGCTGATCAACGAGACGTACAGCGCGTTCGTCCAGGGGTTCATGCCGACCCTGGCACGCCCCGAGGTCGACGTGCTCGACGGACTGACCACTGCGATCATCGTCGACCAGCAGCGACTGGGCGCCGACCCGCGCTCCACCGTCGGCACCGCCACCGACGCCAACGCGATGCTGCGCATCCTCTTCAGCAGGCTGGGCGATCCGCACATCGGGCCGCCCAGCGCGTACTCCTTCAACACGGCCTCGGTCCGTGCGAGCGGCGGGATCACCGTCGAGCGCGGGGCCGCGAAGACGAAGACCGTGAAGGCGACCTACAACCGCACCGGCGGCATGTGCACGCGCTGCGAGGGCCGGGGCGCGGTCTCCGACATCGACCTCACCCAGCTCTACGACGACTCCAAGTCGATCTCCGAGGGCGCGTTCACCATCCCCGGGTGGAAGTCGGACAGCCAGTGGACCGTGGGGCTGTACGCCCAGTCCGGCTTCCTCGACCCGGACAAGCCGATCCGCCGGTTCACCAAGAAGGAGATGCACGACTTCCTCTACGGCGAGCCGACGAAGGTCAAGGTCAACGGCGTCAACCTGACCTACGAGGGCCTGATCCCCAAGATCCAGAAGTCGTTCCTGTCGAAGGACAAGGAGGCGCTGCAGCCGCACATCCGGGCGTTCGTGGAACGGGCGGTCACCTTCACCACCTGCCCCGAGTGCGAGGGCACCCGGCTCAGCGAGGGGGCCCGCTCGTCGAAAATCGGCAAGATCAGCATCGCCGACGCCTGCGCGATGGAGATCCGGGACCTCGCGGAGTGGGTGCGCGGCCTCAACGACCCGTCGGTGGCGCCGCTGCTCAGCGCGCTCCAGCACACGCTGGACTCGTTCGTGGAGATCGGCCTCGGCTATCTCGCGCTGGACCGCGCCTCGGGCACCCTGTCGGGCGGCGAGGCGCAGCGCGTCAAGATGATCCGCCACCTCGGTTCCGCCCTCACCGACATCACGTACGTGTTCGACGAGCCGACGATCGGCCTGCACCCGCACGACATCCAGCGCATGAACGACCTGCTGCTGCGGCTGCGCGACAAGGGCAACACCGTGCTCGTCGTGGAGCACAAGCCCGAGGTGATCGCGATCGCCGACCACGTCGTCGACCTGGGCCCCGGCGCCGGCACGGAGGGCGGCACCGTCTGCTTCGAGGGGACGGTGGAGGGGCTGCGGACCGGCGGTACGGTCACCGGCCGCCACTTCGACGACCGGGCAGCGCTGAAGGAGACGGTACGCAAGCCCACCGGCACCCTGCCGGTCCGGGGCGCGACCCGGCACAACCTCCAGGGCGTCGACGTGGACATCCCGCTCGGGGTGCTGTGCGTGGTGACCGGGGTCGCCGGGTCCGGCAAGAGCTCGCTGATCCACGGGTCGCTGGTCGAGACCCGGGGTGCCGTCGGCGAGGGGGTGGTGGCGGTCGACCAGACGCCGATCCGTGGCTCCCGGCGGAGCAATCCGGCGACGTACACCGGTCTGCTCGACCCGATCCGTACGGCGTTCGCCAAGGCCAACGGGGTCAAGCCGGCGCTGTTCAGCGCCAACTCCGAGGGCGCCTGCCCCACCTGCAACGGTGCCGGTGTCATCTACACCGACCTGGCGATGATGGCCGGTGTGGCCACGACCTGCGAGGACTGCGAGGGGAAGCGGTTCCAGCCGGCGGTCCTCGAGTACCACCTCGGCGGCCGGGACATCGCCGAGGTGCTCGCGATGTCGGTGACGGAGGCGGAGGAGTTCTTCGGCGCGGGCGAGGCGCGTACGCCGGCCGCGCACCGCGTCCTGGACCGCCTCGCCGACGTCGGCCTCGGCTACCTCAGCCTCGGCCAGCCCCTCACCACCCTGTCCGGCGGCGAACGCCAGCGCCTCAAGCTGGCCACGCACATGGGCGACAAGGGGGGCGTGTACGTCCTCGACGAGCCGACGACCGGCCTCCACCTCGCCGACGTCCAACACCTGCTCGGCCTGCTCGACCGGATCGTCGACTCCGGCAAGTCGGTCATCGTGGTCGAGCACCACCAGGCGGTCATGGCCCACGCGGACTGGATCATCGACCTCGGCCCCGGCGCGGGCCACGACGGGGGCCGCATCGTCTTCGAGGGCACCCCGGCGGACCTGGTGGCGGCCCGCAGCACACTGACGGGGGAGCACTTGGCGGGGTACGTGGGGGCGTGAACACGGGGGCGCGGGCCGCCTGGTTCCCTCGGCCCCGCTGCCCGGCCGCCCAACTCCCCTACGGCTGGCGGAGCCACGTCTCTACGGCCGCGAAGTCCGCGTCGCGGAGCCCGTGGTGAGGGTCGACGCGGTGCAACAGGGCCCGACCATGATGGTGTTGGGCCACCCACCTCCGGTCGGCATCGCTGACCTCGTCGTCGAGCCAGACGAAGGGCCGCCCGGCGGTCAACTCGACGAGCGGGCGGGTCTTCCAGTGCACGCCGGGCGGGTCGGGCG
>NZ_LGDW01000040.1 GCF_001280005.1 Streptomyces sp. NRRL WC-3618 | reverse complement strand
CCACCGAGCCACCGAGCCACCGAGCCACCGAGCCACCGAGCCAGGGTCACGCACGTCCCCGGCGTACACCAAACACTGCGGCCCGCCGCAACGCCGCCTCAGCGGCCGGTGCGGATCAGCTCCGTCAGGTAGCGCCACAGCGATGAGCGCTGCCGTGCCGACGGGTCCGGCAGTTCCGTCCGTGCCGACTGCGTCGCCGGGTCGTACGCCAACCGTTGCTCGGGCAGCGCGGCGAGGTCGTACCGTACGGGCAGTGATCGTAGGCCTCGCATGAACGGCGAGGAACGCCAAGGGAGTTGGTCGACGGGAAGGGCGAGGTCCAGGTTCACGAACCGCTCGAACAGCCGGCCGACGCCGACCGCCGCGACCGTCGACGCGAGCTCCCGCGCCGGGCACTGGCGTGGGCCCGCGCCCCAGGACAGGTGCGCCCGGGTGCTGAGCGTGGTGCTCGGGCACACGTTCTTGGCGAAGAGAGGGTCGTCGTGCGCCGCGGCGGAGGAGACCCACACCGGATCGCCCGCCCGGATCGTGTAGTTGCCCAGCCGGGTGTCCCTGGCCGCGAAGCGGGGCACGAAGTTGACCAGCGGCGGCTTACGCATGACCACCCGGTTCATGGTCTCCCTGACCATCCCGGCGGAAAGGCTGGCTCGCACGGTGCTCTCGCCCGAGATGACCTCGACCACCGTGTTGGCCACCAGGATGCCGACGTGGTCGGAGGTCATGCCCAGCAGCATGAACAGTTCGCGGGCCAGTTCGTCGACCGAGAGTCCGGGGTGCGCGGCTATCAGGTACGAGGGGAAGTCGTCCCCCGGCGTCTCGAGTTTCGCCGCCGCCAGTTCGGCGAGCGTCGCCAGCAGCCGCTCCAGGGCGGGCTCCGCGTCCGGGCCCGCGTCCAGTACCCGCCACATGTCCATCAGCGCGTCGTCGCCCTGTGATCCGGGGAAGCCGAGCAGGCTACTGGCCACCATCAGTGGCAGCGGCCGGGAGAACTGGGCCGACAGATCCGCCAGACCGGTGCCGCCGCCCTGGCCCATCAACGTGATCAGTTCGTCGGCATAGGCGGCGACGGCCCTTTTCAGCCGCCGCGCCTGGGGGTGGCCCGGATCCTGGAACGGTTTCAGCGCCACGTCCCACGCGGCCCTCAACGGGCGGTAACCGGGGCCGCCCTGGATCAGCACGTGGTTGACCTCGAGGGACGGTCCGAGCGGCCAGTCGGCGGGCACCCTGCCCTCCGAACGCGCCCGCCACTTCTCCAGCCCCTTCGGCCACCCGGCATCGTCCTGGAGGACCTGGAGCGACTCCTGGTAGCCCAGGACGAGCCAGGCGGGTACGCCGAGCAGGTCGACCGGTGCGACCGGGCCGTGCTGTTGCCGCAGCCGTTCGTACACGAGCGAGGGGCGCGTCTCGTAGTCCCTGGTCAGCAGCGGTTCAGGTGTCAGCTCCTCCAGCCGTATGCCGTCCAGGTCCACGGGTCCGCCGTCGCCCCACTGGGTATTCATCGTTTCGCCGCCCCTCCAACACTCCCCGTACCGGCCCGCGTTCAGCCGGTAGTTGGAAACGGAGGGACCCTACCCCAGGATGTACGCGGCGGTAACAACGGGGGCGGGAACCGCAGTCGAGAACCTGCCGCAGGCTTTGCCCACACGGCCCCCGCAAGCCCTCCACACGGTCTCCACGAGGGCGGGCTTCAGGCCGCCGTGTATCCGAGCTGGCGCCTCATGTAGGGGGTCATGAGGGTCTTGGCCTTGGCCAGCGTGGCGGTACGGCCGCCGAGGATCGCGGTCTCGCCGCCGGGCACGGGAACCATGGTCACCCCGTCGGCGGCCCCGAACGGCACGATGAGCGGGGCCCGGTGGAGCGACCGGTAGAAGCGGGGCTGCTTGCGATGTCTGCCGGGACTCTGCAGCTGGGCGCGGATGTTGTGGACGGCGAGGTCCGCCTGGGCGAGCGCGACGGGGGTGATCTTGAGTTCGCTGATGTCGTTCACGTCACCGACGGCGAACACGTCCGGGAAGCCCTCGACCCGGAGCGTCCGGTCGACCCTCACATGCCCGGAGGCGTTCAGCCAGTCGCCGAGCCCGGCCATGCGCAGCCAGAACGTGTTGGGGGTGGTGCCGGTGGCCCAGAAGGAGCGGTCGGCCCCGATGAGGCCACCGTGGGCGTCGCGATAGGTGCCGAAGTCATTGCCGGGTGACATGAAGGAGTCGAGCCGGACCTCCACGTCATGCGATTCCAGCCAGACACGGGCCCTCTTCCCGACCCGTTCACTGCCCGTGGAATGGAGCAGCGCCGGCCCGGAGTGGGCGAGGGTGACCCTGACGCCGGGGCGGGCCAGGCGGATCTCGGCGGCGAGTTCGACGCCGGAGGGCCCGCCGCCGACGACGAGGACGTGTTCGGCGGCGGCGATGTTCCGCTGGTGCCCGGCGAACGACCGGGCGGCCTCCTCGACGGTGGTGCCGGTGAACCTGGCCGGTTCCGGGTAGTCGGCGCCGGTGGCGATCACCACCACGTCGTACGGGAGGATCTCGCCCGAGGCCAGCGTCACCTTCCGCTCGGCGGTGTCGACGCCGACCGCTTTGCCCACGGCCACGCGGCCGTTGCGCAGCAGCCGGTCGTACGGAATGAACGGGGTGATCGTCCACTCGGGGCACACGCCGGCGCGCAGGGAGGCAATGCGATGGAAGAAGACCTCCTTGCGGTCCACCAGGGTGACCCGGGCCGTGTCGTCCAGTCGTTTCGCCAGCCGCACGCCGGCATAGCCGCCGCCGATCACCACTACGTCGCCGTGCTGCACGCCGAGTCTCCTGTGCCTGTGGGGGGAGCGAGCGCTGCGGCGTGTGGGCGCCATCGGCCACTCGAATGCCGCTGAGCGTAGCGCTTGACATTTGAAGGGTTGATGAACTTCGGTGCTCAATCTGTGAATTGACGACACGGCGACGGCGGCCGACGGGCGTCAACAGTGTGCGGCGCCACCCTGGTCGCCTTCTCGCTGTCGTCCCCGAAACCGCTCTCCCCGTCAAGGCCGACGCCGGACCGTCCACGACCGGGCGCCGGTCACCGTCGTCGGCCGATCCGGCGTAAGTATGGTGATCCCGTGAAGGCGCTTTTGCCGCCCCGGTGAGCAGAAAGGTTCCACCAGGTGAGCTCCAGGATCCAGCCGACCGCCCAGGTCGACGAAACGGCAACGATCGGCGACGGGACGACGGTCTGGGATCTGGCCCAGATCCGGGAGGACGCCCGACTGGGCAGCGGGTGCATCGTCGGCCGGGGAGCGTATGTCGGCCCGGGCGTACGCATCGGCGACAACGTGAAACTCCAGAACTACGCCCTGGTCTACGAACCGGCGGTGCTCGGAGACGGGGTGTTCGTCGGCCCGGCGGCGGTCTTCACCAACGACCACTTCCCCCGGTCGGTCGACCCGGAGGGCCGGCTCAAGCGCGGCGGCGACTGGGAAGCGGTGGCGGTGGTGGTGGCCGAGGGGGCGTCCGTGGGGGCCCGTTCCGTGTGCGTGGCGCCGGTGCGCATCGGCCGTTGGGCGCTTGTCGCGGCGGGCGCCGTGGTGACCCGGGACGTGCCGGACTTCGCACTCGTGGCCGGTGTTCCGGCGCGCCGGATCGGCTGGGTCGGCCGGGCCGGCGTACGGCTGATCGAGCGGGAGGGCGAGCCGGGCGCGTGGGAGTGCCCCGAAACGGGTGCGCTGTACGACGAGTTGGACGGCGAGCTCGTCGAGCGCGCCTGACTTCCACATCCCCCAAAACGCAAATCTTCGAACATCTATAGGCATAACATGTGTGCGATCTATGCAGACGACGCACAATGAGCACACACGAACCAGTGCCCAGGGGGGGTTACCGGGTGGATACGCCTGTGCCCAGAGCGAGGAGCGACAACCGCTTCGACGCTTGATGTCCGACGCCTCACGGGACGGCGTCCGACATCTGTCCTCCGCCGCGTGCCCAGTCACGCGGCGGTGATCCAGTCTGCTCAAAACACAGGACCCACAGGGGGGTTGGTGTGCCCAAACGATGACCACCACACGTCTGGCAGCGCTCGGTCGTGAGGAACCGCCGCTGCTCGCGCTCACCCAACGGCTGCTGGCCGTCGCCGAGTCGGGACTTCCGGCGATGCTCCTTCCCGGTGGCGAAGCCTTCGTCTTCACCGTGGCGGGCCGGCAGGCAGCCGACGGCTCCTGGACCCTGGAGCGGCGCGGCACCAGTACCCGGTACGCGGCGATCACCGTGCTGGGTGCCCGGTTCCTCCCCGAGGACCGTCAGCGCGCGGTGCTCGGCGGGCATACGGCCCAGGAGTTCGCGGGTCTGCTGGTCGAGTCGCTGCCAGCGGTGACCAACCTCGGGGACGCGGCGCTCATCGCCTGGGCCGCCGCCGAGACCGACCACCCCAAGCTGTCGGACGCGCTCGCGCGGGTCGACGCGCTGGACGAGGACGGCCGGCCGCGGTACACGGTCGAGGCGGCCTGGGTGCTGTCCGCGCTCGCGGCGGCTCGCCGGTCGGCCGACGTGGAGAGACGTTTCAGCGCAGCGCGCGACCGCCTGCTGCGGGCCCGGATCGGGAACAGTCCGCTGTTCCCGCACGCCACCGGGCCCGGCCTGGTGCCCTGGTACCGGTCCCATGTGAGCTGCTTCGCCGACCAGACGTACCCGCTCCAGGCCCTGGCCCTGGCACACGCCAGCGGCGACGGAGCCGGCGATCCGGAGGCGTTGGCCGCGTCCGAGGCGTGCGCGGCCCGTATCTGTGAGCTGCAGGGCGACGGCGGCCAGTGGTGGTGGCACTACGACGCGCGCACCGGCGGTGTCGTGGAGGGCTACCCGGTCTACAGCGTCCACCAGCACGCGATGGCGCCGACCGCGCTGTTCGACCTGGCCGACGCCGGTGGCACCGACTTCGGCGCGGCGATCCGCAAGGGCCTGCGCTGGATGACCTTCGTGCCCGAACTGGCGGGCGGCCACGAGGAGCCGATGATCCTCGACGACCTCGGTGTCACCTGGCGCAAGGTCTACCGGGGCGACCCGAAGAAGGCCGTACGCGCCGCCCGAGGCCTCGGCACCCGAGTCGCTCCGAACCTCCGGCTGCGGTCCCTGGACCGGGTGTACCGGCCCCTGTCCGTGGACCGCGAATGCCGGCCGTACGAATTCGGCTGGATGCTCCACGCCTGGCAGGGGGGACGAATATGAGCGAGCGCCAGATCCTGTTCGGGGTCGAACTGGACCCGCTGACCATGGACGAGACCGTCGAGCGCTGCCTCGAAGCCGTCCGGAACGGCAGGCAGTTGGAGATCGGGGTGGTCAACGCCGCGAAGCTGGTGAACATGCGGCGCGACCAGCGCCTCGCCGACGCCGTCTCCGGCTGCGATCTCGTCGTCGCCGACGGACAGGCCGTCGTCTGGGCCGGCCGGGTGCTGCGTGCCCCGCTGCCCGAACGGGTGGCCGGAATCGACCTGTTCCTGCGGCTGCTGGCCGAGGCGGAGACGGCGGGCATGTCCGTGTACTTCCTCGGTGCCAAGGAGGAGGTGCTGGCGGAGATGCTGCGCCGGGTGGCCGACCGCTTCCCCGGCCTGAAGGTGGCCGGCAGCCGCAACGGCTACTTCGACGACTCCCAGCAGGAAGCCATCGCGGGCGCGATCGCCGACAGCGGCGCCCAGATGCTGTTCCTCGGCATGACCTCGCCGAAGAAGGAGATCTTCACCGCCGCCTACGGCGAACGCACCGGCGCCCGCGTCGTGCACGGAGTCGGCGGCTCCTTCGACATCCTCGCGGGGATCACCAAGCGGGCCCCCGAGTCCTGGCAGCGGTGGGGAGTCGAGTGGCTCTACCGCGCGCTCCAGGAGCCGCGCCGCCTCGGCCGGCGCTACCTCACCACCAACGCTGCCTTCCTTCTCATGACGGCGCGGGAGTTCATCCGTCCCACCCCGTCACCCGCCTCCGCGAACAGGAGTCACTGATGCGCGTCGTCGTGGTCGGACAGGGATACGTCGGCCTGCCGCTGGCCATCCGCGCCGCCGAGGTCGGACACGAGGTGATCGGCTACGACGTCGACTCCCGGCGGGTCAAGACCCTTGCCGCCGGTGAGTCGTTCGTCGAGGACGTCTCCTCCGAGCGGATCCGCGCGGCTCTGGACAACGGCTCGTACCGCCCGAGTGAGGCGGCCCGCGACTGCGGCGGTTTCGACATCGCCGTGGTGACCGTGCCGACACCGCTGCACGAGGGCACTCCCGATCTCCGGTACATCAAGGAGTCGGCGGTCACCCTCGCCCGGTATCTGCGCCCCGGAGCCACCGTCGTCCTCGAGTCGACGACCTATCCCGGCACCACCCAGGAGCTGTTCGCGCCGGTCCTGGAGGACGGCTCGGGCCTCACCGCGGGCGCCGACTTCCACCTCGGGTACAGCCCGGAGCGGATCGACCCCGGAAACGCCGTCTGGGGGTTCAAGGAGACGCCGAAGGTCGTGTCCGGGGTCAACGAGGCCTCGCTCAAGGCCGTTCAGGACTTCTACGCGCAACTCGTCGACACGACCGTGCCGGTGGGCTCGCCGAAGGAGGCCGAACTCGCCAAGCTTCTTGAGAACACCTTCCGGCATGTGAACATCGCGCTGGTCAACGAGATCGCGATGTTCGCCCACCACCTGGACATCGACGTCTGGCAGGCCATCGACGCGGCCTCCACCAAGCCCTTCGGGTTCATGAAGTTCACGCCCGGACCGGGCGTCGGCGGCCACTGCCTGCCGATCGACCCCTCGTACCTGTCCTGGCGGGTGCAGCGCGAACTCGGCCAGAGCTTCCGGTTCGTGGAGCTGGCCAACGACATCAACAACCACATGCCCGAGTACGTGGCGCGCCGGATCAGCGACCTGTTCAACGAGAGACGCAGGTCCGTGAACGGCTCGCGCGTCCTGCTGCTCGGCCTGGCGTACAAGAAGAACACCAGCGACGCCCGGGAGTCGCCGGCGCTGCGCATCTCCCAGCTCCTGCTGGACATGGGGGCCCAGGTCAGGGCGGCGGATCCGCACGTGGTCGAGAGTCTGCCGGTGGACAGCCGCTTGGTCCGGGTCGAACTGACCCCTGAGGAGCTGACGGCCGCCGATGTGGTGGTCCTGCTGACCGACCACGACAGCTTCGACTACGAACTCGTGGCCGAACACGCTCCCTTCGTCCTCGACTGCCGCCGCCGGCTGTCGTCGGGGCCCACCATCGAGGTGCTCTGAGCCATGCCGCGAATCGTCTGCGTCGCCGGGGCGCGCCCCAACTACATGAAGATCAAACCGGTGATGGACGCCCTGGAACGCCGGGGCGCCGAGGTGGTCCTCGTCCACACCGGCCAGCACTACGACCCGGCCATGAACGACGTGTTCTTCGCCGACCTCGGTATCCGTCCGCCCGACCGCTTCCTCGGGGTCGGGTCGGGCAGTCACGCCGAGCAGACCGGACGCGTGATGACCGCGTTCGAGCCGCTCATCGGCGAGGTGTCCCCAGACATCGTCGTCGTGGTCGGCGACATCAACTCCACCCTGGCCTGTGCCCTGGTCACCGCCAAGGCCGGCCCGCTGCTGGCCCACGTCGAGGCCGGCCTGCGCAGCCGCGACTGGAGCATGCCGGAGGAGGTCAACCGCGTCGCCACCGACCGGGTCAGCGACTATCTGCTGGCCCCCTCCCCCGACGCCGTCGACAACCTGCGCGCGGAGGGCTACCGGGAGGACCAGATCCACCTGGTCGGCAATGTCATGATCGACACGCTGCTGGCCAACCTGGAGCGGGCCAGGGCCTCGGCCGTCCTGGACGAACACGGCCTGGCCAAGGGCGAGTACGGGCTCGTCACGCTGCACCGGCCGGCCAACGTGGACGACCCCGAGGTGCTCACCGGGCTGCTCAAGGCCCTGGGGGAGATCGCCGGGCGCCTGCCGCTCGTCCTGCCCGTGCATCCGCGGGCCGCGGAGCGGCTGGCCGCCATCGGGGTGCCGGGCGGTATCCGGCTCGTACCGCCCGCCGGATACCTGGACTTCATCGCCCTCCAGGACTCCGCCCGCGTCGTGCTGACCGACTCCGGCGGCATCCAGGAGGAGACCACGGCGCTGGGCGTGCCGTGTGTGACCCTGCGGGACAACACCGAGCGGCCCATCACCGTCGAGCAGGGCACCAACGTGCTGGCGGGCCGGGATCCCGCGCGCATCGTGTCCATCGTGAACGGGGTGCTGGACGCGCCGCCCGCGCCGCGCAGGCCCGACCTGTGGGACGGCCGCGCGAGCGACCGGATCGCCGATGTGCTGCTGGAGGGGGGCACCGCGAGCACTCGGCTGAGACCGACCGACCAGCCGACAACCAGCGAACGCACGTTCCCCATATGATCCGCTTGAAACACCTGCTCGTAGAACATTTGGCCGCAAGGGGGGACCGCCATGGATCTCGCTGAGATCTTCCGGGTCATGCGCAGGCGCTGGTACGTCCTGCTGCCCGGGCTGCTGCTGACCGCCGGTCTGGTGGCCGCCGTGGTGGTGCTGGTTCCGGTCACCTACCAGTCGCAGAGCACGGTGCAACTACTGAACTCCCCGAAGGCCACCGTCGCCTACGGCGGCAACCCCTTCCTCAGCACGCAGACCTCGCTCACCGGCATGGCCGACAGCCTGGCCCGCAACCTCAACTCCGACGACTCGATCCGGGAGCTCAAGTCCCGTGGAGCCAGGGGTATGTTCGAGGCCAAGATCGCCGACAACGCCCAGGGGCCGCTGATGTGGCTGACGGTCACCGGCACGGGCAGGGCGTCGGTCCTGAAATCGGACCGCATTCTCACCGCGTACGCCAAGGACCGGCTGGAGCAGTTCCAGAAGCAGCAGTCGGTCGCGCCGAAGGCCATGATCCAGATGATGACGATCGTGGTCCCGCAGCCGCCGGCCGCGCAGACCAAGACCCGGCTCGAGTACATGATCATGGCCGGCGGCGCGGGCCTGGTACTGACCCTGGTCGCCGCCTTCTACGTGGAGGCGCGCCGCCGTTCGCACCCGGCGGCCGCCCCGGCGGTAACCGTACAGCCGGTCGAAGCCCCCGAGCCGGCGCCGGTGGCCGAATCCCGCGTCACCGCTCCCCGGCCGGCGGCCGAGGAGTCGAGGGCGGAACAGACGATCGCTCTGCGCACCCCGCCCACCTGGGCGCGGTCCGCCGGGAACAGGCCTGCCACGGAGCCGAGAGCGGGGCGGACCACGACGGTCGTGGCACCCGCCGCCGAGCCGCTCGACGAGGAGTCGACTCATGGACAGCGTTCGCACACCGGACAGCGAGACCGCTGAGCCGAGCGGCACTCCCGCTCCGCCCGCTGCCGCCTCCCTGGGCACGAAGGTCCGCTCCGCGGCCCGTTGGAGCCTGATCAACACGGTCGTGATGCGGCTGGGCAACTTCGCGACCGGCATCCTGCTGGCACGCTTCGCCCTCGGACCGGCGGAGTGGGGCGTCTACGGCATCGCCCAGACCGTGCTGCTGGTCCTGCTGTCCGCGAACGAGCTGGGCGTGGGCCTGGCCATCGTGCGCTGGGAGGGCGACGCACGGCGGTTCGCGCCGACCGTGCTGACCCTCAGCGCCCTCTCCAGCGGCCTGCTGTACGTGGCGCTGTTCGCGGCGGCACCGACGGTGGCGGGCCTGCTCGGCTCGCCGGACGCGGCGGGCGTACTGCGGGTGATGTGCCTGTGCGTGGTGATCGACGGGGTGGCACAGGTGCCCGCCGGTTTCCTCACCCGGGAGTTCGCCCAGGGCAGGCGGATGCTCGTCGACGGGCTCAACTTCGTGGTGAGCACCTCGGTGACGCTGCTGCTGGCCTTCGAGGGCTGGGGCGCGATGAGCTTCGCCTGGGGAGCCGTGGCGGGAAACCTCGTGACGCTCGTCGGCTGCGCCCTGGCGGCACCGGGCACCTTGAAGTTCGGCTGGGATCCCGACCAGGCGCGGGCGTTGCTCAGGTTCGGGCTTCCGCTGGCGGGGGCGAGCATGCTGGCCCTCGCGGTGGTCAACGTCGACACCATGGTGGTGGGCGCGACGCTGGGCAATGTGTCGCTGGGTTTCTACGTCCTCGCCTTCAACATGTCCGGCTGGCCCGTGCGGATCATCTCCGAGGCCGCCCGCCGGGTCTCGTTCGCCGGCTTCTCCCGGCTGGCGGAGTCGCCGCAGGCGCTCGCCCAGGGCTTCAGCCGGGCCCTGGGTGTGGTGATCACCGGGACCGTCCCGCTGTGCGTCCTGCTGGCCTGCCTCGCGGAGCCGGCCATCCAGCTGATCTACGGAGACCGGTGGGGTCCCGCCGCCGCGGCGCTGCCCTGGCTGATGGTCCTCGGCCTGATCCGTATCGGCAGCGAACTGGCCTACGACTGCCTGGTCGCGATCGGACAGCGCCGGTCGCTCTTCCTGGTGCAGGGCCTGTGGCTGGCGGCCCTGGTCCCGGTGCTGCTGGTCGCCGCCCGCGTGAACGGCATCGTCGGTGTCTCCCAGGCCCATGTCCTGGTCGCCGGCGGCCTTGTCGTGCCCGTGTTCCTGGTCGCCCTCAGTCGGGGCGGCATCGGTGCCGGCCGGATCGCCAGGGCCTGTGCGTGGCCCTTCCTGGGCGGGGCCGTCATGGCCGCGATCATCCTCGGCCTGCAACGCCTGCTGGGCGACGGCCGGTTCGCCCTCCTCGCCATCAGCACGATCGCCCTGGCCGGCTACACGCTGTGCGTACTGCCCAGCCGCGACTTCCTGCGCGGCGTCGGCCGCGGCGACCGGCCCCGCCGCGGCCAGGACCGGTCCTCCGTACCGGTCCGGCCCGCCCAGAAGGACTTGAGGTGAACCCCATGTCACGGCGCGTCAGCCGCAACTCCCTCGCGGTACCGCTGCTCGCGGGACTGCTGGCGGTTCTGGCAGTGGCCTGCTCGGGATCGGAACACTCCACGGCGCAGCATTGCCCGGCCGACGGGCCGATCTGCCGTACGAGCAGCCCCCCACCGTCACCGAGCGCCACCGCGTCGGCGACGGTCGGCGGGGCGACGGACCGCCCCTCCCCCTCCCCCACGCCGTCGCCGACGGCCAGGCTCACCCCGGCGAAGAAGCCCACCCCGGCCGGGAAACCGACCCCGCCGACGGCCACCCGCAGTGCGCCCGCCACTCCGGTGGCCAGAACCAAGTGCGACTCTCCGGGCGACTGCGGCTTCCCCGACGCCGACAGCACCGGTCCGCGTATCGCCCTCAAGCCCAAAAAGACCGGGGCCTGGGCGATCCGTACCGACGGGCTCGTCATCCGGGGCCAGGACATCACGGGCTCGCTCGACATCTACGCGAACAACGTCACCGTCATCGACACCAGGATCACCTCGGACAACTGGTGGGGCATCAACCTGCGTCCCGGATACAGCGGTCTGAAGGTCCTGCACTCCACCGTCACGGCGGTGCCGGGCAAGGGTCCGGACAACGGCGGCGTGGACTACGCGGTGTCGAACATGGGGGGCAGTCCCATCGAGGTCGGCTGGTGCGACGTCTCGGTGTTCGGCGACGCCCTGTCCATGGGGCAGGGAAACCTGCACGACAACTACGTGCACGACATCGTTCCGTTCGTCAACCTGGGCGGCGAGTGGCAGCACACCAACACCGTGATCAGCGGCGGCGGCAACACCGGGCACCTGGTCATCCGCCACAACACCCTGCTGAACCCGAACAGCCTCAAGCAGGGTGCCTCGGGCAGCATCGGCCTGTTCGCCGACACCGGAGTGGTCCGCAACGTCACCGTGGACGACAACTGGATCGCGGGCGGCGCGTACGCCCTCTACGGCGGCAGCACCGGCGCCACCGGGATCAGGGTCACCGGCAACGTCTTCTCCACGGAGTACCACCCCGGGTCCGGCGGCTACGGCGTGGTCGCCCACTGGAACGCCGGGGGCGCCGGAAACGTGTGGCGCGACAACCGGATGTCCGACGGCCGCCCGGTCGAGCCGGAGCCGACGTCATGAGCGGGATCGTCAGCGGGGCGGTACGCCGGGTCGCACGGGCGCCCTGGACGCTGCTCAAGGCGTTGTTCGGCTGGCTGGTGCTCTACGAGATCAGGAACAAGGTCCTGCTGGCCCCCACCGCGGTGCGGCTGCGCCGGACCGAGGACGCCGAGACCCGACGCCTGGCCGCCACTCTGCCGTCGCCGCCCACGGCGCTGGTCGCCACGGTGATCGCCACCCACCGACGTCCCGAGGCGCTGCGGGCCGCGGTGCGCTCGGCGCTCGACCAGACCGTTCGCGACCAGGTCGTCATCGTGGTCGACGACGGCGCCGGACTGTCCGAACTCCCCGACGATCCACGGCTGTTCGCGGTCTCCCTGGCGCACAACACCGGCACGGCCGGGATCGTCCGCAATGTGGGCATCCGCCTCAGCCGCTCGCGGTACGTGGCGTTCCTGGACGACGACAACCTGTGGGAACCCGACCATCTGGAACGGGCGTTGGCTGTCCTGGAGTCCCCCGGCGGGCCCGCCGGCGTCTACACGGCGCTGCGCCGCGTCCTGCCCGACGGTAGCGAACGGGACGTCCTTTCGGTGCCCTTCGACCGGCGCAGGGCGGCCCGCGAGTCCTTCCTCGACACCAACGCCTTCGTCGCCCGCCGCAACGGCTCTCTGCACTTCAGCCGGCTGCGCCGGACGCCGGAGGTGATGCCCCGTGAGGACTGGGAGCTGATCCGCCGGTACGGCCGCGGGCACCGGGTCGTCCATGTGCCGCACCCCACCGTCCGGTACCTGGTGAACCCGGCCAGCTTCTACACCCAGTGGTGACGGCCGGGTAATCCGCCCGGCCCCGCCAATCGTCACTCCCCTCTCCTTCATCTCGCTCTCTCGTTCCGACCACAGGTGGTTGATCCCAATGGCCCGCTCCCGCGCCCTCCGAAACAAGTTCGTCGACGCGCCCGGTTCGCTGGGCGAACGCATGCGCGTCGCCCGCTGGGAGCGGTTCGGGCGCTGCTTCCCCGGCATCGAGAACATGAGCGTCGTGGACCTGGGCGGAACGGCCGAGATGTGGCTGCGCGCGCCCGTGCGCGCCAAGCACGTCCACCTGATCAACCTGGCGGAGCATCCCGCCGAACTGCCCGACTGGATCACCGCGGAGGTCGCCGACGTCACCGATGAGGCGGTCGCCGCCGAACTGAGTGCCACCGGCGGCTACGACCTGGTGTTCTCCAACTCGACGATCGAGCACGTGGGCGGCCACAGCCAGCGCCGCAAGTTCGTGTCGGCCGTCGAGTCGCTGGCCCCGCTGCACTGGATCCAGACGCCGTACCGCTACTTCCCCGTCGAGCCGCACTTCGTGGCTCCTGGCTTTCAGTTCCTGCCGCTGGCCGCCAGGGCCCGTCTCGTCCGGCGCTGGCCGCTCGTCCACAGCCGACCCGACAGTCCGGAGTCGGCGATGGACGCGGTGATCAACATCGAGCTGCTGACCCGCACGGAGATGCGCTATCTGTTCCCCGGGTCGGTGCTGCTCAGCGAGCGGGTGCTCGGTGCGCCGAAGTCGCTCATCGCCGTCAGAACGGAGCCGGTGCGTTAGACAACCTGGCCTACAGGCATGACGCGGACCGGTTGCTGCGTCGTGGCTTGTCGCGCAGTTCCCCGCGCCCCTTATAGGGGCCGGGGATTCGTCGCGGGGACCGGGCGTGGCGGGGAGGTCGTGGCACTACGGGGGTGCCGGGAAGAGTTGTCGGGCGGCTGCCGCGCCGTTGTGGCTTGTCGCGCAGTTCCCCGCGCCCCTTTTGCGGGGGCAGGGTTTCGTCGCGGGGACCGGGCGTGGCGAGGAGGTTAGGGGGCCGGAATTTTGTTCAGGGCTCCCGGTTTTGCCAGGGCGGTTGCCGCTGCTCGTGCGGCTGGGCGGCCCAGGGCGGCTCGGGAGGTTTCGCGGAGGAGGACGGCCGTGCGGAAAGCGGCCGTCGCGAGGGGGCCGTGGCGCCTGCGGTACAGGCGGACGCGGTTGAGGGTGAGGAGGGTCCAGAGGCGGGGGGACACCTGGGAGTCGCCGCCCAGGTGGACCGCCTCGGCTGTCGGTTCCAACTGTGTGGCGTAGCCACGGTCCCGCGCGCGCAGGCAGTACTCGGTCTCCTCCGAGTAGAGGAAGAAGGACTCGTCCCACCGGCCGCAGGCGGCCAGACACTCCGCCGAGATGGCCATGAGCGCACCCGTCGCCCAGTCCGCGCGTGTGGGCCGCTGATACGCGGAGGCGTCGGTCACGAGCTCGCTCAGGCGCGGGAAGCGTCCGGCGCGGGTGTTTCCGATGACGGCCTCGCCGAGCGCCCGCAGCACACTCGACTCGCGGCGCAGGGAGTGGTGGGGCGTGTCCCTGCCCTCTTCGTAGAGGAGGGGTACGGCGATCCCCACACCGTCCCCGAGACTGTCCACGACGCGTTTCGCGCAGCCCTCCCGCATCCGGATGTCGGGGTTGCAGATGAGCGCGGGGCCGTGATCGCCGGCCGCCCCCAGCGCCGCGTTGACCCCGGCCGCGTACCCGGCGTTGCGGCCGGTCTGCACGACCGTGGCGTCGGGGGCCAGCGTCCGGAGAACCTCGACGGTGTCGTCGGCGGAGTCGTTGTCGGCGACGACGAGCCGCCAGTCGAGGCCGGCCATGCCCTCGGGAAGCGCGGCGAGGAACCCGGGGAGCACCGAGGCGCTGTTCCAGGTGACGACGATGACGGCGACGGTGCTCATCGGGACTCCACGAGTTGGGGAAGCTCGGCTTCGGATGCCTCGGCGGGGACGGGGATCGCGGCGGGTGCCTGAGCGGCGGCGGCCTCCCGGCGGATGAAGCCGAGGTAGCTGCCGCCGGCCCCCAGGGTCAGGAAGAACATCCCGGCGTACATGGGGAAGCTGAGCGCGTCGAAGGTGGCGCTGATGACGAGGGCGACCAGCGCCGAGGCGAGGAACGCCTGTCCGAGTTCCCGGTCCGAGTCGTCGCGGGCGAGGCGGCGGATGGCACCGCCGGTGTGGATCCCGGTGACGAACAGGGCGAGCAGCGCGACGAGCCCCACCACGCCCATCTCGGCCAGGGTCAGCATGTACTGGTTGTCCGTGAAGAAGTACAGGTCGGGGGTGAAGGTGCCGAATCCGCGTCCGAACCAGGGATGTTCGTCGAGATACGGGACGATCGCGCCGTACTTCACGGTGCGCGCCTGGGTGCTGCTGTCGGAACCGGCGAAGAAGGTGGCGAACAGGTTGGTGATGGTGCCGATCAGTCCGGGAATGATCACCTTGAAGCCGGCCACCGAACCCAGGACGATCCCGATCGCGGCCCAGCGGCGCGCCGGCTTCCAGCGGGGCACCATCACCAGGATCACGATGGCGGCGCCGATGATGGACGTCCGGGACACCGTCAGCGGAAGCGCGCCCGCCATGATCGCCACCGGGGCCCAGCGGCGCATGGCGCCGGCGTGACGGCGTACGGGATCGAACGCCTGGTGGACGGCGAAGGGGACCAGGATGGCCAGCATCCCGCCGAACTCCAGCGGATGGGCCGTGGTGGAGCGCGGCCGGGTGAACGAGCCGCGGTCCATGGCGCTGATCCCGGCGGTGCTGGACTGGAGGCCGGGGATGTGGATGGAGTCGGCGATGTTGGTCGCCGCGAAGAAGTCGTAGTAGCCGATCAGGGCGACCACCGTGCCCAGGACGACGAGTCGGCGCATCAGGGTCTCGAGCCGGCCGCGCTCCTGGATGCCGGCCGAGGCCAGCACCACCAGCGCCACCCACACGCCGAGTCCGATGAGCCCCCGGTCGGCCCCGAGGACCTCCTGGTGGGAGCTGTCGCGGGACGCGTCCGCGAGGTACGACAGCAGCACCGCCACGGCGAGCACGCACATCGCCACGCGCGGCAGCCTGGTGCCCTCGGCGGGACGGATACGGCCGCCGAGCCAGGTCGCGAGGTACCAGAGGAGTCCCAGCAGGGCGAAGACGTTGGCCGGGGTGCCGACACCGCCGAGCGCGGGCAGGGTGAGGTTCGACGGGACGAAGAAGGCCAGCGCCAGATAGCCGGTGAGGATCGTCGTGGCGTCAAGGCTGCGCACCAGCGGGCCCCTTGGCGTCTGCTCGGGGGGCTTGGCGCGGTGGCGCCGGGGGACGTATCCGGCCGTGGCGCGTCCGCGGCGGCGGACCACCGCGACTCCCTCGGCCAGGATGGACAGCAGGAACGCGCTGACCATCCCGACGATGAGCACCGCGGCGATGTTCTGGTACCGGGCCTTCGACTGTGAGACCGGTGTCTGCGGCAGTACGACCGGCGCTGCCTGCACGGAGTACTTCGCCGGCACCCTGGAGGCCGCCTGAAGGGCCTTCAGCTGCTCCGCGGCGAACTTGGTGAGCGTGGCGGTCTCTTGCAGCACGTTCGCCCGGTCGGTGCCGGTGACACTCAGGGTGAGCAGCGGGCTGTCGGCCTCCGGTGCGAAACCGGCCGTGTAGCGGTCGGTGACACCTCGGGAGTGCAGTTCCTTGGCCGAGTCGCTCGACTGGAGCGTCCTGATCAGCACGTCCGCCGTGACGACGAGGGTACCGCCCGCGTTCGAGATGGGGTTGCCGAAGGTCGGCGCCATGTCGGCGACCGCCGTGGAGTCGAGGAGCGTGACGGAACTCTGCGACGCGTAGGAGACCGGGATGGTCCGGTACAGGTATCCGCCGGCGAGAAGACTGAGCAGGGTGAGCGGCACCATGAAGTACCAACGCCTGCACATGATCGCCCAGATGTCGCCGAGGCTCATGAGTTCTCCCCCCGGCCCGGTGCCGCGTGACCGGCCGTCCGGGCTGCGGCCCGGCTTGGGCCTCGTGATCTGGTGGCGGTCCGCCCCCGCGCCTGCGAGGATCGGGGTCGACGGAAGGAATCACTGTGTCGCCCCGTGACGTCGCCGAAGCGCTGCTCCGCCGCTGGTATGTCCTTGTGCTCGCGCTCCTGCTGACAGCCGCCGGGGCCTATCCGGTGATCCGCCCCGCCCCGCAGTACGTGAGTTCGGCGGTCGTCGTCCTCAAGCCGCCGATGACGGGGAGTCAGCCGAACCAGCTGACGAATCTCCAACCGCCGCTCGCCACCCTCTCGTACGGGGTCATCCAGCAACTCGTGTCGCCTGCGGGACGCAAGGAGTTGAGCTCCGCCGGCGTCCATGGCACATACCAGCTGATCCCACGCAACAGCGGCACCAGCGCGACGCCCGCCTATCTGATCCCCTCGTTGCAGGTACAGGCGCGGGGCGCGGACCCGGTCGCGGCCGACACGACGGTCCGCAGGATCATCGACGTCTACGCGAGGCATGTGGCAGAGGTCCAGGAGGCACAGGGGGTCTACGCGGAGGCGCGGATCAACCCCTCCGTGCTGGTCGCCCCGAGCGCCGCCCCGGTCCAGGGCACCAAGAGCCGGGCGCTGGCCGGTACGGCGCTGCTGGGCGCGACCGTCGCGCTGCTGAGCGCGCTGTGGTTCGACCAGTACGCGCTGCGGCGCAGGAACAGGAAGGACGCCGCCCGGGAGCCAGGTGTCCAGGTCGGTGGCGTTCCGGTGGCGGGCTGAGTCCCGGGGCGGACGCTGGGCGCCGCGACAGGGGTCGGGCGGGGCCGGTGGGTTGAGCGTGGTCATCAGATGCCGCGGCGCTTCCAGGACTCCCACCACAGCCACTCCCGCCCGCGTTCGGCCACGGCAGACCACACCAGCGGTTGCAGATACGGCATCGTCCTCGCTCCGATCTGCTGTCTCAGCCGCAGCGCGCGGTACTCGGGCAGGGCCTCGTACTCCGGCAGGCACTCCTGCGCGAAGGCCACGAGTTCGTCGACCGGGACGACGTCGGTGCGCCCCCGGTCGTAGGCGCGGTAGGCGCGGCGCAGCGCGAAGCGGGCCAGACGGGTGTGCACCGCGCCGGCCAGCCGGTCGGCCTGCGGCAGCAGGTCGGCGCACTTGTCGAGTACGGAGTCGTAGGCGACGAGGCGCTGGCGGAGGTCGTCGAGCTGGCCGCCGAAGTCGGTGGTCGACATGTTGTTGCCGTGGACGCGGTAGAAGGCCTGGTCGGCCCCGCGTACGTAGCCGACGTCGGCGCGGGCGGCGAGCCGCATCCACATCTCGATGTCGCCGGCGTGCGGCAGTTCGGGGTCGTAGCCGCCGACCTCGCGCTGGAGGCTGGTGCGGACGACGACCTCGGGCGAGGTGATGCAGCCGGTGCCCTCGCGGAAGCGGCGGTCCAGCCACCAGTGCCCGGGGTAGACGACCGAACCGGTCCCGCTCGTACGGGCCTTGGGCAGCGGGCCGCCGTGCTGGAAGCGCAACGGGCGGCCGTAGGCGAACCCCGCCTCCGGGTGGGCGTCCAGCAGCGCGGCGGCGCGTACCAGGGCGCCGGGGACCAGCCGGTCGTCGGCGGACAGGAGTGCGACGTAGTCGCCGTCGGCCCACTCGAGGAGGCCCTCGTTGTAGGTGGCGATGTGGCCCTTGTTGCTCTCGTGGACGCGCACCTGGATGCGCGAGTCGGAGGCCGCCAGCTTGAGCGCGGTCTCCGCCGAGTCGTCGGGCGAGGCGTCGTCGATGATGAGTACGCGGACGTCAACGCCGTCCTGCTCGTCCAGGACGCTGCTCACGCAGTCGGCGAGGAAATGGCCGTACTTGTAGCACGGGATCACAACACTGACGGTGCTCATCGGTTGGGAAAGCCAATCCCCGGCGGTGGCCCCCCGCGCGTGTGCGGGAGGCCACCGACAGTGGGTTGTGGTCGGTCGGTTCTTCTCGTGGACGGTCAGTTCTTCTTGTGGACGGTCTTGCTGGTGAGGGTCCAGACCCGGGACGCCACCGTGTGGCGCTGCTTGTCCTGGGCCATGACCGTGATCTTGAACCGCGTGCCGTCCGGCAGCGGGGCGGACAGGTGGACGGACACCTTGTGGGTGGCCCGGTTGTAGGAGAGGACGGCCTTGACCTTGAGCTTCGTCGCGGCGGCGGCCGTGGCGCCCGGCAGGACGGTCACCGTCGCCTTCACCGTCGACAGCTTGGCCGTGCTGGGCACTGCTGTGACCAGGGCGTTCGCGGAGTCGGCGGTGTGCGCCAGCGAGGAGGTCGTCACCTCGGAGGAGGTGGCGGGCTGCGCCAGCGCCGCGGACGGGTCGTCGGCGGTGAAGACCGGGCCCACCCAGTAGTTCGCGGATCCGTAGGAGCCGTTGGGGAAGGCCACGCCGCTGCCGTACCGGTACAGCCCGTTGTGGGCCGTGCTGATGTCGGCGGTGGCGGTCAGCGGATAGGACTTGTGGGCCGACGCGAAGTAGCCGCCGTCCACCGCGTAGTTGCCGTTCGGCGCGTGGTAGGAGACGACGTACGCGGTGTCGGCGCTGATCGCCGCCGGGTTCGCGAACGTCATCGTCTGCCAGCCGGAGGCGGACTCGGTGGTGAAGGTGCCGGAGGCGAGGAGCGTGCCGTCGGCGGACCAGAGGCTGCCCGTATGGGTGCCGGTGTTGGTGGCGCCCTTGTAGAAGGTGACGCCGGTGACCCAGCCGCTCGCCGAGGACTGGAACCTGGTGCCCAGTTCGAGGGAGTTGGGGTCGTCGGTGACGGCGGTCCTGGCCGGCACCGTGCCGGAGTTCCACAGCGTGCAGGGGCAGCTGACCCCGGGCGGCATGGAACTGGTGGTGAACGACCAAGTCACCGGCGCCGTCATGGCGTTGCCCCACAGGTCCTCGGCCTGGACGGACGCGGTGTACGTGGTGTGCAGTTCCAGTTCGGTCGACGGGGTGAAGGTCGCCTTGTTCGACGCGGGGAGCGTCTTGGTGCCCGGCACGGTGTTGCCGTTCGGGTCCTTCAGGGTGAACGTCAGGGTGTCGGTGTCGATGGCGTGGTCGAAGACGGCCGACACGGGTGCCGTGATCGACGCGTTGGTCGCCCCCGAGGTCGGGGACTTCGAGGTGACGACGGGCGGGGTCGTACTGGCCGCCGCGGTGTCCAGCACCACGTCGACCCAGTAGTTGCTGCCCGAGGACGCCGAGGACGGGAAGGCGCTGGTCGAGCTGTAGCGGTAGACGCCGTTGCCGCCGTCGGTGCCGGACTGGAGCGCGGTGAGCGGGGCGAGTCCCGCCGCGCTGCCGGAGAAGTAGCCGCCGTCGTAGGAGTATCCGCCGTTGGGGGCGAAGTACGAGGCGACGTAGGTGGTGTTGGCCTTGACGGTCACCGGGCTGGCGAAGTTCAGCTGCTGCCAGCCGGAGGCCGTCTCGTTGGTGAAGGTGCCGGTGGCCAGGCGGGTGCCGGAGGCGCTCCACAGGCTGCCGGTGTGGGTGCCGGTGTTGGCGGGTGACTTGTAGAAGCGGACGCCGGTGATGGAACCGGCCACCGTGGTGCGGATCTTGACGCCGAGCTCCAGCGGACCGCCGTCGCCCCCGTTGATGGTGCCGGGCACGGTGGTGGCGGGCCAGATGGTGCAGGGGCAGGCCTGCGGGCCGACGGTCACCGGGATGGTGGTGACGGCGCCGATGTTGACGCTGTCGTCCACCGCGCGGACCTTGATGGAGGCGGCGCCCGGGGCGGTCGGCGTCCAGCTGTAGGTCCACGACGTCAGTCCGGTGGCGGCGTTCCAGGTGGTTCCGCCGTCGGTGGACACCTCGACGCGGGCCACCACGCCGCCGGAGTCGGTGGCGGTGCCGGTGATGTTGACCGGCTTCAGTGCCGGGACGGTGACCGAGGAGGCCGGGCTGGTCACGGTGACGGCCGGGCCGGCGGTGTCGGTGGTGGCCGTGGCGGAGGAGAGGTTGCTCTGCAGGGTCAGCGGCTGGACGCCCATGTCGGCGAGGACGTTCACCGTCGCCTGCTGCATCCGGCTGTCCTCGGTGACCACGACGTCGGCGGGGTCGTACGCGGGGAGGTTGGTGAGACCCCACGACCACTGCACGGTCCCCGCGCCGAACACCAGGGCCCCGGAATCCTGGTCACGGAACTCGACGAGATTGTGCGTCGCCGTGCCGTTGCCGTACATGTTGCCCCAGTCGAGGCGGTACTTGCCGTCGTTGATGTCCACCGTCGTGGACGACACGTCGATGGCTCCGGCGGGCCTGGTGCTGTTGGTGAGATCGCTGTCCCACTCGTAGCCGAGGGTGCCGGTCGGGAAGGTGGCGGTCTGGCTCGCGTTGAGGTTCGCGATGGAGGTGTTGCGCCAGATCCGGTTCCTGCCGTAGGCGCCGGGAACCGTGATGGCGTCGGCGCGGTAGCCGTTCACCGTGAACATGGAGCCGGTGAGGATGTTCGGCGGCTGGTAGGTCTGCCCGTAGTTGGTGCTCGTCGGGTCCATCCAGGTGCCGGTCCAGGTGCCGCTGGGGTCGGCGATGCCGTTGCCCTGCGCCATCTTGGTCATCTTGTAGCAGACCAGGGTCCGGTTCGCTGTGTTCGTGCCGTCGTTGCTCGCGGCGAGCCGGGTCTTCCAGAAGACCTCGTTGCCGCTGAAGAAGGCCTGCCGGACGCCGGCCTTCCTGGCCGCCAGGACGTTGGAGTACTGGCTCTGCGTCCAGTACTCGTCATGGCCGGAGGACAGGTACACCTTGTGCTTCGGCAGCAGGGTCGCGCCGTTGGTCGACACGTCCACGCCCGACAGATAGCTGACGTCGTATCCGTTGCGCTCCAGCCAGGACAGCATCATGAACTCGGAGCCGTAGATGCCGTTGTCACCACCGATGTCCAGCGGCCGGTTGTAGCTGACCTCGTAGGCCCGGCCGTCGGGCGCGGGGCCCGCGCCCCCGTAGAGGTCCTGGCCGCCGTAGTCGTTGTAGGCCTGCCAGGTCTGGTCGCTGGTCTGTAGGACGACGTCGGAGGTACTGGAGTCCTTGCGCACGACGAACGGGTACGGCATCAGGCCGTCGCCGTCGTTCTGCGTCAGGTTGGCGATGTACAGGCCGGACACGGCGTCGCCGGGCACCGTCCAGTTCGCCGTCACGGGCCAGTTGCCGCAGTCGACCAGGCCGGTGCCGCTCTTGGTGGTGCAACCGGCGGGGCGGTTGAAGTAGTTGGCCGGATAGGTCACCGCGGTCTGGGCCGGGGTCGATATCAGGCGCGCCCCGTCACCGCCGTACCAGCCCAGGCGGTAGATCTCGACGTGGTACGAGACCGGCGACTGGACCTTGAACTGGACGGTGTCACCGGCCTGGACGCTCTCCTTGGTGGAGAACCCCTTGATGCCACCGTAGGAGTTGGGCGAGTACCAGTCGGACATGGGGCTGCCCGGCTTGGAGTTCTCGCAGACGACCGGGTTCGAGCCCGCTCCGCAGGGATCGGATGCCGCCTGGGCGGGGAGGGCGCTCGGAAGCACCGCCCATATCAGCGCTGCCACGACGGCGAGGCGCCCGCCCCGGATCCGTCTGCTCCATCTGTTCATGTGTACCTCTCAGCGGTGCTGTGCACTGTGCGGACCGACCCGTGAGTCGGGGTGGAGCGTGAATGTGGGGGCCGATCAGCTGTGGAGCGCCTTGGCGAGCGTGTCCACGACGCGCTGCTGCTGATCGGGGCTTATCTGGGGGAAGAGCGGCAGCGAGAGGATCCGCTGCGCCGCCTTCTCGGCGTGGGGGAAGTCGCCGGGGGTGTGGCCGAGATGCCGGTACGCCTCGGTGAGGTGGACGGGGGCCGGGTAGTGCACCCCGGCGCCGATGCCCTCCGCGTTGAGCTTGCCCACCAGGTCGTCGCGGTCCGCGCCGGAGACCTGGACGACGTACAGGTGCCATACGTGGAGGTTGCCGGGGTCCGTCGTCGGGAGCACGATCCGTCCGGCGGACGCCAGTTCGGCGAGCAGTTCGTCGTAGCGGGCCGCCGCGGCCCGCCGGGCCGCGTTGCCGTCCGCGAGCCGCGCCAGCTTCGCCCGCAGGACGACGGCCTGGAGTCCGTCCAGCCTGCTGTTGAACCCGGGGACGTCGTGGCGGTACTTGGCGACTCCGCCGTGGTTCGCGATCGCGCGGATGAGGTCGGCCGACTCCTCGTCGTCGGTGAGCACCGCGCCCGCGTCGCCGTACGCGCCCAGGTTCTTGCCCGGGTAGAAGCTGGTCGCCGCGATTCCGCCGCTGCCCGGCGACCGGCCGTCGCGGGTGGCGCCCTGGCACTGGGCGGCGTCTTCGACGAGCCGTACGTGGTCGGGCAGTTGAGCGGACAGCTCCGTCACTTCGGCCATCTGTCCGTACAGGTGCACCGGCACCACCGCGCGGGTGGCCGGGCCGACCGCGTCCAGGGCGGCCTGCGGGTCGAGCAGGTAGGTGTCGTCGGGCAGGCAGTCCGCGAGGACGGGCCGTGCGCCGATCCGGGCCACCGCGCCCGCGGTGGCGATGAAGGTGTTGGCGGGTATGACGACCTCGTCGCCGGGCCCGACCCCGCTCGCGCGCAGGGCGAGTTCGACGGCGTCGGTGCCGTTGGCGACGCCCACGCAGTGGGCGACACCGCCGAAATCGGCGTACTCGCGCTCGAACGCCCGCACCTCGTCGCCGCCGATGAAGGCGGTGTTGGCCAGGATCCGTTCGAATCCGGCCCGTACCTCCTCGGCGACTTCCTCGTGGGCCGCCTTGAGGTCCACCAACGGAATCTGGTTCATGCGACTGGTCCCCCCAGTTGCTGTGTCAACAGTTCGTCGAGCGCGGGCGCCGCCGCCTCGCGCAGCCGCCGGGCCGGGCTCCCCACCCAGACCTCGCCCGGTGGCACATCACCGAGCACGGCGCTTCCCATCCCGATCAGCGACCAGGCGCCGACCACCGTGCCCTCCCTGACCAGGGCGCCGGAGCCGACATAGGCACCCCGCTCCAGCCGGGCTCCCCCGCCCAGCCGGACGCCGGAGGCGATCGTGGCGAAGTCCTCGACCACGTCGTCGTGGGTGAGGACGGCGTGCGGCATCACCGCGACATGCGCGCCCACCTCCACGGCCGCGGTCAGCACGCAGTGCGCGAGCAGCACCGAGCCGGGGCCCACCCGCGAGGTCGCCGACACCGACACCGTCGGGTGGACCACGGTGGCGTAGCGGTGCGTGGGCAGGCCCAGCCTGCGGACCAGACGGGCGCGGGACGCGTAGTCCCGGGGGTTGCCCACGCAGATCACGACCCGCGTCTCGGGCAGGTCGTGGACCAGGTCGCAGCCGCCGAGTACGGGCACGCCGTCCACCTCGGTTCCGTGCAGGGCGGCGTTGTCGTCGAGGTGCCCGAGCAGCTCGATGTCACCCGCGTCCCGTACGGCCTGTGCGGTCTCCCGGGCGAAGCCACCCGCGCCGATGATCAGCAGTCCGCTCATCCACGGGCCTGTTCACGCAGGACCGCCACGACGCGGTCCTGCTGGGCCTCGGTGAGCGTGTGGAACAGCGGCAGGATCAGCGAGTCGCGGCTGATGCGCTCGGTGACCGGCAGGGGGGCGCTCGGGTGGCCCTCGTAGGCGGGTTCGAGGTGCGAGGCCATGATCCCGCGCCGGGCGGAGACGCCGGCCTCGGCGAGCACGGCGAGCAGGTCGTCCCGGCCGGCGGGGAAGTCCTGGTCCAACAGCACCCAGTAGGACTGGAAGTTGCTCTGCCCGTGCTCGGGGTCGCGCACGGGGGTGAGGCCCGGGACGTCCCGCAGCAACACGTCGTAGCGCGCCGCCAGTTCGCGTCGGCGGGCGATCATCGCGTCGAGCTTGTCGAGCTGGACCAGACCGATCGCGGCCTGGACGTCCGTCATCCGGTAGTTGTAGCCGACCTCGAGGTAGCTCTCCAGGACCGGCTTGCTGCTCGAATGGCGTTCGGCGGCCGACGCGTTCATCCCGTGCTCGCGCAGCCGGCGCAGCCGCGCCGCCCACTCCGCGTCGTCGGTGGTGATCATGCCGCCCTCGCCGGTGGTGACGAGCTTGCGGGGGTGGAAGGACCAGGCGGCGATCAGCGCGCCCTGTCCGACGGGCTTGCCGCCGACGGTCGAGCCGATGGCGCAGGCCGCGTCCTCGACGAGGGGCAGGTCCCAGTCGGCGCAGGCGGCGCGCAGGCTGTGCACGTCGGCCGGTACGCCGCCCTGGTGGACGGCGAGAACGGCCTTGGTGCGGGGGGTGCGGACGGCGTCCACGGTGGTCACTGTCAGGTTGCCGGTGGCGGGGTCGACGTCGGCGAACACGGGCTCGGCGCCGACGTAACGTACCGCGTTGGCGGTGGCGATGAACGACAGTGACGGCACCACGACCTCGTCGCCGGGCCCGAGGCCGAGCGCGACGAGGGACAGGTGCAGGGCGGTGGTGCAGGAGCTGACGGCGATGCCGTGCTCCGCGCCCACCCGCTCCGCGAACGCCCGCTCGAACGCGGCGACCCGGGGGCCCTGGGCGACCCACCCGGACAGCACCGCGTCGGAGGCCGCCTTGGCCTCCTCCTCGCCGAGCCAGGGGATCATCACGGGGATGCGGTCGGTACTCACTTGGCGGCCTCCGCAGCGGCGTCGGCGTCGGCGGCGCGCTCGGCACGCCACCACTCCACCAGGTCCTTGAGCCCCGTACGCATGTCGATGCGCGCCGTGAAACCGAGCCGCTCGGCGGCCTGGGTGGTGTCCGCGAGCCGCCGGACCACCCCGTTCACCGCGCGGGCGGGCCCGTGCTCCGGCTCCAGGTCCGACGCGCCCATGGCCTCCAGTAGACCGTCGGCGAGTTCGCGCAGCGAGGTCTCCGTACCGCTGGCGACGTTGAACACCTCGTCGGTGAGATCCGACTCGGCGGCCAGCACGTTCGCTCTGGCGATGTCCCGGACGTCGACGAAGTCCATGGTCTGCGTGCCGTCGCCGAGGATCAGCGGCGGTTCGCCCGCCTCGATGCGCTCCATCCAGCGGATGAGCACCTCGGTGTAGAGGCCGTGGATGTCCATCCGGGGGCCGTACACGTTGAAGTAGCGCAGCGCCACGTAGTCCAGGCCGTACATGGCGTGGAAGCTGCGCAGCATGCCCTCGTTGAAGGCCTTCGCCGCGCCGTAGAACGTGTCGTTGTTGTACGCGTGGTGACGCTCGGTCGTCGGAAACGTCTCGGCCATGCCGTATACGGACGCGGAGGACGAGGCGATCACCTTGCCCACCCCGGCCTCGGCGGCGGCCTCCAGGACGTTGAAGGTGCCGTCGACCATCACCTCGTTGGCCAGCCGGGGTTCCTGTGCGCACTGGGTGATACGGATCGCGGCGAGATGGAACACCAGATCGGCGCCCTCGGTGACCTTCCGCACCGTGGCGGCGTCCCGGATGTCACCCTCGACGATCTCCACGACCCCGCTGGGCAGGGCCTTGGCGAGGTTGGCCCGGCGGCCCCGGACGAAGTTGTCCAGCACCACGATCTCGCGGGCGCCGCCCTCGGCCAGGAGGTCGACGAGGTTGGAGCCGATGGTGCCCGCTCCCCCGGTGACCAGGATCTTCTTGCCTCGTACGCTGCTCAACTGCCCTGCCCTCTCAGTGAATGGGAACGTCAACGCCCGGCACGCAGTCCGACGACCGCGCCCTTGAACTCCAGGCTCCGGGAGGCCGCCTCGAGGATGTCCAGCACCCGCAGGCCCGCCCGGCCGTCGGTCAGCGGCGCCCGGCGCTGTCTGATCGAGTCGCCGAACTCGTCGACCATGCTGCGCAGCGCTTCCTTCTCGCCGATGGCGGGCGCGACCATGTCGCCGGAGCGGTACGAGACGAGCATGTCCCGGCGCTCGTCCGCGCCGATCTCCTGCGGCGCGGCCAGGTCCACGCCCCGGTCGAAGATGGCCACGCGCTGGGCGGGGTTGAGGTCGTCCCAGATCAGGGTGCGTTTGGCGCCGCCCACCATGGTGGTGCGGACCTTGGTCGGTGACAGCCAGTTGACGTGCACGTGGGCGATGGCCCCCGTGTTGAGCTGAAGCGTCAGATAGGCGACGCAGGCCTGTCCGGCGCCGATCGGGTCGGCCCCGTGGGCGGCGACGGCGACCGGTTCGACGTTGTCCGGGAGGATGAAGTCCAGGATCGACAGGTCGTGCGGGGCGAGGTCCCACATCACGTCGATGTCCTTCTGGACGAGCCCCAGGTTGATGCGCACCGAGTCGACGAAGTGGATGTCGCCGAGCTCCCCGGAGCGGACCAGTTCCCGTATACGACCCACGGCGGGCGTGTAGCAGTAGGTGTGGTCGCACATCAGGGTCAGGCCGCGCTCCTCCGCCTCGGTGACCAGACGCATCCCGTCGGCGTAGGTCGCCGCGAGGGGCTTCTCCACGAGGACGTGCTTTCCGGCGCGCAGGGCGGCCAGGGCGATGTCGAGGTGGGTGCCGGCGGGCGTGGCGACGGCGACGGCGTGCACCGACGGGTCGGCGAGGACGGCCGCGTAGTCCGCGGTGGCCTGGACGGTCGAGTAGCCGCCGAGGACGCGCTGGGCGCGGTCCACGTCGAGGTCGCACAGCCAGCGCAGCCGGAACTGCTCGCTGGACTGGAAGTTGCGGACGAGATTGGGACCCCAGTAGCCCGCCCCGACGACCGCGACGCCCAACGGCTCGGTGGTCTGCGTCACTTGGTTCCTCTTCCCTCGGTCCATCAGTAGGCCCCCGTTCCGCGCACCACGGCGGACCCGGTGCGCGCCAGAATCTCCAGGTCGAGTCCCATCGACCAGTTGTCCACGTATCCGAGATCGAGCCGGACCGCCTCGTCCCACGGCAGGTCGGAACGCCCGCTGACCTGCCACAGCCCGGTGAGACCGGGCTTGACGAGCAGTCGGCGCTTGACCTCCGCCGGGTACTCCTCGACCTCCTCCGGCAGCGGCGGGCGCGGGCCGACGAGCGACATGTGGCCGCTCAACACGTTGATCAGCTGCGGCAGTTCGTCGATCGACGTGCGGCGCAGTACCGAGCCGACCCGGGTGATCCGGGGGTCCTCCTTCACTTTGAACAGCAGTCCGTCGCTGTTCTCGTTGAGGTGTTCCAGTTCCGCCCGCAGAGCTTCCGAATCCGGCCGCATGGTGCGGAACTTGAACATGGTGAAGTGGTCGCCGTACCGGCCCACCCGCTGCTGCCTGAACAGTGTCGGCCCGGAACTGTCCAGCCGGACGATCAGGGCGATCAGCAGCAGGGGCAGCGCGAGGAGCGCCAGGAGCACCGCCGCGAGCGACCGGTCCAGGAGTTCCTTGGGCAGCCGGGAGATCCGGGTGAGGTTGGGTGCCTGGATCCGCAGCAGCGGCACCCCGTTGGTGGGGCGTACCGCCAGCCGGGGCGCCGACACGTCGGTCAGTACGGGTGCCAGCAGGAATTCGACGCCCTGCACGGCGGCTGTCCAGGACATCCGGCGTACGACGGAGGCATCGGAGTCGGGAACCGGCAGCACGACCACGGTGCCTATGCCCATGACCCGGACCACGTCGTCCATGTCGCCGACGCCGCCGAGGACGGGAAGGCCCAACTTGTGGATCTCCGCCCGGTTCTTAGGATCGCTCAGGCACACGCCGGCGACCTGCAGTTCCTGTGCGCCGCCGCGACGCAGTACGGCGACCAGCTCCACGATGCCGCGAGACGGCCCGACCAGGAGCGTCGCGCTCCGGTCCCGGCCGCGCGCCCATCTTCGGTGCAGCCGACGGCGCAGCACGTAGCGGCCCGGCAGGGCGATCGCGACAACGGGCGCTACGGCCATGACCATGTCATGGAGTAGAGCTTCGTCGTGCGCCAGCAGATAGTGCGCACCCGCGGCCAGCGCCGGCAGCGTGAGCGCGCCTCGGAGCACCCGTCGGTACTCCTTGGTTCCCAGACCCAGGACGGTGCGGTCGTAGGAGCGATGGACGAGCATGGACAGGATCCACATCGGAGGCAGCACCAGGGCCACCGGCCAGCGGCCATAGGCCGCGTGGATCAGGAAGGCCGCGACAACGGCGGCGAAACCGTCCGCGACCAGCAAGGAGAATCGATACTTCCGATCCCAACGTCTTCGGCGAGCCTCGGGCCGTCTGCGTCCCACGACCAGTTGCTCATGCGTGACCTCAATGGCCATGCTCCCCCCACCACATGCGCGGCTACCCCCCGATCGAAGTGCCCTCCACACAGCGGCACTGGAAATCAAGGGAGCTACAGCGGTTCCCCAACCGCCTCACGCCCCCCAGCATGCACTTTCCTGCAAGTTCAAATCCGTGCAAAAAGCCGCACCGTGACACGTAGTCAAGGAACAGTTCCCCACCCAAATCGGTCCGGCGGCACTCAATCTAGACCACCAAACGCAACAAGGGGAACGGTTGAACGAAACACACATCGCATTAGTGACACTGACGGCATACTGCCCATGTGACGAGCATCGTGATCCCGGCCCACAACGAGGGGCAAGTCATCGGCCGACTCCTCGATTCGCTGCTGGCCGGCCCCGCCGAGGACGAGACGGACATCGTCGTCGTATGCAACGGTTGCACCGACGACACCGCACAGGTCGCGGCCGCTCGGGGACCGCGCGTCCGGGTGGTCGACATACCCACCCCCTCGAAACACGCCGCCCTGCGCGCGGGAGACGACCACGCACGCGGCTTCCCCCGCGTCTACGTGGACGCCGACGTCGTGATCACCGGCGCCGACGTACGGGCGCTGACGCAGCCCCTGGGCGACGACGCCTCGGACGTCCTCGCCACCGCCCCCGAGCGGCAGATCCCGCTGGCCGGCTGCGCCTGGCGGGTGCGCGCCTACTACCGGGTGTGGCAGCAACTCCCCGCCGTACGCGCGGGACTGTTCGGCCGGGGCGTCATCGCGGTCTCCAAGGCCGGGCACGCCCGGATCGCCGCACTCCCGCCGCTGATGGCGGACGACCTCGCGGCGTCCCTGGCGTTCACGCCCGAGGAGCGGCTCGTGGTCGGGGCGGCGAGTGTCGTGGTCCACCCGCCGCGCACCTGGCAGGACTTGATGAAACGACGGGTGCGGGCCGCGGTCTCCACGGCCCAGGTCGAACAGCATCGAGCACCCGAGGAGGCCTCGGCGCGCACGAGTACGGCGGATCTGAAAGCCCTGGTCCGCAGGGATCCGAAGCTCTTCATGAGTGTCGTAGTCTTCGTCGCGGCAGCGGTCGCCGCCCGCCGGAGAGCCGGTAAGGCCATCCGGGCCCAGGACTTCGGCACCTGGCTACGGGACGAGAGCAGCCGGCAGAACTGAGCGCACCGCACCTGGAGTTCGACTCGATCATGTATCTCACCGACCGTTCCGCCCCCGCGCGGGCGGACAGCGAACAGGGCCGAAGACGCGGCGCGGGGCACCGGGTCGCGCCGGTCGTGCTCGTGCTCGGCTCGGTCAGCCTGATAACCGACATCTCCTCGGAGATGGTCACCGCCGTTCTGCCGCTCTACCTCGTCACCACCCTCGGCTTCACCCCGCTGGTCTTCGGCACCCTCGACGGCGTATACAACGGCGCCGCCGCGCTGGTCCAGCTCACCGGCGGGCACCTCGCCGACCGGGTGCGCAACCACAAGCTGATGGCCGGAATCGGTTACGGACTGTCCGCGCTGTGCAAACCGCTGCTCCTGCTCGTGAGCAGCGTCGGCGCCCTCGGCACGGTGCTCGCCCTGGACCGCACCGGCAAGGGCCTGCGCACCGCCCCGCGCGACGCGATGATCTCCCTGTCCACCCCGTCCGAGAAGCAGGGCCGCGCCTTCGGCGTACACCGGGCGATGGACACCACCGGCGCGATGCTCGGCCCGCTGGCCGCCTTCTTCATCCTGCGCGCGGCGGCCGACGGCTACGACGCCGTGTTCGGCGTGAGCGCGTGCGTCGCCGTCCTCGGGGTGCTCGTGCTCGTCCTGTTCGTACCCGGCAAACGGGGCGGTGCGCGGCCGGACGACGCGGGTGCGCCGGACGACGCGGGTGCGGCCGACGGCAAGCCGCCCGTGCGCGTGCGCGAAGCACTGGCGCTGCTGAAGCTGCCCCGGCTGCGGGCACTCGCCGGCTGCGCCGCGCTGCTCGGCCTGACGACGGTCAGCGACGCCTTCGTCTATCTGCTCCTGCAACGGCGCGCGGACATCGGCGACGCGTGGTTCCCGCTGCTGCCGCTGGGCACCGCCGCGGTGTTCCTGCTGCTCGCCGTACCCCTCGGCGCGCTGGCCGACCGGATCGGGCGGCGCACCGTGTTCCTCGCCGGGCATGTCAGTCTGCTCACCGGCTACGCCCTGCTGCTGTGGGCCCCGGCCACGCCGGCCCTGCCCTTCCTCGTACTCGCCCTGCACGGCGTGTTCTACGCGGCCACCGATGGTGTGCTTCCGGCCGCCCTGGCCGACATCGTGCCCGAGCATCTGCGCGCCACCGGCCTCGCCCTCGTCGGGACCAGCCAGGCGCTGGCCCGCTTCTGCTGCTCGCTGGCCTTCGGCGCCGCCTGGACGGTGTGGGGCGACGGTCCGGCGCTGGCCGGATCGGCGATCGGTCTGCTGTGCTGCGCGGCCGTCGCGGGCACGGTGCTGCGGCCGACTGACGAAACCCGATGACCACCACCACCGTCCCAAAGCCCCGGGGATCCACATGACATCGCTGCGCCGCCGCCTGCTGATACTCGTCACCGGGGTACTGCTCCTCGCGGGCCTGGCAACCGGCGTGGTCCTGCACGCCGCCGACCGCGCCGACCGGGCGAACCGACCACAGCCGGGCGACCCCGTCATCAGTACGGGCAAGCTGACGCTCGACCAGAAGAGCCGTCTGGCGTTCGTCAACGCGGCCGCCGGTCCGCACCGCACCGCGGTCGCCTCGGTCCCGTCCACCGACCCCGGGGCAGGCCGGACCGCGTCCGACCTGAAGTGCGCCCGCTTCTACGCGGCGGCCGGCACGGGCATCTGCCTCCAGTCCGTCCCCGGTGTCCTCAAGCAGAGCAACCGCGCCCTGATCCTGGACGCCGACCTCCGCACCCTGCGCACCTACCCGCTCGCGGGTGCCCCCAGCCGGGCCCGGGTCTCGCCCAGCGGCCGCTTCGTCGCCTGGACCGTCTTCGTCTCCGGCGAGTCCTACGCGTCCGCTTTCTTCTCCACCCGGACCACGGTCCTGGACACCCGCGCGATGAAGCTGACGCCCAGTCTGGAGACGTTCTCCATCGTCCTGGACGGCAGGCCCTACCGCGCCTCGGACGTCAACTTCTGGGGCGTCACCTTCGCCTCCGACGACGACACCTTCTACGCCACCCTCAACACCGGCAACAAGACGTACCTGGTCCGCGGGTCCCTCTCCGCACGCAAGGTCACCACCATGACCGAGAACGTGGAGTGCCCCTCGCTCTCCCCCGACGAAACACGCGTCGCCTTCAAGAAGCGGGTCCTGTCCCGTACCTCCCTGTGGCACGAATACGTCCTCGACCTGAGCACCCTGAAGGAAACGGCGCTCGCCGAACGCCACAGCGTCGACGACCAGGCCACCTGGCTCGACAACAACACCGTCGCCTACGCCCTCCCCACCAACGGCGAGATCGGCAGCAGCGACCTGTGGACCGTGCCCGCCAACGGCACGGGCAGCCCACGCCTGCTGATCCCGGGGGCTTCTTCGCCGGCGCCGCTGTAGTCGCTCGCCTGCGGCGTCGGCCTACTCGGTGACCATCGGGGTGTCGTACTCGTCGTGGCGGCGCCACCAGAAGCCGGTCTCGTTACGCCCGAGTGGTGTGCGGTCGAGCCACTGGTACATGCCCCAGAGGCCGTCCACCCCGCGCGCGTATGCCGAGTAGGTGTGATAGACGACGCCGTCGTCCAGCGCGAACGCGCTCACCCCGGGCCCTTGGCGCGTGTACGTCGCCCAGTCCGTTCCCGTGCTCGACGCGATCTCGGCGAGCTCGGGGCTCACCTCGCCTTCGGACGGCCGTATGTCCGTCGTACGGAAGTTGTACTCGACGGCTCCGGACTGCCACTGCTCCTCGGTCCGGGACGTATGGAAGTCGTAGTTGAAGTCGCTGCCGAACGACGACGCCCAAGGGAAGTGCCAGCCCATCCGCTGCTTGTACGTCTCCAGTTTCGCGATCGGAGCCTCCGACACCGCGCAGAGCGTGACGTCGTGGTTCGCGAGATGAACGACGGAGCCGTCGAAGCCGTCCGCGATCGCGGAGCACGACGGACACCCGGCCGTGTATTCGGGTCCGAACATGAAGTGGTAGATGAGCAACTGCGAGCGTCCCGCGAAGAGATCGGCCAGGGATGCCGTGCCCTCGCCGGTCTGGAAGCGGTAGTCCTTGTCGATGCGAACCCAGGGCAGCTCCTGCCGCCGGCGCGCGAGTTCGTCGCCTCGCCGCGTCAGCTCCTTCTCGGCCTCGAGCAGCTCCAGCCGGGCCGCGAGCCACTCCTCACGTGTTCCGGTCCTGTGATCGGTCATCGATTCTCTCCTCTCGCTCCGCCTCCTCGGCGAGGCGCTTGACGCCCGCCGGCCGCCGATCCCAGTCGGCCGCGAGCGTGGTTATCCACCGCGCCGTCGTATCCAGCGTCGCGGGCCGCACGACGTACCGCACCTCGCGCCCGACCCGGCCACCGGAAACCAGCCCGGCACGTCCCACATCCAGGTGCAACCCAACCCTCGATCAGGGCGGCGAGGTCGTCCTCGTCCTGCCTGCGGGTGCCCTGACCCGGTACCGCCTCGCTCCGGCCGTGGCCCCGGCGGTCGTAGCTGATCACCCGGAACGACGCGCCGGCGACGGCGTCGATCGCGGGCTGCCAAGAACCGTGGTCGTTCCATGAGCCGTGCACGAAGACGAGGGGGTCGCCTTCCCCGACGGTCTCGTAATCAAGGTCCACGTCTTCCGCACGACCGACTGGCATGACGTGACTCCTCAGAGGATCCAGGGGAAGGGACATAGGGTCGGCCCGCCGTGAGGTTCTCCACCATGGCCCGCCGGGGCCCTATGCGGCACTGCCGAAGCGTCAGGCGCACGGTCTAATGCTTCGGAAGCGTCAGGAGGGCGTCGCGAGCTGGTGTGTGCGGGCGATCGCTGCCTCGGTGCGGTTTCGGACGCCGAGTTTCGAGAAAATGTGCGACACGTGCACGGCGACCGTGCGATCGCTGATGAACAGGGACCGGGCGATCTGTCGGTTGCTCGCGCCCTGGGACAGCAGGGCGAGCACCTGTGACTCACGTTCCGTCAGGTCGAACCTGCCGCGGAGCACGGCGGAACGGCCCCTCCGGGCAAGATGCGGCGTCAATCTGCCGCGCTCCGCCAGTTCCTCGGCGAGACGCAGCAGCGGCACCGCGCCGAGTGGGCCGGCCAAGCTCACGCAGGCCGCAAGGGCGCGCCCGGCCTGTTCACGTCGGCTCGCCCGGAGCGCTGTCTCGGCCTCGCGGAGGCGGGCATACGCCTCGCGGTACGGCAGACCCGCCGCACGCCACACATCGGCCACCGTCCGCCATGTCACCCGGTCGTCGGTCATGACCGTCCGGGCGTGCTCGGCGGCGGCCAGGACGCCGTAGGCGATCACCTGCGGTTCGCCGGGGTGCCGTTCGACGGCGATGCGGACCCGGTCCGAGAAGGTGCCCGCGACCGTGTCCCAGGCCGGGGGCAGTCCCTGCGGCCGCATCGATTCGGGCAGCCGCGCGAGGTCCGCTCCGACACGGCTCCCGACCGCCAGCAGCCGGATCTCCTCGGCCGAGAACATGCCCCCTCCCAGCACGATCAAGCCGCGGAGCACCTGATCCGCGGCCGTGACCGGATCACCGGCGTCGAGCGCCTGTTCCGCGAGGCAGGCGTGTGCCGGGCCGGCCACGAGCGGGTCGTCGCACGTCACGTTCAGCGCGGCGGCCAGATCCGTGGCGCGTGCCCGTTCTCCGCGGGCGACAGCCAGTTCCAGTTGCAGAAGGAGCAGATGCCTCGCGGTATACGGGGTCACCCTGCCGACAAGTTCGTGCAGCAGCCGATCGGCCGCGGCCCACCGTCCCGACGCGACGAGGATCGCCGCCGCGCCGGCCTCCAGGGCGGCGGTGAGGGTGGGCGGCGCCCCCAGGTCCTTCGCCGTTTGCCGACCGAGCCGCACCACCTCTCGAGCCTCGCTGAAACGGCCGGCGCCGGCGAGTACGTTCACCAGACCGCTCATGGCACGTACGGCATCCTCCACGGCGCCCGCCCGCTGTGCCTGGGCGCACGCCGCGCGCAACGCGTCCGCTGCGGCGCCGGGATCGCCGTACCGGGCCCGGACGACGCCGAGCGCGGTGAGGGCGTGGGCCTGTTCGGCCGGCGTACCGACCTCGTTGGCCATCTCCAGCGCGCGTCGCGCCATCGCCAGCACACCGTCCGGCGTACCGAGCAGCAGTCGCGCGGTGGCCAGCGAGCCGAGGAGCCGGGCCCGTAACGCCGACGGCGGATGTCCGTCCAGCAGTGCCACCGCCTGCTCCCGGGCCTCGACGGAGCCCCTGAGGTCGCCTGCCTCCCACCGGTGACCGCCGGCGCGTTCGAGGATCCGGGCCCGGTCCGCGGGTGTCCCCGCCTCGTTGGCGGCAAGCGCCCGCGCGCTGTGCCGCGCGGCTCGCCCGGGGTGCCCGGCCAGGGCCGCCGCCCGCTCCGCCTCCTCCCACACCCCTGGTCCCCGTTCGGGCATCCACTGCTCCAGTTCGGCGACCAGGGCGTACAACCGGTCGGCCTCCTCGTAGGCACGGGCCGTGAACGCGAGGCGCGCCCCGGTGAGGGCAGCGCCCGCGGCCTGGTCGTAACAGCCGGCCAGGTACCAGTGGTGGGCCAGCCGCGCTGGGTCCGCATCCCCTGTGCGCTGTGCGAGTGCGGCCGCGTGACGCCGGTGCAGGAAGCGGCGCTCCCCGGGAAGGAGATCGGCGTACAGGATCCGCCGGACCAGCCCGTGCGGGATGGCGTAGCCGTCGTGTGTCGTGGCCAGCAGCCCCAGGCCGACCGCCGCGCGGACCGAGGCGAGCAGCGTGTTCTCGGAGCGGCGCAGTGTCGCGGCGAGCAGCTCATGGGACATGCCTCCGTCGGCCACCGCGATCTGGTCGATCACCTCGCGGACCGGCGCTTCGCAGCGGGACGCCCTGGCCAGCACGGGCTCGGCGATCGCCAGCGGCGGCCAGTGCGGGGCGGACCGTACGAGTTCCCGCGCGTACAGCGGGTTGCCTCCCGCGGCGGAGACCACGGCGGCCACGTCCATCTCACCGGCCTGCCCGTCGTCGGCCGCGAGCAGACCGGCCACCAGGACGGCGATCTCGGGGTCTGCGAGTTTGGTGAGTCGCAGCCAGGTCACCCGGGGACGGTAGGTCAGCTCCGCGAACCAGCGCCGTGCGTCATCGCCGAGATCCTCCTCGCGGACCGTCCCGACGACCAGGACCCGCTGGCGCCGCAGCCGGACCGCGAGGAAGGCGAACAGAGCGCGGGTGGACTCGTCGGCCCAGTGCAGGTCCTCCAGCACGAACACCAGCGGAGAACGGTCCGAGAGACCGGACAGAAAGGCGAGTACCCGCTCGAACGCATACTGCCGCGCCGTCAGCACACCGCACGTCCCGTCATCGGCGAACAGCTCCTCGGCGCCGTCACGCAGCGCTTCCACGAACGGCCCGTACGGCAGGCCGGCGCCGCTCAGCGGCACCGCGGCACCGACTCGCACGCTGGTGCCGCCATGGGCGGCGACGGCCAGCACACCCAGCTCCTCCACCAGCCGGGTCTTGCCGAGACCGGCCTCGCCGGTGATCAGAAGCACCTGGGCCCGGCCGCCCGCCGCGCGCTCGTGCACCGTGGCCACGATCTTCTTTTCCCTGTCCCGTCCTACGAAGGCAGGCGATTCGCTCATACGACGCGCCTCCGCCCGGCTTCAGCACCCGGAACACCAGGACACGCGCACGTGAAACAGGCCCAGATCACGATCACTCCCCCCGTCGGACTGGTCGAGGACAGGGTGATACGCGCAGAGGCGGGCTGTCGTGCCCGGGTCCACTCATCGGACCGGCCGGCCGAGCCCGGCGGTGGCCCCAACTAGTCAATTCTCGCAGCCCGGCATACGTCATGGTGCGGACGTACGCGCTGTCCCTCGTCCGCAGACTTGGCCGGGTTCCGCCGTTCACCCGAGGAGAGAGGGAGGAGGGACACCATGAAGAAGATGTCGATCCGCAAGGCCGGCACCATCCGGCTGACGAGCTCTGCGTACTACTGCTGCTCCGCCCTCTAGGGACACCCCTAGGTCAGGCCCAGATCGGAGCCGGGCTCCGGGCATCCACCCGGAGTCCGGCTCCGCTCACTTCTCACGCAGAGAGGCGCTTGCCCCATGACCGTGGCCTCTTCAGACAGCACCACTGTGCGCCTGCACAAGCTCACGATGATCCCCGAGGACGACGGGGTGATGGTCGGACGACCGGACATCGCCTCCTACGCGGTCTTCCCCGAGGAGGGCGCGCAGGCCCTGCGCATGCTGGACTCCGGTGTGCCGGTCTCCGACGTGGCGACATGGTACGAGGAGACGTGCGGCGAGCCCCTCGACGTCGAGGACTTCCTGGAGGTCCTCGGTGAACTCGGCTTCCTGCGGGCCGAGGGTGAGGACGACCCGGCCGCCGCGCCTGTGCGGTGGCAGCGGCTGGGACGGTGGACGTTCTCCTGGCCCGCCTGGCTGTGCTACGCCGCGTTGATCGGCGCGGCGATCGTGGTGATGGTCCGCGACCGGTCCCTGCGGCCCTCGTACCACGCCGTGTTCTTCACCGACCACCTCTCGCTCATCCCCATCACCCTGACCGTGGTGCAGATCCCCTGCATCCTCGTGCATGAGGGCTTCCACGCGCTCTCCGGGCGCCGGCTCGGCCTCCCCTCCACGCTGACCATCAGCCGGCGGCTGTACTACCTGGTCGCGGAGACCCGGCTGGACTCCCTGTTCAGCGTGGAGCGACGACGGCGCTATCTTCCGTTCGTCGCGGGGATGCTGGCCGACGCCGTCCTGCTCGCAGGCATGACGCTGCTGTCGCTCGCCCTGCGCGGCCACGGGCCGGCCTGGTGGTCCGCGCTGTTCCTGGCCGTGGCGTTCACCTGTGTGATGCGGCTGATCTGGCAGTTCATGTTCTACCTGGAGACCGACCTCTACTACGTCCTGGCCAACGCCCTGCGCTGCTCGGACCTGCAGAACGCCACCCGCTTCCAACTGCGCGCGCTGCTGCGGCGCCTGCTGCGCCGGACACCTCCGGAGCCCACTGCCGACTGGTCGGACCGGGACCGGGCGACCGCACGCTGGTACGCCCCGCTGCTGGTGGCGGGCTACGGCTTCTCCATCGCCAGTCTCCTCTGGGCCGGGATTCCGACCACCGCGCACTTCTGGTCGCAGATCACCGACCGGTTCAGGGGCGGGACCACGACCAGCGGTCTGCTCGACGCGGCGAGCTTCGTCGGCCTGACATCTCTTCAGATCGGTCTGCTGCTGTACGTCACCATGCGAGACCGACGCGCCCGCAAGGCCACCAACCAAGGAGCACCGTCATGACCGCATCCTCGCCGCGGCGCCACTGGACCGTCCTCGGCACCGGCGCCCCGGTCGACAGCACCCTTCCGCCACCGCCCGAGCCCGACCTCGTGGTGCGCTGTCACCGCCGGCTCCGCGGACCCTACACCGGGGGCGGGGCTCTCCTGCGCGCCGTCGTGCCCGAACTCGTCGAGCGGCACGCCGACTTGGTGGAGGCGAGGGCGGTCGAGATCATCTCGCTCGCCCCGGACCTCGCCCCGCTGGTCCCGATAGCGCCGCAGACCCTCACCAGCCTCGCCAGCCGTGCGGAACGCACCCGCTTCTACTCCGTGGCCCGCACCCTGCGGGTCTCCCACGGCATCGCGGAGTTGCTCATGGACTGGGCGCGCCTGATGCGTCCGGACGGCGTGGTCATCGAGTTCCGCGAGCTGGACGACGCGGATCCCACCGACCGGGAGCTGGTGGGCGTGCTCCTGCGCCGCTGCGACCCGGAGGTGCTGACCATGGTCACGGAGACCGACGGCGGCACCGACGACGAACTCGGCCGTGCGGTAGGCACCTACGCCGACCACGCGGCGCGGCCGACGCGATCCGCGCCCCCGCTGCCCGCCGGCACCGATCCCGCCCAGTCGTTCATCGACGCCGACGGAACCAGCACGGACCCCGAAACGGAACGTGCCTACGCGGCCCTTCCGGCGGACGAGCGGGCCCGTCGCCACAGCGCCCGCGCCGCACAGCTGGCGGCCCTCGCCACACCGGGGACGAACCTCGGAGCGCATCTCTACCACCTGGAGCACGGCACGGACCCCGCCGCTGCCGCAACGGCATTCGTCGAGGCCACCGAGGCCTGCTTCGACGCGGGCTTCTACGAGGCGGCGCTCGACATCTCCCAGCGCGGACGACTGCTGCTCGGCGATGAGCGGCCGAAGGCGTACTGGAACCTCACCAACAAGATCGGTGCCTGTCTTTCCTATCTGCGCCGGGGCGAGAAGGGGTTCTCGTACTTCGCCGAACTGCGGGCCGGCAGCATCGAACCCGAGATCCACATGAACAGCTGCTACATGATGGCCATGCTCTACACCCGCCATCTGCCGAAGGGCATGCACGACGAGACGCGGGCGATGGAATGGGTGAACACCGCGATCGCCTTCGCCGACAGCAATCCCGATCCGCACCGGCGCGTGTTCGTCGGAGCGTTCATGCGCAACGCACGGGCTCTTGTCGAGCTGCACCGCGGCGAACCCGGCAACGCGCTGGCGCTGGTGAACGAGGCGATCGCGATGACCGACGCGGATCTCGGGCCCGACGAGCAGCTCCTGCACCGTTCCGTGCTCCGCTACAACCGGGCGCAGATCCTCGCCGCGCTCGGGGACCACACCGGCTCGCTGCGGGACTACGACCTGGTGATCAGCCGCGATCCCGACTACGGCGACTACTACTTCGAGCGGGCCGGCGAGCGCCGCGCCGCCGGTGACCACGCCGCCGCCCTGGAGGACTACGCCGAAGCGGTCCGGCTGAGCCCGCCGTTCCACGAGGCCCACTTCAACCGGGCGGACCTGCTGCGCGAACTCGGTGACGAGAAGGGCGCCCTACGGGACCTGGACTACGCCGCCGTGCTCGATCCCAGCCATGTGGACACCTTCGTGAACCGCGCCGACCTGCTCATGGAACTCGGACAGACCGAGCGGGCCTGGGCCGACATCGAAGCGGGCCTGGCCCTGGATCCCGAGAACCCGAACCTGCTGTGCGCGCGAGGCGCTCTGCTGGCCGAAGACGATGAGCACAGCGCGTACGAGAGTTTCACCGCCGCCCTCCAGGCGGACCCGGACTACGTCGCCGCCTGGGCGAACCGCGCCGTCCTCGCATACTCCGCGGGCCGGCTCGCGGAAGCGGTCGACGATCTCGACCACGCCGTCGAGCTCGACGACAGTGCCGTACTGCGGGCCAACCGAGCCGTCGCACTGCACGACCTCGGTGAGCACCGCCGCGCGCTCGCGGACCTCGACATCGCGGTTCCCGCCCTCGCGGACGAGGACCCCGACCTGCTCTACCGGCGCGGGGACAGCCGGTACGCGCTGGGTGACACCGACGGCGCGTACGCCGACTGGCGGGCGCACCTCGCCGCGTACGGTCCCGGCGAACCGTCGCCGTTCACCGTCCGGATCAAGCAGCGCGCCGACGGCCTGTTCGACCAGGCGCGGGAGCCGGAGAGCGCGACGTGACGACGGACATCTCCACGACGCGGTCGGACGGTGACGAGCGGGACGGCACCATGCGTCCCGCCTTGTTCAGGGCAGTCATGCGCCATCACGCCAAAGGGGTCGCGGTCATCACCGCCGGCGATGACGCCCCCGTCGGTCTGTGCGCCACTTCCCTGGCCTCCGTCGCGCTCGAACCTCCCCATGTGTCGTTCGCCGTCGGCCTGCACACGGCATCCTGGGCGACCATGGCGAGGGCACCGTGTGTCATCGTCAACCTGCTCGCCGAGGGTCAGGAGGACGTCGCCCGCCGGTTCGCCCGGCCGGGCGCGCCGAAGTTCGGCCCGGCGACCTGGCACCGGGGGGCCTTCGGGCTCCCCGTGCTCGACGGCGTGCTCGCGTCTCTGGTGGTCGCGACGGTCAGCGTCCAGACGGTCGCGGACCACGCGCTCGTCGTCGGCCGCGTACTCGACGCCTGCCCCGGGGTGAGCGCAGGACCACTGCTGCACCACAACGGCGAGTTCGTCCGCCTGGCTTCCCCTCAGTGAGCCCCAACCGGCGGCAGTCGCCTGAGCGGCCACCGGCACGGAAGTCGGCGGCTGATCAAGGAGTTCGCCGCCCGGTCAGCCCCCGCACCCCCGGTGCCGACAGGCATCACCAAACGGGAACGCGAAGTCCTTGTCCTGGTCGCCGAGGGCCTGTCGGGGGCTCCGGCCGGCCGCCGCCGAAGGCGGTGCTCAGCCCGCCTGTCCGTCCTCCACCGGGGCCGCCGGAAGGACCACCGGGAGGTTCGCCATGGGCTGCACCCAGGACAGGTCCGTGCCCTCGGGCGCCTCGAGATCGATGGCGGCGCTCCAGCCGGGGGTCAGTTCGGTGAACTCCCCGACGGGCAGCCGGTGAATCCGCACCACCCGAGCCGGGGATCCCCCGGACCCCTGCGGGCTGTCCAGCGGAAGCACCGAATCACCAGGGAAGACACTCCGCCCCACACTGACGCAACGAGCGTGACAGACCACCCTGTTCGCCGAGGGCCGCTCGTACACGATCACGACTTTCAGCAGTCCGACAGGCTCGGTACCCCTCATGCTGAGCATGCCTCCATCGAGAGCCAGAACCGATTCATGACCTTGTCGGCGGCCTCGGACGCCGCACCGCTGCCGAGGGCGCCTCCGACGACACCGCCCACGACGGTACCCGCTCCGGGAATGGCCGAGCCGATGACCGCACCCACCTACGCGCCGGTAGACGAGGTCTACTCGCCGCCGAGTTTCTCGCGGCTGCCGCGGTCCTGCGCGGGGTCGATTTCTCCCCTCCGGTTCCAATCCGGCCAAGAAATCCTTAGGTAACAATCATGGAATGGCTAGGCAATTTGCGTAAGTCACTCTCGGCTTGGTCGTCCGGCGAGTCGCAGTCGGCACTGAGCACGGAGGGAATTGCGATGAGCTTCGTCAGCAAGTGCGTCACGGATCTCCGTTGCCGTGTCCACCAGTCGGCCTGGACCCGTGGACGTGTGGCGCACGGTTCACATTCGGCGTCCGAGCGGTCTGACGCCTGACCGCCTACCGATTGTCCGAGGCCGACGCCCCCGCCCGGTCAGCGGCTCCGCAGGCGTCGCGCTTCGGAAATCGGCTTGTCACCCGCCGCCTGTTCCACGCGTTTTCCTGTGCCGCCGACCTGGACTGTGAGCCTTGCACGCGGCTGCCGGGCCGTTCCGGCCGCGTATCCGGCCGCGTAATCCGTAGAAGGACCTTCTGCATGACCACTGCTCTTCCCCGTCCCGCCCCGCCCCGGGACTGCACCTTCGACCCCGACGACTGGGCCATCCTCACCCAGCACTGGTATCCGGTGGCCCTCTCGGGCGAGGTCGGCGACGCGCCGACCGCCGTACGCCTGCTCGACGAGACGCTGGTGGCCTACCGGGTGAGCGGCAACGTGGTCGTGGCCCACGACATCTGCCCGCACCGGGGCGTACCGCTCAGCCTCGGCGGCGGCGACGGGAGCGGCATCACCTGTGCCTATCACGGTCTGCGCTTCGGCGACGGCGGGCGGTGCGTGCATGTGCCGGCGCACCCCGAGTCGAAGATCCCGTCGCGGCTGAACCTGCGGACCTATCCCGTCGTCGAGCGGTACGGGCTGGTGTGGACCTGCCTGCGGCCCGCCCCGGACGCCGACCCGATGATCCCGTCCATGGCCCACTGGGACGACGAGGGATTCCAGCGGATCAACTGCCCCAGCATCGACATCGCCGCGTTCGCCGGCCGCCAGCTCGAAGGCTTCCTCGACGTCGCCCACTTCGGCTTCGTGCATCTGGACTCCTTCGGCGACCCCGACGACACGGTCGTGCCCGACTACACCCCGGTTCGCCACGAGCACGGTTTCTCCGTCGACTACTGGAGCACGGCCTCCAACTACCCACACGGCAGCGGCAAGCAGGCCCCGCCCGGCTTCCGGTGGCTGCGCCACTTCGACGTCCACCTGCCCTTCACCGCCACCCTGGTGGTGCACTTTCCCGGCGGCGGGCGGCTGAACATCATGAACGCCGCCTCGCCGGTGTCCGCCCGCCTGACCCGTATGTTCGCCCCGATCGCCCGGGACTTCGACACCGATCAACCCGTCCAGGCGGTATACGACTTCAACCGGACGGTCTTCGAGGAGGACCGGGCCATCGTCGAGGTCCAGAAACCCGAGAACCTCCCCCTGGACCCCAGGATCGAAGTGAACATCCCGGCCGACCGCAGTTCGATCGCCTACCGGCGCGGACTGCGCGACCTCGGCCTGAGCCACTTCTTCACCGCGTAGGCGTCAGCCATGAAGAGCATGCGAACCCTCGACGCCATCGTCCACGCGATCTCCCTCGCCTCCGCCACGAGCCGCAGCTACGAACTCCGGGCAGTGGATGGAGCCCTACCGCCCTTCGACGCCGGCGCTCATCTCGACGTCCACCTCGGCCCCTCCCTCGACCGCCAGCACTCCCTGTGCAACTCCCCCCGGAAAAGCGGCCGTTACCTGATCTGCGTGCGGCGCGAGCATGCCACGGCGCAGCGCCACATGCAGGTGGCGGGCGGCATCGGCATCACGCCCCTGCTGTCGACGGCCGAAGCCCCCCACGGCCTCCGGAGACGAAATCGCGACCGAATTCACCGCAGAATTCCGAATTCACCGTACGGATCGCGATTCGAGGCCGTTGGCGCGACGGGCTCGCCGCAGACAACCAGATCATCACCATCTGCTGCTCTCGCGCCCGCGCCCGTACCCCCGAACTCCTGCTCGGCCTCTGACCTCGGTCTTCGGCCGACCCGGGACCGGCCCGGCGTGATGTCCACGCCGAGCCATATCCATGTTCTTCACGTCCGCTGTGAGCCGGTGCCCACCCGGCCAGGCGAAAGGAAAAGCGCGCCATGACCAGAAGCACAGACAGCGACGACAGAGCGTTCGCGGCCACCGACCGCCGTCTCTTCCTCCGACGGGGACTGCAGCTCGGTGGTGCCGTGCTACTCGGCGGCCCGCTGCTCGCCGCGTGCGGCGACTCCGACTCGTCGTCCTCGGCCTCCTCGGGTTCCAAGGGCTTCGGCGAGCTGACACTGCGCCTGTCCTGGATCAAGAACGTCGAGTTCGCGGGCAGCTACATCGCCGACAGCAAGGGCTACTACACCGCCGAGGGCTTCTCCAAGGTCACCCTGATCGGCGGCGGCCCGTCCGCGACTCCGATGGAGACCGACGTCGTCACGAAGAAGGCGCTCGTCGCGATCAGCGCCCCGGACATCACCGGCGCGGCTGTCGCCAAGGGCGCGCCGCTGAAGATCATCGGTGCGCAGTACCAGAAGAACCCGTTCTGCATCATGTCGATGACCAAGGCCCCGATCACCAAGCCGGAGGACATGTACGGCAAGAAGATCGGTGTCCAGGCCGGCAACGAGTCCGTGTGGGCGGCGTACATCAAGGCCACCGGACTGGACGAGTCGAAGATCACCAAGGTGCCGGTGCAGTTCGACCCGCTGCCGCTGACCCAGGGCACCGTGGACGGCTGGTTCTCCTTCGTGACCAACGAGCCGAACACGCTGCGGCTGAAGGGCTTCAAAGTCTCGACGATGCTCCTCGCCGACACCGGCTACCCGCTGGTCTCGGAGACCTACTGCGTCCGCCAGGACACCATCGACAAGCATCGTGACCTGCTCAAGGCATTCCTGCGCGCGGAGATCAAGGGCTGGAAGGCGAGCATCGCCGACCCCGCGCTCGGCGCGAAACTCGCTGCCGAGACGTACGGCAAGGGGCTCGGACTGACGACCGAGGAGCAGACCCTTGAGGCCGCGGACGAGAACAAGCTGCTCGTGACCGCCGACACCAAGAAGAACGGCCTGTTCACGATCACGCCCGAGCTGGTCGAGGAGAACATCAAGACGCTGAAGTACGGCGGCCTCGACATCACCGCCGACAAGCTCTTCGACCTCTCGATCATCGAAGAGGTCTACAAGGAGAACCCCAGCCTCATCTGACGCTCAGGCGGTACCGGTGCGGCCCATAGGCCCGCCGGTACCGGCCTCCCGTACCCGTACCCGTACCCACACCCGCACCCCACCGCACACCGCACACCGAGGTCGCCAACTGATGAGTACCGCAGCCGCTGTTCCCGACGCATCCGACGACGCGCCCGACGACTCCCCGCCGTCCGGCACCGGCACCGGGCTGTCCCTGCGCGGGCTGAGCAAGGAGTTCAAGCTCGGGCGGAACCGCGTTCCCGCACTGGCCGGCGTCGACCTGGACACGGCCGAGGGCCAGTTCCTCGCACTGCTCGGGCCGTCGGGCTGCGGCAAGTCGACCGTTCTGCGGATCCTCGCCGGGCTCGACAGCCCCACCTCCGGCACGGCGCTCGTGCACGGCGAGGACCCGGAGGCGGCCCGTAAACGGCACCACCTGGGCATAGCCTTCCAGGACGCCGCGCTGCTGCCATGGCGCTCGGTCGCCGCCAACATACGGCTGCCGCTGGAGATCAGCGGCATCAAGGCCGACCCGGCGGCGATCTCCGACCTCATCAAGCTGGTCGGCCTCGAAGGTTTCGAGAAGGCCCGCCCCGCCCAGCTCTCCGGCGGCATGCGGCAACGCGTCGCCATCGCCCGCTCGCTGGTCGTCGACCCCAAGGTGCTCCTGCTGGACGAGCCGTTCGGCGCCCTGGACGACATGACCCGCCAGCGGCTCAACCTCGAACTCCAGCGCATCTGGCAGGCCCGCGCGGTGACCACCCTGCTGGTCACTCACTCCATCAACGAGGCCGTACTGCTCAGCGACACCGTCGCCGTCATGTCCCCCCGGCCCGGCCGGATCGTGGAGGTCGTCCCCATCGACCTGCCCCGGCCGCGTACCCCGGAGATGATGCGCTCGCCAGAATTCCACGCGTATGCCGACCAGTTGTCGGAACTCCTGTTCGGCCGCGCTGACTCCCCCGCCGCCGAGCCCGCCGGGGAGGCGTCATGAGTGGGGGGCGTTCCGCCTGGACCGGCGGGGCCGTCGGCATCGCGGCTCTGATCGGGGCGTGGTCGCTGCTGTCCACCACGGTCTTCGGCCCCGGGGACGGCGTGCCCACCCCCTGGGCGGTGGTGGCGAGCGTGTTCGACGACGGCTGGACCTTCTACAGCCCGCATGTCACGCAGACCGTCGGCGAGGCCCTGACCGGGTACATGCTCGGCAACGCGCTGGCGCTGGGTCTGGCGGTGCTGGTTCTGCTGGTGCCCGTACTGGAGCGGGTGATCACACAGATAGCGGTCGCCTCCTACTGCCTGCCGATCGTGGCGATCGGCCCGATCCTGTCCCTCGTCCTGGACGGGGACAAGCCGATGTCGGCGATGGCCGGGCTGTCGGTCTTCTTCACCACCCTCATCGGCGCGCTGCTCGGGCTGCGCTCGGCCGACCCGGCCTCGCTGGACCTGGTACGTGCCTACGGCGGCGGACGCTGGCAGCAGATGCTGCGGGTCCGCCTGATCGCCGCGCTGCCCAGCACACTGGCCGCGCTCAGGATCGCCGGACCGGCGGCGCTGCTCGGCGCGATCATCGGCGAGTACCTCGGCCGCGTCGACAGCGGGCTCGGCATCGCCATGACAATCGCCCAGCAGCAGCTCGACGTGCCGCGCACCTGGGGCATCGCCCTGGTCTCCGGCGCGGTGGCAGGCATCGCATACGGCGTGGTCGGGCTCATCGCCCGCTACGCCCTGCCCTGGTCACGCACGACGACAGTGGAAGGCGGAGTCGCATGAGCACCGCGACGGAGACGGGGGCGGCCCCCGCGCTGCGCTTCGCGGCAGGCGTGCTGCGCCCGCTGCTGAACGTGGTCGTGACGATGACGGCCGTAGTCGTCCTGTGGGTGATCTTCCTGCAGATCTACGACCTGGACCCGCTGGTGGCCAAGTCGCCGGTCGACATCTACCACTACCTGTTCGCGGGCGCGGACGCGGGCGCCCACCGATCCCTGGTCGCCTCGGGTCTGGGCCGCACCCTGATGGACGCCGGCCTCGGCTTCGTCGCCGGGCTGGTGGCGGCGGTCGCGGTGGCGGTCGTCTTCGTCCTCCTGCGGAGCGTCGAGCAGGCGCTGCTGCCGATGGCGGTGGTCGTACGGTCCGTACCACTTGTCGCGATGACCCCGCTCATCACGCTCATCTTCGGCCGGGGCCTGATGGCCACCACCGTCATAAGCGGTCTGATCGTCTTCTTCCCCGCCCTGGTCACCATGTCCTTCGGTCTGCGATCCGCCTCCCGGCAGGCGGCCGACCTGTGCCGCGCGTACGGCGCCGACGGCTGGACCGTCGCCCGCAAGGTCATGCTGCCCAGCGCGGTGCCGGCGTTCTTCGCCAGTGCCCGCGTCGGCGTGCCGGGCGCGCTGATCGGCGCGATGCTCGCCGAATGGCTGTCGACGGGACAAGGTCTCGGCTACGCGATGCTCAAGGACTCCTCGACCTTCGACTACGACCACCTGTGGGCCTCCGTGGCCGTGCTGACCGTAGTCTCCGCGCTCTGCTACAACGTCATCGCCGCCCTGGAGACCGTCGCGCTGGCCCGCTTCGCGCCCAACATCCGCACCGGTACGTGACGCAGGCCGCCGGGGCAGCCCGTTCCGCTTCCCTGGCGGCCTGAACCCCTTCTCGGTCTCCGACCGACCGCGTTCTCCCCAGGATTGGAACCCCGCCCCATGGACACCTCCGCCCTCGCGACCACCTTCGGCGCTCAACTCCCCGCATGGGTGCTGTCCGAACTGGCCGACGTCCCCGAGACGCTGCCGACCGACGAGGACCGTGTCCGGCTCGCCAACCGACTCGCCGAACGCAACCACCGCGAGAACACCGGCGGCCCCTTCGCCGCACTGGTCGTCGAGACGGTGACCGGACGGCTCGTCTCGGCCGGGGTCAATGTCGTCCTGTCCTCCGGGCTCTCCTCCACCCACGCCGAGGTCGTCGCGATCTCCCTCGCCCAGACCCGGTTGGGTGCATGGGACCTCGGCGCCGCGGGTGGTCCCGATCTCGAACTGGTCGTCAATTGGCGCCCCTGCGCCATGTGCTACGGCGCCGCGATGTGGTCCGGGGCACGGCGTCTGGTCGTCGCCGGAGAGGGCCCCGAACTGGAACAGCTCACGGGCTTCGACGAAGGCCCCATGCGCGAGGACTGGGCGGAACAGTTCGAGCGGCGCGGCATCCAAGTCGTCTCCGGCGTCCTGCGTGACGAGGCGATCGCTGTCTTCCGGGCCTACGGCGAACGCGAGGACGCCGTCGTCTACAACGCGCGCGGAGCAGCGACGGTCACGTCGTAGCCGGTCCGGTCCGCACCTGGAGTGGGCCGTCCGTGCAGGAGGTGTGCGAGGGCAAACCGTGGCATCGCCCGTACGGCAGCCGCACCCGGCCCAGAAAGCAGTCCCGAACCCTCGCGCAAGGGATTCCCCTTCCAGTACGCGGCGTTCGCGTCAGTGAGGCGGTGCGCCCCAGTTTGCGGCCGGCATCGGAGCCTCGTAGCGCGTCCGTCGTTCCCGGCTTGCTTCTACTTCGGCAGCGGGCCGCGGTTCGTCAGTTGCTTCAGCACCTCGACCGTCGACACCCTTCTCGCCTGTTCCAGAGCCGCGCCGACGGCTTGCAGATCGGTGCGCACCTGAGCGTTCTCGGCTCCGACCCGCTCGGCGAGTTCGGCCAGCAGGGCCCGTCCCAGGTCGACGTCCTCGTCGCTGACGACGGACTGCTCGTCCTCGAACAGCTTCCCCGCGCGTTCGATCAGCGCGGCGGCCCGGCCTGCCAAGTCCTCGTCGGTGAACAGCAGGGAAGCGACGGGCAGTTCGACTCGTTCGACGAGGGTGATCCAGTCGCGGCCGGCCTCGGCGCTCGCGAGCACGTCGTCACGGACCCGGCGTAGCGTGTCCACCTCGGTCTGGCGGTTGAGCTGTCGCAGGCCGATCAGGTCGAAGGCGCAGATGCTCTCCTGGGCGAGGGCCAGCATGCCCGCTTTGGCATCGAGCTTGATGGGCGTGGGGTCCGGCGGGTGGAAGGAGTCCTCGACGCTGCCGACCCGCGGGCCCGTCTCGATGGTGAAGCCGTATGTCTTGCCCAGCGCGGGATCCGCGATGTGGCGGCTGTAGGCGTAGTCGCTCTGGGTGCCGGTGGTGGCGTACAGCGTCCGGCCTGTCTGCGGTGTGTAGGCGCTTCCGCGTACCGCCGCGATCGCGTCGACGAGCCGCTGCGCGACCGTGGTGAAGCGGAGCAGGTCCTGGGGCGAGATGTACTCCCGATAGCCCGGGATGCCGATGGGCGCACAGGTTCCGGTGGGTAGGCTCGTGAACCGCTGTGCCGCCGGATCGGTGGTCTGGTTCTCGGCGTGGCCCCACGGGTAGAGGACCAGCTCCGAGAACGAGTGCACGTCCGCGAACGTGTGAATGCGCTCGGTGTCCAGCAGGTGCTTGACGTTTCGGGTCTCCGGCTCGGAGAAAGCCTTGGACCCGACGTAGATATCGGTGCAGGGGCTGCACGAGGTCTGGCCCTCCGTCACTCCCCAGAGGATGGCCGCGTTGCGGTTGAGGTCGACCCCGTCGCACAACGTGCCCGGGTTGTCACGGAGGTTCTTGCGCCACATGTTGTCGACGGTCAGCACCTTGGTGCGGCCGTCGGGGTTGGCGCAGGGTATGAACCAGAGGTCGAGGCTCTCCAGGATGAGTCTGACGTCCTCAGCCGTCCAGGTGCGGCCGCCGTACACGATGTCGGTGCCGCGCAGATAGCTCACGACAAGGTCGACGGCGAATTCCACCAGGGCGTCCGGGTTCATCAGCTCGCGCGCGTGAGTGCCGCCCACGAACAGGACACCTCGGCGGTCCGCGTCGTGGCCGGCACGCAACCGCAGGGCGAACACGGGGCTGCCCTGGACGGAGGTCTCGGGCAGTTGGGTTCTCGTGCACAGTTGCGGGAACCACGCGGCGAGCAGCGAGGTAACGGAGTCGAGTTGGGGGACCGTTCGGTACATCACACACCTCCCGAACGCTCGATGCCCTCAACGCGCTCCTCCAGCCACGCCCTTACCGAGTCGTCCTGTTCAACGAGTTCGGCCGGGAGGGGCCGCACGGGCACCTGGGCATGCAGACGGACCTCGTAACCGCTCTCCAGCAGACGCCGGCACTCGTCCGCAGTGACGACCACCCGGACGTCGCCCTCCGGATCCGGGATCCGGTCCAGATCAAGGTCTGCGACGCCGAGGAGATCACGGTTCGTCACACCGGGGTGGACCGTGGCGTCGAAACGCACCGTGGGGTTTTCACCCCCGGCGTCACGTGCGTCTCGGATCGGAGGCTGCTGCGGGCGTTCGGACGGTCCGTTCATGTCCGTCTCCTTCGATGCGTTTCCGTCTGTCATCTGGTTCTGGGCTACTGAGACCCAGAGGGATACCGCCCTATAACCGATGAAATCAGACAATACGCCGCCACCAACGATACTGAGCCGGGGTCGGTCCGCTGTCAACTTCGGCGCCACAACTGGCAGTCGATGCCTCCAGAACGGCTGAGGCTGCGCCATGTTGCGGGCCCATGTACCCGGTGCGACGGTGGACAAGAGGGCGATGCCGAGACAACGGCCCGGCAGGGACAAGTCCCGCAGACGATGGCTCACGCGTCGTCACTCGGCCGAACCGCGCCCCCCATCCCCGGAGCCTGGCACTGCGCGCCTCGACGCGCGTCCACTGACCGGGAAACCATTAAGAAGGGCGGGAAATTCACATGGCGAACGGACCCTTGGACAGGCGTGGCTTCGGCGAGCAGCCGGACCGGCCCAATGGCGCCCCGGCGGATCAGGGCTCGGAGTACACCGGTCGGTACGTGATCCTGCTCGACCCGAGCAAGCAGGAGAGCGGACTGGACGCACTGCGTTCCGCCGCCGACATCGCACCGGTGGAGCGCGTCCGGGGAGCGGAGACCGCAAACGTCGCCGAACTCCTCGAAAACCCCGACGTTTCCGTGCACTTCGAGCAGATCAGCGCGGCCGTCGTCGAAGTAAGACGCGAGCAGCGCCACGCGCTGGTGACCGCGGCCGAGGCCGAGCCCTCGATCATCGCGGCAGAGCCGGAGCGCATGGTCTACGCCTCGGTGATCGGTACGGCGCAGCAGCCGATGACCGAGTTCTTCCCGGCCTACCGCAGCGACGACAAAGTGGTTGAACGTCACACCGAGGGCGCAATGGCCGCCGCCCAGGGCCCGGACTGGGACGAGCACAAGTTGACCTGGGGTCTCCAGGCGATCCGGGCCGGCCTGTCCCCCCTGACCGGGCGCGGCGTGAAGATCGCCGTACTCGACACCGGCGTGGACACCGACCACCCGGACCTGGTCGGGCGTATCGACGAGACGGTCTCCTTCGTGCTCGGCGAGACTGTCGAGGACGTACACGGCCACGGCACACACTGCATCGGCACCGCCGCCGGCCCGGCGACTCCCCAGAATCAGGAGCCCCGCTACGGCGTGGCGCCCGACGCCCGGATACTCGCGGCGAAGGTGCTCGACAACACGGGCCAGGGCACCGACGGCCAGGTCCTGGCGGGCATGCACTGGGCGATCACCCACGGCGCGCGGGTGATCTCCATGTCACTCGGTGCTCCCGTCCGGCCGGATGAGCTCTTCCTCCAGACATACGAGAACCTGGCCCGGATCGCGCTCGATCTCGGGGCAGTGATCGTCGCCGCCGCGGGCAACGAAAGCAGACGGCCCCAGCACATCGAGCCCGTCGGCTCACCCGCCAACTGCCCCTCCGTCCTCGCGGTGGCCTCGCTGGACAAGTCACTCACGACGTCGTTCTTCTCCTGCAGCGGCATCAACGGCGAGGGCGGTGAAGTCAACATCGCCGCGCCCGGCAGGGACGTACGCTCGGCAGCCCCTGGCGGCGGGTACAAGACGAAGTCGGGCACCAGCATGGCCACGCCGCACGTCGCGGGTGTCCTCGCACTGCTCGCCGAAGCCAACCCCAACGCCTCTGCGGCCGACCTCAAAGACAGCCTCCTGGCGGGTGCGTTCCCGCTGACGCAACCCGTCGAGGACGTCGGCTCGGGTCTGCTCCAGGCCCCGTGAGCGAGTCTTCGCAGTCCGAACCGGTCGGAGTCATCCTTGCCGTCGACCGCGACCGGTTCGCGGAGGTGCTCGAGGCAGCGCGACGGGCCGGGCTGACCGTCACGGGCGAGCAACCTGTCCTCGGCACACTGTCCGGAACCATCGCCGAGGACCGGATCCCGGTTCTGAAGGCGGTCGCCGGCGTCAACTCCGTAGACCGGGACCGCATCATCCGTCTCCCCCCGCCTGACTCCCCCCTGCAATGAGTCCAGAAAACGCCCGGGCCGGGCCGGCCCGGGCATCTTTCTCCCTTGCGGCGGGTCCTGATGAGCGTGCCCTCCATGACCTCGGACCGCCAACGAAGGGACGGTCAACGAAGGGACAGCCATGCCCATCACCTACGCAGACCGCGGCCCGTCGCCGTTCGAGTCGTAGAAAGCGCCGCCGGAGTCCGTGATTCCACGGACGGCCGCTGGGGCGCGTTCAGCATCGACCTTCGCGACGCAGGCATGGCTGGACGCCAGTTGGCGCATCAGCACCGCCCAGGCACCGTCCGTCGCCGCCTGTGGGGCCACCCGTGAAGAAGCCGTCGACCGTCTCAACAGCGAGCGGCTGCTCTCCCCCGATCACGTCTCGGACGAGCGGTGGGCGTGGCGCTGGGTCGTGGCTCCACTGACGAGGTAGCCAGGCCACAGGGACGTCGCGGGAAAAACGGTAGCCCCGTCCGGAAGCACACCCGGCCGGGGCCTACCGGTGCCCTGCCGACGGAAGGGTTGTCCCGCTGGGAGTGGCGGCGCCGGGTGTTGTAGCGGTGTAGCCGGCGGAGCACATCGAAGCCGGCCTCGTGCTCGCTGGACCAGGGCTTGCGGCCCTGGAGCGTCTCGCGTCTGAACGTCGCGCTGGAGGACGGCCGACCCCGCTCATGGACTGGCGGATGCCGGCCTGACCGCAGCGTCGGCGAAGGCCCGGCTGGTGTTCTGGGCGAGTTCAATTGGTCGGTGTGCATGACCGCCCCGGAGATGCCTGCCGCAGGTCCGCTCGGCGGCGGCCAGGGCGTCGGTGACGGCGAGGCGGGCGTCGGCCGCCTGCCGGGCGGCCCGGTCCGCGGCCGTCCGAGCGCAGTGCCCAGCCGGTGTCACCGGCGGAACGGTCGGCGGTCGCGAGGACGGTGCCGTCCGGGCTGACCGCATCGGAGGGTCTCTACGAAACGGGGGGATTGACAGGTGCAGCCGGTCGTGAAGCGTGAAGACGCCGATGCCTAAGGCGTAGGGGGTTCCCTCATGCTTCGGCCGGTCCGACGCGGAAGGCTGATCCGGCCAACCGGCTCCGCGGAACGCTGATCCGGCCAACCGGCTGCCGTGGCGGCGAACCGAACAGAAGGACACGCATGAGACGTCTCTCCATAATCCGCAACGCAGAGCGCACAGTGCTCGCGTCGGGAATCGTCGCGGCGCTGCTGTCAGGCGGCGTCGCGCATGCCGCGGATGCCGAGCCGGGGCCGGCAGGCACGGCACCGATAAGCAACTCCGCCAGCGGGCCGTCGATCTCCGCCGACGGCCGCTACGTGGCTTTCACGTCGCTGGCAAGGGATCTGGTGACTGGCGACACCAACCGAGCGGACGACGTGTTCGTGCGCGACCGGCAGACCGGCGTCATCACCAGGGTCAGCGTCGACTCCGCGGGCGCCCAGGCCAACAACGCGAGTCGGAATCCGTCGATCTCCGCCGACGGCCGCTACGTCGCGTTCGAGTCCGTCGCGACGAACCTGGTACCCGGTGACACCAACCGCTACCGCGACATTTTCTTGCACGACCTGCAGACCGGTGAGACCACCAGGGTCAGCGTCGGCAGGCATGGTGAGCAGAGCGACAGTGAGAGTTTCCATCCGTCGATCTCCGCCGAAGGCCGGTTCGTCGCGTTCGACTCCCCCGCGTCGAACCTGGTGTTCGGCGACACCAACGACATCCACGACGTCTTCGTACGCGACTGGCAGACCGGTGAGACCACCAGGGTCAGCGTCGATTCCAACGGTCGCCAGGGCGACGACGTCAGTCAGTTGCCGTCGATCTCGGCAGACGGGCGCTACGTCGCTTTCTCCTCCGGGGCGAAGACGCTGTCCCTGTTCCCCGACCACAACCACTCGGACGACGTGTTCGTACACGATCGGCTGACGGGGTACACCGACCGGATCAGCGTCGGTCCCGACGGAAATGAAGGCAATTCCGCCAGTCGCACGGCGGCCATCTCGGCCGACGGCCGCTACGTCGCGTTCGAGTCCACCGCATCGAATCTGGTGGCCGGCGACACCGGCGGTCCGAACGATACCGACATCTTCCTGTACGACCGGGTCACCCGGACGACGACGCAGGTGAACCTCGGCCCCAATGACCTGAGCGACGGTGGAACCCCCGGCCAGGAGCGGACCACGCTCTCCGCCGACGGCCGCTACATCGCGTTCGTGTCCGGCGAGGACAAGCTGGTGACCGGCGACACCAACTCACGCTGGGACGTGTTCGTGCGAGACCGGGTGACCGCCACCACGACCAGGGTCAGTGTCGCCGTCGACGGCTCGCAGAGCGATGGCTACAGCAACAGCCCCTCGATTTCGGCCGACGGCCACCACGTCGCTTTCACGACCAGCGCGACGAACCTGGGCGGTGACGGCACCAGCCGGAAGTTCGACCTGTACGTACGCGATCTCGGCAACTGAGTAGTTGGCCGCCGTGGCGTCCTCAATCACGCGCCGCGGCGGCCCACACGCCGGCCAGAGCAGTACGACCAGAGACACCAACCTTTGTGTAGACCCGGCCCAGGTGGACTTCAACGGTCTTGAAACTCAAATGCAGCCGCAGGCCGATGTCCCGGTTGGTCAGGCCGTCCAGGACCAGGTTGACGATCTCGACCTCACGGGCGGTCAGGTCAAATCGCTCGGCACCGCTTTCGGGCCTGGGGCCACGCGCGTTCAGGCGCCGCTCCTCGCGCGCGACCTGCGGCAGGAACAGTCGCGCATCACACCGGGTGAACAACCCGCGGGCAGCCACGAGGTGTGCACGGGCCTGGTCGATCGCCCCGCTGTCGCCGAACGCCGTCGCCGCGAGCAAGTGCGCCCGCCCGGCCTCCACGGCCGCCCCGATCCGGCCGAACGTGGCAGCAGCGGCGATGGCGAGCGGTGCGGCTGCCGCCGGATCCGTTGGCCGCGTAGCGATCGCGCGGGCCTGCTGTGCCATGGCGGTACGCAGCGGAAGCTCGAGCCGACCGGCCGCGTCCTCCGCCCGGTCGGCCCATCCCGTGGCCGCGGCAACCCGGCCGGCCGCGACCTCCGCCTCCGTGAGCATCAGGTACACCAATGGCCTAGTGCGGAGGCCCACTGCGGGCAGTTCGGCCCCTCCGCCACGGGTGAGCAGCAGCTCGATGCAAGCGTGCGGATCACCCGAGTGCAACATCGCCTGCGCCAGCATCGCCTCGGCCTGGCCACTGCGCCAGGAGCTCATGGCCGTCGCCTGGTCGTCGACGACGATGGCTTCCTTGCCCAGGCGGATCGCCTCGGTCAGGTCGCCGCGCCAGGTGGTGATCCAGCACCCGAAGGTCAACGCCATGACGCGCAGTTCCTCGCTACCGGTCAGTTCCGCCGACTCCAGGCTGTCGTCGAAGCAGGTGGTAGCCTCCGCCAGCTCGCCGAGGTAGGCATGCACCATGCCGCGGATCGCGGTCAGCAGCGCGATCTTGTGGGACTGCCTGCTCGCACGAGCCAAGTGCAGGCCACGGCTCATGTGCCGGCTCGCCGCCGTGAGCCGGTCGGCGGAGACTTCCGACCAGCTCAGCCAGAACGCCGCATCGATGTCGCGGACCAGGTCGCTGTCGGGCAGGGCGTCCAGGAGTGCGGCCGCCTCGTCCAGCCGGTCCGCCCGCCCGTCGATGAGCGTTGCGGCCGACAACGCCGTCGCCAGCAGCATCGGATCCCCGACTTCCCGCGCGGCGGCGATCGCCTCGGGCACCCGGTCCTGTCCGTGCTCGCGCTCGACACTTTCACCGGCAACGAGCGCGACAAGCAGGACGGCCGCCGAGTGGGCGTCGACACCTTCGACGCGTTTCCACTCGCTGTGCAGCATCGCCCTGGCCTCGGTGTAGCGCCCGAGAATCTGCTCCACCGTCGCACAGGCCCGTGCTGTCTGTGCCCGGATCTGGGTGAGTTCGGCAGGCAGTAGCCGCAGCACCTCCTGCATGGTTTCCCTGGCCTGCCGCAGGTCGCCCGTGGCGCCGAGAGTGTGTGCCAGCCGGCCGAGCAGGATCAGTCGCTGCGGCGTGGCCGACTCCGAGTCGGGAAGCAACCGAATGGCCGCCCGCAGGAAGTGCCCGGCGGTCGTCGGCGTGGTATGCATCGTCGCCTCAGCCGCCTCGGTGAGCGCCGCGACCGCCCCGAGGTCACCACGGACGGCGGACCGTTCCACGTGGCGGGCGAATTCAGCCGGCGGCGAGCCCCGGCTCCGGAGTGCCGACGCGGCCCGGCCGTGTGCCTGAAGTCGCCAGCCAGGACCGGCGTCCTGGTAGGCGATGCTGCGCACCAGCGGATGCCGGTACCGGAACCGGCCGGTCGCGCCATCCAGCCGCACCAGGTCACGCTCGGCGAGCCGGTCGAGCGCGGCGAGCACGGACCCGGCGTCCATTGCCGCCGTTTCAGCGAGCGAATCAGCCTCGAAGTCGTCACCCACGACTGCGGCGGCGTGCGCGACGACTCGCTCTTGTGGGGTCAACGCGGCCAACTCGGCAGCGAGTACCGCGTGGACCGCCACCGGGAGCGCCCCGTCGGGGTGGAGCGCCACATCACCGACGGCGATACCCCGCTCACCGGCCCGCACCAAGGCTTCCAGGTAGAACGGGTTTCCGCCGCTGTCCTGGTAAAGCTGTTCCCGCCGCGAACGGCCCAGCCTTTCCGGCATGAGGTGGCCGGCATCGGCTTGGCTCAGCGGCGCGAGTTCCAGCAGCTCGGCCACCCCGTCGGTCGCGGCGCGGGACAGCGCGTGCCACAGCCGCAGCGATGTCTGCCGGGGCCTGCTCGCCAATGCCAAGACCAGCCGCCCCTGGGGCGGGTGGCGCAAAAGGTGGTCGAGCAACTCGACCGAACCCTCGTCCGCCCAGTGCAGATCGTCGAAGACGAGCACCAGCCCGGACGGCTCGGCGAGCAGCTCCAGCAATGCCCGAACCGCCCGGTGCAGCCGGTACCGCTCCGCGTCGACCAGGTCGGCGGGACCGACGGCGGGAAGCGCCGGGAACATGGTCGCGAGAAGTGCGAGCTGCTGTTGCCCCAGAGTGGCGAGACGCTCAGGGCTCAGCTCGGCGAGCCGGTCGTCGAGCGCATTGACGAACACACCGAACGGGATGTGAGACTCGAACTCCGCCGCGCGTGCACTGCGGACAGTCCATCCTTCTGTGTCCGCGAGCTTCCCCAGCTCCGTCAGCAGCCGGCTCTTGCCGATCCCCGGTTCCCCTGTGACCCCGACGCACCACGTGCCGCCTTCGCCCGCCAGCACCGCGCGCAGGATCGCGACTTCTCGCGCCCGGCCATGTAATCCGCCGACGGGCTTCCCTCTCGCTTCGTCAGTCATGCTGGCGTCGACTCGCTTTCCGTCCGCGACCAGGCGATGGTAATCGACGCTCACGCGCCCTCGGCAGGCGACCCAGCCGATCACCTCAGTCCATCGGACAGACGACGCGCGGACCGAAGCACATCGGTGACCTCGCTGGGCATCACGGTCCTGCACCGCACGCTCAAGGCCAAGATCTCCGGCGAGATCTGGCTGGACGACGAAGCACTCATCTCCGCCCTCCCGAACGCGTGCAGCACCTGCGGGGCCGCCGTTGCCTGGTCACAGAGCATTCGCGCGGCAGATACGTACTCCACGACCTGCTGCGGATGTACGCCGCCGAACTCGCCGGCACCGCGAACGCCGCCGGCGAAACGCAAGCGGCCGAAGACCGCTTGTTCGGCCACTACCTGCACTCCGCCCACTCCGCGGACCGCATGCTGGATCCGCACCGCGACCCGATCGCGCTGCCGCCCCCGGTCCCCGGCGTCTCCCCGAACACGCCGCGGACCACGGAGAGGCTCTTGCCTGGTTCACAGCCGAGCACCCCGTGCTCCTCGCGGTGGCGCACCGGTCGGGCGTCACCACGCAGGCACCGGATGCCCCGGCTTGGCAGCTGACCCGCGCCCTGACCACGTTTCTGCAGCGACGCGGCCACTGGTCCGACTGGGCCACTGCCCAGGAGGCCGCGCTGGACGCCGCACTGCGCTCGGCTTCCCCGGCCGGGGAAGCCGAAGCCCGCAGCGGCCTCGGCCGTGCCTGCACCCGCCTGATCCGACTGGACGACGCGCTCACCCACCTCGCCCGCGCCCTGGATCTCCACCAAGCCCTCGGCAACCGTACCGAGCTGGCCCACACCCACCTCGACCTGGCCCGCCTGCACGCCCGGCGGGACACCTACCCCGAAGCCCTGGCCTGTGCCCAGGAGGCCCTCAACCAGTACACCTCCTTGGGCCATCGGACGGGACAGGCCCGGGCCCTCAACTCGGTGGGCTGGTACCACTCGCAGCTCGGCGACCACCGCCAGTGCCTCACGTTCTGCGGGCAGGCGCTGGAGCTCTTCACCGAACTCGGCGTCCGCGACGGGCAGGCGGACACCTGGGACAGCCTCGGCTACGCTCACCAGCACCTGGGAGACCACCGCCGGGCAGCAACCTGTTACCGCAACGCCGTCGCGCTGTTCCACGGCCTCGGGGACCGCTACTACGAGGCCGACGTACTCGCCCACCCCAGCGAGAGCCACCGGGCCGCCGGCGAGACCGACGCAGCACGGCGGGCCGCCCGGCGCGCCGCGGACATCCTCGACGAACTCGGCGTCCCGGACTCGGACGGCATCCGCGCCCGGCTGCGCCGCCTCGGCCTGCCGGCCGACCCCTGAGCAGGTCCTACTCAGCATCCTCTGAGCCGACAGCCGACCGACGGGCCTGCGCGAACGCACGGATCTTTTCACGGCCGGCCGCGGGCCCGATGGGTGCGAAGGCATGCTCCCGCCTGGCCACCTCGGCCAGGGCCTCCGCGTGGACCAGGCCGTGGGCGCCCAGCTCGGCCCTCGGCCTACGTACGACAGGCAGCGTGCCCGCACGACAGGCAGCGTGCGGACACGTCATGGACTATCGCCCGTAGCAGACGCCCGTGTGCCTGCCGGTCTGGCCGTTGGTGTAGTCGTATGCCTGGAAGTAGAACTTGGCGCTCGTCTTGGGGCCGAAGCGGCCGTCCACGTCCAGCACGTGGCTGCCCCAGTCCTGGTTGATCCGCGTCTGGGCGTTCTTCACCGCCCGCTCGGTGTTGCCGCCGAAGTCCCGGTCCTCCGCGATGCCCTGGCCGAAGCAGGCGTTCAGGCTCTCCTGCACGACCACTACGGGGAGGCCGTTCATCCCCCGGGCCACGACGCAGTTGTAGTTTCCGGAGCCCGCCGACGGCACGTGGAGGTACCAACCGCCACCAACACTCACGTTGGTGAAGCCGGTGCACGCGACCTCGGCGGCAACCGCCTGGACGCAACCTGCGCCGAGGCTGTTCCTGGGCCACCCACCACCAGCGCCGGGACAGCGAGCGCCGCCACTGCCGCCAACGAAGCCAGGCTTGCCCGTCGTGTCGTTCGCATTGATTCCCTCTCCTTTACCCCACAGCCCTCGCACAGACGCGCGATAGCGTGCGCCGTTCGGGACCTTCCGCTCCGGTGGCCGGCGTGGTCGCCTCGGTGCACATGACGACGATGGGCAGGAAGCCTTGCCGGAACCTTGTCGACCGCCCTGCCGCCCCCGGGCCCCGTCGTCAGAATCCCGCCAGACCCGTATGCGGCACGGCACTCGACACCGAACCATCATGAACTCGTCGGCGAGCTGCCGGCCGGTCCGGTCGGCGACGCTCGACTCGCGGTGCGGCAGGCCTCATGGTGAGGGCGGATCCGCCCGAGGGTGGACAGTCAGGGTCCACCCCGGATGGGGAACGCGTCGATGCGCGTCCTCGACGGCCGGTCCGGGAGGCAGGAGGTAGGTCAGTCCCGATAGGCGAGGTTCGCCATCATTCCGGCCTCACCGTGGTAGGCGTTATGGCAGTGCAGCATCCACTGGCCCGGGTTGTCGGCGTCGAAGAAGACAGACAGTTTCTTCTTGGGCAGCACGATCGCGGTGTCCTTGCGGGGCCCGAAGCCGCCGATCTGGTACGTGTGGCCGTGCAGGTGCATCGGGTGCCACATGTCGCTGTCGTTGACGAAGTCGAGCCGTACGCGCTGCCCCTCACGGACAACGATCGGGTGCGCCCCGGGATCCTTCATGTCGAACGGCGTGCCGTTGATGGCCCAGTTGTACTTCTCCATGCCGCCGGTCAGCTTGATCTGGTGCGTGACGTCGGTCGTGGCGGACTTCAGCCGCACCTCGTCGGCGGAGCGCAGCTGGGACGCCGTCATCATCATGCCGCCGAGTTCCTTCGGGCGGACGGTCGCTGAGGGCTTGCTCCCCGCGCCGGTACGCACCAGGGCCAGTCCGTTGGCGTCCTTGCCCTCGGCGAGCGCGACGAGCGGGAAGACTCCGTCGCCGAGGGTGACCAGGACGTCGTAGCGCTCTCCCATGGCGACCAGCAGGGCGTCCACCTCCTGGTGCTGGACCGGGAAGCCGTCGGTGTGGGTGATGGTCAGCTTGTGGGCGCCGAGGGCGACCCGGTAGGCGGTGTCCGAGCCCGCGTTGATGATCCGCAGCCGGACTTTCCTGCCGGGCTTGCTCGTGTAGACGTCCGGGTCACTCGCCACGCGGCCGTTGATCAGGTGGTGCGGGTACTTCACGTCGCCGGCATCACCGCCGAGCAGAGCGCTGGTGGCGCCCATGAGCATGAACTTCGTCGACATGCCGCCGGAGGAGGAGGCCGAGGCGGAGGGGGACGCGGAGTCACTTCCCATGTCCATCCCGCCCATGTCCCCCATGTCGTGGCCCTCCATGCCGCTGGAGCTGGGGCTGCTGCTCGCGCCCATCTCCATGCCACCCATGCCCTGCTTGAGCTCGGCGAAGACCTCGTCCGGCGTGCCGGTGACACCGTCGACCCAGTCGTCGAGGAGTACGACCCAATCGTCGTCGTACGCGAGGGACTCCTTGGGGTCCTCGACGATCAGCGGGGCGTACAGGCCGCGGTCGAGCTGAACGCCGACGTGCGGGTGGAAGAAGTACGTGCCCGGGACGTCGGCGATGAACTTGTACGTGAAGGTGGAACCGGCCCGGACGGCGGCCTGCGTGGCGGGCGGAACGCCGTCCATGTCGTTGCGCAGGGCGATGCCGTGCCAGTGGATCGACGTGGTGGTCCTGCGCGGGAGTTGGTTGGACAGCTCGGCGACCAGGGTGTCACCGACGGACAGCCGGACCTCCTTGCCCGGGGTACGTCCGTCGAAGGCCCAGGTCTTCGGGATGACCCCGCCGCCCAGGTCGACCATCGCGGGTGCGGCGGTCAGGGTGAGCTTCTGCTGCCGTCCGGTGCGGGCCCGCTTCCGCTCGGCGACTGCGACCGCGGATCCGGACGGGCTGACCAGGGCGTTGCCACCGGGGCCGGAACCACTGCTGCAGGCGGCGAGCGCGCCGGCGCCGGCGGCCCCCAGTCCGGCGAGCAGGAGGGAGCGGCGGTTGATGCTGTTCATTTTTTGTCCTCTGCTGTGCAACTGCGGATGGGGGCGCGGAGGCACGGCGCATCAAGCACCGTGCGGTGCGGCCTAAATGCGCAGCTGGGAGAGGACGGACAGATCGGGCGGAGCTCGGCTCACCACGGCGCCGGCCGCATGCCCGGAGAGCGCCGACGGGAGGTTCACGGGCGGGGGCACGTCGCTGTGCTCCGGTGCGACCAGGTGCACCGAGGAGACGCCGGCCGCGCTGCAGTGCTGCATGCCGGCTCCCGCGCACACACCGGCGCCGAGATCGTGCGTCGAAGAGCCCGAGATGGACGGTTGCGGCGCGTCGGGCATCCCGTGCGCAGCGTGGACCGTGGCCGGCACGGCCGCATGAGACATGCCGGGCATCGGGGCGGCCCCGATCGCGGTCACCTCATGGTGGACGAGCACGGCCAGCACGGCACACAGGGTGACGACCACCCCGTACGCCCAGCGGACGGCCCTGCCACCACTGCGCCCTGCTCGCATCGCCATCACCTGTGCCGTGTCCGCCGATCACTGAGGACGCATCTTACCCCCTAGGGGTACCGATACCTCCCCCACCTCCGCGCTCCCCGATATACCCCTGGGGAGTATATCGAATATTGAGATCCGTGCTGGAGAAGCGGAGATCGAGCAGAGTTCGTCGTCGCGGCCGGCGACCTGAGCGCCTACGTGAACTGTTCATGCCTGACGATGCCTTGAAGGTTGCGCGACCCACCGCATGATGACCTGGGCCACCCTTCCCCCGGCTGCCCAACACCGAACCCGAACTCCGCGAGCTCTTCGGTAAGTTGAAGGCCAAGCACGGCGCCGTGCTGGTGGTCGTCGACCAGCCCGCATCCATTGGCGCCCTGCCACTGGCCGTCGCCCGCGACGGGGGCTGCCACGTCGCCTACCTGCCGGGATTAACGATGCGGCGGAACGCCGGCCTCTACCCAGGCGAGACCAAAACCGACGCCCGTGACGCGTTCATCATCGCGGACGCCGCACGGCGCTGGACAACGGCCGGCCGATCGCCATCGGCACGGTTGAGGGCCCCTGCCGCCCCCTGATCGCCGACCGCCTCGACATCACCGGCGCCCGCTGGCGCCTTCACGGAGGGGAAGCCGTACTGCGACTGCGTGCCGTCCTCGCCAACGGAGACTTCAACCCCTACTGGCGCTACCACGTCGCCCGCGAACACGAACGTCTCTACCCCGCACCCGACCACCGGAACTACGCGCCCACCGCCTGATCCCGGCAGTCGTTCAAACCGAACTGCCTTCGCCGCCAGACCTACTTGGGGCGACGGCGACCGAGAGAGCGCGCGAGTTCGCCGACCGGCGCCAGTGTGTGTCCGTCATCGCCCGCGCACCACCACACGGCCGCACCGTCCCGCTCCGAGCCGTGGACGCCGAGGTCATGCTGGGGGCACACCGGCCAGACCTGCCAGGTCCATTCGAGCAGGCTCTCCTGGATCAGGATCGCCAGGCTGGTCAGTGCCATGGTCGGGTCGTCGCACATGTTCGGCAGGATGGGGCCGCCCCAGTTGAGCCGTTCGCCGTCGGCCAGGCGGACACCGGCTCCCACCGGGAACCAGTCCTCCAGGATGTCGATCTCCGGTTCGCCCTCGATCCCACGCGTGGGCAGATCGCGGGCCACGATCCGCAGCGCGGCGCGCAACGTCGCCAAACGCTCGGGGGCGAGGTCGAAGCCGGGATCGAAGCCCACGTCGTCCAGGACGCGCCGGGCCAGGGCGGTCATCTCCGCCGGCGACACCTCAGCCGGGTTCCGCTCGACGACCTCCAGGATGGCGCCGGTGCAGTGGAACCAGTCGAGCAGTTCGCAGGCGAGGGCGACGACTTGCTGTGGGTCGAGATTGTCCTCACGCAGGCCGAGGTAGACCCTTCGCATCAACTGCTCAGTAACCGCTTCGCACTCAGCCATGACGTTGCTCACCGGCCCAGTATCCCGACGCCTCACGGTTCCCCGCCGCATGGTTTGTCGGCATGACGCCTGACGCACTTGCGGTGGCGGAGCCGTCGCAGCAGCCGCCAGTGCGCATAGGCATGCAGGATCCGGCGTTCGACGGGGTCGGTGCGCGCGTCGACGGCCACAGCACGGCCAGTCACAAGATCATCCCACGCCGGCCAACCAACGTGACAATGCCTTAAACGCTGTACCGCTGTACCGCTGTACCCCAAGGCCGATCCCCAGCACCGTGCCGTGCCCTGGTGACGATCACGTTCGTCGGCGCGATGGACGCCCTGCTCACCACGCCCGTCCAGATGCCGCTGATGCCAAGGCGAAGGACACTCCGACCATGGCGGCGGCCTCCAACCACTCCGCCGTCAATCTGGCCAACGCGGGCGGCGCCTGGCTCGGCGGCTTCGCCATCTCGGTGGGCTGGGGCTGGGCTTCACCGGCCCTGGTCGGCGCGGCGCTGGGCATGGCCGGACTGGGCCTGGCGTTCCTGGGCGGCCTCATGGACCGGGGCGGCAGCCGCTCCGAGGTGATCACGGGAGCCCAGCCCGAGCAGGTCGCCGCCGCTCAGTCCCAGAGCGGGTAGGACACGGTCCGGGCGACCTGCTCCGGCCGACCGGCCTGGTACACGAGCGTGATCCGGGAGTAGTGCGCCACCTGAGGCTGCTTCTTCCAGGGCCGCGGACGGTCGAGCCGTACGGTCACCCGGTAGGCGTGGAAGCGTCCTGCCGCACAGTACGGCGTGCAGTCGTTGACCCAGTTCACCCCCTTGGCCCGCGCCGTAGCAGCGTCCCACCGGGACCAGCGCAGCGAGGCCAGACGGCTGTTGCCGTCACCGCAGGCGAGGATGAAGTCGTGCGGACGCACCTGCGGGTGCCACAGGCAATCGACGAGGACCGGAAGAGCGGTGCGCTGCTGCACGCTCTGCGCGGCGGGTGCCGGGTCCGGCCGGGCCGCGGGCTGTGCGCCCGCGGAGGTCGCGAGGGTGGCCACCGCGAAGAGCGCGACCGTCGTGGTGAGTGCGCGTAGCTGCATGGCCGATCCCCGCTGCCGCTGGCCGATGGATGTCCCGGTTCCGACGCTACGACCGGCGGCCCGGCCTCACCACTCGAACGGCCCGGCGTGGGCGCTGTCACGTTGTTGGGTGGGTAGGTGTCTGGTGGTGCGTCGCGGCGTGGTGAAGTCCGGTTTCGGGCTGTGTTCACGCCGTGGCGGCGAGGCCGGCGACTCCGGTGGTCTGCTCCCAGGCCCCTCCAGCACGATCAACCAGAAGATCATCCCACCGGCCGGCCAACGTGACAGTGCCGCATCACGCTCATCGTGGGCCCGAGCTGGATGCGACAGCCTCTCGTCAGGCCCCGGTTGATCTCTTACGCTGCACGCGGATCTCGCCGTGCGCTGCTGGCCACTTCTCACCACACCCGGAAAAATCGCGGGCATGCCCTCTCACGCGAACCAAGCCCGCGCCCTGTCCTTCGACACCGTTGCCACGCAGTACGCTGCCGCCCGCCCGGGCTATCCGCCAGCCCTCTTCGACGCCGTTGAGGAACTCGCCGGTCGACCGCTGGCCGGCGCCAACGTGCTGGACTGCGGAGCCGGTACCGGCATCGCCACCCGGCTGATGCGCGAACGCGGCGCCCACGTCGTCGCCCTGGAACCGGGCGCCGGTATGGCCGCCACGCTGCGCGCTGCCGAGCCGGAGATCCCGCTGGTCCGGGGCGAAGGAAACCTTCTGCCCTTCGCCGCCCACAGCTTCGACGTGATCACCTACGCCCAAGCCTGGCACTGGACCGACCCGGCCAGTTCCGTCCCCGAAGCGCTGCGCGTGTTACGCCCGCACGGCGTGCTGGCCCTGTGGTGGAACCAGGCCGACGTCCGCGTCACGTGGGTCGCGGCGGAAGACGCCCGACTCGCGCCCTTCACCCGCAATTACCCGGCAACCGTGGCCGAGTTGGTCGCCCCGTTCCCGGTCCACGTGGCTACCCGCGAGATCTTGTGGTCGCGCCGAATCACCGTCGAGGAGCACATCCACAACCTCGGCACCCACTCGCACTTCGCGGTCATGGACCCCATCGAGCGGGCCGAACTCCTCGACATGAACCGCACCGCCCTGGCCCGGATCTTCCCCGGCGGCGAGCTCGACGAGCCATACCGGTGCGGCCTGACCGTCGTGCGGTCAGCTACCACTCACACCTGAACAGAACCCAGCGCCCACCGGCACCTCACCGCCCCCAAGGTCGCCTCAGGACGCCCACAGCGATGAAGAACGGCCAGGCTCTCAGCGTTGTCAGCTCTCATCGACATTTCCGAGCCGCGTGATCACTAAGTGCTGCCCGAAATCGTCGCTGAACGTTGCCCGCTCTCGCTTTCAAAACCGGCGTAGGCGTACTCGGCGCGGTCGAACGTGGTGAGGACCCACGACGGGGACCTCCGCCGCCCCTGTGCAACAGCTGTGTCCCGGGAATATGGCGGAACGACCGCAAACCCTGGCACAGCGACTTCCGCTGCTACCTTCGCCAACGGATCACCGAGAGGACCGGCCACCGAGGCCGTCCCTGGCAGGGGAGGACCCATGGCCGACGAACACTCAACGAGCCGTACCAGACCCGGACATCGCGCGATGGTCGCGGCGGTGCTGCTCACCACGCTCGGCACGGCCGCGCTGACCGGCTGCGGCGGCTCCGGGAAGACCACCGCGACGCAGGAGACACAGGACAAGGCAACCGGTATCGCCGCGCCCTCCGCTTCCGGCCCCAGCACGGCGACAACCGCCCCGCCGACGGTGTCCGCCCCGACAACCCCCGCGGCACCCCTCGCAGCCCCCACGGCCCAGGCGGCCGCCGAGACATCGGCTGCGTCGTCGCCCGACGCGGACTCCGGCGCGACACCGGGCTGCGACCACAAGATGCCGATCTCACCGGACGAGGTCGCGGTCTACCGCTACACCCCCGAAGGCGGCAGCCTCAACCTGATCGTGAAGGCCGGCGCCTGGGGCTGCCCCGACCCCGACTCCGACGGCCCGGCGTTCGAGACGACCGGCAAGGAGTACGACCTGCCGCTCGACCAAGCCGCCTACATCACCGCCACCAACCCGATCACCGAAAGCAGCCAGAACCAGCAGATCGGCGTGCAGGAACTTCTCGACTGGCTGGAGGCCCACCCCAACTCCGGCCTCGTCTTCAAGTACCACGCCGGCGCGGACGGAGCGGTCGACAAGCTCGAGCAGGAATTCACCCCGTAGTCCACGGGTAGTTCCACGGCCACCCCAGCCACCGAGCCCCGCAGCCCCACCCACCGACCGCAAGGGAACGCCATGCGCATCACCGCACCCCTGACCCGACGCCGGTCCAGAACGCCGGCGTCGTCCTCGCCACCGCGATGTCCGCCGTAGCCCTGTCCACCGGATCAGGCGGCGCCGCGAACGCCGCCGCGACGACCACGCCCATCGTCTCGCCTCGCCCGGCCAGAGCCCCCTTTCAGGGCCCCGGCCGCGTGCTGGTACGAGACGGTGAACACCCGCACACCCGCGAATGCCGGTGCGATGCAGGTCGCTGTCGTGCACCGTGCACGGAACGCGACGGAGCGGTGACAACCACCGGTGCCGGGCACGAAGGTGTTCTCATGGTGCTGCGCTATCGGACCAACGGTCCGGAGTTCGACTTCCCGCCCTTCGCCGGTCTGCCGCCGGTCCGTTACGTGCTCGCGTCGACCCCCCGGTGCGGCAGCAACATGCTTGCCCGCGCCCTGTGGCACACCGGGCTGGCCGGTTTCGCCGAGGACTACTTCGCCGACGCCTTCGTGCTGGACTACTTCGAGCGGTGGGGATTCGGCTCCAGCGATCCGCAGGAGTTGGCGGCGACCTATGTGCGGCAGCTGATGACGTGCCGGACCAGCCCCAACGGCGTGTTCGGGCTGCGGATCCACGCGGGGCACCTCGGGAGCCTGGAGGTCGACCCGTACGACATCCTCCAGGCACCCCGGTACATCTGGATCCAACGCAGGGACCGGTTGCGGCAGGCCGTGTCGTACACCATGGCTGAGCAGACCGGTGTCTGGATCCTGGACGGGACCCTTCTGCCGGAGGCGAGTGCGCGCGCCGTTCGCCGGTACAGCTATGCGGAGATCCGCCGTCATCTGCGGCTGCTCGACCGCGACGCGTCGGTCTGGGAGGACTACTTCGGCAGGCACGCTGTCGTCCCGCATGTCGTCGTCTACGAGGACATGGTCGCGGACTACGAGGCAGGCCTGCTGGGCTGCCTCGACTTCCTCGGTCTCGGCGCCCCCGAGTCGGTGCCGGCTCCGGGGATCAGGCGTCAGGCCGACGAGTTGACGGAACGGTGGGTCGAGAGGTTCCTACGGGATCGTCGTGCTGAGCGGCCAGCGTCGTAGGCGGTACGGCGTCCACCACAAGTAGCGCCCGGCGCGATGGAGCAGGTTTTCGCGCAGGTAACGCTCCAGGGCCCGCTCCGTCGACGCCGACGCGATCACAGGGACGCCGTCCAGCAGCCCCTGGAACGCCGTGCTCCGTGGGGCCTGGACGACCAGGCGTCGGAACGAGCTCCCACGGTGGTCGCGGATCTCCAGGAAACCGGGGCCGCGGCGGTAGCCGCACTTCGCGATATGGAACGAGCCGCGCCATGCGGTGACCACGCGTTCGTCGTTCTCCTCTCCCGTGGAGCCGCGGAAGACGCCTGCCGGGGGATGCAGATGGCTCAGCGCACGCCACTGGGCCGGGTCGGCCATGCGCAGTGTCCAGTCCACCGCGATGCCGTGGCTGGTGAGTTCCCGGACGACGAGGAGGACGGCGACCGCGGACGCACCGTCCGGATCGGTGAGGTCCACGGGCTCGTGCACCTGGACGAACTGGACGCCGTCGGCGGCGAGTCGTCCGACGGTGTCCACCGGGTCGTCCGGCAGCCCGTCGAGGGTGCCGCAGCGGATGCCCGGCAGGAGCATGGCCGCCGGATCGCGGTCCTTCCACAGAGTCAGCGCCGGTCTCATCGGGTGTCTCCCCCTGCCGGGGCCGCCAGGGCGGGGACGAGCGACGTGGCGTCCCCGTGCAGTCCGTCGCCGTCGAGCCGCAGCAGGTCCTGGTTGGCCACGGCGGGCGCGACCTGGACGTACTGGCCGCCCTCGGCGAAGACCAGGCCGAGGGTGCGCCAGCGCGCCAGCAACCCGGTCACGCGCTCTTCTGTCACCTCTCCGGCAGGCTCCCCCGCGTCCGCGCACCGGGCAGCGGCTTTGCGCAGCAGCGCCGCCGGGCTGTGCGGTGTGTCGAGCAGCCGGAACACCGTCACTTCGAGCGGGTCGGTGAGGTCGAGGAGCCGCCAGGAGAAGCCCGGCCGGGTGTCGACCAGGACGATGTGCCCGCCGAGGTCGCAGTGGGTCAGCCGGCTGCGCGGGTAGGCCGCCGTCCAGTCGGCGACGGCCGTGCGCAGCCGGTTCCGACAGTCGTCGGCGATGCCCTGGTGCGGTGAGTCGAAGATGTACACCAGGTCGGCGAGTTCGTCCGGCGGCAGGTCGTAGATGTGGTGGTAGTGCGAGGCGGGGCGCAGGTCGCCGAAGCCCAGTTCCGGCCGGTCGAAATAAGGGCTGAACCGCTCGACCTTCAGGCGGGTGGAGTTGGCCGGCGGTCCGAGATGGTGCAGCGCGGGCAGCTGGTCGATGATCTCCTCGTAGTCCTGTTCGGTCTCGCCGGGGAAGCCGTAGAGGTAGTTCCAGCTGAGGTTGACGCCGGTGGTCTCCGCGTCCCGCAGCAGCCGTACGTTCTGGCAGCCGGTCACACCCTTGTCCATCAGCTTCAGTACCCGGCTGCTGAGGCTTTCCACGCCGGGCTGCACGTAGCTGACTCCGGCCGCGTACAGCGTCGCCAGCTGCTCGCGCCGCAGGTTCGACTTGATCTCGTAGCACAACCGCAGGTCGTACCCGGACTCCTGGAGAAGCGGGGCCATCGAGTTGAGGTAGGCCATGTCGAGGATGTTGTCGGTGACCCACACGTCCAGTACGCGGTGACGCTCGACCAGGCCGAGGATCTCGTCGACGAACCGCCGGGGGTCCTTGCTGCGGAACTCCATGAACGAGCCGTTGAGGCCGCAGAAGGTGCAGTGGTGCTTCTCGCCCCACCAGCAGCCGCGCGAGCCCTCCACCACCAGCCGCGGCTCCACCCAGCCGCCCGCGGTGGACCGCGCGTGCCGCTCGAAGTAGTCGCCGTAGTCCGGGGTGACCAGTGCTCCCGGGGGCAGCGGGGCGGCGTCCATGGGGTGTGCCACGGACCGGCCGTGCGGATCGCGGCGGCACAGGCCGGGGATGGCTGCCAGGTCGTCGGCGTCACCGTCGCGGAGCGCGGCGAGCAGCCGCGGGAACGCGATCTCGCCCTCGCCGCGCACCACGAAGTCGACCTGGGGGAAGTTGCGGTGCAGCGCGGCGCCCTGCGGGCCGTCGCAGTTCGCGCCGCCGAAGACGGTGGTGGTGCCGGGTGCCAGTTCCTTGACCACGCGGGCCGCGGCGAGGGTAGCCGCGTTCTGCGCGAACGTGGTGGTGAAGCCGACCACGTCCGGTGCCGTGGCGGCGATCTTGGCAGCTGTCTCCCGGACGAACAGCGGCGCGAGTTCGTGCAGTTCCCGCGCCTTGGCGAGCATGCGCTCCGGCATCTTCCCGCCGAAGTGTTCGGTGAACTCCGCCACCCGCCACCGGGGTCGGTCGTTGAGCGCGGCCGAGAAGATCCACTCGCTCTGTCCGGAGAAGTACGAGTTGGCGCAGAAGTCGTACTCCTCAAAGCCGTACTCCGTACGAGCGGCCACCCAGTCGGCGAAGTCGAGGTTGGCGTGCACCACCTCGACGTCCGCGGCTCCGTCGGGAAAGACGTCGAGGATCCGGCGTTTGAGAATGCCGAGTGCGAGGGACGGCGCGTCCAGCGACGACCACGGCATGTCCACCAACACGATGTGCAAGGCGGTTCCTCTCCCCGTCACCACAGTTCGCGGCGTGCCAACGCCCGCCGCGCGGTCTCGCGCCGGGCCGTCGGTTCGGCCTCGAAGGCCGCCGCCACCCGCCCGGACACCACTCCGTGTGCCAGCCCTGCGGACGTGGTGAAGTACGCGTATTCCACTGCTTCCGCGTTCGCGGCAAGATCAGTGACCTCGGTGGCCCCCGCGCCGGCACGCTCCCCCGGCGTCGTCCCCCAGGTGGCTACGGACGCTGCCGCGTACGTACGCACGGTGGCGTGGCCTCGGTCGGTGCGAACGATTCCCTCCGCCTCGATCACGAACGACAGCGGCTGCTCGCACGTCAGCGCGGTGAACAGGGCGATCATCAGCTCGTGGGTCACGGTGTCGCGCAGCGCCCCTGCCCCGGCGTCATCCAGCAGGTAGGACGCGAACGCCTCCTCCGCCGACAACCCGGGAGCGGTGTACGGGATCAGCCGGAACCGGGAGAAGTGCTTTGAGCCGAGGAATCCGGTGAGCAGGCAGGACTCCGTGGCACCGGCGTCCTGGAGCAGCTTCAGGCTGCGCGGGAACGTGGTCGCGAGGCTGCCGCCGCTGCCGGGCCGCCACACCTGGGAGCGCAGCCGGCGCGCGGTGGTGTCCAGTTCGGCCAGGTCGACGGAGTCCAGGCACTCCAGCTCGCCGGGATCCGCCGCCACGGCCTCGGCGCCCTCCTCGGCGAGTCGGGCCCGCAGGTCCGCGTCCAGCAGAAGCCGCAGGAGCAGGTCGGTCAGCCGCTCGCCGTCCAGCGACGCGCCCGGCTCCACCGTGCTCACGCCACCTCCCCGCGCTGCCAGGCGGCGACCAGGTCCCGCAGCCGCGCGTAGTTACGACGGGACTTCTCGACCAGTTGTCCGTCCTCGCGGTACATCGGGTCCTCGTAGGTCACCCCGAGGAGGTTCGGGCAGCGCGGCAGCAGATACTCGGTGAGACCCACCTGTTCGTCCAGCAGGACGCCGTGGTGCAGGTCGCGGAATTTGCCTCCCACGATCTGGCAGCCCGAAAGGTGCAGTTCCCGGCAACGGCTGAGGGGCAGAGCCTCGATCCCGTCGTACATGTTGCTTCCGGTACGTCCTCTCAGCCACTGGTAGCTGAGCAGATGGCCGACGTCGAGCGTCACCCACACGTCGGCGTCCTGAGCCAGCCGGGCGAAGTACCCGAAGGCGTCCATGTGCCCGAGGACGAACGAGCCGCCTTCGGTGAAGCCGGGGAACTCGACATGCAGCGGCGGATCGAGCAGCCGGGCCGCCTCCGCCACGTTCCGGGTGGCGATCTCCAGCCCCGGCTCGGTCAGCGGCGGCGGGAGCGGATAGGGCATCGGTATGCCGCGCAGGCTCCAGATGCCCAGGTCCTCGACCACCCAGGAGAAGCCGTAGCGGGCGGCCAGTTCGTTGGTGAACTCGGCGGCCGCGCGGCGGTCGTAGCGCTCGGGCGTGCCCATGTTCAGCTCGGTCTGGTGGAAGGCGCGGGCCGCCCCGGCAGGCAGCGCCTCGAAGAAGCGGTCGTACGCGCGCACGTAGTGGGCCGTCCGTACGCGGGCGCGCGAGCGCGGCTGGAACGCGAGGGCCGAGTAGGCGAAGTCGCCGCCGTGGCGGCGCAGGAAGGCGCGCACCCGGTCGGTGATGTCTCCGCCGCCGTCGTCGCTCTCCACGAATCCGATACCGCGCCTGCCGAGGCGTCCGCCGCCCCACGGCATGTCCATCAGTACCCCCAGGCCCATTCGACGCGGGGATTCGGTGATGGTGACGGTTCGGGCGCCGCCGGGTGCGGTGCGCGGCGGTTGCGTCATGACGAGCTCCTGGCTGAGGGCGCCGGGTCGGCTGAACGGGCCGGGTCGGGGGTGCCCGCCGCCGCGTCGGCCAGGCGGGCCAGCAGTCGGCTGCCACGGTCGGTGCGGGCCGTGAGCAGGCCGTCGGCGCGCTGTTCCACGTCGGTGCGGGGAAGCGCGTAGAACCGCTCCCGGACGAGGTCGGCGAGAGTGACGCGGTCTGCCGTACGGTCGTCGGCGTGCGCGGGCACGGTGCGTACCCACGGGTGCGGGCGCAGGGCCGCGACGGCGGGCGCGTGATGGCCGTTCGGGGCGGGGCGCGAGGGTGCCGAGGCGTTCGTACGGCCCGGTCTGACGGTGCGGAAGATCCGCACCAGCCGGTCCAGTGCCTCGGTTCGCGTCGGGCCGCCGCGGACCGCCAGCGGGTGGCCGACCCGGCCGGCCAGGTAACTGAGCTCGGGGTTGCCCGCGAGGCGGTCCGAGGTGTCAAGGGCGAGGCCGTAGTCCTCCGGGCCGGCCACGAGTCTGCTGCCGGGCTCCGCCACCATCAGTTCCAGCGCGTCGATGCCGATCCGCCGCTCGTTGTCGACGAGGAAGCGCAGGGATGCCTCGAACTCGTCCGGCGTCTCGTCCAGGACCTGGCCCATCACGGTGAACCGGACGGCGATGCCCGCTGCGGCGAGGTTGTCGAGGATCCGCTGGTAGTCGGCCGCGCGCACGCCCCGCTCCATCCGGTCCAGCAGGCGCTGCGAGGTGCCCTCGTAGCCGACTGAGATCATCGCGCAGCCGACCGTGGCGAGGTCGTGGCAGAACCCCGGGTCGGTCAGCACGGCCTCCAGCCGGCTGCGAACGCCGAACCGGACCCGTACGCCACGTTCGCGTGTCGCGCGCATGGCCTTCAGGATCAGCCGCAGGTTGGTGTTCTCGTCCGCGACCGACACGTACCGGGTGCCCGTGGCGCGAACCACGGCCTCCACGGCGTCGGCGATCTGGGCCGCGGTGCCCTGCTGGTACCCGCCTTGCGGGAGCGATCGGTTGCCGTACGAGCAGAACGCGCACCGTCCCCAGTAGCAGCCGACGCACGAGACGATCGCGAGCTCCAGCGCGTCGTTGAGATAGGAGCGGAACGGCAGTCCGGTGAAGTCGGGAGGTCCGAGATCACGGAAGCGCAGGGTCACCGCGGGACCCGTGCGCGGCCCGGCATCGGAACGTGGTAGCCAGGTCATGCCGGGCACGGCGGCGAGCGGAAACGTTCCGTCCAGCGCGTCCAGCCAGCGTTCGAGCGGCTCTTCTCCGGCGGTCGTGCAGAGAGCGTCGACCGTTTCCCGGACTCCGGGCAGCCGGGCGAGAGCGTCGTGGCGGAGCATCACCTGCTGACCGCCCAGACAGATCCTGGTGTCGGGCGCCAGTTGCCGGACCCAGGCGGCGATCAGCAGCGCGGGCGCGAGCTGGCTGAAGAACGCCACGGACAGGCCGACCACCCGGGGGCGATGCCGGCCGAGCAGCCCGGTCACCAGGCGGTGCAGCGATACGACCGGTACGCCCGACGCGACGGGCGGCTCGTCCGCGGCCCGGCGTACGGCATCGTCGAGTCGGCCGAGGTCCTCCCAGGTCCGGGCCAGGAAGGTGTCGCGGACCAGCAGTTCGAGGGCCAGGGTGGCGAGCCGAACCGCGCGGTGGGGGCCCAGCTCGCCGGTTGACTCCTTGTGCAGGACGTGGGCACGCAGCTCGCCGATGTGCGCGGTGAAGACGTCGGCCACCGCTCGGCGATACCAGTGGCTCACGGCCGTACCGTCGTCGCCCGTGTCCTGGGCGCGGACCGCGTCGTCCAGCAGCGCGGGACATCGCAGCAGATCGTGGAGCACAGCGATGTTCAGGTCGGCCTGGTGAACCAGCCGGCCCCGGCGCCGCAGATGGCCGGTCAGGTAAGGCAGGCTCAGATACGGGAAGAACCTGGCCTCGGTCTGCGGCGGAAAGATCAACAGGACGTCGGTGCGGGTACGGTCCACCGACCGGCTGGACGGCACGACCTGCCTCCTCGTCTCAACCGGTCTCGCCCGTCGGAGAGTTGCCGTGGCTCCCGGACGTCCTATTCGGGGATGTCGTCCGTGCTCTCCGCCGCGATGTAGGTGTACGTGTGGTACGCCGCGCCGAGCTTCAGCTCGCTGGAATCGATCACCTGGAGTTCTTCGAGTTCACCGAATTCCTCATCGGCGAGTTTCTCAGGAGATGCAGCAGTCATGGTTTTCTCCCCTTCGCAAACGTGCTGGGAATGTGCCGCGTGCCGTGTGCGGCGCCCAATGCTAGCCAGACCGCACGTGCGACAACAGCCCAAACGCCGCCGTTTGGTACGGACGGTATTCGCCCAGGTCAGCGACTCTTGGGGACTCTGCGGCAGCGGGATTGCGCAGCAACAGCGACAATGACCATGGCTCATAATGGCCCCCGTCGCCGCGCGGTTTGGGAAGATCGAGGACAACGCCGTTGTGCTGCTGGAGGGCTGTTTGTACCGCCATGTCGATGCGGCCGTGGTCCGGGCGACAACCTGGTGTCCCGACCACCCGATGGTCTGGCCGGACCTGACCGGCCCGTCCGCGCACAAGGAATCGTGGCGGGCATGGCTTCAACAGATGTGGCAGGCAACCGATTTCGCCACCGCGGTCGAGTTCTCCAGCCCGGACCTGGCGAGACGGGTGCATCAGATATGCGTCGGCGAGCCGGTGCCGGACCTCGCCGTGCGGCACGCTGTGCTTTCGGTGGTGCGCTACCTGCTGCGCGCCCGCTCACGTGCCACTCCGTTCGGTCTGTTCGCCGGTGTCGAGGCCGCCCGCACAGGGGCCGCTCCCGTGCTGCGTGCGGGCACCGGGCACCGGGCGGTCACCAGACCGGAGGCGGCATGGACCGCGGCTCTTGTCGACCGGTTGGAGGAACACCGTGTGCTCCGGCCCCAGTTGACGCTGCTCGCTTCCAGCCTCGCGTTCGAGCGCGACGGACGCCTGACGGTCGAGCACCGCTCAAGCAGTGCGAACGACGGCGCCCCGGTGCACGTGGGGATACGCGCGACCGAGCCGGTGCGCATGGCCATGGAGATCGCACGGGCGCCGGTAGTGTGGACAGTTCTTGCCGAAACGCTCTCCGGCGGTTTCCCGGCCGCTTCGCCCACCGCGATCGAGAACCTGCTCGCGAACCTGGTACGACAGCGATTCCTGATCACCAGTCTGCGTCCTGCGGTCACGTCCTCCGATCCGATTGCCGCCCTGCTCGGACAGATACAGCACCTGCCCGCGGCTGAAGCCGGCGAGTTGTGTGAGGTCGCGGCGGAACTGGCACGGCACGACGACGCCGCCGTGACCCCCGCGGGCGCCCGCGCCGAACGCGCACGAGTGACGGCCGCGATGACCCGGCTCTGTCCCACTGCGAAACCCGCGCTCGCCCTCGACCTGCGGTTGGACTGGGACCTGGTGATCCCGGAGGCGGTGGCCGAGGAGGTGGCGTCGGCCGCCGCCGTGCTCACGCGGCTGGCGCCGCGAGCGGCGCTGAGCCCCGGATGGGCTGCCTGGCACGGCCGTTTCCTCGAGCGCTACGGCCCAGGAGCGGTGGTACCCGTCCTGAGCGCCATCGACCTCCTCGGCTACCCGTCCGGCTACCTCGGGTCCACAGCCGCGTCGACGGGCCCGACGCTGACCGCCCGCGACAGCCGGCTGCTGAGGCTCGCGTACACCGCCGCGACGCGGCGCCGCCACCACGTCCGACTCGATGACGCCGCGATCGACGAACTGGCGGTGGTGGATCCCGGCAGGCCGGTGCAGCCGAGCACCGAGGTGACCGTGCGGATCCACGCCGCAAGCGTATCCGCCCTCGAACAAGGGGAGTTCGCGCTGCACGTCGTCGGGGTGGCCCGTGCGGCCGGAACGGCCACCGGGCGTTTTCTCCACCTGTTCGACGCCGAGGACCGCCGCCGGATGACCGACGTGTACGCCGGCCTGCCCGGCGTACAACAGGACGCGCTGATCGCGCAGATCAGTACCGCTCCGCTGTACATACGCTCGGTGAACGTCGCGCACGCCCCGCAGGTGGCGGGGGTGGTGCTCCCCCTCGGCGACTACCACGGCCCGGACATGGACCAGGTGCCCGTGACGGACCTGGCGGTGACCGCCGATGCCGAGCGGTTGCACCTGGTCTCGGTCTCCCGCCGCCGCCCGGTGCACACGATGCTGCTGAACGCGGTGGATCTGACCCACCACACTCATCCGCTGGCGCGGTTCCTGATCGAGGCACCGGTGGCACTGGCCGTCCCGTGCACCGGGTTCTCGTGGGGAGCGGCCGTTTCCAGCCTGCCGTTCCTCCCCGCACTGCACTACGGGCGCACCGTACTGTCGCCGGCCCGCTGGACACTCGGCGTCAACGACCTGCCCGACGTGCGGACGCCGTGGCCGCGGTGGGACGAGGCCCTGGCCGAATGGCGTCGTGAAGTTCTCCTGCCCCAGCACGTGTACCTGGGCGACGGAGACCGGCGCATGAACCTGGATCTGGCGGAGCCTTCGCACCGGGTCCTGCTCCGTACGCACGTGGAGCGCGACGGCAGGGTACTGCTACGTGCCGCGCCGAAGCCCGGGGACCTGGGCTGGGCCGGCGGGCGCGCCCACGAGATCGTCGTACCCCTGGCCGCTGTGGGCCGGACCTGCGCACCCGTCCGTGCATCCGGCGACGTCGTCGGTCGGGAGTACGGCCGCTTGCCTGGCTGCGGCAACCTGCTCTCCATCAGGTTGCACGGGCACCGCGACCGTCAGGACCCGCTTCTGACCCGGCATCTGCCGTCCCTGCTCGGGGAGTTGGGAGAGCCCCGCTGGTGGTTCGTTCGTCACGGCGATCCCGAGGACCACCTACGTCTCCGTCTTACCTGCGCGCCCGGTTCCCTCGGCACCGCTGTCGGGCAGATCGGCGAGTGGACCCGGCGGCTTCGGCACGCGGGCCTGATCACCCACGCGAGCCTGGAGACCTACTACCCGCAGACCACGCGCTTCGGCGGCCCCGCGGTGATGGAAGCCGCCGAGGAGTATTTCGCCGCCGACGCCGCCGCCGTCCTCGCCCAGCTGACCGCGCAGGCGGAGCGGGGCGCTCCCGACGTGCGTGCGGTGACTGCCGCGAGCATGGTGGACATCGCCGTCGGCCTGCTCGGGGACGACAGGAAGGCGATGCGCTGGCTGGTCGGGCACACCCACACGGACAGGAGCGCCCCACGCCGAGCGGTCTACGACGAGACCATCGCCCTGACGACCGCCTCCCTCACGCCCCAGGCCCCCGGCACTCCGGTGCTGGACGCGCGCGTCACCGCGAGCTGGTCCGCACGCCGCGCCGCGCTGGCCGCCTACCGCAGCGCGCTTGAGGGTGCGGGGACGCTGCCCCCACAGGACCTGCTCCCGGACCTGCTGCATCTCCACCACGTCCGCATGTGCGGGCCGGGACTACCCGAGGAACGCGCACACCTCCACCTGGCCAGAGCCGCCGCACTGAGCTGGACGGCACGAGCGAGGAGAACATCGTGACCACGGCAGCCCCCGGCGCCGCCTTGCCGGCGGCCGGACGGTGGCCGCACGTTGCCGCAAGCGCAATCACACCTACAGTCGTCACACCCGAAGCCTCACCCAAGGAACGACAACCGAACCACCCTGTCCGGATTATCGCGATTCGTGTCCACCAGGCACACCGACTGCCAAGTCCCCAGTTCCAGCCGCCCGCTCAGCACTGGCAGCGTGGCGTGTGGGGGGACGAGGGCGGGGAGTACGTGGTCGCGGCCGTGGCCCGGGGTGCCGTGGCGGTGGCGCCAGCGGTCGTCGGCGGGGAGCAGGGTGCGCAGCGCGGCGAGCAGATCGTCGTCGCTGCCCGCGCCCGTTTCGATGATGGCGATCCCGGCGGTGGCGTGCGGGACGAAGACGTTGAGAAGGCCGTCGCGGCCGGCCGCCACCTCCCTCAGGAAGGTCTCGCAGTCATGGGTGAGGTCGACGACCGTCTCCCGGGAGCCGGAGGCGATGTTCAGTACGCGAGTGGTGAAGGCGTTGGACATGTGCCCCATCATCACCCGGCCACCGGAAGCCACACTCCGCTCGACTCCCGCACCTTGATACGCGTGGCCCATTCTGTGAGACACCGTTGACCGCGGCCACGTCACCTGGCTAGTTTCAGCGGCATGTTGCGTTCAGCCATGCTCACCACGCGCGGTCACATCGACCTGCTGCGGGTGGCCTCCGCCGCGTGTCGCCGCGGCTGCTGACGCCCTTTCTCCTCCCCTCCCGCCCGTTCTCCGGGCACCGCCCGACCCGCACGTCCGGGATCTGACCTGATCCATGCCGGACGCGGCGGCGCCGAGGCACACCCCCTCTCCGGTCGCTCTCCTCCTCATGGAGCACTCATGAGCATCAGCCATGCCCCACCCAGCTCCTCCAAGCCGGATATATCCGTTATATCCGCCGCCGGTGACAGCCGGCGCACCACCCCCGATCTCGAACCCATCGCCCCCAGCTCCACGCGCCGCACCCGCGTCCCCCGCTGGCTGCGCCGCACCTCGGGCCCGCTCGCGCTCCTGGCGCTCTGGCAACTCCTCAGCAGCACAGGCGTGTTGACCGCCGGCATCCTCGCCTCGCCCGAGCGGATCGCCCAGGCCGGAAGCGACCTGGTCGCCGACGGTTCACTGGGCAACGCGATGGGCACCTCGCTCCAGCGCGTCGCGCTCGGACTGCTCTTCGGCGCCGTCATCGGCACCGGACTCGCCCTCGTCTCGGGCTTGTTCCGCGTCGGCGAGGATCTCATCGACGCGCCGGTCCAGATGCTGCGAACCGTGCCGTTCGTCGGTCTGATCCCGCTGTTCATCATCTGGTTCGGCATCGGCGAGGCCCCGAAGGTCGCGATCATCACCCTCGGCGTGACCTTCCCGCTCTACCTCAACGTCTACGCCGGAATCCGTGGCGTGGACGCCCAGTTGATCGAGGCCGGGGAGTCACTGGGGCTGTCCCGGTGGGGACTCGTGCGGCATGTCGTGCTGCCGGGCGCACTGCCCGGGGCGATGACCGGGTTGCGTTACTCGCTCGGCATCGCCTGGCTCGCGCTCGTCTTCGCCGAGCAGATCAACGCGGACGCCGGTATCGGCGCCCTCATGGTGCAGGCGCGCGACTTCCTGCGGACCGACGTGATCGTGGTCTGCCTCATCGTCTACGCATTCCTCGGCCTGCTGGCCGACTTCGTCGTCCGCTCCCTCGAAAGGCTGCTGCTGCAATGGCGACCCACGTTCACCGGACGGTGACCTCACCGGCCGTACGGGTCGAGGGACTGACCCGGTCCTTCGACGGCCGTGCCGTCATCGACAACCTCCAACTCGACGTCCAGCCGGGGGAGTTCGTAGCGCTGCTGGGCCGCAGCGGCTGCGGAAAGTCCACGCTGCTGCGCATCCTCGCCGGTCTCGACCGCGACATCGCGGGCACCGTCCTCGTACCGCGCCGCAAGGGCGTCGCCTTCCAGGCACCCCGGCTGATGCCGTGGAAGTCGGTGTGGCGAAACGTCCTGCTCGGGTTGCCCGGCAAGCCCGGCCGCGAGGTCGCCGAGCAGGCGCTCACCGAGGTCGGCCTCAGCCACCGTTCCGACGCCTGGCCCAAGACGCTCTCCGGCGGCGAGGCCCAACGCGCCTCGCTGGCACGCGCATTGGTTCGGGAACCCGATCTCCTGCTACTGGACGAGCCGTTCGGCGCCCTGGACGCGCTCACCCGCGTCACGGCACAGCGGCTGGTCGGTGAACTGTGGCAACGCCGGGGCTGCGCCGTCCTGTTGGTGACGCACGACGTGGAGGAGGCGGTGCTGCTCGCCGACCGTGTCCTCGTGATGGACGAGGGGGTCATCGCGTACGAGACGACAGTCGGCCTGGACCGCCCCCGAGACATCACCGACCCCCGATTCGCCGCGTTGCGCGCCCGCCTCCTGGAACGCCTGGGCGTCGAGACCGTCACCAAAGCCGCCTGAGCCCTCGCAACTCCCTTCCCCGCACCCCCGCTTCGCCCCCTCAGCCACACAGCCACAACAGCAACGCAGAAACGATTGGAACGAACAACCATGCGACGACACCTCGCCCCCGCCGCGCTGCTCCTCCCCCTCGCCCTCCTCACCTCGGCCTGCGGCGGAAGCTCTGCCGCCTCCTCCGTCGGCTCCGGCAGCGGTACCGACGGCAAGGGGTCCGTCACGCTCAACGTCGGTGACCAGAAGGGCGGTTCGGAGGCGGTGCTGCGGGCCGCCGGGGAGCTCAAGAACCTGGACTACAAGATCAAATGGTCCACCTTCACCTCCGGCCCGCCGCTCCTCGAGGCCGTCAACGCCAAGGCCGTCGACATCGGCAGCGTCGGCAACACCCCGCCGGTCTTCGCGGCCGGCGCCGGTTCCCGGATCACTGTGGTGGGTGCCCTGCGTGGCGGCTCCCAGGGTGAGGCCATCCTCGTCCCCAAGGACTCGAAGCTCAGGAAGGCCGCCGATCTCAGGGGCAAGTCCGTTGCCGTGGCGCAGGGTTCGTCCGCGCACTACCAGCTGATCGCCTCCCTCAAGCAGGCCGGGCTCACCCTCGACGACATCAAGGTGAAGTACCTCCAGCCGGCCGACGCGCTCGCCGCGTACACCAGCGGCAGCGTCGACGCGTGGGCGGTGTGGGACCCGTACACCTCGCAGATACTCAAGGGCGGACAGGGACGCGTCCTGGCCGACGGTGAGGGGGTGGTCAACGGGCTCAACTTCCAGGTGGCGGCGCCCTCCGCGCTCAAGGACAGCAAGAAGGCGGCTGCCGTCAAGGACTTCGTGGAGCGGCTGCGGCGCGCCCAGGGCTGGGTGTACGCGCATCCGGACGCGTGGGCCAAGGTGTGGGCGAAGGACACCGGGCTGCCGTACGAGGTGGCGCTCGCGTCGGTGAACCGGTCGAACGCGACCCGTATCCCGGTGGCGATCGACGACGCGCTCGTCGCGTCCGAGCAGCGCATCGCGGACACGTTCACCAGCCTCAAGCTGATCCCGAACAAGGTCGACTTCGCGAAGTACGTGGACCGACGCTTCAACGACGACCTGCCCCCGTCCACCACCGCTCCGCGCCCCAGCAAGGAGTCGTGAGCCGACGAGCCCGAAGGACCGGGCGCCGGGAAGATCCTCGCCCCTCCCCGGGTTGGTAGAAGCGTGAACAACACCGGGGTGCGCGATGGCGTACAAGGAGTCGATGTCGTCGTCATAGGCGCTGGCCAGGCCGGTCTGTCCAGCGCCTATCACCTGCAGCGCACCGGTTTCGTGCCGGAGCGTGACTTCGTGGTGCTCGACCACGCCCCGCATCCCGGTGGGGCGTGGCAGTTCCGCTGGCCGTCGCTCACGTACGGCAAGGTGCACGGGATGCACGCGCTGCCCGGCATGGAACTGACGGACGCCGACCCGGCGCGGCCGTCCGCCGAGGTCATCGGCGAGTACTTCGACACGTACGAGCGCACCTTCGGTCTGAGGGTGCGCAGGCCGGTGGAGGTACGTGCCGTGCGCGAGGGCGACGGGGACGGGCGGCTGCTCGTCGAGACCTCGGACGGTGTCTGGTCGGCACGTGCGCTGATCAACGCCACCGGTACCTGGGACCGGCCGTTCTGGCCGCGCTATCCGGGCCAGGAGACCTTCCGGGGGCGGCAGTTGCACACCGCGCAGTACCCAGGGCCCGAGGAGTTCGCCGGGCAGCGGGTGGTCGTGGTGGGCGGCGGCGCCTCCGGTACCCAGCATCTGATGGAGATCGCGCCGTACGCCGCCGCGACCACCTGGGTGACCCGGCGTCCGCCGGTCTTCCGCGAGGGGCCGTTCACCGAGGAGTTCGGGCGGGAGGCCGTCGCCCTCGTCGAGGAGCGGGTACGGCAGGGACTGCCGCCGAAGAGTGTCGTGTCGGTCACCGGCCTGCCCCTCAACGACGCGATCCGGCGGGCCCTCGCCGACGGCGTCCTCGACCGGCGGCCCATGTTCGACCGGATCACCCCGGACGGGGTCGAGTGGGCCGACGGACAGCGCGTCGACGCCGACGTGATCCTCTGGGCGACCGGGTTCCGGGCCGCGATCGACCATCTGGCGCCCCTCAGGCTGCGCGAGCCCGGCGGCGGCATCCGCGTCGAGGGGACGCGCGCGGTCGCCGATCCGCGCGTCCATCTGGTCGGCTACGGTCCCTCGGCGAGCACCATCGGCGCCAACCGGGCCGGGCGGGCGGCCGTACGGGACATCAGGCGGCTGCTCGACCAGGAGCCTGCCGCTGTCTGAGGCCCCCGTACGGCGCCGTGACCCGCCGTCAGGTCACTTGGCGGGCTGTCCGCTTTGCTTCTCCCGACCCGGGCTCTTCTCCTTCTTCCGTGCCTGCTGGTTCTTCTGGTTCTGGTTGAACTCAGCGACGTTGCGCTGGTGTTCGGCGTAGTCGGCCGTGAAACGGGTGTCGCCGGGCTTGACGGTGACGAAGTACAACCAGTCGCCCGGTGTCGGGTTGATGGCGGCACGCATCGCCTCCTCGCCCGGGTTGGCGATCGGCGTGGGCGGCAGACCCATGCGCTGGTAGGAGTTGTAGGGGCTGTTCAGGCGGATGTCGCCGGCCGTCGTTCTCAGCGTGGACCTGTTCAGCGCGTAGTTGATCGTGGAGTCCATCTGGAGCGGCATCCCGCGTTCGAGCCGGTTGAAGACGACCCGGGCGACCTTCCCCATGTCCTGCTTGCCGACGGCCTCGGCCTGGACGATGCTCGCGATGGTGACGGCCTGGTAGACGTTCATGGCGTTGCGCTGCGCCCCCGCGGTGACCGGCGGACCGCCGAACCTCTGGTTGGCGGTGTCGACCATGACCGACAGCAGGGATTCCGGGGTGGTTTTCTTCTTCAGCGGATAGGTCGCCGGGAAAAGATACCCCTCGGGGTTGCCGTCGGCGTCGCCCGGGAGTTTCAGCCGGGCCTTGCCGATCGACTTCTTCGTGGTCCCGGCCGGCAGGGCGAGGGCCTTGTCGACAGCCTCGTACACCTGGAGGGAGCGCCAGCCCTCCGGGATGAGGAGGGAGGTCGGCCGGCGGTGCCCTTCGCTGTCGACGCTCAGCAGTGGCACCGCCACGGCTGTGGCCGCGACGACGGCTCCGGTCGCGATGAGGACGGCCCGGCCACGGCGCGTCAGGCGAATCGTTTTCCGTGACGGAGTGTTCATCTGCATGCGGGCACGGTAACCTGCAAAACGTCACAAACCTGGCATATCTTCATCTTGTTCGACCGGATACGTCACCCGGTCGGCTCCAGCTGGGCATCCCGGCGTACGAGGGCCGCGTAGCGCCCGTCCTGACGCAGGAGTTCCTCGTGCGTGCCCCGTTCGACCGCGCGCCCCGAGTCGAGGACCACGATCTGGTCGGCGCCCCGGATGGTGGACAGGCGGTGCGCGATGGTGAGCGTGGTGCGGTTGGCCGACAGGGCGTCGATGGCCTGCTGGACGGCGTGTTCGGTACGGGTGTCCAGGGCGCTGGTCGCCTCGTCCAGGATGAGGACGGGCGGGTCGCGCAGGATCGTACGGGCGATGGCGAGACGCTGCTTCTCGCCGCCGGAGAAGCGGTGGCCGCGCTCGCCGACGACGGTGTCGTACCCGTCGGGCAGGGACGAGATGTGGTCGTGGATCTGGGCCGCCCGTGCCGCCGCGTGCAGTTCCTCGTCGGTGGCGTCCGGTTTGGCGAAGCGCAGGTTGTCGGCGACCGTGGCGTGGAAGAGGTACGTCTCCTGGGAGACGACGCCGACCGCGCGGGCGAGCGTGTCGAAGTCGAGGTCGCGGACGTCGACGCCGTCGATGGTGACCCGGCCGCCCGTCACGTCGTACAGCCGGGGCACGAGGTGGCCCAGCGTGGACTTGCCGGCGCCGGTCGGGCCGACGATCGCCAGGCTGCCGCCCGCCGGGACGGTGATGTCGACGCCGTCGAGGATCGGGCGACTCTTGTCGTCGTAGCGGAACTCGACGTCCTCCAGCCGGACCTCACCCTTGACGGTGTCGAGGTGGACCGGGTTCTCGGGCTCGGTGATGTCGATGGGCAGGTCGAGGTACTCGAAGATGCGCTGGAAGAGCGCGAGCGAGGCCTGGATCTGGACGCCGGTGCTCAGCAGGCTGACGGCGGGCCGGAACAGGCCCTGCTGGAGCGAGACGAAGGCGACGAGCGTGCCGATCGAGACGGACGGGCCGCCGAGCTGGAGGGCGAGGCCCGCGGCCCAGTAGATGACGGCGGGCATGGCGGACATGACGATGCCGATGACGGCCATCCGCCAGCGGCCGGCCATGCTGGAGCGCACTTCGAGGCCGACCAGGGACTCCGACTCCTCGGCGAAGGAGCGGGTGAGCGAGTCGGAGCGGCCCATCGTGCGACCGAGCAGGATGCCGCTGACCGACAGCGACTCGGTGACCGTCGCGGCCATCGCGGCCATCTGCTTCTGGCGCTGGGTGGTGATCCGCTTGCGTTCGTTGCCGACGCGGCGGCTGATCCACACGAACACCGGAAGCAGGAGCAGCGAAACGACGGTCAGCCGCCAGTCGAGGACGATCATCGCGACGATCGTGGCGACGACGCTGGTGAAGTTGGAGACCAGGGAGGTCGCGGTGGAGGTGACGGTGGCCTGCATACCGCCGATGTCGTTGGCGATGCGGGACTGGACCTCGCCCGTGCGGGTGCGGGTGAAGAAGGCGAGCGACATGTTCTGCAGACGGCCGTATACGGCGGTGCGCAGGTCGTGCATGACGCGCTGGCCGACGGTCGTGGAGATCAGGGTCTGCAGCACGCCGAGGACGCCGGCGAGGACGGCACTGACGATCATGCCGAGCGCGAGCAGGCTGAGCAGTCCGGTGCGGCCCTCGGGGATCGCGACGTCGAGGGTCTCCTTCAACAGGAAGGGGGTGGCGACCGAGACGAGGGATGCCGCGGCCACCAGCAGGCCGACCACGGCGAGGCGGCCGCGATAGGGACGGAAGAGTCGCAGAATGCGGCGGGCCTGGTGCGGCTGGTCCGCCGAGTCGGCGGAGGGGGTCCAGGCATGTTGTTCGGGTTTCATGGGCTCCTTCGGAAGAACCGGTGAGGATGACGACTGGCGGAGCATAGCTCATTGTTACCTATACTCACAATGAACTGCATCCTGATATTGTTCCCCTATGAGTTCCCCCGACGCCGACGGTCCGCTCGCCGACCAGTTGCTGAGCCTGACCCGCCGTCTGCACCGCATCCACAAGCACCAACTGGAAGAGCGCGGAGTCGGCATCACTCCGGCCCAGTCTCGACTGCTGCGCACCCTCGCGCACCACATCGAGCACCACGGCTCCTCACCGCGGATGGCCGATCTGGCGGAGAACCTGGAGGTGGTCCCCCGGGCGGTGACGACGCTGGTGGACGCGCTGGAGGCGAGCGGCAAGGTCCGCCGGGCGCCCGATCCCGACAACCGCCGGGTCATCCGGATCGAACTCACGGACGTCGGCCGCAAGGCACTGAGCGAGCTGCGCGGAGCGCGCAGGGCCGCGGCGGAGGAGATTCTCGCGCCGCTGACGGACGAGCAGCGCACGGTACTGGGCGGGCTGCTGGACACGCTGACGGAGGGCGCCGGCGCGCCGCCGGACCGGCGCTGCTGACATGAAACGGGCCGTGGGCCTCCCCCGGCGAATACCGGAGGAGGCCCACGGCCCGTTCGAGCGACGCAGGTCAGCTCGCGGGTTCCTTCACCGCGATCACCGCAGTCACATCAGCTTCTTCGGTCACCTCGGCCACCCCTGCCTCTTCGTCCTCCTCGGAGATCACGATCTCCCTGTCCAGCACCTTCTTCGCGCGCTCCAGGTCCAGCGCGCCCTCCCAGCGGGAGACGGCGAAGACGGCGACGCAGTTGCCGAGCAGGTTCGTGACGACGCGCATCGAGTCCATGATGCGGTCGACGCCCAGCAGCAGGGCGACGGCGCCGGCCGGGATGGCCCCGAGCGAGGAGGCGGTCGCGGACAGGGCGAGGAAGGCCGAGCCGGGGATGCCCGCCATGCCCTTGCTGGTGAGCATGAGGACCAGGATCACGGTGATCTGCTGGCTGAGACTGAGGTCCACGCCCACGGCCTGGGCGATGAACAGGGTCCCGATGGAGAGATAGAGCGACGCGCCGTCGAGGTTGAAGGAGTACCCGGTGGGCAGCACCAGACCCACGGCGTCATCGCGGGCACCGGCCTTGCGCAGCTTCAGCATCACGCGCGGCATCACGGACTCGGTGGAGGCGGTGCCGAGGGCGAGGAGCATCTCCTCCCGGATGTAGCGGAGGAACTTCCAGAGGCTGAGGCCGGTGACCATCTTGAGAGCCACGGCGAGCAGCGCGACGAAGAGCGCGGCGGCCGCGTAGCACAGGATGATCAGCTTGGCGTACGTCTCGATCACGCCGAGTCCGTACTGACCGATCAGCACCGCCATCGCGCCGAACACGGCGATCGGGGCGAGGCGCATGATGAAGCCGACGACCGCGAAGATGATCTCCTGGGCCTGCTCGACGGCGGGCAGCACCTTCGGCACCTTGGTGTGGCCGAGGTGGAGCAGCGCGGCGCCCACCAGACAGGCCAGGATCAGCACCTGGAGGAGTTGGTTCTCGGCAAAGGCGCCGATGAAACTGGTGGGAATCGCGTTGACGATGAACTCGGTCGTCGTGGGCAGCGCGCCGCCGGCCGTCTTCGCTTCGATCGCCGAGGCGTCGAGCGTGGACGGGTCGACGTTCATGCCCGAGCCGGGCTGGACGATGTTGGCGGCGAGAAGCCCGATGAACAGGGCGAGCGTGCTCGCCACCTCGAACCAGATCAGGGCCTTGAACCCGATCCGGCCGAACGCCTTGAGATCTCCGGCCTTGGCTATGCCGACGACGACCACGCAGAACACGAGCGGCGAGATGATCGTCTTGATGAGCCGGGTGAAACCGTCACCGAGAGGCTTGAGATCCGTGGCCACGTCGGGCCACAGCTTGCCGACGACGATCCCGAGCACAAGCGCGACAGCAACCTGCGCAAACAGTGAGGTACGCAGGACGCGTGCGACGCGTCGCGGTGGGGACGGTACGGGCTGCGGCACGAGCACTCCTCCAGGGGGTTTCTGGGATGCGGAAAAGCGCTTCCGCACAGCACCCACTATTGAGAAGCTGTTCGCGTCGTTTGCAACTTGCGTATCACGGCCATGTAAATCATCGCTTCGCGCTACGGCTGTCCCGTAGCGACCGGCCTGCCGTGGCAGCGGGCCCACTTGCGCCCGCCTGCGCACGGGCAGGGCGCGTTGTGCGGCCGGTCCGCGTCGGCGTCCGCGTACCGGCGCATGATCAGTGCGGGTGCCTGTCCCCGGCGCAGCAGCTCGGTCATCGTGCGCATCGGACGGTCGGTGTGATGGAAGAACGTCTTGAAGCCGGCGCACAGGTGGTTGAGGCCCGCTTCGCCGTCCGAAGTCGTGTCGAACCGGTCCTTGGGACAACCGCCGTGGCAGGCGAAGCGGACATCGCAGTCGAGGCAGTACCGGGGCAGGGTGTCGTGCTTGTCCTGGCCGAATTTCCGTTGCCGCGGTGAGTCGACCAGCTCGAGCATGTGTCGGTCACCGATGTTGCCCAACAGGTGTTCGGGCTCGACGAAGTGGTCGCAGGAGTACAGGTCCCCGTTGTGTTCCAGGGCAAGGGCGGAGCCACAGGTCCGGGAGTGCACGCACAGGGAGGGCTGCTCCCCGTACCAGTTGGCCAGTGCCACGTCGAACGTCTGCACGTAAACCCGGCGACGTCACGGCGTACCCAGTCCTCGAAGACGTCGATGAGGAATCGGCCGTACTGCTCGCCGGTCACCGAGCGGTCGGTGACGCGGTCGCCTTCCTGCCGGTAAAGCGGCCGGTCCTTGGCACGGGCGCCCCAGCCGTCGTTGGCGAGGGGCAGGGTGCGCGGGGTGACGCGTTCCACGATCGGGATGAACTGCATGTGGGCGGCGCCGCATTTCGTCGCGGAGGAAGGCGTAGATCTCACGGCCGCGCGCGGCGTTGGCGTCGTGCAGCGTGGTGAGCGCGTTCCACCGCACGCCGTGTTCACGCAAGTGCCGCAGACCGCGCATGACCCGGTCGAAGGTGGGCTTGCCGCCCTTGTCGACCCGGTAGGTGTCGTGCAGCTCGCGTGGACCGTCCACGGAAAGTCCGACCAGGAAGTCGTGGTCCCGGAAGAATCGGGCCCATTCGTCGTCGATGAGCGTGCCGTTGGTCTGGATGGTGTTGATGATCCGCCGACCGGGAGGGGCGTGTCGCCGCTCGACTCCACCGACCTTCGGAAGAAATCGAGGCCCATCAGCATGGGTTCACCGCCCTGCCAGGCCACCGTGATCTCGGGTGCCGGGCCGTGCGACTCGATCAGCTGGCGGATGTAGGCGTCAAGCAGGTCGTCCGCCATGCGGAATCGGCTGCCTTCGTAGAGCAGTTCCTTGGACAGGAAGAAGCAGTAGGTGCAGTCCAGGTTGCAGATCGCTCCGGCCGGCTTGGCCAGCAGGTGGAACGGGCGGCGACGGACGGTCGGGCAGCTCCACTCTGCTCATGGCTCCAGGATGGGACGCCCGCGGGGCTGGGCGCGTCACCAGGCGCGGGTGACGCGCGGGCCCTTTACCCGGTCGGCCGCCCGTTCCCCGTCTGCCTGTCTCACGGCCGGCTCGGGGCTCGTTGTCCGCCCGCGACCCGGCTCGGCGCAGCGGCGGAAAAACGCGATGTCATGAGCGGCGACTGTGGGGCAGGTGCGCACCTGCCCCGTCCACGACAGAGGGCCGAAAGGTCGACGGCTCGTCCTGCTCACGCACCGCGACGTCGAACAGCACGTGACCCGCGGTGAAGGTGGCCGTCGCAGCGAGGCCGCGCGGGCGCCGCACCTCCTTGGGTGCGAGAGGGCGTGCGGCGCTGACGGCGTCCACAGGCAGCAGCACGGTCCGCAGCAGCAGCGGAGCCTGCGTCCAGACGAAGACATCCCGGACCCACCGGCCGTAGCCGGCCCTCCACCGTCTCCGCAGCCCCTTGGCCTCGCCGTCCACGACCCGTACGGCACCCCGGAACGCACCCGGCCGGCCGGCCAGCCAGTGCCGGCGGCCGAGCATGGCAGCCAGGAGGGCGATGAGGGCCAGAAGGTTGACGCCGAGCACGGCGAGCAGGGCGACGAGCATGCCCTCACCTCCTCCCACTGCGGGCGGGCTGTTTCGGCGTGCCGCGTCAGTCGTCCCGTCCCACGACGCACAGGGCCCAGATGACGAAGGCGTACAGGGCGATCAGGGTGAGCGACCAGACGGGGTAGTACGGGATCGACAGGAAGTTGGCGATGATCAGCAGCCCCGCGATGCCGACCCCGACGACCCGGGCCCACGTGGCGCGCGAGAAGAGGCCCGCGCTCACCGACATGGCGATCACTCCGAGGACGAGCTGGATCCAGCCCCAGCTGGTCAGGTCGAACTTGAAGACGTAGTTGGGGGTGCTCACGTAGACGTCGTCGTCGGCGATCGCCATGATCCCGCGGAACAGGTCGAGGATCCCGGCGATGAACAGCAGGACACCGGCGAACGTCACCAGTCCCCCGGCACCCGCGTGGGCTGTACCCCCGCGGTGGTGAGGTGTGGTCGTGGCCATGACTGACTCCTCGCTTCCTGGATGAGATGCAACGCCCAGCGCTGCACCCCCGAGCGTGCCGCTGTCCGGGGCGCGGGTGATCACCCGTGGCGGGTGAAGTCGGCGAGGCGGATCACTGATGACGTGGGGTGGGGACAGGCCGCCCGAGGAGGGCCCGCGAAAGTGCCCGGGCCGCCCCCGCCGACCGGGGTCCCGACGCTCCCCACCCTCCCCGGTGACTTCGGCGGGTGCGACCGCACGAGGACTGGAGGGCTCGGAGATGAGCGGTGACGCCTGGAGCGGTGTGGCGGTGGCGGGCGTCATCGCCGCCTACGCGCTGGGCTCGCGGCGGCTGGCATCGACTCCGGTGTCGTCGGCGATGGTGTTCGTGGGCTGTGGGATTCTCCTCGGGCCGGCCGTGCTCGACGTCATCGACCTGAAGCACAACGCCGGGCCGCTCCTTACGCTGCTCGAAGCGGCCCTGGCCTTGGTGTTGTTCACCGACGCCATGGCCGTCCGCGCGCGGGATCTGCGATCCGGCGGCTTTCTGCCCGGTCGGCTGCTCGGCATCGGACTGCCGCTGAGCATCGGGGCGGGCTGGCTGCTGGCATGGCCCCTGCTGCCCGGGCTGACGCTCTGGGAGCTCGCGCTGGTGGGTGCCGTCCTCGCTCCCACGGACGCGGCCCTCGGCAAGACAGCCATGTCCAGTCCCCGGGTGCCTGCGCTGGTGCGGCACGGGCTCAATGTGGAGAGCGGCCTGAACGACGGCATGGTGCTGCCGTTCTTCGCGCTCTTCCTGGCAGCCATTCCCGGCACGTCCGCCGCGCGGGAGGGCGTGGGAGGCGTCTTCTGGCGCGCACTGGTGCTGAGCACCGTCCTGGGTCTCCTGATCGGCGCGCTCGGCGGCAGGCTGCTGCGATGGGCGCAGGCACGGGGATGGATATCGCGGGAGTGGGCGCAGCTCTACGTCCCGGCCGTCGCCGCCGCGGCGTACACACTGGCCGTCGCGGTGGACGGCAGCGGCTTCATCGCGGCCTGGGTCGCCGGGTTCGCCTTCGGCTTCGCCCTGCGCCGGTTCCGGGCCACCGGGCCGGACGCCGAGCGGCAGGACGGTCAGGGCGGTCAGGACGGTCAGAACAGCCACGACGACCCCGACCGCACCGCCGATTTCGCCGAGCGCCTCGGAGGACTCCTGGCCTCGGCCGGCCTGCTGCTTTTCGGGGCGGTGCTGCTCGGTCCGACACTCGAGGACCTGAGCTGGCGCATCGTCGGCTACGCGGTGCTCAGCCTCACGGTCGTCCGGATGCTGCCGGTGGCCCTCGCGCTCGCCGCCAGCGGACTCCGGCTGCCCACGGTGGCGTACATCGGGTGGTTCGGGCCCCGCGGTCTGGCCTCCGTCGTGCTGGGGCTGCTGGTCCTGGAGGAGCACGTCCCCGGGGTGGAGCTGCTGAGCAGGGTCGTCGCGGTCACCGTCGGCCTGAGCGTCCTCCTGCACGGCATCTCGGCCGTCATCCTCGCCGACCGGTACGGCCGGTGGCACGAGAAGACCAGGGCCCAAGGCCGGGAACTGCACGAGGCCACGCCCGTTCCCGACCCCTCGGTACGGAGACGGATCACTGCTCGATGACATGGAACTCCCGGCACGCCAGGTCCGCGTCACCTCCACGAGTCGAGACACGTCCCGCAGGCCAGGGCGCCGGCGGAGCCGGTAACGGTAAGGACCCGGGAAGCGAGGAGAATCGTCATGGCCAAGCCATTCAAAGGAAAAATCGCCCTCGACATCCGAGAATCACAACCGGACTGGGCGCCTTACCTCGCCCCAAAGCGCCCGAAAAGGCCCCGAACGTGCTGGTGATCGCGTGGGACGACGACGGCTACGGAACGATGGGCTGCTTCGGCGGGCCGGTGCGAACGCCGACGATGTCGCGGATCGCCGACATGGGCGTGCGTTACTCGAACTTCCACACCACCGCGCTGCGCTCCCCCAGCAGGGCCTCCCTGATGACCGGCAGGAACGCGACGTCGAACGGTATGGCCACGATCGCCGAGTTCAGCGCCGGCTTCCCGGCATATCCACCCCTATTCCGTTCGAGAACGGATTCATTTCGGAGGTCCTGGGCGAGCGTGGCTACAACACGTAGTGCGTCGGCAAGTGGCACCTCACCCCCGGCGAGGAGATCAACCTGGCCGCGTACAAGGGGCGCTGGCCCCTCGGGCGCGGCTTCGAGCGGTTCTACGGCTTCCTCGGCGGCGAGGCGAGCTGCTGGTACCCGGACCTGATCCACGACAACCACCCGGTCGACCCGCCGGCCACGCCCGAAGAGGGCTACCACATCGCCAAGGACCTGTCCGACAAAGCTATTGCATTCGTCCGGGACGCCAAGGTCGTCGATCCCGACAAGCCGTTCTTCATGTACCTCTCCCTCGACGCGGCCCACGCGCCGCACCACGTGTTCAAGGAGTGGTCCGACCGGTACAAAGGCGTCTTCGACGAGGGATACGAGTCGATCCGGCCGGGGATTCTGCGGCGCCAGAAAGAACTCGGGCTGCTGCCCGAGAACACCGAACTCTCTCCGATCAACCCGCACGGCGAGCCCGCGGCGACCGGGCCGGACGGCCAGCCGTGGCCGCTGCTCGACACCGTCCGACCGTGGGACAACTCAGCTCCGACGAGCGGCGGTTGTTCATCCGGATGGCCGAGGTCTTCGCCGGTTACGTCTCCTACAGCGACGACCAGCTCGGCCGGGTGCTCGATTTCCTCGAATCCGCGGGCGAGCTCGACAACACGATCATCGTGGCCGTCTCCGACAACGGGGCGAGCGGCGAAGGCGGACCCAGCGGCACGTTCAATGAGTGGCGGTTCTTCAACGGCCTGCCCACCCCGGCCGAGCTGTCGCTGGAACACATCGACGAACTCGGCGGCCCGACGTCGTACAACCACTACAACACCGGATGGGCCTGGGCGTTCGACACACCGTTCCTGTACTGGAAGCGCTGGGCCGGCTACGAGGGCGGCGTGGCCGGCATGTGCCTGGTCGCCTGGCCCGCAGGGATCGACGCCCGGGGGGAGGTGCGCCAGCAGTACGTTCACGCGGTGGACGTCGTTCCCACGCTCTACGACCTCCTCGGCGTCGAGCCGCCCGAGGTGCTCAAGGGCTACCCGCAGAACCCGATCGAATTCGCAGCGACCAGCCGCAACGCCGACCCCGCGATGCCCGGCGCCGCGGGCAGACTCACGCTCTACATGGACGACCAGGAGATCGGCAGCTACGACATCGTCACCCAGCCCGGCTACTTCTGTGTCGTGGGGGACGGGATCTGCGTGGGCCGCGACGACGCCTCACCGGTCACTCCCGGCTACGAAGGCCCCTTCCCGTTCGCCGGTGGCACGATCGACAAGGTCGTCGTCGACGTGTCCGGCGAACGCTACGTCGACCACGAGGCGCAGGTGCGCGGCTGGTTCATGATCGACTGACGGTGCCGGCCGCCCTCGAACGGTTCGTGCTCGACGGCACCTCGCCGACACCGCCGGGCACGAACCGGAATCACCCGCTGCGGGCGATGCCCCCTCAGGCGGACAGGGCTCGACTGGAGTCGTGCAGGAACAGCATCACCACACCCTCTGAAGCATCACCACACCCCCTGAAGAAGGAGCCGGACCATGGCCGATGTACCGAGCGGGACAGGTGGCGTCAGCGCCCTCGCCGAGGCGGACGCCCCCGTGTTCGAAACACTCGTCCAGATGACGCTCGACACGTTCGAGCGATCGGGGCTGGACCCGGAAACCTATCTGCTGACGCGCATCGCGGCGCTGGTGGCCATGGACGCCTCCCCCGCCTCGTATCTGCTCAACGTCGGCGCCGCCAACGAACTCGGCGTACCCCTGGAGAAGGTCCAGGGCGTCCTCGTCGCGGTCGCCCCCGTCGTCGGCAGCGCCCGCGTGGTGTCCGCCGCCCGAAGCATCGGGGAAGCCTTCGGTCTGCCGCTGCACGACGAAGGCGGCGAAGCCGGAGCGGTCACATGAATCTGGCCTACGACTACCCGGTCCTCGGGGTCTTCTGGACAACCATGTGGATCTTCCTGTGGATCCTGTGGTTCATCATGCTCTTCCGCATCATCGGTGACATCTTCCGGGACGACACGCTCAGCGGAGTGGGCAAGACAGGGTGGCTCATCTTCGTGGTCGTGCTCCCCTTCCTCGGCGTGTTCGTCTACGTCCTGGCCCGGGGCAAGGGCATGGGCGAGCGCGAGAGACGGCATGCCCAGGCCCGTCAGCAGGCCTTCGACGAGCAGATCCGCGAGGCCGCCGGTAGCGGCGCGCAGCCCCAGAGCGAGGCGGAGCAACTCGCGAAGCTCTCCGAGATCCGCGCCAAGGGCGACATCTCCGACGACGAGTTCCGGCGGGCCAAGGAGAAGATCCTCCACTGACCGCAGTCGAGGACCGGACGGCTTCGTTGCCGCCTTGGCGGTACGTCAGGGATGGGCGGCCGCGCGGGAGTCGGCGGTCGGGGTGGAGTCGGTGTCCAGGAATTCACGGATCGCGAAGCCCAAGAGCACGATCAACGTGGTCCACACCACGACCATCGTGGTCGGGTAGTTCCAGGTGAACAGGACGATCGCGGCGACCACCACGATCGCGACCCCGATCCACCGCTTGAAGCGGTGCACGAATCGTCCGACCGGCCCCAGGCGAAGTCCTCCCGACATCGCCACGTCGCGCAGGGCGCCGATACTCCTGCGGCAGCCCTTGCGGACGAAGACCGCGATGCGGGACGGACCACTGAGAAAGGCACCGATGGCGGTGATGAGGGCGACGGCACCGAGCGCCCTCACACCGGCGCGCAGGAACTTGATCAACGCGTCGTACACCGCCCCGGCGGCGGCCGGAGACCCGCCCGGGGGCAGATGGTCGAGGTAGATGTCACGGAAGACGGTGAGCGTGATTCCGAGGAGCAGCATGGCCACGAACACCGCCAGCCCGACCCCGATCAGCGCGTGCCGGCGGTTGAACGCGGTGTACACCCCCGCGGCGGCGAGCAGCAGGGCGATCACGGGCAGCCAGGAGCCCATGATCTGCAGCACTCTCAAGTAGGTCTTGATCTTGCCGATGTCCTTCGACTGGAACACCACGAAGTCCGTGTGGACCTCCGGGATCTTCTCGGCCACTCCAAGGCCGGCACCGACCAACCGGTCCTTGACCTTGGCCACCAGCGGTCCCACGTTGATGGCCACCTTGCCGTCCTTCAGCGCGACCGCGCCGTCGTTGCTGCCCGTCAGGGCATTGTCGACAGCGCTGTGGACCGTGCGGTTCGCGTCGACCCAGACGGTTTCGAAGGCGCTGCTGCTGACCACCCGCTCCACGACGCCGCTGACCACTTGCTTCAACCCGCTCGTGATCGGCCCCTTCAGGTTCCCGAGCAACTGGGATGCCTTCGGCGGGACGCCCTTTTCCGACGCGGCGTCCTGCAACTGTTTGACCAACGCGTTCACGTCGATCTGCGCCAGCACCACGTCGGTGACCCGGTTGGTGACCGCCTTCTGCACATCGGGATCGGAGGCGAGCGGCCCCACCGTGGCGACATAGCGGTCCGTGTCCCGCACGATGCTGTTCGCCCAGACCGCTACGACGGACAGCAACGAGAACAGGGCCGCGAGGATAATCAGCAGGACCGAGCCCGTGGACCGGACCCTGTGATGCCGCGCCGCCTGCGGGCGACCGGTGCTCTCCAGGGCGCCCACCCTGTGCCGCAGCTCATCCAGTTCACTGCGCTCCCCGGCCGAGAGCGGCTCGCCGCTTCCATTGCTCATGGGCACCAGAAGATCCGTGCGACGTCGTAGGCGCGACCGGGGTGAGCCCGACGGGTGAACCGGGTGAAGCACACAGGACGTGCGACCGAACCGGTCCGATGCTGCAATGGGATGGGGGAAAAGCCAGCAATCCCAGAGGTGACACCGTGAGCGACGATTTCGGTGAACTCAACACATCCGGCGAGACACGCGAGATGGGACCGATCGACTATCTGGTGGTCGAGTTCCCAGGCAGTCGAATGACCGGCGAGGGCTTTCCCATCCTGGTCGATCTGGTGGACCGCGGCCTCATCCGGATCCTCGATCTGACGTTCATCCGGAAGGAGGCCGACGGATCCGTGACCGCCATGGAGATCGCCGATCTCACCGGCGACGGCAAACTCGACCTGGCGGTCTTCGAGGGCGCCTCCTCGGGGCTGCTGGGCCAGGACGACCTCAATGAGGCAGCCGCCGCCCTGGAGCCCGGCAACTCCGCCGGCGTCCTGATCTACGAGAACCTGTGGGCCGCCCCGTTCGCCGCCGCCCTGCATCGCGGCGGTGCCGAGCTGGTCGCCTCCGGAAGAATCCCCGCGCCGGCCGTCCTGGCCGCGCTCGACGCGACCGAAACCGCTCCCTGAAAGTCAAAGGCAGCGAGAAGGGAGACCGCCATGCCAGGACTCCTCCGAGGAGTGGCCCGCACGGCCGTCGTCGCCGGAACGGCAACCACCGTGTCGAACCGTGTATCCCGCCGACAGCAGGGGCGATGGGCGGCCCAGCAGGGACCCCAGGCGCCCGCGCCACAAGCGGCGGCCCCGGCCGAGCAGCCCGCAGCTCCGCCGGCCTCCGACATGACCAGCAAGATCGAACAGCTGAAGCAGCTGGGCGAGCTCAAGGCCCAGGGCGTCCTCACGGAAGCGGAGTTCGCGGAGCAGAAGCGCAAGCTCCTCGACTCCTGACCGATCGTCCGGCGCGGGCCGTGTTCGAGCGCTGCCGCTGCCGGCCTCCAGGACCAACAAGTCGTACGGCGCCGACCGGTGAAACAGTCCCCGTGCTGTCAGCAGCGCTTTCGGTCCCGGGTGAGCACCCCCTGGACGGTCACCAGCGAACGGTCGTGGCATCCGGCCGAGCCGTGGAGGCGGTAGCGCTCGCTCGTCGTCCCGACGGCGTGGCGCTGGTCGCGCGGCACGTTGGCCGTGTACGTCGCGTCGCCGGCGTACGTGTCGTCGAGCCACGACCACGCCGTACGCCGCCCGGCTGACGTCTGTGTGACGGCTGCCCGGTCGCCGAGTGTCAGCACAGTCCGCAGCCGGTCGCCCGCACCGAGCGTGGTCGTGCCGTCCATCGTGTACGTCCGCGCCGTGCGGGATGTCCTGCCCGGCCCGCGCCCGTCGACCGTGACGTTCTCGAAGTCCGTCCAGGCGGCGGTGAGCCCGTCGGTGTTCTCGCCGTCGGTCCAGCGGTGCACGGAGGTGTTGGCGAGGGCTCGGCTCACGGTGGTGGTGACTCGGCCGTGCGAGGTGTCGACGTACCCGGCGACGGTCAGCCGGTGAGCGCCGCGGGTATCGAGGCGGTGCTGTTCGTCGACGGAACCGGGTGTGTACGTCGAGGAGTTGACCGGTTCGCTCGCGCGGTGGGTGGTGAGCCCGCCGGTGACCTGGGCGCGCTCGGCGTCCTGCCAGACGAGGACATTGACGGGGGTGCTCCAGCCGGCCTGCCCCTCCGGGACGCCGACGACGGAGACCTCCACATCATGCGGGCTGCCGTCGTTGAGAAGCCCGGCGAAGGGGGTCAGATCGTATTCGATCGGCTTGATGTCGAAGGCGCGCGGTCCCGGAACCACGTACCAGAGGAAGGGGTTGGACCAGCCGCCGGTCCAGACGGTCGGGAACGGGGCGGCGATTCCGGCCAGTTGACCGTCGACCTTGATCTGCACCTCGCGGTACGGGCCGTCCGTGGCCTTGCAGGAGTAGGGGGCGGCGTCGGGGACGGTGAGGTACCAGTACTCCTCGCAGCCGCCGCCCGAACCGGTCGCGTACACCTCGGCGACGATCCGTTCGCTGTTGCGCGGGGTGGTGAGGGTGCCGTCGTGGAGGGTGAGAACGCGGTCGGGAGTGTCCCTCGCGACAGGTTTCCCGGCGTAGAACATCAAGGTGACCTTGACGTCGAAAATGCCAGTGTAGGTGTCGTTGACAACGTTTCCGATGAGCATCTCGACGGGCTGGGGCCTGCTCAATGTGTCGCTGTAGCGCGTGACGTCCTTCTCCACGGACCAGGCGATACCGTCCGGCGAAGGCTGCGGGGTGGAGGTACGGAGGACCTCGACGCCTCCGATGTGGAGGTAGCCGAGGCGGTCGTACTGCCGGCCCTTGACCTTGCCGTCCATCCGCAGAACGACCTTGCTCCAGCTCACGCCGCATCTGTTCGGGGGCGTGTACGTGCCCTCGTAGGGCGTGAAGTCCTTGAACTGGGCCTCGGCGACGGTGACTTCGCAGGACGGGGAGCCGACCGGTCTGGTGACGGGCGGGGCGGCGGTGACCGGGTCGTGCCAGTCGGTGCCGAACTCGGCCGGGACATCGACCGGCCGGGCGGCTGCCGACTGGGCGGGGCTCGCCCCTAGGAGGGTGCTCGCCAGAAGGGTCACTCCGGTAAGCATGGACATGATGATCCGGCTTCTCATGGCTGGTGTTCTACGGGCAGTCGGCCCCGCACGGCAATGAGGCGATCAACCGCCAATCAGGCCGAATCAACTCCTCTTGCCGGAAAACCGTTTGCCTCCGGCCACGCTGTGACGCGAACCTTTCACGGCCAGTTGTTAGGCCTTCCCGGCCTCCCCCCCCACCCCCCATTCCCCCCTCATGCGAGA
>NZ_LGDW01000039.1 GCF_001280005.1 Streptomyces sp. NRRL WC-3618 | reverse complement strand
CGTGGGGCTTTGAAGATGGCGGTGGGTTGGTCTACGGGGGGCTCATCGACGGGAGGCTTCTTCGGAGCCGGGTCGTCGGTGGCCTTGGCGGTGGCCTTGGCGGGCGCGTCGTCGGGGGCCGAGTCCGAGTCGGTGGGGGCGTCGCCATCGGCATCGGACTTGGCGTCCGCGACGGGCTCGGGCTCCGGAACGGCTGCGGCATCGGACTTGGCGTCCGCGACGGGCTCGGGCTCGGGCTCGGACGTAGACGCGAGTTGGGGCGCGGATGCGGAGGAAGCCTCAGCTGTGGAGGCGGATGCGGGCCCGGACACGCTCCCCGCGCTCTCCTGCGCAGCCCCCGGCTCAGAGGAGTCCTCACCGGAAGCCTCGGAAGCCCCCTCGGTGGCCTCAGGGGCCCCGTCAGCGGCCTCGGAGGGGCCGTCCGGCCCGGCGACGCCGTCAGCCCCTGCCGCGGGCTCCTCGTCGCCCTCAGAGGCGTCCGCGTCGGGGGCGGGCTTGTCGGCGGCGCCCTCGGCGTCTTCGGCTTCCTTCGCCTCGCCCGGAGTCTCGCCCTCTTCGGCGCCGGAGACCCACGCGGCCACGGCCGCACGCAACCGGGTGCTGCCCGTGCCGTCGGTGCCGTCGGCCTTCGCCGCGTCCTCGGGCTCCGTGGCCTTGTCCGCCGTACCCCCGTCGGCCTCGGCGCCGCCGTCCGTGTCCGCGTCCGCGTCCGCGTCCGAGGATTCCGCTTCCGGTTCCGCCTGGAGGGACGGGCGGGAGAACACCCGCGTCGCCGTGTCCACGCCGCCGCGTGCCGTGGGCTCCCGGTCCCGGGCGACCGCGAGACGTGGGTCGCGCGCCCCGGTCCCGGATTCACCCCTGGCTCCTGGAACCGGGCCCGCGCTCCCCGACGTCGGTTCTTCCGACGACTCGCGCTGCTTCGACCTGTCGGGGGACTCGCCCGCCACCGATGCCTCCTTCATGCGCCGCACACTCTCGTGCGCGTACCGAACGTGAACCGTGAACCATCAACCGTGAACCGTCAGACGCCGCCCGAACGACCACTGTTCGAATTCCTACCAGTGTCCTGTGCGAAGTCCCGGCTCCCGGGGTAGACGAGAACGACATACCTACTGGTTCCACTACGAACTGGTCACGCCCTCTCGACAGATGATTGTGAGAGGGGTCACCCTGTCATTCATCCACGCGGGGAGGCATGGATGGGCAGGAGCCGCAGATCAATTCCGGAAGAGCTTCTTCTGCTGGCGTTGGACCCGGCCACGGGTACCACCGCACAGCCGCAGTCGCTCGACCTCGGTCTGGCCGGAGCACAGCTAGTGGAGCTGGCGATGGCCGGACGGATAGCCCCGGACGGGGATCGTATCGCCGTGGTCGTACCACGGCCGACTGGAGATCCAACACTGGACAGTGCGTTGGAACTGCTTCGCCGACGCGGAGCACCCGTACGCGCGGTCAACTGGATTGGCGGGCCCCGCCTGGGGCTGCGTCAGACCTACCTCTCGCATCTCGAGCGGTGCGGCATGGTTCATGCCGTGGCGGGACAGATGTGCGGGGTGCTGCCGACGACTCGCTATCAAGCGACGGACACGGAGATCAGCCGGGAGATCAGAGCCCGACTGGACACCGCGATCCGCACCGGCGTTCCGCCGGACCCGCGGACGGCGGCGCTCGCCGCGCTGGCCCATGCGGTCGGTCTCGGCAAGCACCTGTATCCGGGTAACGAGGGACGTTCGTCCCGCTCCCGGCTGCGGGACCTGATCCGGCACGACCCCATGGGCGGCTTGGTGGCCCACGCTGTCATGGACGTGCAGAACGGCGTCGCGGCCCAGCCGCGCCGCAGCCCGGCACCGGCAGGCCGTCAGGCCGTCCCCGGAGCCAGGCCGGTGTCGGAGCCCGCACGCGGCGTTCCGATGCAGCCGCACCGCGGACCGATGGCGCGCGCCGTGGCTCACTGAGCCGCAGTCCCGCGGCGAACGCCCGATCCGCGAAACCCGTACCGCGTAACACCCGTACCGCGTAACACCGCACCATCCCGCACCACGCAGGACATCAACAGCGCCGCACCGCAGTCCCCAAGACCGGTTCGGGAGCCGCTGGCCGCGCGGGGCGGTGAGGATCGTGAGGAAGTCCGCGAGGACTCCGAAAAGGCCCTCGCCGCCCCGCGCGGCCGCATGTCCGCGACCCGGCGGCGACGGCCGAGGCCCGGCACCGCCGCCGTCGTCATCGGACGCTGCTGACACTGCTGACACTGCTGACGACGCTGCTGACGCTGCCTTCGACACATGGCGTCCGGCACATGCGTACGCGAAGTCGGCATGGAGTGGGCCCGAAGGATAAGCGGAATCCGCCGAACTGGCGTGTACCGGGCGCATATCTCCCGCCCAGACACCGCATATCCGCAGTTTCCCAGCGGTAGCACGCACCTTGGTGGCAGTCTGCTCAACAGCAGATACGGAAAGTGGCAAGTACAGGCATGCAGCCGGAGGTGCACGTCCCATGGCGTCCAACGTCAATCCCACTGTCAGGCGACGCCGGCTGGGGCAGGAGTTGCGCAGGCTCCGCGAGCAGAAGGGCATGACGGCCGAAGAGGTCGCCGAGCGGCTCCTGGTGTCCCAGTCGAAGATCAGCAGGCTGGAGAACGGCCGCCGCAGCATCAGTCAGCGCGATGTCCGCGACCTGTGCGGGGTGTACGAGGTCGCGGACCAGCGGATGGTCGACTCCTTGATGGAGATGGCCAAGGACTCCCGCCAGCAGGGCTGGTGGCACGCGTTCGGGGATGTCCCGTACAGCGTGTACATCGGACTGGAGACGGACGCGGCGTCGTTGCGCGTGTACGACCCCCAGGTGATCCCGGGGCTGTTGCAGACCCGCCCGTACGCGGAGGCGCTCATCACGGGCGCGTTGCCCGAGACGCCGTCCAGCGACATCGAGAACCGCGTCCAGGTGCGCCTGCGCCGACAGGAACGCATCACCGCTCTGGAGAACCCGCTGCGGCTGTGGACGGTGCTCGACGAGGCGGCGCTGCGCCGCGTCGTGGGCAACAAGCTACTGATGCGGGAGCAACTGGAGTCCCTGGTCGAGCAGTCCCAGCTGCCGCACGTCACCGTGCAGGTCATCCCGTTCGAGATGGGCGCGCACCCGGGTCTCAACGGCCAGTACGCGATCCTGGAGTTCCCCGACGCGGCCGATTCCAGCGTGGTCTACATCGAGGGCGTCACCAGCGACCTCTACCTGGAGAAGGCGCAGGACGTTCAGAAGTACAGCGTCATGTACGAACACTTGCGGGCACAGGCCCTCAATGTGGACCAATCCCGGCAGTTCATCGCGGAATTGGCGAAAGAGTACGCACACTGACACCCTGGAGAAGCAAGGGACGCACGGTACACCTCCGCATCACGCCAGTGGAAGACCCAGCCGGTATATGCCACTCGGTCGAGTGAACGGCCGGTCCGCTCAACGGTGTTGGCGAGTAGCGTCGATCAGGCCATCGAGGAACAACGTTGGCGCAAACCGTGCCGCGGGCTCCGCAGGGTGCCCTCCGGTCGGCGACAGCAACTCACCACTGGTCAAAGCGGAGCGAACATGGCAATTCAGCAAGGCGCCACGAGCACCTGGACGAAGTCCTCGTACTCCACTGGCAACGGCGCGTGCGTCGAGGTCAAGTCCCCCATTCACGCGGAGATGTCGGTCCGTGACTCCAAGGTCCCGGCCGGTCCGACGCTGGCTTTCCCGGCCGACTCATGGAACTCGTTCGTGGCAGAGATCGGCCGGGGTGCGTCCGACCTCGTCTGATGCGTCACTGTCACTTCCCACAACTCCATAAGCACCACAGGAAGAGCCCTCTCGACTGGCCCGCCGTCCTGGCCGAGGGGGCTCGGCCATGTCCGGCTCCGGTCACCTGAGTTGGTCCACGTACCGATCCGTCCCCGGCACCGTCGGAATGAACGGTGCCACCAACTCCACCCGCCCCAGGCCCCCTTCGGCGACATCCTCGCCCAGACCCGTGAAGTACGGCTCCCAGCAGTCCCGTGGGTCCGCCTCCAGGAACCACAGCAGCGTCAGCCGGGTGTCCACGCCCTCGACCTGCTTCACGTAGGACATGCGGTCGCCGGGCAGCGGGGTCGGGCGGAAGACGGTGACCATCGCGGCCGGTGAGCCGCTCAGCCGCTTCGGCAGGTGGCGGGCGCGCAGCCACTCCAGCAACTCGGCCCTCTGCTGCGGGCTTTCGGCGTCGATGACCTGCAACACCAGGCCGGCGTACGGGTGATCCAGGGCGTGGAAGTCACGGGGGCCGACGGCGCCGTCCCGGTAGACCGTCACCTGGTGGTCCTGGAACGCCGTGAAGACGTGGGTACGGTCCTGGTAGACGCGGGCGTCGCGGTTGAGGCGTTTGTTGATGCCCACGGTCCAGCGCATGTGGTCGGCGTAGCGGCCTTCCGTGATCCAGTACGTGGAGAGGTAGCAGCCCGCCGTGACCGGCTGCCCGATCGCCGACTTCTCTGGGTGGCGCAGGAGTTGGAGGTCGCGGGTCGCGACCCAGCGGCGGCCGGAGAACATCCAGGGCATGGCCATCGCGCCGGCGTAGTAGTGGTCGTCCTCGTACCAGCGGTTGTACGCGTACTCGTGGCCCGGATGCGGCTCGACCATGGTGATCAGCGCGTGGCCCGGGTGGACGCCGTACGGGCCGACGGCCGCCAGCTCGCCGTACACCTCACTGCGAGTCTCCTCGCCGGCCTCTCCCCGGCCCACTTCCCGCTCACCTGTCCCCGTCTGGCTCGTTCCCGTCCCGGTCGTTCCCTTCTCGCCCATGCCCTTCTCGCCCATGCCCTTCTCCCTCCTCCTCTTCCTTCCTCCTTCGGACGCCCATACTCTGACGCTCCGTCAGATAATCCGCCAGAGTCGGGGAGGGCTTTGATGTCGCTGCTCACAGGGAAGACCGTGGTGGTCTCGGGAGTCGGTGCCGGGCTCGGGCGTCAGGTCGCGGCGGCTGTCGTGCGGGACGGGGGGAACGCCGTGCTCGGGGCGCGTACCGAGGCGCACCTCGTGAAGACCGCCGCCGAGCTCGATCCGGACGGGGCGCACACGGCGTACCGCGCGACCGACATCACCGACGAGGAGCAGTGCCGGGCGCTGGCCGCGCTGGCCTGCGAGCGGTTCGGGCGGATCGACGGGGTCGTCCATGTCGCGGCCTGGGACAGCTACTTCGGGGGGATCGAGGACGCGCACTTCGAGAGCTGGGCGCGGGTCGTGGAGGTGAATCTGCTGGGCACGCTGCGGATGACGCGAGCATGTCTGCCGGCGCTGAAGGAGCGGGGCGGGAGTGTGGTGTTCATCGGTACGCAGTCCGCCGTGGCCGCGCCCACGCAGGTGCGGCAGGCCGCGTACGCCGCCTCCAAGGGGGCGCTGACGAGCGCGATGTACTCGCTGGCGCGGGAACTCGGTCCCCATCGGATACGGGTCAACACCGTACTGCCGGGGTGGATGTGGGGGCCGCCGGTGGAGGCGTACGTGCGGTTCACGGCGTTGGGGGACGGGGTACCGGAGGCCGAGGTGCGGCGGCGACTGGCGGAGCGGATGGCGTTGCCCGAGCTGGCCACGGACGGGGATGTCGCGGACGCGGTGGTGTTTCTGGCGTCGGAGCGGGCTCGGGCCATCACCGGGCAGTCGTTGCTGGTGAACGCGGGGGAGCTCATGCGGTAGCCGATATTCCGCCAACTCCTCGCTGATTGCGCTGAGTTCATGGACATGAACTGAAGTCAGTTCTGCGAACTTCTTTACTCCCTCTTGACCATCCGGGCTGTTGTCGCTGCCCTGTCGGCGAATCGACGATGAGCGGGCTCGACACCCCCGCTCGACTCGCTCGACGCCCCTGGGAGGGAGCACATGAACGGTCTCGACTGGGCCGTGCTCATCGCTTACTTCGGTGTGATGGTCGCGATCGGTGTGTGGTCCCACAAACGGGTCGACAACGTCAGTGACTTCTTCACGGCGGGCGGCAAGATGCCGTGGTGGCTGTCCGGCATCTCCCACCACATGTCCGGCTACAGCGCGGTGATGTTCACCGGTTACGCCGGCATCGCCTACACGTACGGCGTCACGTCCTTCGTCACCTGGTCCTTCCCCATCGCGCTGGGCATCGCGATCGGCTCCAAGCTGTTCGCGCCGCGCATCAACCGGTTGCGTTCGCGGCTCCATGTGGCCTCCCCGCTGGAGTATCTGAAGAATCGGTACGACCTGAAGACACAGCAGGCGCTGGCGTGGTCCGGGATGCTGCTGAAGATCGTGGACGTGGGCGCCAAGTGGGCCGCGATCGCCACCCTGTTGTCCGTCTTCACCGGCATGTCCCTCAACCAGGGCATCCTCATCACCGGCGCGATCACGGCCGTGTACTGCACGATCGGCGGCCTGTGGGCCGACGCGCTCACGGAGTTGGGGCAATTCGTCATTCAACTCCTCGCCGGTGTGGCCATGTTCGTGGCGGTCGTCGGCAAACTCGACGACCACGGCGGGTTCTTCGGAGTCTGGGACGAGCCCGCGCTGCAGGGGCACGGGAAGCCGCTGGTGGGTCCGTACGGCACGGTGTTCCTGCTCGCGTTCCTCTTCATCAAGCTGTTCGAGTACAACGGCGGCATGCTCAACCAGGCGCAGCGGTACATGGCGACGTCCGGTCCCCGGGAGGCCGAGCGGTCCGCGCGGCTGTCCGCGATCCTGTGGCTGGTCTGGCCGCTGGTCCTGTTCTTCCCCATGTGGATGTCCCCGCTGCTGGTCCAGTCACAGAAGCCGGACGGATCCGACTCCTACGCCCTCATGACCGAACAGCTGCTGCCGCACGGGCTGTTGGGACTCGTCATCGTCGGTTTCTTCTCCCACACCATGGCCATGTGCTCGTCCGACGCGAACGCCATCGCCGCCGTCTTCACGCGGGACGTCGCGCCAGTGGTCTGGAAGCGGGCGCGAGCCTGGACGGACTCGTCGGGGCTGGTCGCGGCGCGGGTGACGACGGTGGTCTTCCTCGGGCTGTCGATGGCCGCGGCGACGCAGGTCAACTCCCCCACGTTCAAGGACATCATCACCGTCGTCATCAAGTGGGTGGCCGGTCTGATGGGGCCCATGGCGATTCCGATGATGCTGGGTCTGCTGCGGCCGTTCCGGCGGTCGGGGCCGACGGCGGCGCTGGGCAGCTGGTCGATGGGGTTGCTCGCGTTCTGGCTGGTGAACTATCCGATCAACTGGAGCGTGGAGGGCGGGGTGCCGCTCCAGTACCAGGTGTCGATTCCGCTGGCGGTTTCGCTGGTGCTGTACGTCCTGATCGGGTTCGTGCGGCCCGAGGAGACGCCGGAGCGGTTGGCGATCATCGAGGCGGTGAATACGGACGGGGGCGGTGGCGGGAGTACGGCGGTGCGGGTGCCGGTGCCGGAGCGTGCGGATGTGGTGCCCGGCAAGGAGTGAGGGTGCGGGGGGTGCCGGGTGTGTTTTCGCCCCCGCCGCCCTTACCCGTCCCATCCTGAACCTGGGGGCTGCGCCCCCAGACCCCCCTTTCGGCCCTGAAGGGGCCTCGTCCTCAAACGCCGGACGGGCTGAAAGGGCCGGACCTGGGCTGCAGACGCGGCGCGGGTGGGTGGGTGGGTGGGAAACACGACCTGGGCTGGAGGGGCCGCGCAACCTCACGCCCGTGGGTATCGCGTGAGCCACCCCGGGGAGGATCCCGACGGACCGTGCAGCGCCGGGCCCTGGGTCATCTCCATGGCGAAGTCGTCCGCGAGGATCAGCATCGTGGGCCGGCCCTCCAGTTCCGCCAGCCAGGCGGGCGGCAGCGCCGTCTCGCCGTGCAGGGCGCCCAGCAGACCGCCGGTGAGGGCGCCCGTCTCGGCCGAGGGGCCGCCGTGGTTGACCGACAGGGACAGACCCTGCCGGACGTCCTCGCCGACCAGCGCGCAGTACACCGCGACGGACAGCAGACCGTCCGCCGTACACGCGCCGGCCAGGTCCGTGACCCGCGCGGGGGACGGGATGCCCTGACGCACGGCGCCCAGAGCACGCTGGAGGCCCTCCGCGACCTGCTGGTGACCGGGTCGGGCCGTCAGCAGGGCCAGCGCCCGCTGAACCGCCGCGTCGAGGCTCTCGCCCCGCGCGAGACCGTGCACGATCACGGCGTACGCACCCGCCGCCAGGTAGCCCGTGGGGTGGCCGTGGGTCTGCGCGGCGCACTCCACCGCCAGCTGCATCACCAGCTGCGGCTCCCAGCCGACCAGGAGCCCGAACGGGCCCGAGCGGGCCGCCGCCTCCGCCCCCGCCTCGCCGGGGTTCTTGGGCGCGTCCAGGGTGCCCATCGTCTCGTCGCCGAGGCCGAGCAGACAGGCGAGGGACGGGTCGCGGCGCGCGTACAGCCACTCCTCGCGGGCCAGCCAGCCGTCCTCCTTACGGCGCTCGTCGGGGCCCCAGTCGCTCTGGGTGGCCGCCCAGCGGCGGTAGGCGCGGTGCAGGTCGGTCGGCGGGTGCCAGGCGCCGGTGTCGCGGCGCACCTGGGCGCGGATCAGGCCGTCCAGGGTGAACAGGGTGAGCTGGGTGAGGTCGGTGATCGCGCCGCGTCTGCCGTACGCGAAGGCCAGATCGGTGAGGCCGTCCGCGCCGTACGCCTCGTGGACGGATTCGAGGGTGAGCCCGTCGAGCGGGGCGCCCAGGGCGTCGCCGAGGGCCGCGCCGAGCAGGGTGCCACGGACCCGGCTGCGGAAGTCCTGCTGTTCGGAACGGCCCCAGATGGCGCCGGACGCGGCACCGGTCGCGCCACCGGATGTCATCACACCCACCTCGGACCTCCCTCACAGCAGCGTTCGTACGATTGACAGCTCAGCACTGTAATCGACCGGGAACGGTCTGTTCAGGGCTCGGATTTCTAGGCGGAATGTGGCATGAGCGGGCAGGACTCGACACGAGTGATCCGCGCTGGTCACCGAAGGGGAGGGCCGGTCACCCATGGGGAGGCTTGCGTCCCCCCTCGCGCGACGCACGGAAAACACCACAGGTCCCTCACACCCGCGTCACCGCGCATACCGCCGCCGGATCCCCTCCCCGGCCTCCCGTACCCGTTCCAGCCGTACTGCGAGCTGCTCGCCGTCCGCCGCCGGCCCGCCCCGCGCCCGCGCGACCTCGCCCAGCAGGTCGGCCAGCCACGCCACGTCCACCCACTCCCGCGTCCCCGTGAGGAGACTGGCGAGGTGTTCGTCCAGGTCCGCCCAGTCGCCGAGGCCCGCCGCGATCACCGCGTGCAGGAAGCCGGCGGCGCCCTCGGTCAGACCCGGGCCGGAGGCCAGCCCGTGCGCCTCGCGCCAGACCGGGCGGGCGGCCTCGACGCCCTGCTCGCCGCCGACCGCGAGGGCGAGGCAGAAGGCGCCGCCCGCCTCGTGCAGGACCCGCATCCGCTCCGCCGTCTCCCGGGCCGCCGCCCACTGCCCCGCCCGCCGCTGGGTGCGGGCCAGCTCCTCCAGGCCGGCCGGTTCCACGAGCCCGTGCCGCCCGGCCGCCCCGAGCGCCGACGCAGCGTCCTCGGGTCGCCCGTCGAGGAGGTGGATCTGCGCGAGGGTGTGGTGCGCCCACGCCAGGTCGTCGCCGATCTCGAGGTAGCGGTGGAGGTCGGTGCGGGCGTCGTCCGGCCGGCCCACCGCCAGCAGGGTCATGATCCGGCGCATCAGATGCCAGGCGCCGTCCGGATCGAGCGCGACCGCCCGGTCCAGATCCGCCAACGCCTCACCGTACAACCGCAGTTCGTGCAATACGGCGCCCCGGCAGCCGATCGCCCACGTGCTGTCCGGCGCCAGCGAGAGCGCCCGGTCCAGGTCCGCGCGCGCCTCCTCGTACCGGTCCAGGCAGCGCAGCGCCTCGCCCCGGTTCCACAGCGCCCACGCGCTGTCCGGCTCCAACTCGACCGCCCGGTGGGCGTCTTCGTACGACGCCTCGTATCTGTCGACCCGTCGGTGCACCACCGCGCGCTGCACCAGCGCCCAGAGGTACGACGGATTCAGCTCCAGCGCCCTGTCGAGGTCGGCGAGCGCCTCGTCGTGGCGGCCGAGCCGGCTGCGCGAGACGCCCCGGCTGGCGTACCCCGACGCGTAGGCCGGTTCGAGTTGGAGGGCCCGGTCGTAGTCGGCGAGGGCCTCGGTGTCGCGGCCGGCGACCCGCAGCGCGTCGCCACGCTGGCACGCGACCCAGGCCACGTCGGGGCCCAGCGCCACCGCCCGGTCCAGGTCGGCGAATTGAGCGGCGTGATCCCCGCGCGAGCGGTGCACGCGGGCCCGCCGGACCAGCGACCACAGATGCTCGGGGTCCACTTCCAGAGCCCGGTCGAGGTCGGCGAGGGCCTGCTCGATGTTCCCGGCGCCGTGCCGGACGACACCACGGGAGGCCCAGGCGCCGGCCAGGTCGGGTCCGAGGACGACGGCCCGGTCGAGGTCACGGACCGCTTCCTCGTGGTGGCCGAGGATGCGGTGGTAGTCGCCGCGTACGAACAGCACGCGGGCGGTGTCGGGGGCGAGTTCGTCGGCCCGGTCGAGGTCGGCGATGGCACCGGCGTAGTCCCGCTGTTCGGCGCGGGTGACGCCCCGGCCGTAGTAGGCGCGCTCCAGCTCCGGATCGAGGGCGACGGCCAGTTCGTACTCGGCGAGGGCCCTCTCGTACTCCCCGCCCAGCCGCAGTTCACGCCCGCGCAGCATGCGCGCGACAGCCTGCACACGCGGGTCGAGCCCGGCCCGCGCCAGCAGCAGCGCGAGCGCGCCGAGCACCCCGCCGCCCTCCTCCTCGGACAGCGCGGCGATCAGGTCGCGTCCCCAACCACCCACGGCCGACGCCTCGTTGTCGTCGCCCGCCTCCACCAGTACGCGCGCCCACCGCCGGGCGACCACCTCCCCGTGGTCGCAGGCGCCGACGCCGTCCCGCAGGACGACGGGCAGCGCGGTACGAGGGGACGCACACAGCAGGTGGTAGGACTCCGCGAGCCGCAGCTCACGCCACTCCTCCTCGCCCCACAACTCATCGGCGGTCAGCCGGACTTCGGCCTCCGTCCGCCAGCGCGCGTAGGTCTCGGCGAGGCGGGTGTGCCGTTCGGCCCAGCCGCGCGGGGAGCGCCGGCGTTGCAGGCGGAGCATCGGGGCGCGTACGACGTCGTGGTACTGGATCCGGTCGCCGCGCTCGCTGACGAACGGCAGCGACCTCAACCAGCCGAAGAGCGCGTCGAGTTGGCCCTCCTCGCAGTCGACGGCGGCGCGGAAGACGTCCGCGTCCAGGCGCCGGGGCAGGGCGCAGGCGAGGGCGGCGGCCTGGCGTACCGGGTCGGTCTCCCACTTCAGGAACCGTTCCACGGCGGTCGCGCTGGGGTCGCCGACGTCGTCCGGGTCGGTGGGGCGGGCCTCGGCGAGGGTCGACACCAGCACCGGCAGCCCACCGGTGAGCCGCAGCACCTCCTCGACGACCGGCTCGTCCGTCACCCCCTTGTCGGCGAGCAGCCCGCGCGCCTCGGCCTCCGTGAACGGCCCGAGCGGCACCTCGGTGACGAAGTCGGCGAAGCCGCCCCAGCGTCCCGTGTCGAAGGGCCGCTGACCTGCGGTCACGAGGACGAGGTTGGAGGGGAAGGAGAGGTCGCCGTAGCGGTCGGTGGTCATGATGTCGTGCAGCCAGCCGTCGAGGAAGGGGCCGGTGCGTTCGTACGTGTCGAGGAACAGGACGATCCAGGGCACGGCCGCGCAGATGTCGTCCAGCTCGGCGAGCAGCACCGGCGTGAGGACGCGCTCGGGTGCGAGGACCAGCTGCACGTCGTCCTGGTTGCGCAGCCGGGCGGCGATCCCGGCCCGTACCCGGTCGGCGCCCTGGGCGATCCGGTCGGCGGGGAGGGCACCGGCGAACGGTCCGACGAGCGGGATGAGTCCGGCGCCGACGAGCCCGATCCGGGCGGCCGTCAGACTGCCCGCCGAGGGTCCCTCGGCCTGCGGTTCAAGGCTTTCGAGGCTCGCGACGGCGGACTCCGCCTCGTGCCGCCGCTCACGGTGGGCGGCCAGGAGCCGCTCCAGTTCCTTGAAGCGCCGTCCCTGCGCGGCGAACTGGCGGCACATCACCGCGAGCGCCTCCGGAACGCTGCCGGCGCCCTCGTCGACGTACGCGGTGAGCGCGCCGCGTTCCTTGGCCTGCTGCTCCAACTCCCGTACCAGGAAGGTCTTTCCGACACCGGCGTTGCCGTGCACATGGAAGCGGAAGCGGTGGCGTTCGTCGTCCGGCGGCAGGTCGAAGTTGGCCCGGAACGCGGCGCGTTCGGCTCCCCGGCCGACAAATCCGGCGCGTCGCCGCTGCTGGATCAGCTGCCGCATCGACGGGCGCGACGCCTGGGGCATCCGTACGTCTCCTAGTGTTGTGACCGGTGTGTGTCGCTTCTTGCCTCTGGGGCGTGCACCAGTCTGGCCCAACTCCCGCACCGGGTGCGGGAAGACGGGTTACGGACCGGTCCATAGAGTTGTTCCATGACCACCTCAGGTACCCCCCACCCCACCAGTACCGCCCACCCCCCACGCCCCCCGCACACCGCGCTCACCCTCGCCGCGACGCTGCTGACAGCGACCGTCGGCCTCTACATAGCCCTGGTGGCGCTCGGCAACATCACCGACTTCGATTCCAACCAGCAGTTCGTGCGCCATGTCCTCGCGATGGACACCACGTTCAAGGACGACGACCTGATGTGGCGGGCGATCACGTCCAAGGGCCTCGCGGACGCGGCGTACGTGGCGATCATCGCGTGGGAGACGGTCGCCGCGCTCGTCCTCGTCGCCGGTACGTGGCTGTGGGCGCGCCGCGACCTCGAACGGGCGCGGCGCGTCTCGACGTACGGTCTGCTGATGCTGATGCTGCTGTTCGGCGCCGGTTTCATCGCGATCGGCGGTGAGTGGTTCGCTATGTGGCAGTCGGACGACTGGAACGGACTGGACGCGGCGACACGGGTGTTCCTGCTGAGCGGGATGGTGCTGCTGGTGATCCACCTGTCGGCGGGCACGGCGACGAAGCCCGAGGACCAGCCCCAGTCCCAGTCCGAGTCCCCATCCCAGTCCCAGTCCCAGTCCCAGTCCCAGGCCCAGACGTAGGGAGCAGCCCTACTTGACGACCGTCACCGCGGTCCCCGTGTCCCCGAAGGCCCACAGGGCGGTGCCGTCCGCCTTGGACATGCGGATGCCGCCCGTTCGGACGCCGGGCGCGGGCCGCGGTGAGGCGCCGTCGACGGCGTTGGAGAAGGCGATGGAGAGCCCGGAGCCGGTGGCGAAGAACATGACGTGCTCGATCGGGACGCCGTCGGAGCCGGTACGGGCCTCGTCGCGCTGCCCCACCGTGTACCTGCCCGGTTCCGGGCTCACCGAGCCCGGCCACACCACGAACGTACGCCGGGACTGCTCACTCGCGTCGACGAGCCAGACCCGCTTCTGCCCGAGCGAGTAGACGACCCGCCGCCCGGTCCCCGACTCGTCCGGAACGGCCACCTCGGCAGCCTGGCTGGGCTTGCCGGAGGGCTTCGCCGAGGCCGACGCTTTGGGTTTGGCGGCGGTGGCGTGGGGCTGCGGACCCTGCTCCGCCTTCACGGCCAGCGCGGCGACCACGGCGACCGCGCCCACGGTCAGACCGGTGACCCAGACCGATGAGGGAAGCCGTCGGGCAGCCACGGTCACGCATCTCCTCAACTACGGAACCCGCCGCCAGGTCCTCCGCCGGGGGTCGGATCATCGTACTCCGACGAGCACTCTGCCCCTGGCCGCGCGAAAGCCGCTGGCGGCTTCCGCCGAGGGCAGAGAGGGCAGGGGGCAGAGGGTCACGTGGCAACCGCCGCAAAAAAAAATCTCCACAGCCTCGCCAGAGTGATTGACGAGCAGGGTGGGGCGATCTACCTTCTGATCGACTTTCCGAACCTAGTTCGAAATATCGGCCAATTCGCTTGCTGGCCGCGTGCTTCGTCCACGATTCCCCCTCCATCTCTCCCTCTCACACGTCACCCAGCCGCTCACTCCGCTCCCAGAGCCGCACTCGCGCCCGCACCGCACCGCACCCGCTTGGAGATCACGATGAGCACAAGGCCCCAGCCGTCCCGCCGCCTCTTCCTCGGCATGGCCGCCACCACTCCGCTCGCCATGTCCGGCGTGATGACCCTCGGCGCCGGCACCGCCCACGCGGCCGACTCGGCGTACGTGATGTGCTACTTCACCGAGTCGACGAGCCTCGGGGCGGGCACCGACTACGGCCTCCACCTGGCCGTCAGCACCGACTCGCTGAACTGGACGCCGCTGAATCAGAACAACCCCGTGGTGACCCCCACCGCGGGCGCCCTCGGCCTGCGCGACCCGTTCCTCATGCGCAAGCAGGACGGCACGTTCGTCGTCCTCGCCACCGACCTCAAGGGCACGGACTGGGCGTACAACAGCCAGTACATCCATGTCTGGGACTCCGCCGACCTGCGCACCTTCACCGGCTACCGGCGCCTGAAACTCCACGACATGACCACGCACAGCTGGGCACCCGAGGCGTTCTGGGACGCGGGCCGGGGCCAGTACGCGGTGATCTACTCGGCGGTCAACTCCAGCGGCCACAACGTCATCATGGTCAACTACACCAGCGACTTCGTCACGGCATCGGCCCCGCAGGTCTTCTTCGACCCCGGCTACGAAGTGATCGACGGGGACATGGCGGTCGGGGTCAACGGCTACAACTACCTGTTCTTCAAGAAGAACCAGACCCTGGTGTCCGCCCGCTCCACCACCCTCAACCCAGGCAGCTTCACCGAGTACAGCGCGGGAGTGTCGCACGGCGGCACCGAGGCACCGACGGTGTACAAGTCGCTGACATCCGGGAACTGGTACCTCTGGGGCGACACCTACACGCCGAACGGCGTCTTCTACGCCTGGCAGACCAGCAACCTGGCCTCCGGCACGTGGACCGCGCTCGACCAGAAGACGTACACCCAGCCGGTCAACTCCAAGCACTGCGGCATCACGACCATTACGACAACCGAGTACGACAACCTGCTCGCCAAGTGGGGCGCCCCGGCCTGGAACCGCCTCAAGTCGTACAACTACCCGTCCCATTACGTCCGCCACGCCAACAACGTCGGGCGCATAGACGAATACCCCTTCGACCTGTACACCGACTCACAGTGGAAGCTCGTCCCGGGCCTCGCCGACAGCACCGGCGTCTCCTTCCAGTCGGTCAACTACCCGACCCGCTACCTCCGGCACTACAACTACGCCCTCCAACTCGACGTCAACGACGGCACATCGACGTTCGCGGGCGACGCGACGTTCTATCGGACGGCGGGGCTGGCGGACAGCTCGTGGTCGTCCTTCCGGTCGTACAACTACCCGACGCGGTACATACGGCACTCGAACTTTGTGCTGCGCATCGACCCGATCTCTACGGCTGGCGAGCAGCAGGACGCTACGTTCCGGGTGGGGTACTGAGGCGGGAGCGGCCCTGAACTGACGTGGCAGGGACGGAACTTCGAGGCCACGTATCTGTGCCGGTGCCGGGGCACCAACCTGGCACCGGCAGCTCCAGCGCGCACGCCTCTCGGTTCAGTCCAGCTCCGGCAGCTGCCCGTCGGACACGGCCATAGCTATGAGCACGGTTGCGGAAGCGTGCGTCCCAGGCGGGCGAGCGGGGACAGCGCCATCACCGCCGGGGACAGCAGCATGCCTGCGGCCGTCACCAGCAGGCTGGTGCGCAGCCCCCACTCCTGCGCGAGCAGCCCGCCGAGCAAGGACCCGAGCGGAGTCAGCCCCATCCCCACAAACGTGATCGTCGCCGCCGCGCGGCCCTGCATTCCGTCCGGAGTGACGGCCTGGCGGACGGCCATCACCGTGACATTCACCAACTGACCGCCGGCCCCGAACACGAAGCTGACCGCGAGGAGCGCGGCAACCGTCACCACAGAGGAGCCGTGCAGCGCGGGCACACACAGAAACGCGCCGTCACCAAGGACCGCCGCGGCCACCAGCACCGTGCCGTGTCCGAACCGGCTCGGCAGACGGGCGGCGAGCACCGCACCCAGGAGTGCTCCGGGCCCCGTCGCCGCGAGCGCCAGCCCGACGGCGGTGCCCGACAGACGCAGCTCGCGCGGCAGGAAGAGCAGATAGACGGTCATCAGGGCCGCGAAGGAGAACTGGAAGGCGGCCGACGCGAGGCACACGGTACGCAGTGAACTGTCGCCGACAACGAAACGGAGGCCCTCATGGATCCGCCGCCAGACCCGAGGGGCCCGTTCCGGTAGCTCCGGCACCGATTCGACCTGTCGGATCCGCCGGATCGACAGCACCGAGAGCGCGAAGAACAGCGCGCTGGAGGCGGCGGCGACGGGCGCCGACAGGAGTGACACCAACGCCCCGCCGAGAGCCGGACCCCCGATCTGCGCTGCGGACCGGCTGCCCTCAAGTGCACTGTTGCCGCGTACCAGTTGATCGCGGTCCACCAGCCGTACGAGAGACACCTGATACGCCACGTCGAAGAACACGGACAGGGCCCCAACGGCGAAGGCAACCACGCACAGCACCGGCAGACCGAGCCAGCCGAACAGCCCGGCCACGGCAGCGGCACCCAGCGCCAGGGCCCGGCCGACGTCCGTCAGCACCATCACGCTGCGAGCCCGCCACCGGTCGACCCACGCACCGGCAAAGAGCGAGAACAACAGGATCGGCGCCTGCCCGACCGCACGGAGAACACCCAACTGCCCGGCACCGGCGTTGAGCACCAGTACGGCGAAGAGCGGCAGAACCACCAGACTCGCGTGCTCACCGAGCTGGGAGGCCGTCTGGCCCACCCAGAGGCTGCGGAAGTCGGGGGTGCGCCAGAGGGCCGGCGGAACGCCCGGATCGCCCGGTTCGCTGAGTACAGGCGGTACGGGTCGGCTGGAGCCGGAGGCAGCGGACGGCACGGGGGATCCCTTGGGTCGCCGAAAACGAGGGCCGCCGGACCGACGGTGCACGGTTCAGGCGGGGAGGGCTCGCTGTGCCGCAACATCAAGGGCAGCACGCGATGACGGGCCGATCAGGGCCTACGACGTCAACGCGCGCTCGGACGACCGGGCATGGTCTGGCTCCTTGTGGGGTGGCTCCTTGTGGGGAGGCTCCTTGTGAGGAGGCTCCCTGTGGGTGATTGGGTGCGGCCGAACCTACCCTCACCGCTCCGGGCGCGAAAGGCACCGTCGTCCGCCTCTGGCACCCGGTCCACGACCCCGGGGCGGCCGAGGGGTCGGCACCGGCCGAGGAGTCCTCGGCGTGTCGAAGGGGACGAACGCGGCCCCTTCGACACGCGGGCCGACCTGCCGCGGGCGCCTACTTGAGCGCCGTACCACCCGACTTGCCGTACGCGATCGTCTTGTTGATCAGGTTTCCGCCGTCGGACTCGACCGAGGTCTGCTCCTGCTGGCCCGCACCGAACAGGAGGCCGGCGATATGCGCGTTCGCCACCTGGTCCATGTGCCCGAAGAGCCAGTCCACCTTGTCGTCCTTGTAGTGGTTGAGGGTGTTGTTCTGCGCCATGTTGCCCAGGGGGATCTGCCACAGAACCACCGGCTTGCCCACCGACTCGGCCATCGTCTTGTAGAACTTCAGCGCGTCGGCGGCCTTCTGGTCGTTCCAGTAGGTGTCACGGCCGCCGTGCTCCGGCAGCGCGTACCAGCCCGCGTCGCGGTCCGACACGTCGGAGACCAGGAAGTCGGCGTCCTTCGCCCCGAGGTCCGTGTAGTCGTCAACGCACTTCTGGACGCTGTTCTGCCAGTCCCAGCAGGTCAGGTGGAACCCGGCGCCCGTGTTCGGCGCGTACTTGTGTGCCATCGCGATCAGGCAACGGGACAGGCCGGCGGCGCTGTTCTCCTGCGATCCGCAGTCCGTCGGATTCGAGGCCGTGACCTGTGCGGCGACCTTGTGCGCGTTGCCGAGCGACCGGACGTAGCCCCAGAAGTCGGGCTCGATGTCGATCATGTCGTGCGAGTTGCCGATCTTCTGGAGGAAGAAGCGGTAGTCGTGCATGTAGCGGGTGAGCAGGTCGGTCCTGTTGATGGCCTTGACCTCGCCCGGACCGTCGCCCTCGCCCGCGAGATCCCCGAGGTCGCGCAGCGAGTACCAGGTCCAGAAGTTCTTCTGCGGGCGCGGCTTGCCCTGGTACGTCGCCTTGGCCACATGCTCGTCGCCCCAGGTCACGTAGAAACCGGGCGCCGTGGTGTCACCGCTCCAGCAGCCCCACCAGCTCGACCACTGGGCCTTGCATTTCGATGCCGTGTAGTAGTCCGAGGAGGGCGCGGGCTGGCTGTGCACGTAGGCGTAGCGCACGTCGAACGGCGCGGCGGCCGCCGAGGCGTCGGACATCGAGCCACCGATGAGCACCTTGTCACCGCCAATGAAACCTGCCGCCGAGCTGCCGCCACCGGTACCGCCACCGGCGGCCGGAGGCGCCGCCGGGGCCGACGGCGAGTGGGTGTCGCTCGGCGCCTGGCTGGTCGGAACGCTGCCGCCCGGCTTGGTGGCCGTGCTGGGCGTGGGGGTGCTGCCTGAGCTCCCCGTATTCCCCGAACTCCCCGTACTCCCCGTGCTCCCGGTGCTCCCGGTGCTCCCGGTGCCGCCGATGCTCCCGGCCGGGACGAGCTTCCACTGCTGGTTGGCGCCGCCCTTGTCCTGCTGCTGGGTGACGCGGCCCCCTTCGGCCTTGGAGCTGTTCTTGACCTCGACGGCCATGCCACTGAAGCGATTGATCAGACGCACATAGCCGTCCGACTGCTTCTTCAGTTGGAACTGCTGGTTGGCGCCGTTCCGGTCGGCCCACTGCACCATGGCGGAGTCGGCGCTCTTGGACCAGCCGAAGTCGTCGAGCACCTTGCCGGAGTTCCGGTTCTGCAGCCGGTAGTTCCCGTCACCCGAGTCGATGAACCGCCACTGCTGGTTGGCCCCGCCGTGCTGGCCCCACTGCACCACCGCCGCACCGTCGTACGAGGCGTAGCCGAGGCCGTCCAGCACCTCGCCGCTGTTGCGGTTGACCAGCACGTACCAGGACTTCGTGTCCACGACTCCCGCCGAGGCCGTGTTGACCAGGGCCACGGAGCCGCCCCCGACAGCCAGGACGACGGCCGCCCAGAGACTCCGACGCTGGTACAGCCGACGGCCACGGTGCCCCTGGCGTCGCTCCGGAACGGCTGAGCGGAGCGACAGTCGACCACGGCGACGACGGCTGGCGCGACCACCGACGGGCGGCGCCTCCGGCGACGTGGAGGGGGGAGGGAACATTTAGGTGCTCTCTTTCGGTCGACCGTTGCCTCTGTCCGGACCGCCTGGCCCGAACACCACCCAGTCGTCACGGCCCCCGAAAAGGTTGCCCCGGCCCGGCAAGAGCTTTTTTCGGCCACCGAAGGTGGATACCGGGAACCCTTCGCTCGGCCGGGCGTCGGCCGGCCGCGCCCGGACGGGTTCTTCTCTGGCTACGGGCGGGACCTGACCGGAGCCGGCCTGGTGGACGCCGTCGTCGAGGAGGCGAAGGCGGCCCGCCGACGGGAGGGCTGATTCGTCCCACAAGGGGTAGCCGAACTGAGGAAGGCGCTCGCCGGTACCGAGGGATGGAGTCGCATGCCACACATGATCGAACGGATCAAGCAGTTCGCAAGGAGCCCTCAAGGACGTCGTGCGGCCGAGCAGGCACGGCGAGCCGCAGCCGACCCCCGCCGACGAGAACAGGCCAAGCGCCTGCTGGGCAAGTTCCGCGGCCGTCGCTGACGACCACATCCGCCCCGTACAGAGCGAGAACGAACGCTCGCGCCGTACGGGGCAGCACGACTGTCGCACTGCCCCGCGCTGCGGATGAGTGCGCACCCGGAGCCGGAGTTACGGCCCCAGCGCGCCGTCGAAGGATCCAGGCCGACCAGCTGCCACCAGGGGTGGCCTGCGAGCGATGCCACACCTGCCCAGCACTGGGACGACCCCCGCAGGCACGGGGATCGAGATCGCGAGCTCTAACCCATCGCGCTGCTCTCCCATTCCACAGTGCTGCGCAGGGAACGGCAGTCCGAGGGCGGAGATCCCGTGCCTTGCGCAGGCCCGTACGGGGAACCCTGCGAGTGAACGGAAGATCCCACATACGGCGGCGGCCCGTTCACGGGACATGAAGCAGGCCGTCGCGGAATGAGTACTGGTCAGCAGGTAGCGCGGATCATCACCGTGAGGTTCGGCGAGGCCGGTGACGGCTGGCTCTGCCCGATGTCCTCGTATCCCCACGACCGGTACAGCGCGTGCACTTTTCCCTCCCCTGCGGCCGGATTGACCATGAGCGTCACATACGGCTCGTCGCGTGCGGCGAGGAAGGCGTCATGGAGGAGCCGCGCGGTCCCGGTGCCCCGCCACTGGGTACGTACGCCGATCTCCTTCAGGGCCACGGCCAGACGCTCGGTGTACTCGTGCGCCGGCGCCGGGGAGGTGCGCTGCCAGTACCGGTCGCCGTGCTCGATGGTGTTGCCGTAGGCGTAGCCGACCGGATATCCGTCCGCGTACGCGAGGACGGCCGTGAACCCGGGCTCCGTGCTGTGCCGTTCGAGGCGCTCTCCGAACGCGGTGACCGCATAGTTCGGCAGGTGGAGCAGGGGCGCGCGGACGTCGGCGTACACGTCGAGGAGATCGCCGCGGGCGGTGTCGAGTGTGGTGAACGTGCGCAGGTCGGTGGCAGCCGTGGTCATGTGGCCATCCTCCAAGCGGCGGCGTGCTCGGTCCAGGTGTGCACGGATGAGCTGCCCGGCGCGGTGGCACGCAATGCGGCCCCGAACTCCTGCAGCATGCGCGCCACCCGGGCGTGCTGGGTGGCAGCGTCGACGGAGACCTTCATCGCGGTCGCCGTCGCAGCGTCAGAGGCACCCTGCGCGAGCTGGGCGTGCGCGAGCCGGGTGGTGGTAATGGCCCGGGACCGGACCATGTGGGGCCGAAGGGCAGACAGGCAGCGGTGGGCGTGGAATTCGGCGGTCTGGTAATCACCGAGGGACAGGTACGCCGACAGGGCCAAGGAATCCAGCTCGGCTTGGTCGTAGAAGGCCAGCATCCACATGGGTCGGTAGTCGGCGTGGTCGGCGCGCAGCATGGCGTCCTGCGCCTGCTCGAACGCACGGCGAGTGCCGGTGCGGTCCTGTGCCGCGCCGTGGATGGCGCCCTGCCGGGCCAGGCCGAGGGACGCGAACAGGGGGTCCCGCCGCGTGAGGTGCAGGTTGCGAGCGACGTCGTTGGCGGCGAACGCGTCGGCAGGTCGGCCCATGTGCCGGTACATGGTCCCCGCGTGACTCCAGATGCGGAACTTGATCGCCTGGTCGCCGGACATCTCGGCGAGGGCCTGGGCCTCGCGCATGTGCGCCTTGGCGATGTCGTAGCGGCGGCCGTCGATGGCGGCCCACATCGCCGAGGAGCGGAACGCCGCTGCGGAGGCGTAGAGGCTGCTGCGTACACGCTGGCTGGCGCTGCCGGCGTTCTGGAGGTTCAGCGCCTCGTCGGCGAGCGCGGCGGCGCGCTGCTCGATGCCGAGTTGTCCGCCGTGGCGGTGATCGCTGGCGATGATCTCGCCGAACCGGTGCTGCAGGCGGTCGACATCGCCCATGCTGATACGGCGGGGGGCTGAGGTGCCGGGTGCGGCGGCTGCGGCGGCGGCAGCGGCGATGCCGCCGACGAGGGTACGGCGCTTCATGTCGGGGTCCTCCTGCAATGCGGCTGGGGTGGACCGGGTCCGGCCCCGTGGCACGAACCCTAAAGCCGTGGCGGACAGGCCGGTGACGTCCTCAAGAGCCTTGCGGGTAGCCGATTTCGGCCACCGTACCCGTCCCGCTTTCCAGGAACGGACGGATGATCCGTCCAGGCCGCCGGTCCGCCCGGTCAGTCGCCCCACGGCCGTGTTCACCGCGTCGGCAAGGGAGTTGGAGCTGTGACCGTGCTCATTCATCCACGCCTCAAGCACGGTGTTCCGCGTGATGCCCATCCACGCACCGTAGCCGCACGACCCTTCATCCGTCAGATAACGACGAGGTCAAATCACCCTAGCCTTCGCCGTACGGCAACCTTCTGACCGTCCTAACCAGGTTGCTACGACCGGCAGTTGTCTGGTTACAGGCTGCTCCTCCGCGAGTGTGGGCGGCTGTTGACGGCCCGGCCTGCTCCTGAGTCCACCGAGGGGTGATCCGGGCGCCGAGACAACGACGAGGGCTCCACCAATGACGAGTCTCAGTACGCCAGTTCAGGCTGCCCCGACCGGGCCTCCCGCCTACAGCCAGACCTTCCCGTGCGAGCCGACGACGGCCTCGATAGGCCGCAAGCTCGTCCGCGACGCCTTCGCCGTATGGCACCTGAACGACTTCGCCGAACCCGCAGCGCTGATCATCTCGGAACTGGTCACGAACGCCAGTGCGCCATGAGGCGCTCTGTTGTATCCCCGGTTCAACCGGGAGGAACTGAAGGGAGGTTTCTGGGTCTGATGGCTTACCTGGATCCGAAAGGTGAAGG
>NZ_LGDW01000038.1 GCF_001280005.1 Streptomyces sp. NRRL WC-3618 | reverse complement strand
TTGCCCGTACCCGGCTTGCCCGTACCCGGCTTGCCCGTACCCGGCTTGCCCGTACCCGGCGTGGCCGGACGAGGGCCCGGTGTCGGCGCGCCCGGGGAGGGGCGTGTCCCGGGGTGGTGGCCACCGCGGCCGGAAGGCGGGCCCGAGGGCAGCGCGCCGGTGCCGTCCGGGACCTCGTGGGTGCCCTTGCGGTAGTACTCCAGCCACGACAGGACGAGGTTCAGATAGTCCGTGGAGTTGTTGTAGCTGAGGATCGCGCGGTTGAGATCGGCCCGCGTCGACAGGTCCCAGCCGTACCGGCACAGGTAGTGGCCGGCGGCGAGGGCCGCGTCGTAGACGTTGTTGGGGTCTTCCCTGCCGTCACCGTTGCCGTCGCGGCCCGCCCAAGCCCAGGTGGACGGGATGAACTGCATGGGGCCGACGGCGCTGTCGTAGCTGCTGTTGCCGTCGTACGCGCCGTTGTCGGTGTCCTTGATGAGCGCGAAGCCGTTGCCGTCGAGCTGCGGGCCGAGGATCGGGCTGGTCGTGGTGCCGTTGGCGTCGACCCGGCCGCCGCGGGCCTGCCCGGACTCGACCTTGCCGATGGCCGCGAGGAGTTGCCAGGGCAGGTTGCAGCCGGGTTTGGCCTTGCCCAGCGCCGCCTCGGCCTTCTTGTAGGCGTCGAGGACGGTCGCGGGTATGCCGGCCTCGGCCTCGCCGCGCGCGACGGGCGTGCCTATGACCGGCGACGGCGAGGGACTCGGGCTGGGGTTCGGGCTGTTCAGCGGCGGAAGGTCCGTGTAGTACGGCGAGTTGCCGGTCGCGCCGTCGTCGCCGGCCGCTACCTCGGACGCGGGCTGGGAGTCACTGGCGGCCTGTCTGCCGTGGTCGTCGACCGTCGTGCCGGGAGCCTGGGACGCGGACAGAGCTGCGACCGCGAGCGCGGCCGCAGCGGTGGTCGCCGCCCCGTTGCGGAGCCTCCTGCCGATGTACGCCGCCATACAGAGAACCCCTCCCGCAGGCGGCAAGCCGCCCTGTTCCGCCTGGTTTTCGTCCGGTCCGGGCCAGTCCTGCAAACCGGCCATTTCGCCCGATTCCCTGCCCCGTTCGCGCGTTCGGTCTATGTTGCGCTCACATGTCCAGCCATGCTCCCCAGCAGACCGACCCAGGCGACCCTACGACAACTTACGTTGCGCGGACACCCGTTCGTGCCCGATATTCACCGATTGGCCACCTGTGAATCTGTCGCGTTCCGCGGGCCCGGGTGACCCGCCTGCCGCTTTTCACGCATACCCTCCACGCCTTTCATGACCGCCCGCCGCAGCCTGCGACCGTCCCGCATACTGGACGCCGGTGATCACCCGGCCGGTTCACCCACCGTCAACATCTGTTCCAGGGAGTCCAGTTGCCGTTCACTCTCAGCCATGCGGCGGCCGTACTGCCCGCCGTGCGCGCCGACGGAACAGGACGCGGCCGACTGATTCCGGCGGTACTGGTCGCCGGTTCCTTTTCTCCCGACCTGACCTACTTCGCGGCGAGTGTCCTGCCCAGGGCAATGGAGTTCGGCGAGTTCACCCACTCTTTCCCGGGCGTCTTCACGTTCGACGTGGTCGTCGCCTGGGCGCTGGTGGCCCTGTGGCTGTTTCTGCGCGAGCCGCTGGTGGCCCTGCTGCCCCGCGCCCGGCAGAGCCGGACGGCGACCCTGCTGCGCTGTGGAACTTCACGCGCGCGCGTGACACCCTCCCTCGCCCTGCGGTGGTACGCCTCGGCCGCCCTCGGCGCCCTGTCCCATGTCGTCTGGGACGCGTTCACCCACCACGACCGGTGGGGAGTGCGGCTCCTTCCCGTCCTGGAGCGCACGCTGGCGGGCTCACCTCTCTACTGGTACTTGCAGTACGGCACGTCGGCACTGGCCGCGGTGGTCATCGCCTGCTTCGTGTACTACGCGCTACGGCGGACCGGCGCGGGCCTGCCGACAGGCGTGCCGTTGCTGTCGGTACGGGACCGGTGGCTGGCCTGCGCCGTGATCGGCGGCTGCGCGACGGTGGGCGCGGTGCAGCGGGTGCTGCACTGGTGGGCGGCCTGGGGGGCGACGGCCAGACCGTGGGAGGTGATCCCGACGTTGTGCTTCGGCGTGGGTGCCGGCCTGCTGTCGGGGCTGATCCTCTACGCGGCGGGCGTCAGGGCGTGGCGTCCCGGTGAGCGGGCCGAGGCCGCCGCCCCGGAAGCTGGCGGGCTCCGTGCCGAGAGCCGTGTGGGAGACGCTGCGGAGGGGACCGCGGAGGATCACGCGGGCGGGCGTACCGGCGGGCGTACGGGTTCTCGCTGACCGCCGTGCAGCGGCCGGCGCAGCCAGTCGCGCCCCCAGCCGGCCCAGCGGCGCCAGGCCAGGGTTCGGCCGGACAGTAGAAGGCCGGAGCGCGGGCCGAGGTGCGCACGGCGGATACGGGCGGGCGGCGTGAGGACGCGCCGTAGCACCTCAGCACGGCATCCGAGGGACGCGGGGACAGGGCCGCTGCCAGGAATGCGGACGGTACTCGCGTCCACCGCGAACGCCGGCTTCGAAGAGGGCCGCGCGGGGGCCGTCCAGCGGGTGAGCGTGCGTATACCCATGCCCGCATCCTGGCGGCCGGACCCTGGGGAGGCGTGTTCGCGAGGGCCACGCGGGTGACGGGCCCACCGGGGGCCGGGCGGGGCGCGGGGAACTGCGCGACCAGCCCCCCACCCGCCCGATGAGAGGGAAGGACGAGCCGCCCAACCGGCCCGAGGCAGCCGCCCCGCCCAGCCGAACCGCCCCTCCGGTGGAGCGCTAGTGCGCGGCCGACTCCCAGTCGAGCCCCGAGCCCACCGACACGTCCAGCGGGGCCCGCAGGGACACCGCGCCCGCCATCTCCCGGCGGACCAGTTCCTCCGTGGCCTCGCGCTCACCCGGGGCGATCTCCAGGACGATTTCGTCGTGGACCTGGAGCAGCATGCGGGACTTGAGCTTCGCCTCCTCCAGCGCCCGGCCCACATTCAGCATGGCGATCTTGACGATGTCCGCCGCCGTGCCCTGGATCGGGGCGTTCAGCGCCATGCGCTCGGCCGTCTCGCGACGCTGCCGGTTGTCGCTGTTCAGGTCGGGGAGGTAACGGCGGCGGCCGAAGAGGGTCTCCGTGTAACCCGTCGCCCGTGCCTCGTCGACGGCCCGGCGCAGATAGTCACGTACGCCGCCGAAGCGTTCGAAGTACGTGTCCATCAGGCCGCGTGCCTCGCCCGCGTCGATGTTCAGCTGCCCGGACAGGCCGAAGGCCGACAGTCCGTAGGCCAGGCCGTACGACATCGCCTTGATCTTGCGGCGCATCTCCGCGTCCACCGCCGTGCGGTCGACCGCGAACACCTGGGAGGCGACCGTGGTGTGCAGGTCCTCACCGGAGGTGAACGCCTCCAGCAGGCCCTCGTCCTCCGAGAGGTGGGCCATCACCCTCAGTTCGATCTGGCTGTAGTCCGCGGTCATCAGCGACTCGAAGCCCTCGCCGACCACGAACCCCCGGCGGATGGCCCGCCCCTCGTCCGTACGGACCGGAATGTTCTGGAGGTTGGGGTCCGTGGACGACAGCCGGCCCGTCGCCGCCACCGTCTGGTTGAACGTCGTGTGGATACGGCCGTCCGCCGCGATCGTCTTGATCAGGCCCTCGACGGTGACGCGCAGCTTCGCCTGCTCGCGGTGGCGGAGCATGATGACCGGCAGTTCGTTGTCCGTCTGGGCCGCCAGCCACGCCAGAGCGTCCGCGTCCGTCGTGTAGCCCGTCTTGGTCTTCTTCGTCTTCGGCAGGCCCAGTTCCCCGAAGAGGACCTCCTGAAGCTGCTTGGGCGAGCCGAGGTTGAACTCGTGACCGGCCGCCGCGTGCGCCTCCTTCACCGCCTGCTGCACCGCGCCCGCGAACATCTGCTCCATGGCTTCCAGATGGGCCCGGTCCGCCGCGATGCCGTGCCGCTCCATGCGGGCCAGCAGCGCCGACGTCGGCAGCTCCATGTCCCGCAGCAGCTCCCCCGCACCGACCTGCTGGACGCGCTCGCCGAACGCCACCCCCAGGTCGACGATCGTGCGGGCCTGCACCATCAGGGAGTCGGCCTCCGCACCCTCGTCCGTACCGAAGGCCAGCTGTCCGTCCGCCGTCGCCGCGGGCGCCAGTTCACGGCCGAGGTACTCCAGGGACAGCGCGTCCAGGTCGAAGGATCGCCGGCCCGGCTTGACCAGGTACGCGGCCAGCGCCGTGTCCATGCTCACCCCGGCCACGGTCCAGCCGTGCTCCGCGAAGACCCGCATCGCACCCTTGGCACTGTGGAACACCTTGGGCCGGTCCGCGTCGGCCAGCCAGGCGGCGAACGCGGTGTCGTCGGCCTCGTCCAGCTCCGCCGGGTCGAACCAGGCCGCCGCTCCCCCGGGCGCGGCGAGCGCGACCTCGGCGACCGAGCCACTGCCCAGCGCCCAGGTGTCGACCGTCGCGACGCCGAGGACCGTCGTGCCGTGCTCGGTGAGCCAGGGGGCCAGCTCACCCGCGCCGAGCACCGTCCCGTCCACCGTGACGCCGCCCTCGGCCACTGGTCCGGCCTCGGCCACCTCGGCGCCCGGATCGACCGCCAACAGCCGCTCGCGCAGCGAGGGGTTGCGGATCTCCAGGGTGTCGAGGACCAGCGCCACCGCCGTACGGTCGTACGCCGCACGCTCCAGGTCCGTGACCGTCTTCGGGAGTTCGACGTCCCGGACCATCTCCGTGAGCCGGCGGTTGAGCTTGACGGCCTCCAGGTGGTCGCGCAGGTTCTGCCCGGCCTTGCCCTTGACCTCCTCGACCCGCTCGACCAGGTCCGCGAACGACCCGAACTGGTTGATCCACTTCGCCGCCGTCTTCTCACCGACCCCCGGGATGCCCGGCAGGTTGTCGGACGGGTCACCGCGCAGCGCCGCGAAGTCCGGGTACTGGGACGGCGTCAACCCGTACTTCTCGAAGACCTTCTCCGGAGTGAAGCGGGTCAGCTCCGAGACGCCCTTCGTCGGATACAGCACGGTCGTGTTCTCGGTGACCAGCTGGAAGGAGTCCCGGTCGCCGGTGACGATCAGCACCTCGAAGCCCTCGGACTCGGCCTGCGTGGCCAGCGTGGCGATGACGTCGTCGGCCTCGAAGCCGTCGACCGCGAACCGCTCCGCGTGCATCGCGTCGAGCAGCTCGCCGATCAGCTCGACCTGTCCCTTGAACTCGTCCGGCGTCTTCGACCTGTTCGCCTTGTACTCCGTGAACTCCTCGGAGCGCCAGGTCTTGCGGGACACGTCGAACGCCACCGCGAAGTGCGTGGGCGCCTCGTCGCGCAGCGTGTTGGCGAGCATCGACGCGAAGCCGTAGATCGCGTTCGTCGGCTGACCCGTCGCGGTCGTGAAATTCTCCGCGGGCAGCGCGAAGAACGCGCGGTACGCCAGCGAATGCCCGTCCATGAGCATCAGCCGGGGGCGGCCCGTGCCGGAGGTCTTCTCGGTCTTCTTCGATGCTGTTTCTGCCACGACCCCGATCCTGCCACGTGCCACTGACAACGCGGGCCGCCCGGCCCCGCCCGAGCCGTCCAGGACCCCCTACACCACTGTCACCGCCCCGTGCGAGGATCAATCGGGTGGCACACACGCAGGCGAGCCGTGCGCGAGCCCACCACGTGCAAGCGGAGAGACACGTGCAAGTGAAGGGGTTCAGCAATGGCCAGCAAGCCGCCGAAGAGTGATCCGGTCCAGGACGCGCCGCAGGTCACCGACCCCAAGCACGCCGCGGCCGGGCTGCCGGCCATCGGCCACACCCTGCGCATCGCCCAGCAGCAGATGGGCGTCCGGCGCACCGCGCTCACCCTCCTGCGCGTCAACCAGAAGGACGGCTTCGACTGCCCGGGCTGCGCCTGGCCCGAGCCCGAGCACCGGCACGCGGCCGAGTTCTGCGAGAACGGCGCGAAGGCGGTCGCCGAGGAAGCCACCCTGCGCCGTGTCACCCCGGAGTTCTTCGCCGCCCACACCGTGACCGACCTGGCCGGCCGCAGCGGCTACTGGCTGGGCCAGCAGGGCCGGCTCACCCACCCCATGTACCTGCCCGAGGGCGCCGACCGCTACGAACCGGTCTCCTGGGACCGCGCCTTCGACATCGTCGCGGAGGAGATCAAGGCCCTCGGCTCGCCGGACGAGGCCCTCTTCTACACCTCGGGCCGCACCAGCAACGAGGCGGCCTTCCTCTATCAGCTGTTCGCCCGTGAACTGGGCACGAACAACCTCCCCGACTGCTCCAACATGTGCCACGAGTCGTCGGGTTCCGCGCTCTCCGAGACCATCGGCATCGGCAAGGGCAGCGTCCTCCTGGAGGACCTCTACAAGGCCGACCTCATCATCGTCGCCGGCCAGAACCCGGGCACCAACCACCCCCGGATGCTCTCCGCCCTGGAGAAGGCGAAGGCGAACGGCGCGCGGATCATCAGCGTCAACCCGTTGCCCGAGGCCGGTCTCGAGCGCTTCAAGAACCCGCAGAACCCCCAGGGCATGCTCAAGGGCGCGGCCCTCACCGACCTGTTCCTGCAGATCCGTATCGGCGGCGACCAGGCCCTCTTCCGCCTCCTCAACAAGCTCGTCCTGGACACGGAGGGCGCGGTCGACGAGTCCTTCGTCCGCGAACACACCCACGGCTACGAGGAGTTCGTCGAGGCGGCCCGCGCCGCCGACTGGGACGAGACGCTCACCGCGACGGGCCTCACGCGCGCGGAGATCGAAGAAGCCCTCGCCATGGTGCTGGCCTCCGAGCGCACCATCGTGTGCTGGGCGATGGGCCTGACCCAGCACAAGCACTCCGTGCCCACCATCCGCGAAGTGGTCAACTTCCTTCTCCTGCGCGGCAACATCGGCCGCCCCGGCGCCGGCGTGTGCCCGGTGCGCGGCCACTCGAACGTGCAGGGCGACCGCACCATGGGCATCTTCGAACGCCCCGCGCCCGCCTTCCTGGACGCCCTGGAGAAGGAGTTCGGCTTCGCCCCGCCGCGCGAACACGGCTACGACGTCGTACAGGCCATCCGCGCCCTGCGCGACGGCGAGGCGAAGGTCTTCTTCGCCATGGGCGGCAACTTCGTCTCCGCCTCCCCCGACACGGAGGTCACCGAGGCGGCCATGCGCCGCGCCCGCCTCACCGTGCACGTGTCGACGAAGCTGAACCGCTCGCACGTCGTCACGGGCGCGCGTGCGCTGATCCTGCCGACGCTCGGCCGCACCGAGCGGGACATCCAGGCCGGCGCGAACGGGAAAGGCGCGGAGCAGTTCGTGACGGTCGAGGACTCCATGGGCATGGTGCACGCCTCCCGGGGCCGCCTGGAGCCGGCGAGCACACATCTCCTGTCCGAACCGGCCATCGTCTGCCGTCTGGCCCGGCGCGTCCTGGGCGAGGAGTCCCACACGCCCTGGGAGGAGTTCGAGAAGGACTACGCCACGATCCGCGACCGCATCGCGCGCGTGATCCCGGGCTTCGAGGACTTCAACGCACGCGTGGCCGACCCGGCCGGCTTCACGCTCCCCCACGCCCCCCGCGACGAGCGCCGCTTCCCGACGGCGACCGGCAAGGCCAACTTCACCGCGGCGCCCGTCGAGTTCCCGAGGCTCCCCGAGGGCCGCCTGCTGCTGCAGACCCTGCGCTCGCACGACCAGTACAACACCACGATCTACGGCCTGGACGACCGCTACCGGGGCATCAAGAACGGCCGCCGAGTCGTCCTGGTGAACCCCGAGGACGCGCGGGCCCTCCGGATCGCCGACGAGTCGTACGTCGACCTGGTGAGCGAGTGGACGGACGGCGTCGAGCGCCGCGCCCCCGGGTTCCGGGTCGTGTTCTACCCGACGGCCCGGGGATGCGCGGCGGCCTACTACCCGGAGACCAACGTCCTGGTCCCGCTGGATGCCACCGCCGACACCAGCAACACCCCGGCCAGCAAATCCGTGGTCGTGCGTCTGGAACAATCGGCAACCGACTGAGCGTTTGCTCAGTGGATGGACGCAGGTGTGCGGACGCCGTACCGATCACGAAGAACGGAGCCGGGGCCCCATGGGTGAGCAGCAGCACGTGAAGTTCCCGCAAGAGGTCATCGACGAGTACACGGCACTGGGTATCGACGTGGTCGCCATGTTCTCCGCGGGACACCTCGGCAACCGGATGGGCGTCCAGATCACGGAGGCGTCGGCCGACCGCGTCGTCGGCACGATGCCCGTCGAGGGCAACACCCAGCCGTACGGACTGCTGCACGGGGGCGCGTCCGCGGTACTGGCCGAGACCCTGGGCTCGGTCGGGGCCATGCTGCACGGAGGCAGCTCGAAGATCGCCGTGGGCGTGGACCTGAACTGCACCCACCACCGCGGGGCCCGCTCCGGACTGGTCACCGGCGTGGCCACACCGGTGCACCGGGGGCGGTCGACGGCGACGTACGAGGTCGTCATCACGGACGAGGCCGGCAAGCGCGTGTGCACGGCGCGTCTGACCTGCCTGCTGCGGGACGCCCCTGCGGCGGGCTGAGGGTGTCCCCCCCGCCCGCGCCCCCCTTTCCCGCCACACCCCTGGGGCGGCACCCCCGAAACCCCCTACGGGCCCTCACCGGGCCCCGTCCTCGAACTCCCCCAGAGGGAGGGCCCCCAGACGGGCCGGAGGTCCACCGTTCCCCCATGAGGCTGCGACCATGACCGGCATCGGCCCCATAGAGCCCGTCAACTCGGCGGACACGCAGGAGACTTACGAAGTCATCGGCGCCGACACACCACGCTTCAGGGACCGTTGGCAGGCCCAGTCGCCGCGCGTCCGCAGAGCCGTTGTCGGCGCCACCGCGCTCGGCGCCACGGCAGCCGCGGTGATCGCCTTCCTGCCCCCGGAGCCGTCCGCCCCCACCCGCACCCTCGTCCGCATGCCCTGGCCCGCGAACGTCACCACGTTCCGGTACACCGGACTCGCCGCGACCTTCGACTCCGCGCCCGCGAGCGGCCTGTTCCGGTTCGCGGTGACCGTACACAGCGGGCCACCCGTCACCCTGCGCGCCACCGGCGCCGGACCGGACGGTCTCACCGCCCGCATCTCCCCCGCGCAGACCCCCACCATCAACGCCGGGACCACCCTCCGGATCACCGTCCAGATATCCGTGACCGACTGCGCGAACATTCCCCTCGGCGCCGACCGTACATTTCTTGACGTAACGCTGCGTAACACACGCGCAATACAGCAGCACCGTTTCATCTTCGGCGGCGCTTACCCCGACGACCTCTCCGAGCTCGTCAACAGGGCCTGCCACCCAGTGCCCCCGCGGCCAAGCACAAGGCCACAGGCAGAGGCAACCGGACTCCCTCAATTCTCAGAATATGGACCACCGAGAATTCCGGCCAAAGTGGCTGAGATCAGCCTTCGTTAAGGATCACCAACCGGCAGGTCATAACAAGAAAGTCACAAGCAAGCCCACCCATATGCTCCCACCCCATGAGGGGCTTAGAGTCACGGCCAGTCACCGCGCCGCCGGGCGCGTCAACAGAACGACCTGCTCCACCCCAGTACGGCCCGGCGAGACACACGGCAGCCCAGCAGGGCCGCTGCGCCAGGGAGAGGATTTACACGTGCGTCAGCGCTCTTTCGTCGTACTCACCGCCATGCTCACCACCGGAGCACTCGCGCTGACCGCCTGCGGTTCGCGCGACAAAAGCGGCAGCGACAACGACGGCAAAAAGACCGAGATCATCATCGGCGTGGACGCCCCGCTGACCGGCCAGAACTCCGCCACGGGCCTCGGCATCCAGGGTGGCGTGCAGATCGCCGTCGACGACGCCAACAAGAACAACACCGTCCCCGGCGTGACCTTCAAGGTCCTGGCGCTGGACGACAAGGCGATCCCCGCGAGCGGCCAGCAGAACGCCACGCAGCTCGTCAGCAACGACAAGGTCCTCGGCGTCGTCGGCCCGCTGAACTCCGGTGTCGCCACCCAGATGCAGCAGGTCTTCGACACCGCCGGCCTGGTCGAGATCTCGCCCTCCAACACGGCGCCCGAGCTCACCCAGGGCAAGAACTGGCAGACGGCGAAGTCGCGTCCCTTCAAGACGTACTTCCGCACCGCCACCACCGACGCCCTCCAGGGCGGCTTCGCGGCCGAGTACGCGTACACCACGCTCAAGAAGCGCAACGTCTTCGTCGTCGACGACAAGCAGACCTACGGCGCCGGGCTGGCCAAGCTCTTCAAGGCCGGCTTCACCAAGTCCGGCGGCAAGGTCGCGGGCGAGGACCACGTCAACACCGGCGACACCGACTTCTCGGCGCTCGTCACCAAGATCAAGAACTCCAAGGCCGACATCGTCTACTACGGCGGCCAGTACGACGAGTCCGAGAAGCTCACCAAGCAGCTCAAGGACGGCGGCGCCAAGATCCCGCTGTTCGGCGGTGACGGCATGTTCACCCCGACCTACATCGAGTCCTCCGGCAAGACCTCCGAAGGTGACCTCGTCACCTCCGTCGGCGCGCCCGTCGACTCCCTGCCCTCCGCCGCCGACTTCATCAAGAAGTACAAGGCCTCCGGCCTCAAGGGCGACTACGGCACGTACGGCGGCTACTCCTACGACGCCGCGACCGCCATCATCAAGGCGATCGGCGCCGTCGTGAAGGACGGCAAGGTCCCGGACGGCGCCCGCGCCAAGATCGTCGCCGAGGTGCAGAAGACCCAGTTCGACGGCATCGCCGGCCCCGTCGCCTTCGACGAGTACGGCGACACCACCAACAAGCAGCTCACCGTCTACCAGGTCGTCGACGGCAAGTGGAAGGCCGTCAAGAGCGGCACGTTCAACGGCTGATCTCCACCGCCGCTAGCACCACCCCGGGCCGCGCGGCCACGACCACACGTCACCGCGCGGCCCGTTTCACGCCCTGCTCACTCCCCACCCACCCACATGGAGGCCATGCGGTGCACACTCTGCCGCAGCAGCTGGCCAACGGGCTGTTCCTCGGCTCGATGTACGGGCTGATCGCCATCGGTTACACGATGGTGTACGGCATCGTCCAGCTCATCAACTTCGCCCATGGCGAGATCTTCATGACCGGCGGCTTCGGCGCACTCACGGTCTATCTCTACGTCCTGCCCAACGGCACATCCATGTGGCTAGCCCTACCGGCGATGCTCATCGGCGGCGGGCTCGTCTCCGTCCTCATCGCCGTCGGAGCCGAACGCTTCGCCTACCGACCGCTACGCGGAGCGCCACGCCTCGCACCCCTCATCACCGCCATCGGCCTCTCCCTCGCGCTCCAGCAGGCCGTCTTCAACTGGTACCCCGACGCGAAGACCGACCGGAACTTCCCCCAGCTGGACTTCGGCCCCCTGCACATCGGCTCCGTCAGCATCAACAGCGGCTCCGTATTCGTCATCGTCGCCGCCCCCCTGTGCATGGCGGCCCTCGCGCTCTTCGTCAACCTCTCCCGCACCGGCCGCGCCATGCAGGCCACCGCGCAGGACCCCGACACCGCGCAGCTCATGGGCATCGACACCAACCGCATCATCGTGATCGCCTTCGCCATCGGCGGGTTCTTCGCCGCGGTCGCCGCGGTCGCCTACGGCCTGCGCTACGGCTCGGTCAAGTACGACATGGGCTTCCAGATGGGACTCAAGGCCTTCACCGCCGCCGTCCTCGGCGGCATCGGCAACATCTACGGCGCCATGATCGGCGGCCTCGTGCTCGGCCTCGCCGAAACCATGGCCACCTCGTACATCGACGGCATCCCCGGCATGCAGCAGCTCGGCGGCGGCGGCTGGGCCTCCGTGTGGGCCTTCGTCCTCCTCATCCTCGTACTGCTGTTCAGGCCACAAGGCCTGGTCGGCGAACGCGTCGCGGACAGGGCGTGATCACCATGGCAACCACCGAGACGACCACGGCCGCCCCGCGCGGCCTCATCGCACTCCCCCAGAACGCCGCTCGCGTCCTCGTCGCCACAGGCGCCGTCGGCACCATCGCCAGCACGTTCATGTCCTGGACCTACACGTCCGAATTCCCCGGGGACCTCACCTACTACGGCTCCCCGGCCGGACTCCAGATCCTCGCCCTCGTAGCCGGCGTACTCACGCTCCTGTACGCGCTCACCTGCTGGAACGTACGCGGCCTCACCTGGCTCAACCCGGCAGGCGCCGTCGCGCCCGTCGTCCTCGCCGCAGCCTCCGCCTTCGCCGTGAGCTGGTTCACCGCCATCGCGATCGCCGTCGACCTCAAGGGCCTCGTCGCCCTCGACCCCGGCGCCTACATCGCCGCGATCGGCTCACTGGTGTCCCTCGTCGGAGCCCTCGCGCTCCCCCAGCCCGGCGACACCGCCAAGAGCTACATCACCAAGCCCGAGAACATCCCCGCGGCGAGCGCACTGCCCGACTGGGTCGAACGCCTCGTGATCTCCGCCGCCACCGCCCTCGCCCTGGTCGTCTTCGCCTACGGCATCGGCGTCGACCCGGACGCCAGCGAAACGTTCCTGGGCTACCTGCTGCTGGTCATCTTCGGCGCCTGGGCACTCCTCACGGCCGGCCTCTTCGACCGCATCTCGGCACTCAACGCCCGCCACAAGGGATTCGCCACCTCCATGGCGTTCCTCGCCGCGGCGCTCTTCCCCTTCGTCGAGAACGACGAGCACAACGCCAACCTCGGCGTGAACATCCTCGTCGTCGCCACCGTCGCCCTCGGCCTCAACATCGTCGTCGGCCTCACCGGACTCCTCGACCTCGGATACGTCGCCTTCCTCGGCGTCGGCGCCTACGCCGCGGCCCTGGTCTCCGGCTCCGAGTTCTCCCGGTTCTCCGGCGTCCAGTTCCCCTTCTGGGCCGCCATGCTCACCGGCATGCTCGCCTCGCTCGTCTTCGGCGTCCTCATCGGCGCCCCCACCCTGCGACTGCGCGGCGACTACCTCGCCATCGTCACCCTGGGATTCGGAGAGATCTTCCGCATCACCGTCAACAACCTCGACGGCACCTCCGGCCCCAACATCACCAACGGCCCCAACGGCATCTCGATGATCCCCGACCTGCAGATCTTCGGCTTCAACTTCGGAACACCCCACGACATCGGCCCGATCACCCTCGGCCGATTCGCGAACTACTTCCTGCTGATGCTGATCATCACCGCCATCGTCGTGGTCGTCTTCAACAGGGCAGCCGACTCCCGCATCGGCCGCTCCTGGATCGCCATCCGCGAGGACGAGACCGCCGCCACCGCCATGGGCATCAACGGCTTCCGCGTCAAGCTCATCGCCTTCGCACTCGGCGCCTCCCTCGCCGGCCTCGCCGGCACGGTCAGCGCCCACGTCGGCTACAGCGTCAACCCCGCCCCCTACCAGTTCGCCGGCTCCGTCCCGCCGAACTCCGCCTTCCTGCTCGCCGCGGTCGTCCTCGGCGGCATGGGCACCGTAGGCGGCCCCATCCTCGGCGCCACACTCCTCTACCTCCTCCCCGAGAAGCTCGGCTTCCTCAAGGAGTACCAGCTCTTCGCCTTCGGCATCGCCCTCGTGATCCTCATGCGCTTCCGGCCCGAAGGCATCATCGCCAACCGACGCCGCCAGCTCGAATTCCACGAGACAGACCAACTCGACATCCCCGAATCCCGCCTCCCCGACACCACCGTCGGCGTCACCAAGGCAGGGGCGTGACCCCCATGACCACCACCACGGCCACCAGCCCCGTCCTCGAAGCCACCGGCGTCACCATGCGCTTCGGCGGCCTCACCGCCGTACGCAGCGTCGACCTCACCGTCAACGCCGGCGAGATCGTCGGCCTCATCGGCCCCAACGGCGCAGGCAAGACCACCTTCTTCAACTGCCTGACCGGCCTCTACGTCCCCACCGAGGGCAAGGTCTCCTACAAGGGCACCGTCCTCCCGCCCAAGCCCCACCTGGTGACCAGCGCCGGCATCGCCCGCACCTTCCAGAACATCCGGCTCTTCGCCAACATGACCGTCCTGGAAAACGTCCTCGTCGGCCGCCACACCCGCACCAAGGAAGGCCTCTGGTCGGCCCTCCTGCGCGGCCCCGGCTTCCGCAAGGCCGAAGCCGCCTCCCGCGAACGCGCCATGGAACTCCTCGAGTTCATCGGCCTCGCCCACAAGGCGGACCACCTCTCCCGCAACCTCCCCTACGGCGAACAGCGCAAGCTCGAAATCGCCCGGGCCATGGCCAGCGAACCCGGCCTCCTCCTCCTGGACGAGCCCACCGCCGGCATGAACCCCCAGGAGACCCGCGCCACCGAAGAGCTCGTCTTCGCCATCCGCGACCGAGGCATCGCCGTCCTCGTCATCGAGCACGACATGCGCTTCATCTTCAACCTGAGCGACCGCGTCGCCTGTCTCGTCCAAGGCGAAAAACTCGTCGAAGGCACCTCCGACATCGTCCAGAACGACGACCGCGTCATCGCCGCCTACCTCGGCACCCCCTTCGAAGGCGCCCCCGGCGCCGAGGAGGCCGCCGAAGTCGAAGCCGCCGAGGGCTCCGGAGCGAAAAGCGACACCAGCACGGAAGGACCCGCCCAGTGACCGCACTGCTAGAGGTCGAAGACCTCAAGGTCGCCTACGGCAAGATCGAAGCCGTCAAGGGCATCTCCTTCACCGTCGAAGCCGGCCAGATCGTCACCCTCATCGGCACCAACGGCGCCGGCAAGACCACCACCCTGCGCACCCTCTCCGGGCTCCTCAAGCCCAGCGGCGGCCGCGTCATCTTCGACGGCAAGCCACTCACCGGCACCCCCGCCCACAAGATCGTCGCCCTCGGCCTCGCGCACTCCCCCGAGGGACGCCACATCTTCCCCCGGCTGACGATCACCGAAAACCTCCAGCTCGGAGCGTTCCTGCGCACCGACAAGGCAGGCATCGAGAAGGACATCCAGCGCGCCTACGACCTCTTCCCCATCCTGGGTGAACGCCGAAAGCAGGCAGCGGGCACCCTCTCCGGCGGCGAACAGCAGATGCTCGCCATGGGCCGCGCCCTGATGTCCCAGCCCAAACTGCTCATGCTCGACGAGCCCTCCATGGGCCTCTCCCCGATCATGATGCAGAAGATCATGGCCACGATCGTCGAACTCAAGGCCTCCGGTATGACCATCCTCCTCGTCGAGCAGAACGCCCAGGCGGCGCTCTCCCTCGCCGACCAGGGACACGTCATGGAAGTCGGCAACATCGTGCTCTCCGGCACCGGCGAGCAACTGCTGCACGACGACTCAGTCCGAAAGGCGTACCTGGGCGAGGACTGAGTCCCTCGACGGTACGTCCGAGACGTACGAGGAGGCCCGCACCCCCAACCCGGGGTGCGGGCCTCCTCGTACATCCACATCCGTCTGTGGCCGCGTCAGCCCTTGGCCGCCTTCTTCTCCTCGGCGTCCGCGATGACCGCCTCGGCGACCTGCTGCATCGACATACGCCGGTCCATCGACGTCTTCTGGATCCACCGGAACGCGGCCGGCTCGGACAGGCCGTACTCCGTCTGCAGGACCGACTTGGCGCGGTCGACGAGCTTGCGGGTCTCCAGACGCTGAGTGAGGTCCGCGATCTCCTTCTCCAGCGTCCGCAGCTCGTTGAACCGCGACACCGCCATCTCGATCGCCGGTACGACGTCACTCTTGCTGAACGGCTTCACGAGATACGCCATGGCCCCGGCGTCCCGGGCCCGCTCGACGAGGTCGCGCTGCGAGAAGGCGGTCAGCATCAGGACCGGCGCGATGGACTCCTCGGCGATCTTCTCGGCCGCCGAGATGCCGTCGAGCTTGGGCATCTTCACATCGAGGATGACGAGATCGGGCCGGTGCAGGCGCGCGAGCTCCACGGCCTCCTCACCGTCACCGGCCTCACCGACGACGGAGTAACCCTCTTCTTCGAGCATCTCCTTGAGATCGAGCCGGATGAGCGCCTCGTCCTCGGCGATGACGACACGGGTCGTCAGCGGAGGCACGTGCGACTTGTCGTCGTCGGGCGCGTCTGCGGGCTGGGGCGACTCGGGGGCGGTCACGGGGGCTCCTTGATCAAGGCGGGGTGCTGCTGACAGCAGGGTACCTAGCTGCACCTTCCAGCGGTGACCCGGTACACTCCTCTGGAGTCGGCCAGCCGGGTTGGCGGAATGGCATACGCTGATGTCTCAAACACATCTGTCCGAAAGGGCATGCGGGTTCGAATCCCGCACCCGGCACCTTTAAGCGGAGGTTCACGTTCTCGTGAACCTCCGCTTTTTGCTGCGTGTCGCCACAATCAGGCGCTCAGTCTGGGCCACATGGAACAGCACAGTCCTTCGATCCGCGCCCAAGCAGTCGCACTCGTGCGCCAGGGAATTCCCAACCGCACAGTCGTGGAGCGCCTCAACATTCCGCGAGGAACCGTCGGCTGGTGGCGCAGTGAGGACCGCAGGGCGCGCGGCGAGAAGTACGAGCAGCCCACGGACTGTCCGCGATGCACGGGGCGCGAGATCGATAAGGTCGCCTACGCGTACCTGCTCGGCCTTTACCTCGGCGACGGCCACATCATTTCGAAGCGCAAGCAGCACCACCTGTCTATCTTCTGCAACGCCACGCAGACCGGTCTGATCGCGGCCGCTGAGGAGGCCATGCGCAGAGTGATGCCGCTTCCAAACGTCGGGCAGCGCTACCGGACAGGCTGCGTCGAGGTGAAGTCATACACCAAGCACTGGACCTGCCTCTTTCCTCAGCATGGCCCTGGAAAGAAGCACGAGCGCCGCATCGTCCTCGAGCCTTGGCAGCAGGTCATCGTCGACACACACTCCTGGGATTTCATCCGCGGCCTTGTCCATTCCGATGGTTGCCGTATCACCAACTGGACGACCCGCATGGTCGGAGGTACGCGCAAGCGCTACGAGTACCCCCGGTACTTCTTCACCAACGTGTCCGACGACATCCGGCAGCTCTACACCGACACCCTCGATAAATTGGGCATCGAGTGGACGCACTGCACCCGAAACGGCAACCCCTACAACATCTCCGTCGCCCGCAAAGCCTCCGTAGCCCTGATGGACGCCCACGTGGGCCCCAAGCACTGAAACACCAAGGGCCCTTCAGTGGACCTCTACTTGGGACCGTCGTCCTCGCCGATGTGGTGGACGCGTACCAGGTTGGTGGAGCCGGAGACGCCGGGTGGGGAACCGGCCGTGATCACCACCACGTCGCCCTTCTGGCAGCGTCCGTACTTCAGCAGCAGCTCGTCCACCTGGTCCACCATCGCGTCCGTCGAGTCGACATGCGGGCCCAGGAACGTCTCCACGCCCCACGTCAGCGTCAGCTGGGACCGGGTCGCCGGGTCCGGGGTGAAGGCCAGGAGGGGGATCGGGGACCTGTACCGGGACAGTCGCTTGACCGTGTCGCCGGACTGGGTGAACGCCACGAGGAACTTCGCGCCGAGGAAGTCGCCCATTTCCGCCGCCGCACGGGCCACCGCGCCGCCCTGGGTACGGGGCTTGTTGCGTTCCGTCAGGGGAGGCAGGCCCTTGGCCAGGATGTCCTCCTCGGCCGCTTCCACGATCTTCGCCATCGTGCGGACCGTCTCAATGGCGTACTTGCCCACGCTCGTCTCGCCGGACAGCATCACCGCGTCCGTGCCGTCGATGACCGCGTTCGCGACGTCCGAGGCCTCCGCCCTGGTCGGGCGGGAGTTCTCGATCATCGAGTCGAGCATCTGCGTGGCGACGATGACCGGCTTGGCGTTGCGCTTCGCCAGTTTGATCGCGCGCTTCTGGACGATCGGGACCTGCTCGAGGGGCATTTCGACGCCGAGGTCGCCGCGGGCGACCATGATGCCGTCGAAGGCGGCGACGATGTCGTCGATCGCGTCGACGGCCTGGGGCTTCTCGACCTTGGCGATGACGGGGAGGCGGCGGTGTTCCTCGTCCATGATGCGGTGGACGTCGTCGATGTCGCGTCCGCTGCGGACGAAGGAGAGGGCGATGACGTCGAAGCCCGTGCGCAGCGCCCAGCGCAGGTCCGCTTCGTCCTTGTCGGAGAGGGCGGGGACCGAGACCGCCACGCCGGGGAGGTTGAGGCCCTTGTGGTCGGAGATGACTCCGCCTTCGACGACCTCGGTGTGGACGCGGGGTCCGTCGACGGCGGTGACTTCGAGGCAGACCTTGCCGTCGTCGACGAGGATGCGTTCGCCGGGGGTGACGTCGGTGGCGAGGCCCGCGTAGGTGGTGGAGCAGGTGTGCTGGGTGCCTTCGACGTGTTCTTCGACGGTGAGGGTGAAGGTGTCCCCGCGTTCGAGGAGTACGGGGCCTTCGGTGAAGCGGCCGAGGCGGATCTTCGGGCCTTGAAGGTCGGCGAGGAGGCCGATGCTGCGGCCGGTCTCGTCGGCGGCCTTGCGGACGTGCTGGTATCGCTCCTCGTGTTCGGCGTGGGTGCCGTGGCTGAGGTTGAAGCGGGCTACGTCCATTCCGGCGTCGACCAGTGCTTTGATCTGGTCGTACGAGTCGGTGGCGGGGCCCAGGGTACAGACGATCTTTGCTCGGCGCATACTTCGAGCGTAGGCCTTACCGGCGGGTAGGTAATTGGCGCCGCATGACTACTCAACAACCTTTGCGTGAAGGGTTGTTGACAACCGATTATGTGTGCGCGGCATTACTCCGATGAGCATTTGGGCGCGCCGATTCACAGCTTTGGCGGCACCATCGTGAAGCGGGCGTTCACCTGCGCGAAGACCTGTTGGCGCTGTGGTTCCAGATCGAGTGGTGCGGCCTCGTCCGCGACCTCGGCGCCGGCGAAGGCCGCCCGGCGGAGGGAGCGGGACTGGACGCCGTAGTCCATGGGCTGCGCGGCTTCCGCGCCCACGTCCGCCAGTTCCACGAGGGCCGCCAGTGTGGTGCCGAGGGCTTCCGCGTACTCGCGGGCTCGTTGTACCGCTTCCCGTACCGCTTGTCGGCGGGCGTCGCGGTGGGCCGGGGAGTCGGGGCGCAGCGCCCACCAGGGGCCGTCGATCCTGGTGAGGTCCAGGTCGGCGAGGCGGCTGGTGAGTTCACCGAGGGCGGTGAAGTCGGTCAGTTCGGCGGTGAGGTGGACGCGGCCGTGGTAGGCGCGGACGCGTTCTCCGCGGCCGTGCCTGGTGAGTTCCGGGGCGATGGAGAGGGCTCCCGTTTCCAGGCGTTCCACTGCTTCGCCGTATGACTTGACCAGGTTGAGGACGGTGGTGTTGCGCTGGGTCAGGTCGTCCAGTGCCGAGCGGCGGTCGGTGCCCCTCGCGCTGACCGTGATGCCGATGCGGGCGATTTCGGGGTCGACCTCGAGGTGGGCTTCGCCGCGGACGGCGATGCGGGGGGCGTCGGGGGTGCCGTAGGGGACGGCACTGGTGGCGGTGGGGTGCTCGGGGCTGGCGGTCATACGTCCCACTCTGTCACTGGTGGGGCCGGTGCGGACGGGTGTTGTGACGTCTGCCGGTCACCAGATCGAAACCTTCTGGGACTGTTGCGTTCGGTCATGCTCGGGTCAGAATCTACGCGCGTCGTTGACCATTCCCCAAGGAGCCCAAAACATGCCGTTGAACCGCCGGAAGTTCCTGAAGAAGTCCGCTGTGACCGGGGCGGGGGTGGCGCTGACCAGTGCGGTCGTGGCGCCGGCGGCGCAGGCCGCGGAGGTGAGGAAGCCCGGGAAGCCGGCGAAGCGGTACTCGCTGACCGTGATGGGCACGACCGACCTGCACGGGCACGTCTTCAACTGGGACTACTTCAAGAACGCGGAGTACTCCGACGCGAAGGGCAACGCGCAGGGACTGGCCCGTATCTCGACGCTGGTGGAGCAGGTCCGCCGGGAGAAGGGGCGTTGCAACACGCTGCTGCTCGACGCGGGCGACACGATTCAGGGCACCCCGCTGACGTACTACTACGCGAAGGTCGACCCGATCACCGCCAAGGGTGGTCCGGTGCATCCGATGGCGCAGGCGATGAACGCCATCGGTTACGACGCGGTGGCGCTGGGCAACCACGAGTTCAACTACGGCATCGAGACGCTGCGCAAGTTCGAGTCGCAGTGCCGTTTCCCGCTGCTGGGCGCCAACGCGCTGGACGCGAAGACGCTGAAGCCGGCGTTTCCTCCGTTCTTCATGAAGACGTTCCATGTGAAGGGTGCTCCGCCGGTCAAGGTGGCGGTGCTGGGGCTGACGAACCCGGGTATCGCGATCTGGGACAAGGCGTATGTGCAGGGGAAGCTGACGTTCCCGGGTCTGGAGGAGCAGGCGGCGAAGTGGGTGCCGAAGCTTCGTTCGATGGGCGCGGATGTGGTGGTGGTGTCGGCGCACTCGGGGTCGTCGGGGACTTCTTCGTACGGTGACCAGTTGCCGTACGTCGAGAACTCGGCGGCGCTCGTGGCGCAGCAGGTGCCGGGGATCGACGCGATTCTGGTCGGGCACGCGCACACGGAGATCCCCGAGTTGAAGGTGACGAACACGGCGACGGGGAAGACGGTGGTGCTGTCGGAGCCGCTGGCGTACGCGGAGCGGTTGTCGTTGTTCGATGTCGAGCTGGTTTTCGAGAAGGGCAAGTGGGCTGTCGAGTCGGTCTCGGCGACCGTGCGTGACTCGAAGACGGTCGCGGACGACCCGAAGATCACCAAGCTGCTGAAGGACGAGCACGCCGTTGTCGTGGCGTACGTCAATCAGGTGGTGGGTACGGCGACGGACACGTTGACGACGGTGGAGGCTCGTTACAAGGACGCCCCGATCATCGACCTGATCACGAGGGTCCAGGAGGACGTGGTGCGGGCGGCGCTGGCGGGGACGTCGTATGCGTCGCTACCGGTGATCGCGCAGGCGTCGCCGTTCTCGCGGACGTCGGAGATTCCGGCCGGCAAGGTGACGATCCGGGATCTGTCGAGTCTGTACGTGTACGACAACACGCTGGTCGCGAAGTTGATGACGGGCGCGCAGATGCGGGCGTACCTGGAGTACTCGGCGCAGTACTTCGTGCGGACGGCGGCGGGCGCGGCCATCGACGTGGAGAAGTTGACGAACGCGGAGAACCGGCCGGACTACAACTACGACTATGTGTCGGGGCTGACGTACGACATCGACATCGCGCAGGCGCCGGGTTCGCGGATCAAGAACCTGGCCTACAACGGTGCCGCGCTGGATGACGCCCAGCAGTTCGTGTTCGCGGTGAACAACTACCGTGCCAACGGTGGCGGGGCGTTCCCGCATGTGGCGTCGGCGCAGGAGGTGTGGTCGGAGTCGACGGAGATCCGGACGCGGATCTCCGAGTGGGTGACGGCGAAGGGTGTGCTGGATCCGAAGGACTTCGCGTCGGTCGACTGGAAGTTGACGCGCGACGGTACGCCGGTGTTCTAGTCGGCGGTTTCTGAGGTGGTTTCTGGGGTGGTTTCTGGCGGCGGGTGCCTCAGATTCCGTCCACGAGGGGGGTCAGCACGTGGTGCTGGCCCTTTTCTCGTTTATCTCGTTCCTGGCTCTGTCGGGGGGTGGGGACCCCGGACAGTGGTTGTTCGAGGCCGAAGGTGGTGAAGGCGGTTCTGGCCGGCTGGGGGTAGGGGGTGTTGTCGGTGAGGGAGTTGAGGATCGTGGCGCTGCGCCAGGCGACGAGTCCGAGGTCGGGGGTGCCGACGCCGTGGGTGTGGAGTTCGGCGTTCTGGACGTAGACGTGGCTGCCTGAGGCGGTGATGGCGGGGTCGAGGACGAGTCTGAACTGTTCGTCGATGCGGGGGCGTTCGGCGTTGTCGCGGCGGAGGTAGGGGTCGAGTCCGGCGAGGACGCGGTCGAGGGGGCGGTCGCGGTAGCCGGTGGCGAGGACGACGGCGTCGGTGGTGAGGCGGGAGCGGGTGCCCTGTTGGGTGTGTTCGAGGTGGAGTTCGACTTTGGTGGTGGCTACGCGGCCGGCGGTGCGGACGTGGACACCGGGGGTGAGGACGGCTTCGGGCCAGCCGCCGTGGAGGGTGCGGCGGTAGAGCTCGTCGTGGATGGCGGCGATGGTGTCGGCGCTGATGCCTTTGTGGAGTTGCCACTGGGCGGCGACGAGCCGGTCGCGTACGGGTTCGGCGAGGGCGTGGAAGTAGCGGGTGTGGTCGGGGGTGAAGTGTTCGAGGCCGAGTTTGGAGTACTCCATGGGAGCGAAGGCCTCGGTGCGTCCCAGCCAGTGGATTTTCTCGCGTCCGGTGGGGCGGTGGCGGAGGAGGTCGAGGAAGATCTCGGCGCCGGTCTGTCCTGAGCCGATGACGGTGACGTGTTCGGCGGTGAGGAGCCGGTCGCGGTGGGCGAGGTAGTCGGCGGCGTGCAGGACGGGCACGGTGGGGGCTTCGACGAGGGGTTTGAGAGGTTCGGGGATGTGGGGCTCGCTGCCGATGCCGAGGACGACGTTCTTGGTGTAGGTCCGGCCGAGTGCCTCGGCTTCGCCGTCGGTGTCGAGTTGGGTGTAGTCGACTTCGAACACGTCTCGTTCGGGGTTCCAGCGGACGGCGTCGACCTGGTGTCCGAAGTGGAGTCGGGGGAGGTTCTCGCTGACCCAGCGGCAGTAGGCGTCGTATTCGGCGCGTCGCATGTGGAAGCGCTCGGCGAAGTAGAACGGGAAGAGGCGCTCACGGCTCTTGAGATAGCTGAGGAAGGACCAGGGGCTGGCGGGGTCGGCGAGGGTGACCAGGTCGGCGAGGAAGGGGACTTGGACGGTGGAGCCGTCGATGAGGAGTCCGTGGTGCCAGTCGAAGCGGGGGCGTTGTTCGTAGAAGACGGTGTCGAGTCCGGGGAGGGGCTGGGCGAGCGCGGCGAGGGAGAGGTTGCAGG
>NZ_LGDW01000037.1 GCF_001280005.1 Streptomyces sp. NRRL WC-3618 | reverse complement strand
GGGGGGTGGGAGAGAAGCTGCGGCTGAAGGAGCCTCGTCCTCAAACGCCGGACGGGCTGAGGGTGCGGGGTCTCGGCTGGATAGATACGGCAAACGGGTGGGTGGGCGGGAAACACGACCTGGGCTGGAGAAGCGGTGAGGGGCCCAGGCCCTTTCTAGCCCACCCTCGACATCCGGGACACCGGATCCCCCGCCTCCGGGTTGTCCGTCTCGTACTTCAGGTCGGTGCCCACCGGAGTGAGCAGTACCGTGTGTGAGCCCGTCGTGCACACGTCTCTGTTCGACTTGTCGGCGATCGACGTGACGACCAGGCGGCTCTTGGTGACCTCCTTCAGGAACAGATCGTCGTCGCAGGTGCCGCCGATCTGGTCCGTCTGCCGGAAGGTGCCCAACTTCTCGCCCACCGCCGCCTGTTGGACCGTCACCCGGAACGTCCCCATCGGCAGCGCGCCGCCGAGGGCGACGGCCGGTCCCTCCCAGGTGCCGACGTAGGACTCGGGCAGCGTCATCGCGCCGCTCGCCGGTCCCGGCACCGTGCTCGGTGCCGGGCGCTCCACGGCCGAGTCGGAGCCCGCGTCACCGCCCCCGCGCCCGCCCGGCAGCAGGTCGAACACGTACCCGGAGCCCACCGTCACCGCCGCGAGCGCGCCCGCCACCGCGAGGGCCACCGTGCAGCTCAGTTTCCGTCCGCGCCCGCCGTCGACGGGTGCCGAGGTCGCCGCCAGGCTCACGGAGACCTTCCCGGGCGTACGGTCGGACGGCTCAGGTTCCGGTTCCGGTTCAGCGTCCCGGGGCTCCGGAAGAACCGGCCCCGGCATCACCGGCGGCGGCCCGAACTCACCCATCCCTGGTCCCGCCGGCCCGGACAGCGCACCCTCCCGAGCCACCGCCTCCGCTTCCGCCCCCGCCACCTCCAGGTTCAGCAACTCCACCGCGCCCCGGCTGACCCGCTCCACCAACGCCCCCGGCAGCCACCCGCCCGCGACCAGGCGCGCCGCCCCCTGCGGAGCGAGCCGCCGGGCCACCTCGTCGGGGGTCGGTCGCGCGGCCGGGTCCTTCGTCAGGCACCGCTCCACCACGTCCCGCAACTCACCAACCAGCCCGTCGAGTTGGGGCTCCTCGTGGACGACCTTGTAGAGCAGGGCGGCGGAGGAGTCGCCGGGGAAGGGGGACCGGCCGGTCGCCGCGTACGCCAGTACGGCGCCCAGTGAGAAGACGTCCGCCGCTCCGGTGACCGGGCGGCCGAGGATCTGTTCCGGGGACATGTAGCCGGGCGAGCCGACCGAGACGCCCGTCGACGTGAGGGACGCCGTGCCGTCCGTGGCCCTCGCGATGCCGAAGTCGATGAGGAGGGGGCCGTCGAGGGTGAGGAGGACGTTGGACGGCTTCACGTCCCGGTGGACGAGGTTCAGGGCGTGGACGGCGGTCAGCGCCTCGGCGAGGCCGGCGCCCAGTGCCCGTACGGAATTAAGGGGCAGCGGACCGTCGTCCGTGATCGCGGCCGTCAGGGAGGGGCCGGCCGCGTACGCCGTCGCGACCCAGGGCACGGGGGCCTCCGGGTCGGCGTCCAGGACGGGGGCCGTCCAAGCGCCGCCGACCCGCCGGGCGGCCTCGACCTCGCGCCGGAACCGGGCCCGGAACTCCTCGTCGAGCGCGAAGTGCGGGTGCACGATCTTGACGGCGACGGTACGGCCGCCCGCGCTGCGCCCCAGGTAGACCCGGCCCATCCCGCCCGAGCCGAGCCGCCCGAGCAGCCGGTAGGGCCCCACGACGGTCGACTCGCCGACGTCCAGCGGCTGCATGACGCCCACCTCTCCCCCGTACCCACCCATTTGCCCGCCCGTCCCGCGCGCGACCAGCAGCCTACGGCGCCAGCAGGTCGACCTCCACGTCCGCGGGGAAGCCCGTCGTCGGGCCGACCCGGCGGGCGAACTCCCGTACGGCCGCCAGTTGCGGGCCGCCGAACCGGAAGTCGAGGGTCGTGAAGTAGCGCTCCAGGACCCCGGCGTCGAACTCCTCCCAGCGGGCCGCCTGTTCGGCGACCTTGGTGACCTCTTCCAGGGAGACGTCGCGGGAGGCGAGGAACGCCTCGTGGACCCTGCGGGTCACGACCGGTTCGCGGTCCAGGTAGTCCTTGCGGGCCGCCCACACCGCGAAGACGAACGGCAGTCCCGTCCACTCCTTCCAGAGGGCGCCCAGGTCGTGCACCTCGAGGCCGTAGCGCGGGCCGTCCAGGAGGTTGGCGCGCAGGGCCGCGTCCCCGATCAGCACCGCCGCGTCCGCCTCCCGCATCATCAGGCTGAGATCGGGCGGACACGTGTAGTAGTCGGGTTGTACGCCGTAGCGCTCGGCCAGGAGCAGTTGCGCCAGGCGTACGGAGGTACGGGACGTCGAGCCGAGCGCCACCCGTGCGCCGTCCAGGCGGTCCAGGGGGACCTGGGAGACGAGGACGCACGACATCACCGGGCCGTCGCAGCCGACGGCGATGTCGGGGAAGGCGACGAGGTCGTCGGCGTTGCGGAGGAACTCGACGAGGGTGATGGGCCCGATGTCGAGGTCGCCGCGCACCAGCTTCTCGCTGAGCTTCTCAGGGGTGTCCTTGGTGAGCTCGAAGTCGAGGAGCGTGCCTGTTCTCGCGAGCCCCCAGTACAGGGGCAGGCAGTTCAGGAACTGGATGTGGCCGACGCGCGGCCGGGTGCGAGAATTGTCCACATCGCGAGGCTAACCGGCCTGCCCTACCATGAGCCCTCCAGGGGGGTTGTCAAGGGCGCGCGCCGCCTCTCAAACGTCCGAGTGACGTGATCTTGACCTCTATTGCTTTCGGGTGCCTGCATGCTAGGCTCGCCGCAAGTTGCAGTTTGGTTTCCCTTGCAGTACAGAGCCTGCGGAGCATGTGACCGCGGGCTCTCGTCTTATTCAGATGAATGCAGTTGTTTACAAGCTTTTGTTTACACCTTGCAGGTTCTGGAGCAGGGCAACCCTTTGGGCCCAAGGAGGGCTTATGGCTACCGGAACCGTGAAGTGGTTCAACGCCGAAAAGGGCTTTGGTTTCATTGCCCAGGAAGGCGGCGGCCCGGACGTCTTCGTCCACTACTCCGCGATCAACGCGAGCGGATTCCGCTCTCTCGAAGAGAACCAGGCGGTTTCCTTCGACGTCACGCAGGGTCCGAAGGGCCCGCAGGCGGAGAACGTCACCCCGATCTAAGTCTGCGGCTCTTCTGAGTCGAATACTCTGATCCGGAACGTGTGCAGTACCCCAAGGAGCTCCGAGCCGTCAGGCATCGGAGCTCCTGCCTTTTCCGGACGCCGGCCGCATTGTGAGTGGGCCCCACTAGGGTCCCCGCCATGGACACCCACAGTGACAGCGGCACCCGCGGCGCGACCGGCGCCGACTTCGTCACCGCCACCCGCGTCTTCTACGACGCCATCGCCGAGGACTACTACGCCCGCTTCCGTTCCGTGCTCGCCGCCCAGCCGCTGGAGCGGGCCGTGATCGCCGCGTACGCCGAGTTCGTACGGGGTTCAGGGGGCGCCGGTGGCCAGGTCGCCGATCTCGGGTGCGGGCCGGGGTGGGTCACCGCGCTGCTCGACTCGCTCGGGCTGTCGGTGTTCGGGCTGGACGTGTCGGAGTCGATGCTCGCGGTGGCCCGGCGGGAGCATCCGGGGCTGCGGTTCGAGCAGGGGTCGATGCTGGAGCTGGACCTCGCCGACGGGGCGCTCGCCGGGGTCGTGTCCTGGTACTCGTCGATCCACACCCCGGCCGACCGACTGCCCGCCCTCTTCGCCGAGTTCCGTCGCGTACTCGCGCCGGGCGGGCAACTGCTGCTCGGCTTCCAGGCGGGCGACGTGCACAAGCACCACGACCAGCCGTTCGGACACCCCGTGTCCATGACCTTCCAGCGGCGCCGGCCCGAGCGGATCGCCGAACTGCTGACGGAGGCCGGGTTCACGCTCACGTCGCAGACCGTGCGGGCGGCGTACGAGGAGGCAGAGACGTCCCCGCAGGCGTTCCTGATGGCCCGCAGGTCGTGAGGGAGGGGTGGGGAGCCGGCGGGCCGGCTCAGTACCCGTAGTCCTTGGGGTCCGGAGCCGGCTTGTAGTCCTTGTACGTCTGCCACTCTCCGGGGTTCTCCTGGACCGCCCGCAGCAGTTTCGCGAAGACCTTCGAGTCGAACAGCACTCCGCGGAGCGCCTCGGGGACGCGGACGCCGTTGATCTCGGCGGTGGGTGTGCCCGGTCCCTTTCCGGGCTCGGTGCCGACGCGTTCGTAAGCGCGCTCCGCGTCGGTCACGAAGGAGCGGTACTTCATCGTCTTCACCGCCGACTCGAAGGCGGGGGTGCGCAGCCCGTCGACCTGCTCGGCCAGTTCGAGGAGACGCGCGTCGGTGAAGCCGTCGTCCTCCTCCTCGGGCTGGCTGGCGTACAGCACCTCGTGGTACTCGGCGAACCTGTCGGCGGCCAGGGCTGCCCTGAGCGCGTTGGCCGCCTTCTTCGAGCCTCTCCCGCCGAGCCTGTCGTCGAGGAAGGAGGCGAGGGTGTACTCGGCCTTCACCTCGCGCCGCAGCACCGCGTTCTGGAGCTCCTGGCCACCGCCGGTCGTCTCGAACTCCTCGCAGACCGGGCAGCGCATGTCCTCGTAGAGGTGCACGGTCACCTCGGCTGTCGGGTCGCCGACCGTGATGGTCGTCCCGCTCACCGCGAGCTTCTCCGGCACCTGCGCCAGGGTGTCGTACGGCTGCGGGTCCCCGTAGCTCTGTCCGCATCCCGCGACGAGCGACATGCCCAGTACGGACATGGCGATCACCAGCATCGTTCTTGATGCGGCGAAGCGCCGCCCCCCGTGCCTCACACGCACCTGTTGCCTCCCCAGCAATCACCGTGACACTAGGGCATGTCCATGGCGAACGCACAGGCATTCCCGCATGTCCCAGGTGCGCACCCCTTCCGTCACAGCACCCCCGCCGCCGCCAGTGCCGCCACGTATCCGAAGGTCATCGCCGGGCCGATCGTCGAGCCCGCGCCCGCGTAGCTGTGGCCCATGACGGCGGCGCTGGCGTTGCCGGCGGCGTACAGGCCGGGGATCGCCGTGTCGTCGGCCCGCAGTACCCGGGCCCGGGCGTCGGTGCGTAGGCCGCCCTTGGTGCCGAGGTCGCCGGGGACGATCCGGAAGGCGTGGTACGGGGGCAGCCACAGGGGGACCAGGCAGGAGTTCGGGTAGATGGACGGGTCGGTGTAGTAGTGGTCGTACGCGCTGTCGCCGCGCCCGAAGTCGGTGTCATGGCCGCTCAGGGCAAGGGAGTTGAAGCGGCTGACCGTGGTGCGCAGGGCGGCGGGCGGGACGCCGATGGACGTCGCCAGGGTGTCGAGGGTCCACGCCTTGTGCGCGGCACCGGAGTTGTACCAGTCGGCCGGGAACGGGAAGGCCGGGGAGACGTCCTTGAAGAGGTAGCGGTTGCGGTAGTTCTGGTCGACGATCAGCCAGGCCGGGATGTCGGGGTCGGTGGCGTCGCGGTCGTACATGGTGTGCACGACGTCGCTGTAGGGGCCCGCCTCGTTGACGAAGCGGGAGCCCGCCGCGTTGACCAACAGGCCGCCGGGGAGGGTGCGTTCGGCGAGGCAGAAGTACGGGTCGCCGGGCAGCGGGATCGCCGGGCCCCACCAGGCGTCGTCCATCAGGGCCAGGGAGCCGCCGGCCCGTTCGCCCGCCCGGATTCCGTCGCCCGTGTTCTCCTTCGCGCCGACCGTCCACTCCGTACCGATGGGCTGCCTCTGGTACTGGTCGCGCATCGCCGCGTTGTGCTCGAAGCCGCCCGAGCCGACGATCACGCCTCGCCGGGCGCGCAGGAGACCGGGGGCGCCGCCTCTGGTGACGACGGCTCCGGTGACCGCTCCGGACTCCAAGTGGAGGTCGGTGAGCGGGGTGTTGAGCCAGACGGGCACCCCCGCCGACGCCAGCCCCGCGCGCAGTCCGCCCGCGAGGGCCTGGCCCATGGTGAGCGGGGCCTGCCCCTTGAGGGCGGCCTTCGTGCCGCGTGCCAGGCACTCGACGGCGACGGCGGCGCCCTTCACGTTCACGGCGGCGAGGGCCAGCCACTTGTAGTCGGCGCTGAAGACGACCATGCCCGAAGGGACGGCGAGGTAGGGCGGGTTGAGGTGGGCGAGTTCGGCGCCGAGGATGTTCCCGTCGAGCTGATCGGGCTCTATGGAACGGCCATTGGGCAGCCCGCCGGGCAACTCCGGGTAGTAGTCGCTGTATCCCTCCATCCAGCGGAAACGGAGGGGACTGTTGGCCATGACGAAGGAGAGCATGGCGGGGCCGTGGGCGAGGAAGGCCTGTTGACGGGCGGCGGGGACGTCCGGTCCGACGACGGCCGCGAGGTAGGCGGCGGCCTTGGCGGGGGTGTCCGGCACCCCGGCGGCCAGGAGCACGGGGTTGTTCGGGATCCAGATCCCGGCGCCGGAGCGGGCGGCGGACCCGCCGAAGGTGGCCGCCTTCTCGACGACCACGCAGGTCAGGCCTTGTTTGGCGGCCGTGAGCGCGGCGGTCATGCCGGCGGCGCCCGCGCCGATCACGACGACGTCGTACGTTCCGAGGAGGGGCGGCGGCGTCGCGGCCTGGGCCGTTCCAGCCGTGCCGACCGCGATACCCGCAGCCGCGGACGCCGCGGCGCCAGCCAACACGCCTCGCCTGGAAGGGAGTTCGCCGTGTTCGGTACGTGACGTAGAGTCCGCTCGTGGGTTCATGAGGCGGGAATGTCCTACTTGGGTCTTGTGAAGTCAAGCGCCATGCACGTGGGTTCGTTGTCGGGTCCGGGTCCGGTGGGGGCTGGTCGCGCAGTTCCCCGCGCCCCTGAAGACAGAAACACGGACCCTGCGGGCCGAAAAGCATGGGGCGCAGCCCCTGCTTTTCAGGGGCGCGGGGAACTGCGCGATCAGCCCCCACGGACCCGCACCCGACACCGCACCGACCCGGCTTGTGCCATGCACCGGCCGAACCTGGTACGTCTTCGGGCATGGAGTTTCTCTGCTACCACCGAGACCGGCCCGATTCCCTCCCATTGCGCCACGAGCTGCTCGAAGCGCACTGGTCGTACATGGATCAGTACGCCAAGGAGATGATCGCCCGCGGCCCGACCTTCGCCGACGACGGTGACACCCTCACCGGCAGTGTGCACATCCTCGACCTGCCCGATCCGGCCACCGCCCGCGCGTTCGCCTTCGACGAGCCGGGCTACCAGGCCGGCGTCTACCGTGACGTGCTGCTGCGACGGTGGCGCAACACGCTGGGCCGCACGATGTGGGAGTTCCCCGGCGGCCCGACCGACGGTGACCGTTACCTGGTGCTCGGCCTCGGGCACGGCGTCGGCACCGGTGAGGCCGTCGACCTCGGCCTGCCCGCAGGGATCGACCGGGACGACCTGATCGCCTACGGCCCCCTGCTGTCCGACGACGGCGACACCTGGCTGGGCACGGCGGCCCTGCTGCGCGCCCCGGACCCGGACGCGGCGCGCGCGGTCCTCGCGAGCCCGGAGCGGTACGCGGGTATCGAGGTGCACGACTGGCGGTTCGGCGGGCGTTCCTGACGCCTCGCGTCACGCCCGGGGTCGGTCCGCGCACGTCCGCGTGTAGTCGTAGCCGGGCAGCAGGCGTTGCCACCGGCGGGGGTCGACGGGGCCCACCACCCGGCACAGGTCCGTGACGCGCTCGGGGACGCGCGGGTCCCAGAGCCTGACGGTGCCGTCGTTGCCCGCGCTGGCGACCGTCCTGCCGTCCGGGCTGTAGGTGACGCCCCACACCGCGCGGGTGTGCCCGGTCAGGGTGGCGGACAGTTGTCGCCGCACGGGGTCCCACAGCCGTACGGTGCGGTCGTTGCCGCTGCTGGCGAGGGAACGGCCGTCGGGGCTGAAGGCCAGGCCGCGTACCGCACCGGTGTGCTGGCCGAGCAGGCCCGTCATCCGGGCGCGCGCCACGTCCCACATCCGGATGACACCGTCGTTGCCCGAGCTGGCGAGGGTGCGGCCGTCGGGCGCGAAGGCCACGGCGCGGACGGAGCCGCCGTTCGCGGCGAGGACGGCGGTCGGACGGTCCCGCGCCACGTTCCACAGCCGCAGGGTGAGGTCGTCGCTGCCGCTGACGAGCGTGGCGCTGTCGGCGCTGAAGGCAAGGCAGTTCACGAAGTCGGTGTGCCCGGTGAGCACCCTGGTGGCAGGCGCCTTCGCCGGAATGCCCGTCGCGGACAGCCGCCACAGCCGCACCGTACGGTCGGCGCCCGCCGAGGCGAGCCACCGGCCGTCCGGGCTGAACGCCACGTCGAACACCGCCTGGGTGTGACCGGTGAGGACGACGGGGTCGCCCCCTCCCGCCTGGACGGGCCACAGCCGTACGGTGTGATCGGCGCCCGCCGACGCGAGCCAGCGGCCGTCCGGGCTGAACGCCACGGCGTAGGCGGCACCGCTGTGGCCGGTCAGGGAGCGCACGCGGGTACGGCGGGCCACGTCCCAGAGCTGGACGCTGCCGTCCGTCGCCGCGGAGGCGAGCAGCCGTCCGTCGGGGCTGAAGTCGGCCTTCCACAGCTCGCTGACCGGGTACGCGCTGAGGGTGTGGACGGTGAGGTCCCACAGGGCGACGGTCCCGTCGAAGCCCGCGGTGGCCAGCAGGTCGCCGTCCGCCGCGACGGCCATCACGTAGTCGGTGTGGCCGGAGAGGGAGTCGATCGCGCGGCGCGTGTGGACGTCCCAGCGGACCACCGTGCCGTCGCCCCCGGCGGAGACCACGGTGTGGCCGCCGGGTCCGAAGGCGAGCCCGTTCACGTCGTCGTCGTGGCCCGCGAGAACGGCGGTCTGGCGGCGCGCCGCCGGGTCCCACAGCCGTACGGTGCGGTCCGCGCCGCCGGTGGCGAGCACCCGGCCGTCGGGGCTGAACGCCACGGCGAGGACATCGCCCCGGTGGCCGCGCAGAACGCCGGTGGGCCGGTGGGTGCGCGGGTCCCACAGCCATACGGTGCGGTCGGCGCCGGCACCGGCCAGCCGGGATCCGTCCGGCGCGTACGCCAGTGCGAAGACGTCGCCGGAGGGCCCCGTCAGCCGCGCGGTCTGCCGCCTCGTGCGCAGGTCCCACAGCCGTACGGTGCCGTCCTTCCCGGCGGAGGCCAGGGTGCGTCCGTCGGGCGAGAAGGCGACGGAGCGGACCGCTCCCTGGTGTGCCGTCAGCACGGCGGTCCCGCGTCGGCCGGACACCGACCAGAGCCGGATCGTCTCGTCCGTGCTGGCCGAGGCGAGGGTGCGGCCGTCCGGCGAGAAGGCCACGCACCGCACGGGCCCCCGGTGCCCGACGAGTGTCCCGGCGGCGCGCCGGGTCGCGACGTCCCACAGCCGTACGGTGCCGTCGGAGCTCGCGGAGGCCAGCAGCCGTCGGCCGGGGCCGAAGACGACGCTGTTCACCGGTCCCCGGTGGCCGCTGAGCCGGCCGGCGAAGGCGTTGGCCTGGGTGCTGAGCAGGGCGCTGCGTGCCTCGGTGGTGGGCGCGGTGCGGTAGGCGGCGTCCGCCAGCAGCATCGAGGCCTCCGGCTGCCCGGACGCCAGTTGGGCGGCGCGTGCCGCCATGGCCTGCGACAGCGCCGTCCTGCGCTGTGCGTCGGCGGAGATGCGCTGTTGGTAGGCGGTTCCGCCGGCGAGGAGGGCCAGGGCGAGCAGGACGGTGAGGACGACGATTCCGGTGCGCTGCTGGTGGGCCCGGCGCCGTGCCAGACGCCGGCGCTGGTCCTCCTCGTGCTCGGCGGCGCGCAGGAAGTCGGCCTCCACCGGTGTCGGCACGCTGTCCCGGCCGCTGGGTCCGGCCGCCCATTCCCGGGCCGCCGTCAGCCGCGAGCCTCGGTAGAGCAGGCTCGGGTCGCGGTTCTCGCGGTCCCATTCCCGGGCGGCGGCGCCCAGTTGCTGGTGCAGGAGCAGGTCGGCGCGTGTCGTGTGGATCCAGGTGCGCAGGCGGGGCCACGCCCGCAGCAGCGCCTCGTGCACGATCTCGACGCGGTCGGCGTCCACGGTCAGCAGCCGGGCGGTCACCAGCGCGTCGAGGGTGGCGCGGGCGGCGGCGGGATCGGGCAGGCCGTCGAGCAGTTCGGTGGTGGTGCGCGGGCGCCGGGAGGCCTCGTTGTCCTCGCCGACGCGCACCAGCCGCAGCAGCAGTCTGCGGGCGGCGTCCTGCCGGTCCGGTGACAGCGCGGCGAACAGGTTCTCGGCGGCGGTGGCGACGGAGCCGTGTATGCCGCCCGTCGCCAGATAGCCGGCGACCGTCATGGTGGAGTCGGTGCGCCGCTGCCAGGTCTCCCGCAGGGCGTGCCCGAGCAGCGGAAGCACCCCGGGCCTGCCGCCGGGGAGAGCCGTGTCCGGGCCGCTCGCGGCGGAGGCGGGGGTGTCGGCCGCTCCCAGGTCGCGCAACAGCAGCTCGGCCAGGCCCGGTTCCAGCGCGCTCCCCGTCTCCCTGGCCGGACGGACGATGCACTCCCGCAGCTCGTCGACGGTCATCGCACCGAGTGCGAACAGCCCGTCGCTGACGACGGGAACCAGCGGCGGGTACTCCAGGCAGCGTCCGGTGACGTCGGCGCGTACCCCCAGTACGACGCTGAACGTGCCCTCGGCCGCCCCGGGTTCGTCGTCGCCGCCGGCCAGGGTCACGAGGGCCGCGATGTAGGACCGGCGTTCGGCCTCGTCGTCGCAGAGGGTGAAGACCTCCTCGAACTGGTCGACGATGACGACACCGGCGCCGGCGCCGTGGCGTGTCTGCCCGGCGGGGGCGGCGACGCGGTCGGCGGCCCAGGAGCGCAGGACGGTCACCAGTTGGTGCGCCCGTTCGGCGGGCGGGCCGTCGTCGTGCAGGTGGTCGAGCAGGCCGGCGGGCAGTGCGGTGCGCAGCGCCTGACGGAGGGCGGACAGCGGACGCGCCGTAGGGGTGCACATGACCATCGGGGCGCCCGGAGGACCGTCGGCGAGAGCGGGGACGAGACCCGCCCCCAGCAGCGAGGACTTGCCCGCCCCGGAGAGCGCGACGACGGCCACCGGCCCCTTGCCGTACCGCTGGGCGAGTCGCTCCACGAGCACGGCGACCGCCCGCTCCCGGCCGAAGAACCGCCCGACGTCACGCGGGCCGAAGGCGGACAGCCCGGGATAGGGGCAGTCCTCGTCGTCGCCCGGCACCGGCTGCCCCTCCCGCAGGGCCGGCGGCAGCAGGACGAGGAGCGTGCCGTCGGCGTCCAGGGCCTCGTCGCACAACCGCGCGACATCGCAGTTGGCAGGCTTCCGGCCCGTCTCGATCTTGCTGAGATAGCCCTTGCTGTAGTGCGTGATCCGCGCCAGGTCCGCCAGCGACAGGCCGCGCTCCAAGCGCAGTTCACGAAGGGCGGGGCCGAAGGACGAGTGCTGTGGCCGCCTTCGAGCAGCGGCCGACGGACGCGCGGACCCGCCGTCCTTGTGGTCCATGAGTGGGGTTCCCCCGGGGCCAACGGTGCGCGGAGCACCGTTTCCTGCGCCGAGTGGTCAGGTCGGCGACCGTATGTCTGGGGGATGGTAAGCCCGGGGCAGGGACGGGGAATCTGCGACATGGCGGGAAGTGACGAGGGTCACATGACCTGTTGGGCGAGTGGCCGCCGCCGCGCGACGGCCGGTGCGAGCGGAACCGCTCCGGTACACGAGCCCCCCCGTGGGCCGTGTACCGGAGCGGTGGACACGAAGGTCAACCGATGAGCCCGCTCAGGTTGGTCAGACCGCGCGCGGGTTCACACAGTTCGGGACGCCGGCCAGCCACGCGTCCCCCTTCATGTAGATGTTGCTGACCCAGCCCTGGTACTCGGGCAGGTAGGACCAGGCGTCGTTGGTGTACCCCTCCGCCGTCACGCTCTCGGCGTGCTTCTGACAGGAGACCGCCACCCCGGTCGGACCGGAGAGCCGGGTCACGACACCCGCACCGGTGGCGGCACTGCTCCGGATCGTCACCCCGGTGCCCCACGTGCTGTAGGCGTGCGCGCCGACCGGCGTCGCGGTGCCCCTGCCGTCGCAGGCCGGGACCCCGGCGAGCCAGGCGTCGCCCTTCATGTAGATGTTGGTGATCCAGCCGCCGTACTGCGGGAGGTAGGACCAGGCGTCGTTGGTGTAGCCCTCGGACGTCACGCTCTGGGCGTGCACCTGGCAGCTGACGGAGACCGAGGTGGGACCGGTCAGCCGGGCGACGGTCGTGCCGTTGACGGTGGACGGCTGGGAGCGCAGCGCCACGCCGGTGCCCCAGGTGCTGTAGGCGCCGCCCTGGGTGGCGTTACCGCCGCCACCGGCGCCGATCTGCGAGTCGTAGGCGGACCCGGAACAGGCGGGCACTTCCGGCAGCCACGCCGGGCCCTTCAGGAAGATGTTGCTGATCCAGCCGCCGCGGTTGGACAGATACGTCCACGTGTCGTTGGTGTAGCCCTCCGCCGTGACGCGCTCCCCGCGCTGCTGGCACCTGGCGTACACGATGTCCGGTCCGGACAGCCGGGTCACCAGGCCGGCCAGGTGGTTGGGGTGCTCGCGTACGGCGACGCCCGTGCCCCAGGTGACCTGGAGGGTGCCGTCGTAGCCCGTGGGTTCGGTGAAGGGGCTGCCCTGGGGCATCCGGGTGACCCCGACCAGACGGTTGTTGCTGATACGGGAGTTGATGTCGATGACGCGGATCGGCTTCTGCGACTGGTAGGCCTCGACGACGTAGCCGTCCCCGAGGTAGATCATCACGTGGGTGATGCTGTCCACCGTGCCGCCGACGCCGGTGAACACCAGGTCGCCGGGCTCCAGGTCGGACACGGCCGGCTTGCCGCCGCCGGACCCGTTGACCTGCTTGTACGTCCGGCCGGCGGCACGGAACATCGACTTGGCCGTGCCGCCGCCGAGGATGTCGTAGCCGAGCGCCTTGTACCAGGCCCAGCGTGCGAAGCCCGAGCAGTCGAAGCCACGGGTCTGGGGGTCGAGCACGGTCTCCTCGAAACCGTCCGTGCTGCTGAGGTCCCAGGTGCCGTAGCTCTGGCCGGGACCCGGGCCGTGGCCGCCGCCCCAGGTGTAGAGCGTGCGCGCACGCCATTCCGCGCAGGCCGCGTCGATGGCGCGGTTCGCCTCGGGCGAGGTGATGCCCTGCGCGGCGCACCAGTTCTGCTCCCCCGTGCCGGCCGCCTGGGCGGCGGTCGCCGGGAGGAGGGCCAGGAGGAGGGCGGTCACCATCATGGCGACCAGCCCCGCTGCCCGGCGCAGTGTTCTCATCACGTTCTCCTCTCGCGGCCGTGCCACGCGTGCGTGGCGCCGACAGTCCGGACCGCGTTCGATTCACGCCCCCGTGTCGCTCGGGGCAGTGGGACAGGCCTCACCGTGGCCTGGACGGGGGGCGGGAGAACAGGGGTTTCCCGTTGCCTCTTGGCTCAAAGGCCCGGGAAACCCCTGTTCCGACCTGCTCGGACCGGTCAGCCGCGCCAGATCTTGATGTAGTCCACCGCGTCGTTGAGCGAGTCGCCGACGTAGCCGATCAGCTGACCGCTGAAGGAGCCGTTGCCCCTCGGGCCGCGCAGGAACGACCTGTTGCACGCGCCCTCGAGGGTGAACGACGACAGGCGCGAGGACCACCAGCTGTTCGGGCTGAAGCTGTAGCCCGACGCGTCACAGGTCCCGCCGTTGCCGTAGATCCTGGTGTACTCGCCACCCCAGTTGGCGTCCACGGCCCAGATCATCAGCTCCGTCTGCGCCGCCGCCCGCGGTACGGCCGCCGTGGCCCGCGCGGAGGCGCCGGGACCGCTGAAGCACTTGTGCAGACTGACGTCGGAGACACTCTCGCCGGGCTTCACCTCGTCAAGGACGAGGACGCACTGGGTCGGTGCGGTGGTGGCGGTCGTGCCGGCGGCGGCGAGCGCGGGGCTGCCCACGGCCACCAGAGAGGCGGCCGACGCGAGGGCGAGGGCGAGCGTGGTGCGTGACAGGTTCATCGAGGTCTCCAAGGATGCGTCACGGATGTCGTACGACGGGTGAGGCGCCGTACGACGCTCACGTTGTCGCCGGGGACACGGGCCGACCAGGCGTTTCCCGGGGATTTCCCGTTGCCTCCGGAATGGGAAACGGCGGCCGGGCCCGCACTCGCCTGTCCTTGAGCGGGGGTTCCACCCACACCGTCTTGCCGACGTCCCGCTCCGCCACACCCCACGTACCGGCGAGGACCGACACGATGACCAGCCCCCGGCCGCCCTCGTCGGCCTCCCACCGGGGCACGGTCGCAGTTGCCGGTCACCCCTCGTATCGCTCACCTCGCTACGCAGGGTGCCCTCCGGGAACAGCAGGAGGCGGAGTTCGAAGTCGCGTCCCGGTACGCGGCCGTGCGTGACGGCGTTCGCGGCGAGCTCGGCGACGACGTGCTGCGCGGCGTAGCTCACGTCGCTGTCGTGCGGGTGCCCCCAGTCGGCGAGTTGCCCTCTCCCCCACCACCTGGGCCGCGTTCCTCCGCCACACCTCTCTGTAACAGCCTTGCTGCGGGCGCGCCCGGAGTGGACTGCTCCGCACCCGGCGCGGCGATGATCCGTACATGACGAAGATCACCCGCGCCGCCACAGCGGCAGCGATCTGCGCGGCGGTACTGCTGACCGGTACCGCCTGCACCGGCGGCGACGACGGCCCGAAGACCTCGGCCAAGAAGTCGCCCCCCGCCACACCCACCGCGCCCGCCAAGCCCGCCGTGGACGTCGCGGAGCCCAACGGCGACAGCGTCACCGAGGCTCCGAAGATCGACCGGAAGACCATCGCCTCGTTCGCCAACGGGCAGTTCGGTCGCAACGTCCCCTTCAAGGGCGGGCTCCACAAGGGAGTACTCGGGATCGCCCTGAACTGCACGGGCAAGGGCACCGTGAAGGTCGACGTCCCCGCCGTCGGCGTTTCCTTCACCGAGAAGTGCGAGAACGGCAAGGTCGCCACCATCTACAACGAGATGGAGACCAGCACCGTCGACCCGGACGCGTACATCCACCTCACCGGCACCTCCGGCGTACGGTGGTCGTTCTCGGCCGGCCAGTGACGCACCCGCCGAGCGGACGTACGGAACTGGCTGTACGAGTGTCTGCCCGCACCCTGGGCCGGAGTTGCCCGCCGTACCGGCGGGGAAAACCGCTGTCGGGCAAATGGATCACGATGATAGAACTGCCGCCGTGCACAACACACTTGAGTTTCCCGAGCTGCTGCGGCTGATCGACGGGCGTTCAACCGCCTTCCGCGCCGCGATCGCCGCCGCACCCAGCCTCGACCTGCCCGTGCCGAGCTGCCCCGGGTGGACGCTGTCCGACCTGGTGCAGCACATCGGTGAGGGCCGCCGCCGCTGGGCAGCCACCGTCGCAGCCGGGCCGGACGCCACGTCCAGGACCCCGGCCCAGGGTGACGCGGTCGCGCCGCAGGAGCGCGAGGCCGTGCAGGCCTGGCTGGCCGCCTCGACCGAACTGTTGCTGGCGGCCCTGCGGGAGGCCGGTCCGGACCAGGGCTGCTTCACCGGCTGGGGCAAGACGCAGGTGCCGCACACCGCTGGTGGCGTCGCCCGCCACCAGGTCCAGGAGCTCGCGGTGCACACCTACGACGCCCAGCTCACCGTGGGCGAACCGGCCGCGCTGCCTGCCGAGTTGGCGCTCGACGGCGTCGAGGAGACCCTGTTCATCACCTGCTTCACGACGAGCCCCTGGCCGCACAAGCCCACCGCCTTCGACTTCCACGCCACCGAGGGCCGCTCCTGGCGCCTCACGGCCGACGGCGACGGGGCAAGGACCACCCGGCTGCCCGCCACCGGCGAGGACCCGGACGCGGCAGGCGTCTCCGTTCGCGGCACGGCCAGTGATCTGGTCATCTACCTGTACGACCGCATCCCGGCGGACTCCCTGCAACTCGACGGCGACCCGGAGCTGCTCGACCTGCTCCGCGCCTGGGTGCCGGAGGACTAGGGCCTGTCCGGCGGATCAGGTCGGAGGGAAGCCGCAGTGCCTCATCAGCGCACGTGAGCGGGGCATGGTGCGTCCAACTGCAAGGCGGAGGAGGGCGTCGACGCGATGGGGGTCCCCCGGTCGAGCGCAGTCGAGAGTGGGGGAGTCGGCAACCGACGACAACGCGGCTGGGGGTCCCCCCTCTGGGGGAGGGCGTGCCATGCCCCGCGTCTCCGGCATGATCCGCCGGACAGGCCCTAAACGGGCGCGTGCGGGTAGGTGGCCGTCCGGTGCTGGAAGGAGAGGATCTTCGGGTTCTGGACGACGCCGTCGCGGATCTCGATGGCCTTTCTGACCGTGACGTCGGCGTCCCATGCCGCCGGACCGCTCATGACCTTGCGCAGGTAGGGCAGGAGCGCCTCGCTGATTTCCCAGGTGGCGGAGTTCCACAGGTGGGACGGGCTGTGGTCGACCCCGTAGTAGTGGCAGCCCGGCCCCACCGTGTGCATGGGCGCGCCGAAGGTGGTCGGGCGGGCGAAGGTGAAGCCCATGCCCTCGTCGCACGCTACGTCGACGAAGAAGGTGCCCGGCCGGAACAGGGCGAGTTCCTCGTCGTTGACGAACGTGAGCGGCGCGTCGGTGTCCTGCAGGATGCAGTTGACGATGACGTCGAACCCGGCCAGGTACTCCGCCATCGGCATGGAACCGGCAGCGGTGACCGCGCGCAGGCGCGAGGGATCGTCCTCCTGCTCCTCGAAGTGGGCCATCACCACCGAGGGCATCGGCGAGGCCACCGCCGCCGCGGCACGCTGGGTGAGCACCGTGACGTCGGTGACCCCCATGGCGCCCAGGCCCGTGACCGCTCCACGCGCCGTGGCACCGAAACTTATGACCACCGCGCGCAGGCGGCGCCCGTAGTGGCCGGTCAGACCGCCGAGCTGGAGGGCGTGCAGCACCGAGCAGTAGCCCGCGAGCTCGTTGTTCTTGTGGAACACATGGACACTGAATGCGCCCGTGGAGGTCCAGTGGTTCATGGCCTCCCAGGCGATCAGGGTCAGCCGCCGGTCGATGGCGAGCTGCGTCATCTTCTCGTCCTGCACGCAGTGCGGCCAGCCCCACAGCACCTGGCCCTCGCGCAACTCGGCGACGTCGTCGTGCGTCGGCTTGGGCAGCAGCATGACGTCGCACTCGGCGATGAGCTGCTCACGGGAGCGCAGGCCGGCCACGAGGGGGCGCAGTGCGTCGTCGGGGACGCCGAAGCGCTCGCCGTAGCCCTGTTCGAGGTAGATCTTCTCGCGCAGGTCCGGGGAGATCCGCTCGAGGTGGCGGGGGTGCAGGGGCAGGCGGAACTCGTTCTCCTTGAGCGAGGAGGCGAGTACTCCGAGAGTCATCAGGCTCATGTGGGGCGGCTCATTTCCGACCGGGCGCGATGCGCTCCGGCATTGCCGTGCCCCGAGGGCGACGCCGAAACGGATGACGGCGTGCGAGGTGCGCTCGGTACTGCCACCGTACTCCGTCCGGCGCACAACCCCCTACTTCTCAAAATACCGCTACGTCTCGCCATCAGCCACCGCGAACACTACGAAACCGGCAAATCCGGCCGCCCGTCGTTCCCATCGGATGGCGAGGCGTTTGAACTGGTGGAGGAGGGCGAAGGCCTGCTCGACGACGTAGCGGAGTTTGGGAAGCTCAGCCTGTCGTTCGCGGAGTTCAGCCGTGTGGCGTTGCTGCTACCGGTTGGCCGCGAGGAAGTCCTCCAGGATCTCGACAAACCGCGCCGGCTGCTCCTCGGCCGGATAGTGGCCGCAGTCGTCGAGGACGACCCCCGTGACGTCGTCGGCCGCCAGTCGCATCGCCTGGGCGACATTCAGGCCGCAAGCAATTCGACGTGGACGAGGCGCTACGACGTGCGAGGCACGTCTTGGCGGGAACGGCTCCGTCGCCAATGGATCTGCAGAGACCCCCCTACTTCTCGGGATACCCGCCCGCGCCCAGCAACGTCCCCGCCTCCTCCCACGCCTGTCCGCTCAGCAGGGGCCGGAAGCCGGCGAACAGGGCGAGGAGGTCCGGGCCCCACTGTTCGCGGAACACCGGGTTCACCCGGGCCAGGTCGAGTTCGTTCGCGGCCGTCAGTTCGGCGAGATCCTCGCGCAGGCTCCGGTTCACGGCCCGGGCGCCGCCGGTGAAGCGGTCGTAGAACGGGGCGTTGGGGGCGGCCAGGCCCGGATAGGTGGCCCTGCGGTTCATGGCGGCGTAGACGTGGACGATCTCCTCCGCCTCCGGGCCGATCACCCGTGCCAGTTCGGTGCGACGATCGAGGGAGAGCAGGGCGGTGGGGAAGCCGTCGGTGCCGTAGGCGGCGTGGCAGAGGCCCGCCAGGCGGAGGGCCGGCCGGGCGTCCCAGGCGGCGAGCAGACGGTAGACCCGGCAGAGGTGGGCGAGCAGGGTACCGCCGGGGTGCGCTATCTGTTCGGCGCCCAACTGCCGCAGGAATCCCACAGTTTGGGCTGCCGTGGACGGCACGACGGTAGGGGGAGAGGGAGGGGAAGCGGACATGGGGGTGGTGTCCTCTCGGTGCGCGAAAGGTCGGCACCCGTCCGCTCCCCACCCTGTGGTCCGGACCCCGGCGGGGGCGCGGGACGGGTTGCCGCCTGGGCCCTGCGCTGATCGTGACGTACTCGTCCGTAGCCAGTCAATCCTAAGTTTTTGTCACCAACTCCAAGTGTTAGCTTGGGTGTTGTGACCCTGGACGACCTGCGTGTCTTCGTCGCCGTATGCCGGGCCGGGAGCCTGAGCGCGGTCGCCCGTGACCTCGCGTGCACCCAGTCGGCGGTGAGTCAGCATGTGCGGCGGCTGGAGCGGGAGACGGGCTTCGCCCTGCTGGAACGGCACGCGCGGGGTGTCGTACCGACCGAGGCCGGGCGCGTGTTGCAGTCCGCCGCCGCGGAGGGCATCGCCGGGCTGGATCTCGCGCTGCGGCAGCTCAGGGATCTTGCCGACGGTGAGACCGGCTCGGTGCGGATCGCCACCGGTGCCACCACCGTGCGGCACTTCATGGCGGAGGCGGTTGTCGCCTTCCGGCGCCAACACCCCAACGTCAGCCTGGAGTTCCGTACGGAGAACTCCAGTCGAGGGTGTTTCGCCGCGCTCGCCGACAGCGACCTGGATCTCGCGTGGATCACTGTCGGGGCGCCGGTGCGGGGCATCGAGCAGCGGGTGGTGATGGAGCTGCCGTGGGTACTCGCCGTACGCGCCGATGATCCTCTTGCGCGGCGGGCGTACGCCGAAGTCGACGATCTGCGCGACCTGCGGTTGATTCGACTGCCGCCGAACTCCACGTCCGCCGCGCAGTTGGACACGGCGTTCGCGGAGGTGGGGGCGCGGCCGGCGTTCGACACGAGTGTCGCCGACTGGGACACGGCGCTGCTGCTGGCCGAGTTGGGGCTCGGGTACGCCATCGTCCCCGCCGTCCCCGACCTCCCGGTGCCCGGCACCGACGGACCGGTCCGGCTCGTCCCGCTGCCCGCGCTACGGCCGTTGGCGGTGGGGTGGGCTGTACGGCGCTGGGACGCGCTCAGTCCGAGCGCGCGGGTGTTCGCGGATACGGTCGCCGAAAGCCCTGGTTGCCGCCCGCCCCGGTGACCAGCGGAAGACGTGCGGACGACCTCCGGACGACCACCGGGGTTACCACTGTCAGCGTTCGTCGGCGCTCCTCAGCGCTCGTACAGCCCCTCCACCTCCGTCGCGAAGTCCCGCATGATCTCGAATCGCCGCAGCTTCATCGACGGTGTCAGATGTCCCGCCTCCTCCGTGAAGTCGACGGGGAGGATGGTGAAGCGGCGGATGGACTCCGGGCGGGAGACGAGTTTGTTGGCCTCCTCCACCGCCCGTTGGATGACCGCCCTCAAGTCGGCGTCGTCCATGAGGAGTTCGGCCGGTACCGGGTGCTTGCCCTGCATCTGGCGCCAGTGGGTGAGGCCGGGGGCGTCGAGGGTGATCAGGGCCGCGACGTAGGGGCGGCCGTCGCCCAGGACCACCGCCTGGGAGATCAGGGGGTGGGCCCGCAGCCAGTTCTCCAGGGGCGCCGGGGCCACGCTCTTGCCGCCGGCCGTGATCAGGATCTCCTTCTTCCGGCCGGTGATCGTGAGGTAGCCCTCCTCGTCGAGGGAGCCGATGTCACCGGTCGCCAGCCAGCCGTCCGGTGCCGCCGGGACGACACCGCCCGCGCCGGGGTCCCAGTAGCCGCGCAGTATCTGCCCGCCCGACAGCTCCACCTCACCGTCGGTGGCGATCCGGACACGGGTGCCCGGCAGGGGCCAACCCACCGTCCCCACCCGGGGTTTGAGCGGCGGCGTGACCGTGGCCGCGCCGGTGGACTCGGTGAGGCCGTACCCCTCGTAGATCTCGATGCCCGCCCCGGCGAAGAATCCGGCCAGCCGGCGGCCGAGCGGTGAGCCGCCGCAGATCATGTAACGGACCTTGCCGCCCATGGCGTTGCGGATACGGCGGTACACCAGCGGGTCGTAGAAGCCGCGCGCGGTGCGCAGCGCACGGCTGGGACCGTTGCCCCTGCCGTGCCGCTGCTCCTCCACCGCCTCGCTGTAGCGGCAGGCCACGTCCACCGCGCGGTCGAAGGACGAGAGCCGCTTACCCGTCTCGGCCTTCGCGCGGGCCGTGTTGAAGACCTTCTCCAGCATGTAGGGGATCGCGAGCAGACAGGTCGGCTTGAAGGCCGCCAGGTCCGCCATCAGGTCTTCCGATCTGAGGCTCGGGGCGTGGCCCAGCCGTACGCCCGCCCGGATGCACGCGATGGCCACCATCCGGCCGAAGACGTGCGACATCGGCAGGAACAGCAGTACCGACGCCTCCTCCTTCGTCCGTTCCCGGAAGACGGGGTAGAGAAGTTCGATGGCGTTGTCGACCTCGGCGAAGAAGTTGCCGTGCGAGAGCGCGCAGCCCTTCGGACGGCCTGTCGCGCCGGAGGTGTAGATGAGCGTGGCGAGGGTGTCGGGGCCCAACACCCCACGCCGTACGGCGACTTCCTGGTCCGGCACATCCCTGCCGAGCTCCGCGAGCCGCTCCACGTGCCCCTTCTCGAAGACCCACATGTGCTTGAGGTCGGGGATGCGGTCGCGCTCCGGGCCGAGGGCGGCGGCCTGGGCGAGGGTCTCCGTGGCGAGGGCCACGGCGCCGGAGTCCTGGAGGATCCAGCGGGTCTGGAAGGCGGAGGACGTCGGGTAGACGGGCACGGTCACCAGGCCCGCCGCCCACGCGGCGAAGTCCATGACCGTCCACTCGTACGTCGTCCGCGCCATGATGGCCAGCCGGTCGCCCGGCATCAGACCCTCGGCTATCAGCCCCTTGGCCACCGCGAGGACCTGCTCGGCGAACTCGGCCGCCGTCACGTCCGCCCAGGTCCCGTCCGGCGTACGGCGGCTGAGGACCGTCGCCTCGGGATTCTCGTCCGCGTTCTCGAAGGGGAGGTCCGCGAGCGAGCCGTAGGTCGCGGGCGAGACGAACGCCGGTACGGACACCTCCCGCACGACCCCGTCCAGTCGCCGGATCTCGGGCTCCACCAGGAGGGGCTCGCCGTCGTAGCCGACTGCGGTCACGACCGGCGGCGAGGGCGGGGAGGACGGGAACGACGAGGACACGAGCGGCTCCTGTGGCGTGCGGCGGCCTTCCGGCGTGTACACCTCTGGTGGTGTTCACCACAGATGTACGACTTCGGCGGTGCCGCTGTTCAGAAACCGGATCGTACGGCTCGCAGGTGTGGGGTTCGTGCGGGTTCCGGGGCGGTGCAGCGGCGGGGGTGTGCAAGATCAGCTGTCAGGCGGGGCGGCGATGCGTCATCTCGCCCTGTCCTGAGGGTTTTTCACGTGAGCACCGGCTCTGTCCGCCTTCCCCTGCCTTCTTCACACGTCCGTCACGACCGGATTGTGCGCCTCACATGCGACTTGTGACGTACCTCCGGTAACCTTACTCCAGAGTAAGCAAGCCATCGAGCCGGGAGTCGCGTAGCCGTATGCCTGCTCACACCCTCGACCGGACGCCTTCCCTCACCCCCCTGCTCGCCCGGGGCGCCCTGCTCTCCCCCCTCAAGAGATCCGCCCTCAACAGGCCCCGCCCGGACGCCGACCTCCCGGGCACGCGCCTCGTGCTGCCCGGCGTACGCGTCGACCTCGCCCGCCTCGCCGCCTACGAACGGGTCTGCGGCTTCCCCGTCGGCGACGACTCCCTCCCCATCACCTACCCGCACGTCCTCGGCTTCCCCCTGGCCATGCTCCTGATGACCGACCGCGCCTTCCCGCTCCCGCTCCTCGGCCTGGTCCACACCTCGGTCGAGATCACCCGCCACCGGCTGCTCACCACCAACGGTGCGTACGAACTCTCCGCGCACGTCGAGGAGTTGGCGCCCCATCGGCGCGGCACCGAAGCGTCGGTACGGACGGAGGCGCGCAAGGGCGGGGAGCTGGTGTGGGAGTCGCGGAGCACGTATCTCGCCCGGCACCGGCGTGCCCTTCCCGCCGGGGCGGCCACCGGCGCGCCGGGCTCCGCCGGGTCCGCCGAGGAACGCGAGGCGCTGCCCCTGGTCGCCTCGTGGCGGCTCGGCGGGGACGTCGGACGGCGGTACGGCGCCGCCTCCGGCGACCGCAACCCCATCCACGTGCACCCGCTCACCGCCCGCCTCTTCGGCTTCCGGCGCGCGATAGCCCACGGCATGTGGACCGCCGCACGCTGCCTCGCGGCCCACGGCACACCCCAATCGGCCCTGGTCCGGGCCGAGTTCAGGGCGCCGGTGTTATTACCGGGCACGGTGGAGTACGGGGCGGACGGGTGGGGGAACTTCGAGT
>NZ_LGDW01000036.1 GCF_001280005.1 Streptomyces sp. NRRL WC-3618 | reverse complement strand
ACAGGACCCTAGACAAGTCCCATCGTTGCAGGTCAGGAGCACTCTCCGCTTATTTGATCAAGCCTCGGACACCCCACCTCGTGAAAGCGCGAGGCTAGGGCGGCCAGCACCTCGTTCTCCACGTCAAGCAGGTAGGGACTCGGCTCGTTGCCCCAGAAGCCGCCGGTGACGATGATCTGCGAGCCGCTCGTGAGGTCAGCTGCCTGGTGGATCCCGACGTGGAGCAGGAGGCGCTTGCGTGCCGACCACGGCTGGCCCACCTCGGTGACCACCGTACCGAAGTTCTGGCTGATTGCCCGTTGGACGGTGTCTTCGACCACCTTGGCCCTCTCGACGGCCTTGATAGCGAGGGGCTGGGAGTCGGTTCTCAACTCCACAAGGACGGGTGGGGTGATGCCGGTGAGCGCGGTGGCGAGTTCGGTGCGCAGGTCCTGCACGCCGTCCAGGCGGCGGGCCTTGACCTCGATGGCGAGGTGCATCTCACGCAGCACCAGGTCCGGCTCGGTGGCGCCGTTGCGCTGGCCGAAGTCGAAGAGGATCCCGGCGCGCGCGAGCTTGGCGCCGGCGACCATCTCGGCCCGCACGATGAGCAGGTCGTCTTTGGTGGTGGCATTGCGGAAGTCGCGGCGCACGCCGGCGATCCGCTGGGGCTGCGCTTTCTCCAGGGCCTCGACGATGTTCTCGAAGGCCGTGACGATGACCGAGGCGAAGTTGTCCATGAGGCTGTTCCCGGTGGCCTCGGCGATCAGGTCGGCCAGCGGGTGCTGTTGCGGGGCCCGGTTCATCCATTCCTGGAGGAAGGGGAACGACGTACTCACGTGAATTCCTTGAGGATTGGCCGGGCGAGGGACGTGGTCGCGCCTGCGGCACGGCCAGCGTACGCGCGGCGCGGAACGAACCGCACGAGGTTTCCGCGAGCCCCCGGAGCGCTTCCACCGGGGGACGGCTGCGTCCGTACGGTTCGCTGACCGGGAGGTCGGCCGAGGCACAGGACCCCCGACGGGCCGCTGACGGGCGATGATGACGCGGTGAGTCTGGACCTGAGCAACTACGAACTCCTTTGGCCCGTATCGTTGTTTGCCTCCGAGAGCGAGCGCCTCCTTCGTTCCTCGAATTCCTCGTGGGAAGAGCGGGCGGAGTGGCTCCTGTCGGAGGCGCTGGCCGGCACGACCGCAGTCGCCGACTTCCAGGACCTGCCCCAGCGCACGGTGCCCTCCGATGATCCCTGGGCTTCTACACCAACTCGCTGGGGCAACCGAGCAGCGACGGACCAGCGGGACTGGTTCACCGAACTCGTCACCCGCTCAGCCGATATCCGCCCCGCCGTCGCGCCCGGCCGTACTGGCCACAGCGCCGTGGCAGCGGGCTCGCGCACGACGGCCGCACGCCACGCGACGCGCGGCGGGACTTCGCGCGGATCATCGGTGAGTTCGCTGACAACGGTTACCTGGTCGAAGTGTCCGGGGAGGAATGCGTCGACGACCCCGGCGAGTTCCCCGATGCCTCTGAGGTGATCGACCGGTGCCTCGGCATCCCTCTCTGTGACCCGTGGCGCCGGAAACGTGGGACGAAGACATCTTCTACGGCCTGATCGAGGTGTTCCACGATCTGGTCAGCCGTCCCCACATGAGGCGCTTCCACTCCTACAGTGCCTGCGGGTGGCACCACTCGGAGTTCCACAACGGTCCAGCGCGCGTCATGTACCGCTGGAAGGTCAACCATCTGCTGCGCGAAGTCGGCATCGAATATGAACTGGCCGCCCAAGGCGAGGACCTCGGACGTCTGATCGCCGTCACCGACGACGCCCGCAGCCAGCTTGTGCACCGCGTCCTCGACAACAGCACCCTGGACACCACCAGCGGTATCCGCCACGACATCGCCCTCTTCCGAGGACGCGACGCAACAGCCGAGAGCAAGCGCTCGGCGATCGTCACCCTAGCGGGCATCCTTGAAGAACGCCGTGCCCTGATCAAGGAGCAGGTTGGCAAGCACGATGAGGGGGCACTGTTCGAGATTGCCAACCGCTACGACCTACGTCACCGCCGAGCTGACCAACGCGGAGACTACGACGAGGCATTCCTCGACTGGATCTTCTGGTGTACCTCGCCACCGGGGAGCTCACCAACTGGCTTATCACATCACGCACTTCAGGTGCCGATATCTGACTCCGGAACGCCCTGAGTGCGCGAGGCAGACTACTCCGACGCTGAGGGATTCCGCCTCTCAGGTGGTCTGGCCAGTACGGTTGAGGCGGTCCTGTGTGTAGCGGAAAAGGATGTCGACGCTCTCGGGCCAACGGCGGGTTGGCGCATCACACGGCGGCCAGCGAAGGGACACCTTTGGTCGTGGTCCGGTAGCGCCCTTGGTCTCCCTTCGAGTCGCGGCTGTGCAGGTCCCGGATGGGCTCGACTACCAGGTGCTGATCACCGTCGGCGCCGAACAAGTTGTTGTCGCTGTCCTCCAGCCGCTCCCGCAGCTTTCCCAGGTCGTGGTCATGTACCTGCCCTGGCTAGGGGAGGGCCCCAACCTGGGACCCACTCGTCAGCCCCAGGTCACGAGCAGCTTGGTGGCGGAGTAGCCGGGGATCCACACCGAGCCATCCAGAGGCGGGAAGTGTCACCGAAGCCAGGCATCCCCCTTCCCCTGTGGCAGCCACTGCGGAGCTGGCATGGCGTCGGGAACGGCAGCGGGGTGGTGCGGGGGGCTGCTGGACACGGCTCTCGTGCTACCTACGCGAGAGTACATTGACAGAGTCAACACGTAGGCTTCGCTCACTGGGCGCACCACGCATCAGGGTGCGCACAGCCCGCCCCATCCAGCCATACCATCCCTGAAACGAGAGACCATGGAGCAGCAGGACGAACCGGTCACGCTCAGCCTTGCAGGGATCGCGCGGCTTGCCGGAGTTGGTCGCGCCGCTGTGAGTAACTGGAGGCGGCGTCACAGCGACTTCCCGGAACCTGTTGGCGGCACGGATGCCAGCCCTATGTTTTCCCTGGTGGATGCAGAGTCCTGGCTTCTACGGCACGGCAAGATCGACGAGTCCTCCAGTGGCTGGGACCGGCTCTGGCCACGGATCGAGGACCTCGGCGATCGGGACGGGATGGCCCATCTGCTGGCCTCGGCGGGGGAGCGTCTGGCAATCCCGCCAATGAACCCGCCGCACGGAGCGCCGGAACCTGGCACTGCTGATCGGAGGCTTGCGGACGAGGTTGTGCGGCTGGCCGGTCGTCAGTCGCCGGAGGAAGCCTTCGCCGTGTTGTTGGATCGTTGGCACGCCGTCCATGTACGCCAGTTGATCGTCAGCCCCCGCCAACTAGCCGACACCATGGTGACCCTGGCCGCCGAACTGCGTGGCGGCAGTGCGCCGGTGCGTCGGGTGCTGGACCCTGCGTGCGGGATGGGCTCGCTGCTGGCTGCGTCCGGTCGGCGGTGGTCGGGGCAGGTACCTCCGCCCGTGCTGGCAGGTGTTGACAATGACGCTGCCGTGGCTCGCCTCACCCGCGCCAGGCTGGGTCTGGAGTTCCCGGACTGCGAGCGCCACGTCCGGTCTGCGGACACGCTGCGTGACGCCGCCCTGGAGCATGCCTCCAGTGCCGATGTGATTCTGAGTTATCCACCGTCCAACGAACGTTCATGGGGACACGAGGAGCTGGTGACCGACCCTCGCTGGATGTATGGCCTGCCACCGCGAACCGAGCCTGAGCTGGCGTGGGTGCAGCACTGTCTGTCCGTACTGGAACCTGGGGGCGTCGCAGTGCTGGTCCTACCGCCCGGTGTCGCTTCGCGCCGGGCCGGACGGCGAATCAGGGCGGGGCTGGTGCGTACCGGAGCCGTGCGCGCCGTAGTCGCTCTGCCGCCCGGGAGTGCGCCGCCGCACGGAGTGGGGCTGCACTTGTGGCTGTTGGCAAAGCCTGGTGAGCACCCTGCAGACGAGGTGACCTTCATTGACGTCGCAGACTGCCGGACGACCGCGCTCACCGGCCGAGGCACGGCCGTCGACTGGGACGGTCTGCGTGAGCGCACCGTGGCGGCCCTACGCGGCAGTGACGTACCAGGGGTCACACGGGTGCCGACAATGGAACTACTCAGCGACGAGACCGAGCTGACGCCCTCCCGGCGCACCGTGACTGAACGGTCTGTGGGGCCGGTAGAACTGCGCCGCGCCTGGGCCGGCTGGGACAAGGCGCTGATGGACGTGGACGACGCTGCCAAGGGCGTCCACGAACACGAGGCGAGTGCCGCGGCGCCGGACGTCTTCGGCTACACCGTCGTGGGTGACTTGGAACGTTCCGGTGCCCTGGACGTGACGGCCGGAAAGGCCGTCGCCGATGATCTGATCCAGCAGGGAGCGCGGGCCGAGGGAGCCCTGTGCGTTGTCACCCCGTGGGCCGTCCAGGGCGAGGAACCCTGGGTTGACGCGGCGCAGGCTGCCGGGCTGGAGGCTGAGGGACAGGGGGTTCTGACGTCCTTCGGCGACGTCGTGGTCGTAACCGCAGCTGGCGGATTCGACGTCTGGGTCGAGACGGCCGGGCCACGCCTGCTCGGTGCCCACACTGTCCGGCTGCGGACCGACCCTGCACTGCTCGACCCGTTCTTCCTCGCCGCGTGTCTGCGCGCGCCAGGCAATGATCAGCGGGCAGGAACCCGTGCCTCCTCCACCTCCCGGGTCGACGTACGCCGGCTGCGCGTCCTGCGCGCGCCAATGGTGCAGCAGCGGCGGATCGGGGAGGTCTACCGCCAGCTCGTCCGGTTCCGGGAGGCGGTGGCCGATCTCGACAGGCACGGTGAACTGCTCTCCGCCATGCTGTCGGGACTGCTGGCCCAGGGCAGGTTGACGGGGGAGTAAGGAACAGGGGCTTGGCAGGCGCCGGGCGCCAGTTTCTGCGAGGCTCGTCAAGCTGGCCTTGGCAGCAGTGCCAGCAGCTTGCGGATCGCTTCGGGCAGCCCCGGTGACACTTCTCCTTGCCTCGCGTCCAAAGTAAGTTCCTCCACTTCGACGCCCACCTCCCGGCAGAGTTCCACGGTCTGACGGGACGGCCCCGGCCCAGGCCAAGACGTGAGTACCTCGGCCAGCTCCAGCCAGTCGTCCGCCACCGCCTGGACTGGGCTCCCCTCCGCAGCCATCACCTGGACTGCTCCGAGCCGCGCCCGGACCCGCAGTTCACCGGTCTCCGTGCCTGCCGGTGCGTCCGCGAGCCGCCTGGCGACGTCCCGGCAGGTGCGGCCGACGGCAGCCGTTTCCCCGCGCAGCAGCTGAGCACGGGCCACGGTGAGGCGCGCGCCCTGCACTTCGCGGACCGCCCCAGGGAGGCACTGCTCGGCGCGCACCAGCATTGCGGTCAGCTCGTCGACAGCCTTGTCCGGTTCGCCGCGTTCGACTTCGATCTCGGCCTCGGCGCACAGATTCCGCAGAGCGGATCGGGTAGGTCCGCCGACGGGGCGGCGATGCACCCGGGGGCGGCGCGCGCTCGGGGACGCCGTTGCCGCTCGCGGGGCCGCAGTGGTGTCCGCAGCGCGATGGGGCAGCGTCGGGTCGGGGTCAAGGGCGGGACGCGGAGCGGGGTCACCGGGTGAGGGCAGGAGTAGCCGCCAGATCTCGAGGGCCAGCTCCAAAGGCGGCCTGTCGGCGGGCGACTTGGCGAGCATGCGGTCGGTGATGTCCACGATCCCGGACGGCAGGCCGGGGATATCGTCGCTGAGCAGCGGCGGTCGCTGCTCGCAGTGCAGGCGGGCCAAGTCGTAGTCGGAGTGGTCGGCCTCGAAAACCAGCCGTCCGGTCACCATCTGGAAGGCGATGCAGGCGACACCGTACAGGTCAGCCTCCGGGCCCGGGTTACGTTCGCCGCGGTGGATCTCCGGGGCCATGTAGCCGATGGTGCCGGGCGTTCGGCCGTTGGTGTATCGGGTGGCCGTCGGATCTTTCGGCAGGGCGATGCCGAAGTCGGTGAGATACACGACGCCGTCCCGCCGGGCCAGAAGGACGTTGGCAGGCTTGACGTCCCGGTGCACTACGCCCGCCCCATGCACCCGCCCGAGTACCTCCAGCAGCGGGACAACCACGCACGCTGCGGCCGACAGGGTGGGTCTGTTCCGGGTAAGAAAGGCATGCAGGTCATAGCCGTCGACGTACTCCGTGACGAGGTACGGGCGCGGCGGGGAGAGATCCGCGTGGACGAAGGCCGGCACGCCCTGGCCGCCGAAACGTCGGTGCATCTCACACTCGCGGTCGAAACGCCGTAGCTCTTGGGGGGTGGGCGCCCGGTACCCGCGCAGGGCGGCCTCCGAATCTCGCGGCCACAGGAACTTCACTGCGACCGCCCGCCCGGCATACCTGTCGGCGGTCGCCCGGTAGACGACGCCCATGCCGCCCCAAGCGCCTTCCCCAGCACGGCTGAATCTGCCCGCAAGCTTCTTCCCCGCCGGCCATGGCTCCACCACGCGTACTCCCTGCTTTTCCTGGCGAACCGTCAGACGCCAAGTTACAGGAGAATACTGCGTGCCTTGACTTTGTTCACAGGGCTCTGTCACGGTGATTGCCCTTAACCGTCGAGACCGCAAGGAGTCCGCACCGTGCAGCCTTGGGTCAATCCCCCCGGTACGGTCGGCGCCGGGCGCCTGGCCCGCATCCCGGTCCGTCACCTGCGCGACGAGGAGACCGGTTGTCCGATGAACCGTGCTCTCAGCGTCCGCCGTGATCTGTCCGCTGTGATCCGGGTTTCGTCCAAGACGCCGCGAGAGGAGTTCCCGTTCGCGCTCCCGCAGGAGCTGCTCGACCAGCTGGAGTCTGGCGAGGCGCAGAACATCGACCAGGCCCTGGATCGGTGCCGAGGGATGCGGTCCCGGTGCCTGCCGCAGCACGTAACCTGGTCGGCGGCTGCTGCCGAGCGCTACCTCGACGCCCGCCGCCGGGACCAGGAAAGCCGGGACGGCGCCAGCCTCCCCCGCACGTTCCGCGCCTCGGACGCATGGATCGCGTTCCGCGCGGTCGCGGAGCCCGACGTGCGCGGTATCACCGACTACGAACGCACCGTCTGGGGGCGGCAGTACGTCTCGGCCGACGCAACGCTGCGCGAACTCGTCATTCCGGCCAAAGGAAATGCCAAAGAGTATCTCCCGCTACCTGAACTCGCCGCTGTCGCCTCTGTCCTGTACTACGGGATTCCGGCCCGCATCCCCCCGTTCAAGCACCAGTCCCCGGCTCACAGGCATCCGGCGCCTCCGCCACGGCCGGAACGCGTCCGGGTGTACTCCGCTGGTCTCACCGAAGGCCGTATCCGGCTCCTGCGCGCAATCGAGACCGACGCCTTCGCGGACTGGAGTGCCGCAGAGATCCGGGACTTGCACGAGCAACACGTCGTGCCCCGGCTCGGCCGCGTCCTCGACGGCCGCGAACGCATCGCCGGTGCTCACTGTGCTGGTTGCAAGGTGCTACCCGAGTGCTCCGCCTTACCGAGTGCGCCCGCTCTCCTCGCGGTTCCACCTCCCGCGTCGCCCGGCAAGCGGCGCACGGTATCGGTCAGCGACCTGAGGGCACATCACGACTGTCCCGCCCGCTACCACCTGACCCGCGTGCTCAAGCTGCCGAACTCCGTCCAGGAGAACGAGGCCGTGCGCAGAGGCCGGGCCGTCGACAGCTGGCTCAACGCCCGGCACGCCTCGGCGGACGCCCCACCGTGCCACGAGGTGCCCCTGCCCGCGCACTTGCCGGGTCTAGCGGACGAGGAGCTGGCTCCCGCCCTCGGGATGCTCCGGGCCCATCGGGCCCGGTGCCCGCTTGATAACCCGGCCGCGACGCAGTTCCGTCCGCAGCATCGGGTGACGGTCCACGACCCGCAGGCCGACGTCATCGTCATCGCTTCCTGCGACCTGGTCTACGAGGAACGAGGCGGCGTGGTCGTTCGCGAGACCAAGACCAGTGCGTTTCCATCGGGCAGCCGGACCGTCCTGCTGGAGAAGCATCCGCAGCTCGCCCTCATGGTGCTGCTCCTGGCGTCTGGCGTACTCGGTGGCGATCCGCGACGGTCCCGCGTGGAACTGGAGATCCTGCGCCCGAACGGGGCGGCCTTGGAGGAGTTCGATCCTGGCGACGAAGCCACGGTTGAGCACGCCCGTACCGTCCTTGCCTCGTACACCGTGCCCTGGTCCGCCGAGACCCGCTACGACGCGGCGCCCCGGCCCGGCTACGACTGCACTGACTGCGAGGCGCTGTCCTGGTGTGCCACCGGCAAGGAGCGCGTGGCTGCCGCAGGTTGAGGGGTGTGAAGTCCCTACCGTCTCCGTCAAGTCGTTGCGTCGCACTACTTGGAGTGAAACCCGTGCCCGTGAGTCTCCATACCACCCGCGATCCGTCCGCAGACGCGCTTGATGACTGGGCCGCCCACGACGGCGTCCCTCTGCTGGCCACGGTGGCCCGGGCCTTGTGCGTCCTGGACCACACCACCGGGTTGGACGCCTTCTCGCTGCCATACCCTCCTGTCGTTCAACTCGCCCTGGACCGGGCGGTCGTCGCCTGGCTGAGCCGCGGACTCCGGCCGCCCGCCTCGCTCGCGGAACTCGTCCAGCGGTGTGCCGACATTCCGCTGGAGGACTGGCCGCTGTCGCTGCCGTCGGACGCCGTCGGCCCGGACGATGTCCTGCTCGACCCGTACTCGCATCGTCCCACCCAGCTGTGCCACGAGTGGAGCGAGTGGGAGCGCTTGGCGCCAGACCCGGCTGTGCGGCACCGCGACCGGCAGGTGATGCGGGCCGCCCTGGACCGGTGCCGCAGCCACGGCGAGGAGGACGCGTACACCGAGTTCCGCGGCCTGCTGGTGCGGCGGCCGGTGCTGACGGCCCAGGAACTTTTCGCCTTGCACGGCGACTTCACGTTGGAGCCGGTCTGGGACTTGATCGACCTGATCTACCCGGAAGTCCCTCTTTCCTGGAGCCGGGACGGCTGCTACGCGGTGTGCGGCCGCTGCGGGACGCTGCTGACGCCGCTAGCGGGCGGAGAGTGGTGGTGCGAGCGGGACCGCTGCCGCCGGCAGGGAGACCCGCCGGTCGGCCGTCTGATCGAAGCGGCCCACGCGGGCACCGTGTACCAGCTGGAGCGCCCGCTGCGTCGGCACGTCACCGGGCCAGGATTGGCTGAAGTGGAACTGGAGGACCGCTTTGCCGATCTGGGCCTCGACGTCACCATGTGGCCCGGCTTTGACGCTTATGACCTACTGGTGGCCTTCCCCGACGGCCACCGCTGGGCCGTCGACGTCAAAGATTGGGCACACCCGACCTTCCTCGGCCGAGCCGCCCGCCCTGTGCGGCCCGAGCCTCCGTACGACGAGGCGTTCTGGGTGGTGCCTGTTTACCGGGTGCGCGAACGCCCCGGATATCAGCAGGCGTTTCAGCGCGCCCGACCCGCAACATCCGCTGCCGTACACCTGCTTACCGACGACGAACTGATCCGGGCCGCCCGGCAGCGGTTGGCTGAGCCGCGCCGTGGCACCCGCGCCGACAGCCGGGAGAACACAGATGCGTGACGAGAAAGCCTGGTGCGAGTCGGTAGTGGAGGAGCTGAGGGACGAGTGGTCCGGGGCCAGTGCCCCGGACGGGTTCGGCCCGCTCGAGTTGTGCCGTGTCGAACTGGGGCTGCGGCTGCTCGAACTGCTTGCCCCGACGGCGGACGCTGAGGACGCCTACGTACTGTTCGGTGGCTATCAGTTCGCCCAACGCGCCGGGTTGGCGCAGCAGCCGTGGCAGCGCATGGCCCTCGCCGCCGCCCGGCACCTCCTGTGGCCGCTGCGGCGGCGCGCCTGGCGGCAGGCGCTGGACGCCTACCGGTTGGTCTCCAGCAGGCTGCGAGCTTACGAGCTGCCGCCTGCCGGAACCGCTGGCGGTCCTCGACCCGTGGTGCCAATGGTGGCCGGGCGCCGGATGGGCGTCTACGACCAGGCCCTCACCCAGTTGCCGGGCATGGTGACCCGCGCCCTGAAACCGGCCCCCGCAGGGACGAGTTCCTTCCAGGAACGTCGTCGCAATGCCTCGGTCACCATTCCCGAGGACCTCGTCTTCGCCAATCCGCCCGGCCACGACCTTGCCGCGGGCCGGCCTGGTGGCGGCGAACCCCTCACTGTGCGGCGCGGTGAACTGTGCGCGACGGCCCGCTGGATGGACGAGCGCGAGCGCGAGGCGGGCGTCCCACATCCCGGCCACTGGGAACAGCGGCTGGATGGGGTCAAGTTCGCGCCTCGCGATATTGCGGGAACGGACTACGCCGAGGCCGACGAGGTCGAACTGGCCGGCATGGTCCACCTGGCCGGCATGGTCGGTGCCGGTAAGAGCACCTTTATGATTCTGACAGCCGTCTGGGCCGCCCAACGCAAGACTCCACTGCGCACCACGCTCGTCGTCGGCGATGTCGCCGAACAGCTGCGGCTGTGCGCCCTCTTCGACGCACTCGACATCGCCGCCGCGCCGGTGCTCGGCACCACCACACGCGAGCAGCATCTCCAGCGGCTGCACCGGCGACTGTCCGCCCGAGGACTCGATAACCTCCTCGACCACGACGACCCCGGCTTCGACCTGCTGAGCACCGCCTGCCCGGTGAGTGGCCTGCGCGGAATCGAGGGCGATCCGCTGGAGTATCGTGACGCGCCGTGCAACCGGCTGCACCCGGAGCCACAGCGCGGCGGGGCGGAACCGGAAACGGTTGTTCTGGAGCAATGGACTCCCGACCGGAGGAACACTCCACCCCGCCTGTCCCACGCCCCGGACCACCTGCCCGGCCGCCCGCACGGTTGCCCCCTCTGGGCCGAGTGCCCGCGCCACGCGGCTGCCCGCGCGCAAGTTGACGCTCTGATCTGGGTGGCCAACCCGGCCAGCCTGGTGCAGAGCCAGGTGTCCGCGCACCTCAACGACGAGCGGTTGCGCCAACTGGAACTGGCCTGCCTGCGAAGCGACTTGATTTTCGTGGACGAGGCGGACAGCGTCCAGATGGCACTCGACCGCCTTTTCACCCCATCCGGCACGCTGGTCCGCCCTGATACTGACTCCTGGCTCGACCAACTCAACCGCTACAAGATCGAAGAGCTGAGCAGGCGTGGCCGCCTGCCGCTGACAGACGGCCAGGTCGCCCAGTGGAACCGGGCCCTGGGAACCGTCACCCTCGCCGTCGACCCGCTCTGCGCTCTGCTGATCAAAGACGAAGACCTCCGAAACTGGGCTGATCCCGCCTACTTCAGCCCGTGGACCCTCCAGCAGAACCTGCTCGACGACCTGTTCCGCGACGTGACCCGGCGCTACCGTGAAGGGGCGCAGTGCCAGGCCGCACGGGAAGCGTCCGCCGCGGACGACACCTCCGTCGACAGCGCTGAACTCTACGAGGGCTACGACGACGTGGCCCATGAACCCGGCCCTTCCTCGCACGTCGCGCTCTCCCCGGCTCGCCGCCTGCTCGAGGAAGCCTGGGATGCCTTCCGCGACGATCCGTTCGACGAAGGTGACACCCTCGACTCGCTCACCGGCGTCCTTACCGACACGGCCGACGCCCTCCTCCACCACATGGCAGCGGGCCGTACGAAGGAGCGCGTGCGCGAGCTGGCCGGTCAGCTCGTCGACCGGGTGACGGAGGAGGTACGGGCGGAACAGCCCGCAACCGCCATGCCTCCGCCCGAGCCAACGAAAGACTGGTGGGACACCTTGTGCCTGCGGCTCTCCTTCCTCCTGTTGCTGAGCACCCTGCATCACCGGCTGGAGCGGCTCACGTTCCTATGGCCGCATGTGGAGGCCGCCCTGCGACTGGACTCTCAGGGCAAGGAGCTGGCTCGGCGCGTCCCGCTGGACTACGCCCCGCTGGTGCCCGAGGCGCCCATGGGTAACATCCTCGGCTACCAGTACCTCCCTGACGGCGAGGAACGCGACGACGCTGGCCGCCGCGGCGGCACTCTGCGCTTCTTCCGCTGCGCGGGAGTGGGGCGCGAGTTGCTGCTGAACCTTGACGGCCTCGGCGCCGACCCGGCCATCGGCCGTGGCGGCCCGCACGTCGTGTTGATGTCCGGCACCAGCTGGGCCGGCGAGTCCAGCCGGGCCCACGTCCGCGTCCCGGTGAGCCTCGTCCTCAAGCCCACCGAAGCGTCCCTGGCCGCCGTGGCTCAAACCTCATTCGCTACCCGTTTCCTCTACGACCGTGACGGCCGCCCGATGAGCCTCTCCGGCACACCACCGCGCGACCGGCTCGCCCAAGCGGTCGCGATGGCTCGGCGGCTCGGCGAACCGGGACTAGGCGGCACATCGGTGCTAGGCCAGGAGATCAGCCGGATCCCTGAGACGAGTCGGCGCCGAGCGCTGATCCTCGTCGGCAGCTACCGGGAAGCCGCGGCGGTGGCCGAGGCACTGCACCGCTTCGACGCCTGGCGCGGCAAGGTGAGCGCGCTGATCCCGGACGACGAAGCCCGCGGCAGCGGTGGACCAACCGGCACTGCCCCCGGGCAGCCGGACGAGACTCCGGCGACGCTACGGCGTGGCGATGTCGCCCGCTTCGCGGACGATGACACCGCAGAAGTCCTGGTCGCTCCACTGCTTGCCGTCGAGCGCGGCCACAACATCCTTAACGAGGAGGGCAAGGCGGCCTTCGGGACGGCCCTGTTCTTGGTTCGCCCGCACCCTCGCCCCGACGACCTCGACTTGTCCGTTTTCGCCGTCAACCACTGGCTGAGCGGCATGCTGCGCGACGAGCCGCGCCGAGACAGCCTCGACGGCCCGCACACGCTCACCGAACTCATGGAGAAGGAGGGATCGCTGGACGAAGCGGCCCGAGCTCTGCGTCACCAGGGTCGCCGCGAATGGCGCCGGCTGCTCAACCGCCGGTACGCATACAGCTCACTGCCCACCTGGGAGAAGCGTGCCTTCGCTTGGGACCAGCTCGTCACGCTGTGGCAGGTCATCGGCCGTCTGGTGCGCGGCGGAGTGCCCGCACGGGTGGTATTCGTCGATGCCGCCTTCTCGCCTCGCTTGGCGAGGCAGCTCGCACCCGGCAGCACAGGCGAGCCGCCCTCCGTGACCGATGTGCCGGGCACCGACGGCCTGCTCCACGCCCTCGGCGGCATCCTCGACCCCTACCTGACGGACCGGCCCCGTGCCGAACAGGCCGACACCGCCCCGCCCCACCCCGACCCGGCGGCTCGCGCTCTGGTCCGTCTCCTGTACCAGCCGTTCTACAACGCCCTCCGCACGATGACCCATCGTTGACCGCCCGACTCTGCTCGTTGGGAGCTGTCCTATGCCACCCGTCTACCGCTCCGCTCGCACAACAGCCTGGCGTCCGACCGACACCTCTGCCTCTCACATCGCGCCCTACCGCGTCCTGCCCTTTCCCGAGCAGTGGCGGGACGCCGTTCTGACTCTGTGCAACGCGCCCCGGGTGGCAGCGGGCAAAGAGCCGTGGCGTACGGCACCAACCTGGCGCTTGGAACAGGTTCTGCAGGCGTTCGCGCCCGACGTCCTTGCGCTGCCGCGCCCTTTCCACGACCGCGACCTGGACGCACCGGCCCACTGGCTGTGTGCTCCGGCCGACCTCCCCGACCCGCTCCCTGGCCCGGTCCTGGACACCGTGCTCAAGCACTGGCTGCGTGACTTGAGGCCCGAGCCCGAGCATCACGGCCTGCTGAAGGAAACCATCGCCGAACTGACGGCCCATCCGCCGCGTTGGGAGACCGTCCACCACGAACTCATGCCGCGTGACACGACCCAAGGCGGCACCGCGCGTCCGTCACCACACCAGTACAGCCTCAGCCCTGACTGGCTGGCCCGCAGGATCCTCGCCCTGGGCCCGTACCCGTACGGCGGTGGGCAACTCACCTTCCGGGCCATGCCGCGCGGACCGCGTGACCAGGGTGCTCAACTCGTCTCCGAGCCGATTCGGTTCCCCGGGCCTGACGAGAAGCAGGATTCCTGGTGGTCGGTGACGCTGTCGATCACGCTGCAGACCGTGCCGTTCGACCCGTTGCCGCGCTTCAACCTCCGCTGGTCGGTTCGTCGCTGGGCCACTCGTACCAGCGCCAAAACGGGCCGATTGCACCTCCCGTGGGGTGCGAGCACCACCGTCCTGCTGCGTCCGCGCAGGCCGTTCCTGCCGGGCACGCCCCGCAGCGAGCGGTTCGCCATCGCCCGTCTGGAGCGTTACTGGGACAAGGACTTGGGCGAGAAGGGCGGGTTCGCCGACCGGTGGCGTGGGGGCGGCCCCGCAGCGATGCTCGCCGGGCTACCTTTGGGCGAGCCCTTCCCGGACGCTGGCGCGATTCTGACCGACCCTGCGTCCTGGCTGCGCGACGACGCTCGGGCCGGTGTTCTGCACCGCACCGCGATGGGTCGGCACGATGTGGGCACCGGCTTCATGGCACACCAGCTCTCGCAGCTCACCGACTGGGCGGAAGGTGCCCTTACACCCGAGGTGCGCCGTGCCCCGGACCTCTCGCTGATCGACCGGGGTACGCCCGCGAACGTCCCTAAGGGGGACAAGGAGACGATCGATGCGGAGCGGTGCACTCAGCGCCGGCTGGCGGCGGCCTACGCGCTGGACGCCCTCGACGGCGTGGCGCGCCAGGGCGGCGCTCCCGTGCTGGAGGCACGGCTGCTGTGGCAGTCGCCGCGGCTGCGTGACGCCGCCTTGGCCTCCCTCGCCGAGCATCTGGGCCTCAAGGGCGACGGTGGGTCCTTCACCGCACAGCAGTACGACGATGCCACGGCCGGTGCCCCGATCGTGCACGAATGGTCCGCCCCGGAGCTGACCGTGAGGGTCCACTGCCTGCGCCCGCTCGTCGCGCTCGGTGACCACACCGCCGACAGCCTCCTTGCCCCCCTCGATCTGCCCACCGGCACCCGTATCAAGGACGCCCAAGTCACCGCCGCAATTGCAGCCCGCCGCGACAGCGCCGCACAGTGGCTGGCTGCGGAACGCACCACCGACGTGCCGGCCCTCGCCCTTGTAGAGATCGGCCGCGCTGCGTCCTACCCGAGTACACTGCACGACCCGAAGTTCGCCATGCGACTCGGCTGCGCCAAGGCTGGCTTCGTCACACAGTTCACCACGGTGCCTGTGGCGGGCGACGAGAACGGCAAAGGTGCGGAGACAGCGTCCAGCCTGAGGCACCGTACGCTCAGCGCTTGGAACGACGGTCTGCGGCAGCTCGGCGCGCGTACGGTCCCCCGTCATGCCGCAGGCGAAGGTCTGCCCGACGGACTGCGGCACGCTGCACTGTGGATGGTCCGCAAGAACCGCACGACTCGGAATCGCTGGGCCGCCTACGTCCCGGTCGGCATCATGGTCACCCCGGACCCGGCGGGCACCGGCGCGGCCCGCGTCGAAGGCTGGGACCCTGAGGCGCGCTCCGGCGCCGGCGCCTGGGTCCCGTACCCCGAACTGCTGCTGAGGCTGACCACGAAGGCAGAGGTCAAGCCCGTTGTGCCTGGCCAGCGCGGACCACAGGACGGCGCCGCCGACACGTCGGAGGCGGAGACGGGAGGTGAGCTGGAGCGTCCGAAGCTCTACCAAGAACGTGAACGGCAGCGCCGTGAGGCCGCCGAGTGGCTCCAGGGCCTGCGTGCGTCCCTTCGCGCCGCGCCGACCGTCCTGTTCGCCGAGGCCCACAACGCCCGCTCGCACTGGACCTGGCTCCAGGATGGCCGGATCGAACGGGATCGTCTGCAAGACGGCCTTGCCCCGGCTCGTCGCCTCGACCCCGACCTGCGGCTGGTTCGGGTCCGCGCAGGGGCCCGGAACGAGACACCGCAGTGGTGGGGGAGAGCGCCGAAGGACAAGGCGAATGGTATCCAGCAGGGCTTGTGGGTGCCGGAGGGTGCGGCTGAGGACGTCCGCGTCTTCTTCAGCACTACGGCCAAGCCAGTGCAGTTCAAGCATGCGGCGGTGACCGCCGATAGGCTCTCGCCCCGGCCGATTGCCCAGGGCAAGCGTAAGGGCGAACCCACCATTGACACCGGCCAGGCGGCCTGGATGCCGGGGTTGCTGGAGATCGCCGTCCTCGGTTGCCATCCGGCTGATGACGACCCGAGCTCCTTCGCGCTCCTTACCCATGTTCTGCGCCAGCCTTCGGACTACGACCAGGCCCTTGCCCTGCCCCTGCCACTCCACTTGGCCGGCCTGGCGCAGGAGTACGTCCTGCCGACGCCGAAGGGCGAAGAGGCGGAGGAGAAGGAAATGGGAGAGACGGGAGCGGTGGGACAATCCGGCGCTTCGGATGATTTGGACGACGCGCAGGACGCCTCGCCGGTGGAACAGCCGGTGCCGAACCTGGAGTCGGAGACAGCGGACGCCGACACTGACGGCCAGCTGCAGCTGTTCGACGTTTGACACCCGGACGGGATGTCAGCGCGGTGCGTGATGCGATGCTGTGTACCCAGAGCATGACGGACGATTCACCGTCCACATGAACCGGCGGCCCTCTGTAGTCCGTTACGAACGGGTTAAAACGACAGCGCCGCCGTCGATGCCGCTCTCACCGCAACGGCTGCCAAATGCTGTCAACAGCAAGAGCGGTCGCAGTGCCACGGTTCAAAGGAGTGGCTCTGACGCACTTTGGTCGTGAGTAAGCTGTTCCTGGTTTGATAGGGGCTCGATCATTGGAGATGATCGAGCCCCTATCAAACCAGGAACAGCTTGGAACGATATATCGTCGCTGTTATTGCTCCCCGCGGCGAGTGCGGTCTTCGAATCGATCCGCATTTCAAATAGTTTTCATCGCCCGCGATCGGGGCGGCATATACCTGCGGCCCTCATTGGTCAGAGCGCTATCTGGCGCTGAAGGGCATAGGGCCCGCATGGCTCACAATGGTCAATGCTGCATCAATGTTCCTCTGCTCTGATCGGTTTCGATCGATGCTCTGGCAGTGCCCCCACTTATTGAGTGGCAACCTCGGCGTCGCTCTTATGCCTCGTCTTGAGCAGGGTCCCTTCTCTGATGGGCTCATCGACGTCCTCCTGGCCCATGCCCGTGTGGACACCTCTACGCCCCCGGGGCTTCCCGCTGTCTGGAGACAGCGTTGTAGTGCGCACCCTCTCGGAATGCGGGCCTATGTTGTCAGCGTGCAACGATCGTGACGCCCTGAACCGCCCCTGAAGAGGCGCCCCACGCAAGGAGCAATAGAGCAGGCGCTTAGAAGGCGCCTGGCGAAGACACGTCTGCTGTGCATCTGACCTGCCCCTACGTGATGTCCTGACCGGCTGTCAGCGAATTTTCCGCCGTTTTCGGGAAGGAGCCGACTGGCTCGACTGCCCGGAAGGCTGCCGCTCGCCGTCAGGGGCACATCCGACCGCGCCGCGGACTCGACCGCGCGGTGGGCGTACGGCCACCATGTCCGCACCGGCCGGGTGGGCGCGTGGGCCCAGGCCCAGCGCCGGTGGATCGCGCTGGCCTCGCTGTTGATCATGGCCCTGGTCTTCGCGTTGTGGAACCATCCGACGGTTCTGACCATCATGCTGCTCGTCGTCATCCTGCTGGTGCTGCTCGCACTGCTCGCCGCCTCCGGCCGCGCCGCCGCCGTCGAGCGGGTGACACCACACCGCCCGGAGAGCGGCGAGTGACGTCCTGAATCCCCGTTGTCGCGTGCATGTGCGACCTTGATCGGCCCCGGTCGGCAGGCTCTTCGCGGGCCTGCCAACGGCCGGAAGGCCGACTGTCGTCATTCACCTGTTCCGGGTGATGCGGAACCGCACTCGGCGGACCCACAGTGGGGATCACCTGGACGGAGCGGTGGTCGCCGCGCCTTCGCCGGGGGGTGCCCGTAGGGCGTCGGAGCGATGAAGCAGGGGACGGCCTCGAGGTGCGGCCCGACACCCGGGCCGTATCCGGATTGGAGACACCATGAAGGACCTCAAGTTCGAGCAGAAGCGCTCGCTGTCACGACTTGAGGCGGCCGACCAGCTCACAGCGATCGCAGCCGCGCTGAGGGAAGGTGGGGAAGCCGAACTTAAACTCAGCCCGGGAACGCTGAGCCTGCGGGTCCCCGAGGACCTTCGCAGCGAGATCGAGGTCGAGATCGGTGACGGGGAGATCGAGCTGGAGATCGAGCTCAAGTGGCCGACCACACCGACCCGGACAGAACTGCCGCGGACGGGCGCAGACCCGGAGGAGGCCACCAGGCGAAAAGAGGGTGCCCGCCAAGCCGGGGCGCAGCAGTACAGGCACCAAAGGAAGCAGGAGCGCGAAGCGGTCCGCCACGAGGGCGTCCTGAGTTCTGCGAGGACATCGGACCGGCCATGACAGCCCGTGCGTGCCTGAGTGTCCGGCGAACGACCGGACGACTGCGGAGCGGGCCCATGGCTCCCTGGGTTCGGGCGGTGGCGCCGTGATGCTCATGAGCCGATATGCGGATCGGGGCCTGTCGGCGGGGGTCTGTGTGCGGCTAGGCGCAGTTCACAGGAAATGCGTCTCGCCGTTCGAGACGCGTGTGCTACCGCGACCGGAAAGCGAGCGCGGCCGGAAGGGCGGCATTGCAGGAGCAGCGGAGGAGAACTCAGCGTCGGCCGAACAGCTCGGGGCGGAGGTGGGTCAGAGCGGCTTCCGCCACCCGGGCCTGCTCGGGATGGACACCGCCGAGGCGGTAGAGCGGGCCAGGGGGTCCGCGAGAAGGTGTCGGTCGTCCGGGTGTGCGAATGCCATGAAGTATGCCTGTGCCAGCAGGCGCTTGTTGACCTTCACGGCCGCTTCCCGGCTTTCTTCCGGAGTCATCCGAAAATGCGAGGGCACGGTAGCGACAGGGTGGCTGAAGAGGAGAGTTCGCCGACCCACAGGTACGACGATGTCATCAGCTCTGGCCAGCCCTCGATTCCTGGTGCTCTGGACCTGGATGAGAGTCCTGGTCTGCCGGATTTCTCCTTGCCCTCGGCGCCTCCGACTGCGGGTCCGGCGACGAGCCTGCGGGATCACGGGATCAGGCCCATTCTCCTGATCCTCGAAGGTAGCGACGGGCTCGTCGCAGGTGAGCAGCGCGCTGTCGGTCAATTCGACTACGGTCAAGGGTCTGTTGAGCAAGTGCTCGGAGAGAGGTTCGGCCAGCTTGCCCATAAGGCTCACGTGCTCGTTGGGATGGCTGGTGACCTCAAGGGTTCTGAAGTCGCGGAGCATTTCCCGGTAGGCGGCGATCTCGTGGCGCCCGGCACCGACGGGTGCGTTCAGCTGCATGATGCGGACGTAGAAGTTCGACATGAGCTCGATCTCGCGGCGCTTGCGGAGCCCACGGACGAGTTGGAAGGCCGTGAAGATACAGAGGTCCGTCTTGTCTTCGGGAGTGATCGGGCGCCCCCAGGTCACGGCCGAGGTCACGCGACGCAGCGCGCTCCCGCGTTGTCCTCGACCTTCTGCAGCACCAGTTCCATGCGCCCGTCCGGCTCACCGTGGATGTTCTGGAATGTGTAGAAGTCCCGGATAGCCAGATCGGTTTCTTTGCGCAGCCCGGGTGTGGGGGACCTGCGATCGCGGACCCACAGCTGATTCTGGGAGTTGGCGAACCTGCGGAGGTAGAAGGCGGGCACCGTGTGGTGTCGTGCTCCTACCTGCTGGCTTGGATCAGCGTTCTCCAGGTCCCACTCGTCCATGCCATGAGCGTCGCACGAGGCACTGACACCGACAGCGCATACGGGCGAGCGCGGCCGGTCTCTCCAGTAACCAACACCGGCCGACGGCTGAGCTGGGACCTTGGCCTCCCGGTACTGCCGGCGTGCGCCCCGGTGTTGTGCTCGGTGGTGCGAGCATCGACAAGGCGCTGGACCTCTGCGGCCGGGTCGGCAATCTCCTCGACGACATCGCGCGGAGCCCTTCCAAGAGGTTGACGAACCACGCGGACGGGGATTGCTCTGCGGGATCCGCGTTCAGCTTTGCTGAGGCCAGCGGTTGCGACTCTGGAAATACTCAGGTGCCGTGGGTTCCTCTGTGAATTCGAGTAGGCCGCCCACTTTGTCCGCCAGGAGTGTCCGGACTTCGGACGGTGTGGCGAAGAAGAATTCACGCCGCTGATTGACGAAGTTGACGCGTCGGCTGGCGAACGCCTTGTGGAGTTGCGACTCCAGAGTCACGGCGTCCTCGGAGAAGAACAAGGCGTGGACGTCGTACCGGAACGGCACGGAAGCGTCGCCGAGTTCCCGGACGCGGTCCATCGGATCGAGGCGGCGGGTCATGCCGATCTTGACGATGTTCGGACCGAACGCACCGATGTTGGAGATGACGTACACGTAACCGGCACGGATGTTCGCGATGCGGTAGTCGTTGGCTGCGATGGCCTTCTCGATGTCGGCGAGGCGGCTGGAGAGTTCCGTGACGGCGGCGTCGTCGCCCTTGGCGCGGAGTGATGCCAGGGCGCTGACGTAGTGCGCTCGTTCCTTCTCAAGCCGTTCCTTCTCGGCGGCCAACTCCTGCTCGGCCTGGCGCTGTTCGCGGAGAAGCTGGCGCTCGTGGCGGGCGTGTTCGCGCTCTTCCTGCATTTTTATCTGGAAGTCGGCGGTCAGTTCGAGTTCGGTGACACGCAGCGCGTGATATTCGGGGTTGATCCGCATCTCCATGATCGCCCCGAGCCTCTCGATCGCGGTGACCGCCGACTCCAGCCGCTTCAGCGCAGTGCGTACGTTCCCCGACCGCAGCGAGCGAACGCAGTTGTCGGCCTCGGCGTTGTAGGCCCGCAGCATCAGCTTGGACAGATCGCCGACCAGCTTCCGGCCCCGGGCCAGAGAACCGTCGAAGGTGAACATGTCGGCTGCGAGGATCGCGCGACTGCTCTTGACGGCTTCGTCGATCTTGTCCTCGAGGCTGCGCAACCGGTCCTTGTAGGCCGCCGCGTTCTCCAAGGGATGGTGGTAGCGATAGATGCCGACATCCTGCAGGGCACGCTGATCGCTGAGATCGATCAGGTCGGAGCCACCTTGTGCGGTGGCGAGCGCCGCTTCGAGGTCGGCGATGCGGGCCAGCAGTGGCGCGGGGTCGACTCCTCGGTGCGGTAGCGGAGTCGGTGGAACGGCTGAGGCGGGGTCCTGCCGCGTTCCCGGTGACCCCTGCGGCGGGTCCGTGGGAGGGGACCCGATGGTCTGCCCGGTCATGGGCTTATCGGCGTCGACGTCCGGTTCGGACCCATCGTCGGGCACGAAGAGGTGCCAGCCAGGTGGTGGGGCCGGCCAGGCCGGGTCAGGGTTCCATCCTGGCGGGGGCATCCAGCCCTCGGGCGGTGTGGGCCACCCTGGAGGTGGGTTGAACCGCATGGTCACTGCCCCCGAACGCGGACACCGCGACTGGTGTCCGCCGGGACCAGGTCGAATGGCGACTTCGACATCGCGGCACCGAGGTGCTGCAACGTGGCCTGGGGGACCACTTTGGCCAGATCGAAGCTGTTGAAGGTCTCACGGTCCGCCGCCACGATGACCAGAGGAACGGTGGCCGGGCGGCCGGTGGCAGGGTCGATTGTGTCAACGCCGACCGCCAGCGCGATCGAGTGGACTTTGCCGGCGCGGTCGGCCTCGAAAACTTCGTGCAGACTGCGAACCGCGACCTGCCAGACCGCGTTCGCGTACCGCTCCTTCTTTTCGCGGACGGGCAGGCTGGTCGAAGCGATCTCATCCTTCGCCTTCACGTACCGGTACGCCTTCACGGCGGGTATGGATGAAGGCTCCGGAACGCTGACCTTGAGCGAGAGTTCGCGGGACGCGAGATTGAATACATGGTCGTGCTCGACCGGGAAGACCTCGGGGTAGACCGAGTTGGACAGGACGATGCCGACGTACTCCTGGATGGCAGACTCGACATCGAAGGCAAGGTCGTTGATGAGCTTGGCGACCTCCGCATTGTGAGCTGATGCGTCAGCCTCGCGCTTCTCACATTCCTGCTTGTACTTCTCCTCAGCGGCCGACAGTTCCGCCATGCGCTTGGCTTCCGACTTTTCGCGCTGGGCTGCCTTCTTGACGTAGCTGCTGTGAGCGGCGTCCTTGGCGCGCTCCCAGTGGCGATGCGCGTCCGCAAAGGCGGTCCGAGCCCCCTCGACAGCCTGTTGGTGCCGCTTCTTGCCGCCGAGCATGGCGGAAAGGCCGCCGGGTGCGGCCGGCTCCTCGTACACGGGCTCAGGCGCGTAGTTCGGCTCCGGAACCTCGGGTGTTGGGACGGCCATGCGACCAGGTGCGAACGGAGGATGCTCGACCGCCGAGATCTTCAGGGATTCGAGATCGACGTAGTCGTCCATGTCCACGGTCCACGCGAGCAGACCGTCGATGTCGGCGAGATCGCCGACCAGGCTGGCGTTCATCGACTCGACCTCAGCGAGCCTGGACTCCACGTGGAGCCGCGTGGCCTCACGCTCTGCGGCTTTCCTCTCCGCGGCAGAGGATCGCGCCGCCGCCAATTGCGCGCGCTCGTACGCCTTCGCGGCTCGCTCTGCTTGGCGCTGCGCCGCGAGATGAGCACGATGGCCAGCGGCCTCTTGCTGACGCCGACGCTTCTCCGCTTGCTGCGCCTGGTAGTTCAGCTCCGCAAAAAAGCCGCGACGCTTCCCCATAACATCCCCCCACAGGAATCGGCACCCGAGGATCTGATCGTAGGACGTTAACCGTATCCATGATCGTTGCCACTGGCGAGGTGAACCCGGGATTACGGGGCGGAGGTTCTCGCCGGTCACGGGTGACCAGGCGAACGAGGTCGGTGCCGTGGCTCCGGCCCTGCGCCCGGTGTTACCCGCCGCCGACGCGGTGCCTCCCGCGAAGAACCGTCTGCGCTCGGCGTACGAGCACGAGTGCCAGGAGGCGCCCCGGTCCGGTCGTCCCCCGGGTATACGACGAAGTGAATGACGGTCATGTGACCTGAATGTGCCCTCGCGGCCTTAGTACTGCAATCACAGTTGCAGGATGTGGCCTCGGCGTTTGTAGTGGCTGCGGCGGGCCCGGGTTTGGCTGAGGCGTCTCCACCATGACCAGCGCAGA
>NZ_LGDW01000035.1 GCF_001280005.1 Streptomyces sp. NRRL WC-3618 | reverse complement strand
GGCGACACCCGGGCCCTCGGCCTGCACAGCCTCAACCCACGGCACAAAAACGGTCCACCAACTCCGTCGGCGGACCGTCACGAAACTTCGAGGCTAGGGGCCTTGGGGGCGGTTTCGCGTCGCGTCCGCTCCTCCGCCCCGAATTCCGCAAACTTCAGCAACATTTCGACCGCGAGTGGCGCAATGTCGGGTCGGCGCAGGAGGTTGCTGGCATACGGCACGAGCTCGGGCCTCTTGGTGAGAAACCGCTCGACGGCAATCCGACGTTCTTCGGGGATCTCCGGGAACTGATCACAGACGGGTCGGTCGGAAGCCGGCTCTGGACGATCGACGCTCATTTCGTGCTCCTCACCAACCTTGCCCGATCCGGCACATCGATCTTGTCATTGTCCACACCGCTGGCCATCGCCACCAGAGCCGTCATGCTGCCGCTGGCCCCCAACCACCGCCACATTGCGCTCCGCCACCACGAAGGTCCCAATTCAGGACGGCCCACGGGGCCAAAAACAAGACACCTGATCTTCACCAATCACCCCAGCACTGGGGGAGGTTGGAGATTCTGGCAGTGGTCGCGGGGAGTCGTCACGGTCGGTTACTGAAGCAGGATCAGCTTTCGGAGTAGTTCGAATTCGGCACGCCCGTATAGCTGCCTTTTGATTTTTTTGATGCGATTGACGGCACCTTCCGTGCCGCCGGAGCTCCAGGACAGGGTGAGGCCGGCGGTGACGGCGTCGAAGTCGCTGTTCATGCTGCGGGCGTAGCCGGTCAGTCCGGGCAGGTCGTCCCGGACGACGGCGTCGATCCAGTCGGGGAGCAGGGTTCCGAGGTGACAGGTGAGGATCTCGCCGAAGTCGCGGATGTGCTGGTGAGCGGCCTCCAGTTCGGGGCATCGGGCCAGGATCAACTTGAGGTGCTGATGTTCTTCTTCACTGAGCGTGGTGGGGTGGCGGGTGAGCCAGCCGGTGACCCTCGGGACGCTGGGTGGTGCGGGCGCCGGGGTGCCAGCCTTGGGCCGGAAGGCGCGAGGTAGTCGCGGACGGAGGCGTATCCGTCGGGGTAGCCCTGTTCGGTGATCTCGCGGTGCAGGGCGATGGCGTTCGTGCACCCTTGTGACCATCGGCGTTGCAAGTAGGGCTTGTAGGGATCGAGCTTGCTCGGCCGCAGTGGCATCCCGACGATCATGTCCTGCCAGCGTGCGGCGTGCGCGTACCTCAACACCGTTTTCCGGCCCCACCCAAGATGCCGGGCGATCGCGCGGAGGCTGTGTCCCTGCGCGATCAGCTCGTGGACCTGGGCGTGAGCGGCCTTGCTTGCGTTCCGCGCGCGGTCCGGTGGGATCCGCCGCCACCGCAGGCTCGGTGCCGTCCGCCGGTATCGGGGCCGGTTCTTGCAGGCAGGAGCGGTGGGCGCCGACGGTCTTCTCCACGGCCCGGCCGAGGCCCCGCCAGAGGTGGAAGCGGTCGGCGACCTGGACCGCTTCCGGGGCGCCGAGCCGGGAGCCCTCCGCGTAAGCCCCAGCCCTGTCCCGGCAGAGGACCTCCACGCCCGGGTGCGCGGTGAGCCAGTCGGCCAGCGGTCCTGCCTCGCGGCCCGGGAGCACGTCGATGACTTGGTGCGTCTCACCATCGGTAATCACCGTCGCGTACCGGACACCGCGGCGGGTGGCGAAATCATCGACACCGAGGACCCGCGGGGTGTCGTGGAGCGGGTCAGGCATCGCCCGGACGCGGTTCAGCAGCCCCATTCGCCCCGCGGTCAGCCCCAGGGCAGTAGCCATCCTGGACCCGACGCGGCCCGCCAAGGCGAGCGCGACTCGGTCCAGGAGCTCGCCGAGCCGGTCAGTGCACCGCGCGTACGGGCTGCTCAGCCCCGATATCTGCTCAGCGAATGTGCGCTGGGAGCAAGCCGGATCGACGCACACGAAGCGTCGCACGGACAGTAGGATCCGTACGGCGTGCCCGGCCAGCGGAAGATCCTGCAGCTGTCGCTCATAGCGGTCGTGCACCCGTGCCGACGCCCGGCCGCAGGACGGACACACGCCTTCACCACTCCGGCCGGCCAGCCGCACCATCAGTCCACTCACCCCGTGCACTGCGGCGGTGATCAGCACCTCGACGCCCTCGAACAGCACGTCCTGCCAGGAGATCTCGTCGTGGTCCATGTCCTGGGCATCGCCCCGGACGGTACGAAACAGCTCGCACTCACCACACCTGATGGAGCGTCACGTATGGCGATTCGGGCTGAGGCTCGCCCCGGCGTGCAGTCCGGAATCGAACAGCCCCTTCACCGACCGTGACGGCTCCCCGTGATCGCTGCCAGAGCCCAACTCTCACCTACAAAGCCATGGTGTGCCTGGACATCACCGACACCCAGCTCCAGGCCGCCCAGCTCCTGGGCGAGGACGCGCGCTCCGAGCACGTCCGCGGGGCCCGGCTCGCCGCGCTGCAGACCGCTCTGGTGAAGGCGTCCTCGGAGGAGAGCTTTCGGCGCACGCTTGTCTTCCACCACATGGTGAAAGAGGCCGAAGCGTTCGCGGCCGGCCTCCCGCACGCCGCCAAGCGGCTGCATGCCACCGATCCGGAGCTGTACCCGAAGGCGGTCTGGGCCAACTGGCTGTGCGGCGACCACAAGCCCCTCCACCGGCGCCGTGTCCTGGACGAGTTCTCGAAGGGAATCGCTGCTGACGGCACGGTCGTGGAGAAGACGTTCCTCGGGTCCGTTCGCGTGCTCGGCGAAGGCATCGATACATCCCACTGCGACTCCGTGTACTTCGCGGATGTGCGCGGCTCCATGCCCGACCTCGTCCAGGCCGTCGGCCGGGCGCTGCGGATGCAGCCCGGCGAGGGAAAATCGGCGTCACTGGTTGTGCCGGTCCTGCTCGGGCCCGCAGCAACGGCCGCCAACATGCTCACCAGCCGGGCGTACGGCGGACTGGCGAAACTGCTCGAGGCACTCCGCGCCCACGATGCCCGCATCGTCGAGCAGCTCGCCGAGCCACAGGCACCAAGCCTGGTCAGAGGGGTTCAGAGCCGCAGCGGGGCGGAAGGTGAGGGAACCGAGAGCGACCGAAGCGACCGACTGTCGGTGCCAGCTCGGCAGCTGCTGAAGTTCTCCACGCCGCGCGACCCCGCGCAGCTGGCAGCGTTCATCAACCTCCGTGTCCTCAACCCCGAACACCAGCACTGGCGACGCGGCTTCGAAGCCGCCGCCATCTACACCCGCGAATACGGCGACCTGAAGGTGCTCTTCACCTACCGCGTGCCGCCGGGTGGGGAAACGGAAGCCGAGGGCTGGCCCGCTTCCCTCGCCGCATTCCCACTGGGGCAATGGATCGCCGACAGCAGGAGGTTCTACGCCCGCGGCGACATGGACCAGGACCGCATAGAGCAGCTGGAAAAGCTCGGCATGATCTGGTCGTACTACGACGTCGCGTGAGAAGAGGGCCTGGCCGTCGTTCGAGGGTGGGTCGCCGAACACGGGCATGCTCTCGCCCCGCTGGACGCCATGTACCAGGGGGCGAAGGTGGGGATCTTTCTGAAGAACGCCAGGGCAGCGGCGCGGAAGGCTGCCGAGATCGAGCAGCGGCGTGCCCAGGGGCTCCCCGGATCGTCGGCCGGCGCCCTGTCGGAAGCGCGGCGTGAGCAGTTGGAGGAAATCGACCCGTCGTGGCGCCCGGCCTGGCCAGTGGAGTGGCAGCGCTGCTTCCACCTCGTCCGGCTCCACCTGGAAGCCGGCGGCGCACTGCCCATGTCGCCGGGCGAGTGCGTACACCAGGGCGAAGACCTCGGACGATGGGTCAAGACGCAGCGGCTCGGCTTCGACAAGCTGAGCACCGTGCAGCAGTGGATGTGCGAACACATCCTCGGCATCCGACCCGCGACCGAGGACGAGAAGCCGCGCCCGCGCCGCACGCAGGCCGACAAGTGGGCGCTCAACTACGCAGCCGCCAGACAGTACTACGAGCGCGAGGGGCACCTTCGGGTACCGAGGAAGCGCGTCGAACGGATTGCCGTCGACAGCGGGGACGACAGTCGCGACGGCAAGAGCGGCGGGGACCAGGAGGAACGAGAGATCAAGCTCGGAGCATGGATCGCCAACCAGCGCTCGCGTGCCGGGGCCCTCTCCCCCGAGCGCGTGGAACAGCTCTCTGCCATCGGCATGCGCTGGACATGATTCTGTCCCTGTGCCAGCGATGTGGGCGCCGGAGGGGGCCCGGAACGGTCAGTCCTCGACGGCTTGAAAAGGGGTGTCGTCAGTCAGACTCGCGGCCAGCCACTGCTCCACGGCCGTGATGTGGACGGTTGCCGCAGAGGCGGCCAGCAGGGCGTCGCGTGAACGGAGCGCGTCAAGGATCTGCTCGTGGTCCTGGTGGGCGTTGTCGAGGGCGTTGCTGGTCCTGCTGCCGCGGACGATGCGGACACGCTGGGTGCGGGTGGAGAGCACCTGCAGGAGCATGGACAGCACGGGGTTGCCGACGGCTTCGACGATCCTGAGGTGGAAGGCGATGTCGTGGGCGACGAACTCCTCCACCGTGGTGACGGTCCGGGACCGGTTGAGGATGTTGCTCAGTTCGTGAAGGTCCTGCGGCTTGAGCAGCGCGGCGGCAAGACCAGTCGCCTGCGGTTCGAGCAGTCGGCGTACCTGGAGCAGTTGCAGAGCCGTCTGGCCCTGGGAGACGTCGGCCGCGAAGGAGAGGCTTTCGAGCAGGAGATGGGGCTCCAGGCTGGAGACGTACGTGCCGTCGCCCTGGCGGGTGATCAGGATGCGCATGGCGGTCAGCGCCCGAACGGCCTCGCGCAGCGAGTTCCGGGACAGGCCGAGCTGCCCGGCGAGGATTTCCTCCTTGGGCAGACGGGAGCCGGGGGCGAGTTCACCCGCGACGATCATCGCCTTGATCTGGTCGATCGCGTCGTCCGTCAGGGCCACGAGCGTGCCTCTCCGTGCTGGGGATGAGTGGGGGAACGGCTCTGCCGGGCCCGGGCAAGGCCCGGCAGAGCCGCTTGCGGGCGTGGTTTATTCCTGCTTCTCTCCGGAGGCGAACCGGGAGATGACCAGGGCGACGATGATGATGGCGCCGTTGAGGAACTGGTTCCACAGCGGAGGTACACCCGCCAGTGTCATGACGTTCACGACCAGCTGCAGGGTGAGGACACCGGTGAGGGCGCCGAACACGGAACCCTTGCCGCCGTTGAGGCTGACCCCGCCGATGACGGTCGCGGCGAAGACCTGGAAGATCCAGCCGCTGCCCTGGGTGGCGGAGATGGAGCCGTAGTGGCCGCTGTAGAGGATGCCGGCGAACGCGGCGAGGACGCTGCCGAGGATGAGGACGATCCACACGATGTGGTCGACGCGGATACCCGCCGTGCGGGCCGCCTCGGCGTTGCCGCCGATCGCGTACAGCGCGCGGCCGTGACGGAGCCAGGCCAGGGCGCTGCCTCCGAGTGCGAAGAGCAGTGCGCACACCCAGATGGCAGCGGGCACTCCCAGCCAGGACGCCCTGCCCAGGTAGGTGAAGGAGGAAGGGAGCTCGACGATGGACTGGCCCTCGGAGAGGGCGACTTGCAGACCGCGGAGCATGGTCAGGGCGCCAAGGGTGACGATGAAGCCGTTGAGCCGAAGCTTCAGGATGAGGAAGCCGTTGACAGCGCCGATGAGCGCGCCGACCAGCAGACAGAGCGGGACCGCTGTCCATTCGGGCAGGAGGCCGAGCCCGTTGAACCGGCCGCCGCTGGTCGGCAGGACGAGCCACACGGCGATGACTGGAGCCACTCCGATGGTGGACTCCAGTGACAGGTCCATCCGTCCGGCGACCAGGATGAAGGTCGTGGCGAGCACCAGCAGGCTCAGCTCGGTGGACTGCTGGGCCACACCGATCAGGTTGTCGGCGGTGAGGAAGGCCGGCGACACGATGAACCCGATCAGGCCCAGCACGAGAATCGCGGGGACCAGGGACAGTTCACGCAAGCGTCCGAGGTCGGTCCGGCGGCGGACGGTGTCGTCGGTGGCCGGCTCCGCTGTGCTCGCTGCGGGCTCGGTGAGATCTGTGGTGGCGGACATGGCTACCTTCCGTGCTCGTCCGCGCCGGACGGGGCGGGTACGGCGGATACGGGGGACGCGGTGGCGGGGGTCGTGTCGCCGCAGACGCCCTCGACGGCGGCGACGATGTCCTCGTCCGTCCAGCCGCGCTCGAACTCGGCGACAACCCGTCCGTGGAACATGACGACGACCCGGTCGCAGACCTTGAGGTCGTCCAGTTCGTCGGAGACGATCAGCGCGGCCCTACCGCCGTCCGCGACCTGCCGGATCTTGCCGAGCAGGAACTCCTTGGACTTGACGTCCACGCCGTTGGTGGGGCGGATGGCCACCAGTACGTGGGGGTCGGTGGCCAGGGCGCGGGCGATGACGACCTTTTGCTGGTTGCCGCCGGAGAGGGCGGAGACCGGGGTGGCGGCTCCCGGGGTCTTGATGTCGAGGTCCCGGATCATGCGCCGGGCGAATTCCCTGGTACGGGCGGGCAGCACCGTGCCGAGCGGGCCGAGCTGGTCGGTGACGGTCAGCGTGGCGTTCTCCGCCACGCTGCGGTTGTTCACTAGTCCCTGGAGGTGACGGTCCTCGGGGACCAGACCGACCCCGGCGCTCAGCGCGGACGGCACACTGCCGGTTCGCACAGTTTTCCCACCGACGGAGATACGACCTGTCCTGGTGCGGTGCAGACCGGCGATCGCCTCACCGACCTGTACATTGCCGCTGGCCGTGGCTCCGGCGAGGCCGACGACCTCGCCGGAACGGACGGTGAACGAGATGTCCTCGCAGGCACCGGGCAGCGTCAGTCCGTCGAGAGCCAGCAGCTCCGTGGCATCCCCCCACGCGACCCGGGGCCGGCCGGTGGTGGTGGCCGTGGATGCGGACTCGCCGGTCATGGCCTCCACCAGGGCCTGATGGCCGAGCTCGGCGACGGGGGCGGTGAGGATGTGGGCCGCGTCGCGGTAGACCGTGACGGTGGTGCAGAGGTCGTACACCTCTTGCAGGTGGTGGGAGATGAAGAGGAAGGCGACACCCTGACGCTGGAGGTCGCGGAGCTTGCCGAACAGCCGGTCGATGCCGCGGGCGTCGAGCTTCGCGGTGGGCTCGTCGAGGATGATGAAGCGCGCCCCGAACGACAGGGCCCGCGCGATCTCCACGAACTGCCGCTGCTCGACGGTGAGGTGCTTGGCCCGCGCGGCGGGGTCGACGGCCACGCCGTACTCGCCGAGCAGTTCGTCGGCACGTCGGCGCAGATGCTTCCAGCGGATGGGCCGCACCGAGCCGGCGCTCTGTCGGTTCAGGAAGAGGTTCTCGGCGACGGTCAGGTCACCGATGATGGTGGAGCGCTGGTAGACACAGGCGACACGGGAGCGCCAGGCGTCGATGTCACCAAAGGCGGGCGCGGACTCGCCGGAGAAGCGCAGGGTTCCGGTGTCGGGCTGCTGGAGGCCGGTGAGGATGGACACGAGTGTCGACTTGCCGGCGCCGTTGCGTCCGACCAGGGCGTGCGACTCGCCCGGGGCGACGGTGATACGGGCGTCGCGCAGCGCTACGGTCGCGCCGAATCGTTTGCTGATACCGGTCGCCTCGGCCACCGGGGCCGTGGCTCCGGGGCCGGTCGCCGGGGCGGTCGCGGACTCCGCCATGGTGGATACCGTCCTTCGTGTACGGGGCTGGGGCTGAGGGGCGCGGGCGTGCGCGCTGGGCAGCGGGGCGCGCGTCCGGGGACGAGGGCTGTTCGTCCACCGGCGCGCGACGGGCGGACGTGCCGGTCGTCAGCCGACGTCGTTGCCCCACAGGGACTTGTCGTCGACGTTGTCCTTGGTGATCAGCGGGGCGGGCAGCTGGTCCTCCAGGCCGTTGGGCAGCTTGATGATGGTGGAGTCGTGGTCGGTCTTGCCCGGCTTGAAGGTCTTGCCCTCGGCCGCGGCCTGGGCGTAGTACAGCGCGTACTTCGCGTAGAGGTCGGCGGGCTGGGAAATGGTGGCGTCGATCTGGCCCTTGCGGATGGCGTCGAACTCCTGCGGGATGCCGTCGTTGGAGACGATCGTGATGTGACCCTTCTGCCCGGCGGGCTTGAGCAGCTTCTTCTGTTCCAGCAGGGCCAGGGTCGGCTGCAGGAACACACCGCCGGCCTGCATGTAGATGCCGTTCAGGTCCGGGTTCTGGGCGAGCAGCGACTGGAGCTTGGCGGAAGCGACGTCGCCCTTCCAGTCGGTGGGCAGTTCGAAGACCTTGATCTTCGGGAACTTCGTCTTCATGCACTCCGCGAAGGCCTCGGAGCGGTCGCGGCCGTTGATCGAGTCCAGAGCGCCCTGGAACTCGGCGACCTTGCCCTTGCCGCCGAGCTGCTTGCCGAGGAATTCGCAGGCCTTGGTGCCGTAGGCCCGGTTGTCGGCGCGCACCACCATGTAGACGTCGCCCTTGTCGGGTCTGGTGTCGACGCTGACCACGGGGATCTTCTTGGACGCGAGTGTGTCGAGGGTGGAGGCGATGGCGCCGGTGTCCTGGGGTGCCATGACGACGGCCTTGGCGCCGGTGTTCTGGAAGACCTGGACATTGGCGACCAGCTTGGTGACGTCGTTCTGCGAGTTGCTGACCGGCAGGGCGTTGATGCCGTCGGACTTGATGTCCTTCTCGACGTACTGCGCGTAGGAGTTCCAGAAGTCGGAGTCGGAGCGCGGCAGGTCGATGCCGATGGGGGGCTTGTCGCCGCCCGCGGCGGCCGAGGCGGTGCTCTCGCGGTTGCACGCGGTGGCGAGGGACAGGACCGCGAGGACAGCGGTGGCGGCTGCGGCGGTGGAGCTGGTGCGAGCGAGCTTCATGGCCGTGTTCTCTCTTTAGCCAGGGGCACAGGGCCGCAGGGCGACGGTTGGGAGGGGTGGCGTACCCGCCTGTCGAGAGGCGGCGGGGGCGCTGGCCGGGCAGGTGTCGGTCCGGGCGTGAGATGCCGCGGACCGTACCCGAAGAGGGAGCGGACGGTGCCCGAGGGCATGGAAGCGGGACGGCCTCACGGTGCGAACCGAGCTGCGCACCGAATGACGACTATTCCTCCGATGTATCTCGGACGCCGAGACGTTACGACGACGTTGCCGAAGTTGGCAAGAGTCCGCTGCCGAGGATTTGCGCGGCGTCGTCGCCCGGAGCCGCAAGCCGCCGCACCGGCCGTGGAATCCGTCGGTCGTCACCTCGTCCGACCTGCGGCTCCCATCATTCGTGAGGGACAGGCGATCCCTTGCAGGAGTTCACGATTCGGCAACGGCGTCAGCCAGGACGGGCGGGAATAGGCCGGGACGGTTGCCTCGATGGCGGGTGCGTCCGTTCGGGCGGCCGGTGCCGTGGCTGCTCCTACGGATCCACCAGGAGCGATGACCCATTGTTTCCGGTCCCGATTCATCGGATGGGGCCCCTTGTCGGCCTCGCAGCCGTTCCGTTATCTGCGCGAGAGGCGCGCTACTGGACGCCTGGCAAGCAAGGGCGAGCAAATACATCCGAGGAATCCGTTGTCAGTTGAGACTTCTGCACCTTAAGGTCACCGTGCCGCCATACATCCGATGACTGTGCCTGTGGCTGTAAGCCCAGGACTCCGTCCGGCTCGGACACCGGCGGCCCGGCCCCACGGCCGACCACCTCAGACGAATCCCGCATGACAAGGGAGCTTCCCCAGTGAAACTGCTACGAGTCGGCGCCCGGGGACAGGAGCGGCCCGCCGTCCGCACCGACGACGGCCGGCTGCTGGACCTGTCCTCGATGACTAATGACATCGACGGCGCTTTCCTGGCTTCCGGCGGAGTCGGCCGGGCCCGCGCGGCCCTCACTGCGGGAGAGCTGCCCGAGCTGGACCCGGACGGTCTGCGCATCGGCGCGCCCGTCGCGCGTCCCGGCAAGATCGTCTGCGTCGGACTGAACTACCGTGACCACGCCGCCGAGACCGGCGCGGCGATTCCCGCCCGCCCCGTGGTGTTCATGAAGGACCCAGGCACGGTCGTCGGCCCGTACGACCAGGTACTGATCCCCCGGGGCTCGGCCAAGACCGACTGGGAGGTCGAGCTTGCGGTCGTCATCGGCCGCCGGGCCCGCTACCTCGACGGACCTGAGGCCGCGCGTGCGGTGATCGCGGGCTACGCGATCAGCCACGACGTGTCGGAGCGCGAGTTCCAGCTGGAGTACTCGTCGCAGTGGGACCTGGGCAAGTCCTGCGAGACCTTCAACCCGCTCGGCCCGTGGCTGGTCACCGCCGACGAGGTCGGCGACCCGCAGGACCTCGGTCTGCACCTGAGCGTCAACGGTGTGAAGCGTCAGGACGGCCATACCAGCGACATGATCTTCACGGTCGACCACATCGTGTCCTACCTGAGCCAGTACATGGTCCTGGAACCGGGCGACGTGATCAACACGGGAACGCCCGCAGGCGTGGCCCTGGGTCTTCCCGGCACTCCCTTCCTGCGCCCCGGCGACACCGTCGAGCTCTGCGTCGACGGTCTCGGCAGCCAGCGCCAGACCTTCGGCCAAGCGTGAAAGGCAGCATCACCGTGACCGCAACCTCCGCCCGGATCACCGGCGTCGACACCTACGACGTCCGCTTCCCCACCTCACGGGAACTGGACGGCTCGGACGCGATGAACCCGGATCCCGACTACTCCGCCGCCTATGTCGTGCTGCGTACCGACGCCGGCGACGGACACGAAGGCCACGGCTTCACCTTCACCATCGGACGCGGCAACGACGTCCAGGTCGCCGCGATCGGGGCACTGCGCCCCCACATCATCGGCCGGTCCGTACACGAGCTGTGCACCGACCCGGGCTCCCTCAGCCGCGACCTGATCGGCGACAGTCAGCTGCGCTGGCTCGGCCCCGAGAAGGGCGTGATGCACATGGCGATCGGCGCCGTGGTCAACGCCGTGTGGGACCTCGCCGCCAAGCGGGAGGGCAAGCCGCTGTGGCAGCTGCTCGCCCACGCCGAACCCGAGTGGCTGGTCTCCCAGGTCGACTTCCGGTACATCGCCGATGCCCTCACCCCTGAGGACGCCCTGAAGCTGCTGCGTGAGGGCCGCACCGGCCTGGCGGAGCGTGAGGCCATCCTGCTGGAGCGCGGCTACCCGGGCTACACCACGTCCCCGGGCTGGCTCGGTTACTCCGACGACAAGCTCACCCGGCTGGCCAAGCAGGCCGTCGCCGACGGCTTCACCCAGATCAAGCTCAAGGTGGGGGCCGACCTGGACGACGACATCCGACGGCTGCGCACCGCCCGTGCCGTCGTCGGCGAAGGGATCCGCATCGCCGTCGACGCCAACCAGCGGTGGAACGTGGACGAGGCGATCGAGTGGACCAAGGCACTCGCCGAGTTCGCCCCCTACTGGATCGAGGAACCGACCAGCCCCGACGACGTGCTCGGACATGCCACCGTCCGCGCGGCGGTCGCGCCCGTGAAGGTCGCCACGGGCGAGCATGTGCAGAACCGCATCGTCTTCAAGCAGCTCCTCCAGGCCGGCGCCATCGACATCCTGCAGATCGACGCGGCCCGCGTCGGCGGCGTCAACGAGAACCTCGCGATCCTGCTGCTCGCCGCCAGGTTCGGGGTGCCCGTGTGCCCGCACGCCGGCGGAGTGGGTCTGTGCGAGCTGGTGCAGCACCTGTCGATGTTCGACTTCCTCGCCCTGTCCGGCACGACCGAGAACCGCGTCATCGAGTTCGTCGATCACCTCCATCAGCACTTCACCGCGCCGGTGGTGATGCGCGACGGCCACTACACCGCGCCGCTCGCGCCCGGTTTCTCCGCCACCATGAAGGAAGGGTCCATCGCCGAGTACCGCTACCCGGACGGCACGTTCTGGGTCGCCGACCGCGCTGCACAGGGTGGGACGGCATGACCGATCTCTCGGGACTCCGAGCCGTCGTCACCGGCGGCGCCTCCGGCATCGGGCTCGCCACGGCCCGCGCACTGACGGGGCGGGGCGCGGCGGTGGCCGTGCTCGACCTCGTTCCGGACCCGGTCCCCGCACCGCTGCTCGGCATCAGGGCCGACGTCACGGACGACGCCTCGGTGCGCGCCGCCGTGGAACAGGCCGCCGGGCGGCTCGGCGGCCTGGACATCCTCGTGAACAACGCGGGCATCGGCGCCATCGGCACCATCGAGGACAACCCGGACCAAGACTGGCACCGGGTCCTGGACGTGAACGTCCTCGGCATGGTGCGCACCACCCGGGCCGCCCTGCCCCACCTGAGGCGCTCGTCCCACGCGGCGGTCGTCAACACCTGCTCGATCGGTGCCACCGCGGGCCTGCCGCAGCGCGCCTTGTACTGCGCCAGCAAGGGCGCCGTGCTCTCCCTGACGCTCGCCATGGCCGCCGACCACGTCCGCGAGGGCATCCGGGTCAACTGTGTCAACCCCGGCACCGCCGACACGCCGTGGGTCTCCCGGCTCCTCGACGCCGCGGACGACCCCGAGGCCGAGCGCGCCGCCCTCAACGCCCGGCAGCCCATGGGGCGCCTGGTCACCGCCGACGAGGTCGCCGCGGCCATCGTCTATCTGGCGAGTCCGGCCGCCGCCTCCGTCACCGGTACCGCGCTCGCTGTGGACGGCGGCATGCAGGGGCTGCGGCTGCGCCCGGTGGACCGGTCGTGAGAACCACCGGGCTCGGGGGCAGCTCCGTAGCGGTCTCGGAGCTGGCGCTGGGCTGTGCCGCCCTCGGCAACCTCTGTCAACCGGTCGCCGACGAGACCGCCCGTGCCACGGTGGACGCTGCCTGGGACGCCGGGATCCGCACGTTCGACACAGCGCCCCACTACGGTCTCGGCCTGTCGGAGAGGCGGCTCGGCGCCGCGCTGCGCGACCGCCCCCGTGACACCTACACCCTGTCCACCAAGGTGGGCCGGCTTCTCGTGCCGGATCCGGAGGGCGACGACAACGGTGACGACCTCGCCCATGGTTTCGCCGTCCCGGCCACCCACCGCCGGATCTGGGACTTCAGTGCCGACGGGGTGCTGCGCTCCTTGGAGGCGAGCCTGGAACGCCTCGGCGTCGACCGCGTCGACGTGGCCCTGCTGCATGATCCGGACGCGCACGCCGAGCAGGCGTTGCGCGAGGTGTACCCGGCACTGGAGCGGCTGCGTGCCGAGGGCGTGATCGGGGCGATCGGCATCGGGATGAACCAGTCCGCGCTGCCCGCTCGGTTCGGGCGCGAGACCGACATCGACGTGGTGCTGCTGGCCGGCCGTTACACCCTCCTGGAACAGAACGGGCTCACCGAACTGCTTCCGGAGGCGGCCGCCCGCGGCCGTAGCGTCATCGTCGGCGGAGTGTTCAACTCCGGGCTGCTCACCGCTCCCCGGCCCGGGGCCACGTACGACTACGCTCCTGCTCCCCAGCCGGTGCTCGACCGGGCGCTGCGGCTGCTGGCGGTTGCCGAACGCCACGGCGTGCCGCTGCGGGCCGCCGCGCTGCGCTTCCCGTTCGGCCATCCCGCGGTCGCGAGCGTCCTGACCGGCGCACGCTCGCCGCAGGAGGTGCACGACACGGTGGAGCAGCTGCGCCGTCCCCTCCCCCGCGCCCTGTGGGACGAGCTGCGCGCCGCGGGCCTGCTGAACCCGAATACCCCCGTCCCCCCGTCGAGTTGATCGGGCGACCCGGCCCGATCCGGGACGCTGTGCCGTCGAAGGAGCCGCCATGAAGGTCGCCCTGCACACCCAGGTCCGCGCCGACCGCATCGAGGAGTACGAGACAGCGCACCGCGAGGTGCCGGAGGAACTGACTGCCGCCATCCGTGCCGCGGGGGTCAGCGAGTGGACGATCTGGCGAAGTGGCACCGACCTCTTCCACCTGCTGAAGGTCGCGGACTACCCGGCGATGATCGCCGCACTCGAGAAACTACCCGTCAACATCGCCTGGCAGGCACGGATGGCCGAACTGCTCGATGTGGTCCACGACTACTCCGCGCAGGGCACCGCCGCCTCGCTGCCGGTGGTGTGGGAGCTGTGAGCAGATCGGATCCCCGCCGGCTCACGCGCCTCGGGGTACCGCCCGGTCCGGCTGCGCCTCGCACAGGCGTGACGCACCCATGCCCAGCCGTCCCCGCATACCCCGTCGCGCCCCAGGAAAGCCCATGCGCACAGCCCTCTTCATCACCTGTTTCAACGACACGATGTTCCCGCGCACCGGCCAGGCCGTGACCACACTGCTGGAACGCCTCGGCCACACCGTGGAGTTCCCGCAGGGCCAGACCTGCTGCGGCCAGATGCACTTCAACACCGGCTACCGCCCCGAGACCCTGCCCCTGGTGCGCCGCTTCGCCGAGGTCTTCGCGGGCTACGACGCTGTCGTCGCCCCTCCGGGTCCTGCGCGGGCATGGTGCGCGACCATCACCGCGTGGTGGCCGCCCAGTACGGGGACACCGCCCTCACCGAGGGCGGTCGAGCAGGTCGTCCCCACGGTGTACGAGCTGTCGGAACTCCTCGTCGACGTCCTCGGCGTCACCGACGTCGGCGCCTATTTCCCGCACCGCGTCACCTACCACCCGACCTGCCACTCGCTGCGCATGCTCCGGGTGGGCGACCGGCCGCTCGAGCTGCTGCGCGCCGTGAAGGGCATCGACCTCGTCGAACTGCCCGACGCGGAGTCCTGCTGCGGCTTCGGCGGCACCTTCGCGCTGAAGAACCCCGAGGTGTCCAACGCCATGCTCGCCGACAAGATGCGCCATGTGCAGGACACCGGTGCCGAGTTCCTGTGCGCGGGCGACAACTCCTGCCTCACCCACATCGGCAGCGGCCTGTCCCGCCTCCGCACCGGGGTCGGCACGATGCACCTTGCCGAGATCCTGGCCCGCACGGAAGGGGACGTACGGTGAGCGGCGCCGACAACGTCGTATGGCTGGGCACCCCGGCCTTCCCCGAGGCGGCGCGCACCGCGCTCGCCGACACCCGGCTGCGGGCGAACCTGCGCCGGGCGACGGGCACCATCCGGGACAAGCGGCTGGCGGTCACCTCCGAACTGGAGGACTGGGAGGAACTGCGGGAGAGGGCCGCCGCGGTCAAACGCCACACTCTGCGCCACCTCGACCACCATCTCCTGCGCCTGGAGGAGGCGGTGACCGCCGCGGGCGGAGTGGTCCACTGGGCGGCGGACGCTTCCGAGGCCAACCGCATCGTGACCGCCCTCGTGAAGCAGACCGGCGAGGACGAGGTCGTCAAGGTCAAGTCGATGGTGACCCAGGAGATCGGTCTCAATGAGGCGCTGGCGGACGCGGGTATCCGCGCGTATGAGACCGATCTCGCGGAACTCGTCGTGCAGCTGGGCGGCGACCGCCCGTCGCACGTCCTCGTGCCCGCCATCCACCGGGGCCGCTCCGAGATGCGGGAGATCTTCCGGCGGGAGATGAGGAAGTGGGGCAGGCCGGCTCCCGACGAACTCACCGACGACCCCCGTGACCTCGCCGAGGCGGCCCGGCTACACCTGCGGGAGAAGTTCCTGCGCGCCAAGGTCGCCGTCTCCGGCGCCAACTTCGCGGCGGCCGACACCGGAACGGTCGTGGTCGTGGAGTCGGAGGGCAACGGGCGGATGTGCCTGACCCTGCCGGACACGCTGATCACCGTCATGGGCATCGAGAAGGTGCTTCCGTCCTTCGCCGACCTCGATGTCTTCCTCCAGCTCCTGCCCCGCTCGTCCACGGGAGAGCGGATGAATCCGTACACCTCGCTGTGGACGGGCGTCACAGAGGGCGACGGCCCTCAGACCTTCCATCTGATCCTCCTCGCCAACGGCCGCACCGCGGCCCTCGCCGACGAGGTCGGGCGCCAGGCGCCGTCCTGTATCCGCTGCTCCGCCTGCCTGAACGTCTGCCCGGTCTACGAGCGCACCGGCGGCCACGCCTACGGCTCCGTCTATCCCGGCCCGATCGGTGCCGTGTTCACCCCGCAGCTGGTCGGCGTCGAGAACGCGGCCTCGCTGCCCTTCGCCTCGACGCTCTGCGGCGCCTGCTACGACGCCTGCCCCGAGAAGATCGACATCCCGGAGGTGCTGGTCCACCTACGGGCAGAGGCAGTGGAGGCCAAACGCCGTGCGCGGCTGCTGCCCACCACCGAGGCGCTCGCCATGAAAGCTGCGGGCGCCGTCCTGTCCTCTCCCGGGCGGCTGGCGGCGGCACAAAGGGTCGCCGCCCTGGGAGCACGGCTGGTGGCCCGCAACGGCCGGATCGGCGCCCTGCCAGGCCCGCTGGCCCGCTGGTCCACCACCCGTGACACGTCGGCCCCGCCCCGGGAGTCACTGCGCGCCTGGTGGCGCCGTACGAGACCACGTGTGAGAGAAGACAGCCGAACGACGGCGGGAGGCAAGCAATGACGATGAACGGCCGGGAGAGCGTCCTGAGCGCGGTTCGGGCAGCCCTGTCCGGTGTTCCCGGCTCCGAGCGCCCCGACGATCTGCCACGTCCGCGTGGTCGCCGCGCCGACCACGCGGGAGAGGACGTCGTGGGGCTGTTCGCCGAGCGTGCCGCCGAGTACCGCGCCACAGTGGTCCGTGTTCCGGCAGCCGGTGCCGCGGCGGCCGTGGGCAGCGCTCTGAGCCGTACCGGAGCACGTTCCCTGGTGGTGCCGTCCGGGCTTCCCGAAGGCCTGGTCCCGGACGGCCCCTGGTCGCTGCCGGCGGACGTCTTGCCGCTGACCGTCGGACAGCTCGACACGGCGGACGCCGTGGTCACCACGGTCGCCGCGGCCATCGCCGTCACCGGCACCGTGGTCCTCGACCACGGTCCGGGCCAGGGACGGCGGGCCCTGACGCTGCTCCCGGACCAGCACATCTGCCTGGTCCGGGCCGATCAGATCACACCCGACGTGCCCGATGCGCTCCGTCGCCTCGACCCGTCGCGGCCGCTGACCCTCATCTCAGGCCCCTCGGCGACCAGCGACATCGAGCTGGAGCGGGTGGAGGGCGTACACGGGCCCAGGACCCTCGACATCATCGTGCTGGAGGACGCGTAGCCGCCGGAGCGGACATCACGGTTTCGCAGTGCGGTCAGATGGCCGCGCTGCGAAGCCGTGTGCATTTTTTTCCCCGCATCGACCGTGATAGATCCGATCTATTTTTGCGTGTTGACCTGATCGTGGGGCAGTGACGAGGAGATTTCTCATTTCTGCCCTTAGCTCTAGACAAGACGTGAGCGAGTGGCCCTTAATACATCCGATGTCCGAGAAGATGTGGCCTGAGCGGACACGAGCCGTCGTTCCCCGCCGTCCGGGCTGAGTCACGGACAACCCACTGTGGACACGCCCCGTGTCCTTCACCCCTTCAGGAGCCGCACATGACCTCCGCTCCCCTCAGCAGGCGCTCCCTCATCAAGGCCGCCGCCCTCGCCGGCGGCACCGTGGCCTTCGGACTGCCGCAGGCCCTGTGGCCCACCGCCGCCGAGGCGTACTCGGTCTCCTCGAAGATGGACTGGTGGTACCAGGCCCGGTTCGGGATGTTCATCCACTTCGGGTCCTATTCCTACCTCGGCCACGGCGAGTGGGCCTTCAGCTCAGAGAGCTGGTCCAAGGCCGACTACCAGACCCAGGTGTCCGCGCACTTCAACCCCACCGCGTTCAACGCGGCGACCATCGCCCAACTGGCGGCGGACGCCGGCATGAAGTACCTGGTCATCACGGCCAAACACCATGAAGGCTTCGCCATGTGGGACTCCAACGTCCCCGGCTTCACCGACACCACCGGCACCAAGCCGTACAACCTGCGTGACTACGCCGGTGTCCAGGGTGATCTGCTGGCGGCGCTCAAGACCGAGTGCGAGGCACGAGGCGTCAAGTTCGGGCTCTACTACTCGATCCTGGACTGGAACCACCCCTCCCAGACCATCCGAAACGGTCTCACCACGATGGCCTCGCAGGCCGCCCGCACGGGTTACATCGCGGACATGAAAGCCCAACTGCAGGAGCTGCTGGACCGCTACGACCCGGCGCTCCTGTGGTTCGACGGCGACTGGTTCGGCGAACCCTCCAGCCCCACCCTCGAGGACTGGTGGCTGCGGTCGGACGGTGTCGACCTCTACAACTGGCTGATCGCCCGCAAGCCCGGACTCGTCGTCAACGAACGGGTCAAGCGGGACCTCGGTCTGGGCGACTACGCGGTCGCGGAGTTCGGTGTCCCCAACGCGCCCCTGGACCGCCAGTGGGAGAGATGCGACACCATGAACGGTGCCTGGGGCTACCAGTCGGGCCGAGAGAACTCCTACCGCCCCGTCAAGGATTTCGTTCAGGAGCTCGTCACCTGCGTCTCGCGGGACGGCAATTTTCTGCTGAACATCGGCCCCAAGGGCGACGGCTCGGTCACCACCGGATCCGTGACCATCCTGCGCGGCCTGGCCTCCTGGATGGCGACGTACGGCGACAGCGTGCACGGAGCCACGGCAAGCCCCTTCACCACCGACCCCACTTGGGGCAGGGCCACCAAGAAGGACGGCAAGCTGTTCGCTCACGTCTTCACCTGGCCCGCAGGCGGCGTACTGCAGATCCCGGCGATCACCAACACGATCAGCCGCGTCTACCTGATGAACAACCCGTCGGCCTCACTCACCTACACCGTCAGCGGCGGCCAGATCAGCGTCACCGTGCCGGCCACCGCCCCGGACGCCAATGACTCCGTGGTCTGCGTCGAGGTCAGCGGCGTCCCCACGGCCGCCGCCGCAGCCCGGGTGACCGTGTTCCAGGACGTGAGTTACTCCTCGGCGAGCGCCGCCCTGACGCTGGGCAGCTACACCTCCTCCCAGCTGTCGGCCGCGGGAGTGGGCTCCGCGACCATCTCCTCGCTCAGGGTGCCCCAGGGCTACCGGGTGACGGGCTACTCCGGCGACAACTTCACCGGCACGGCCTGGACGTTCACCGCGGACAATCCCGACCTGCGGGTGAGCGGCAACAACGACGCCATCGTCTCACTGAAGGTCACCTTCAATCCGGCCACGTACTTCCGTCTGATCAACGTCACCGACGGTCTGGCCCTGGACAGCGGCGGCAACGTCGCCAGCGGCTCGAACCTCAAGCAGTGGACCCCGGTCGACAACCCCAACCTCCAGTGGCAGGCCGTAGACCTCGGCGACGGCTACTACCGGCTGGTCAACCGCGCCAACGGCATGGTCGCCGACGGCTGGGGCTCCACCAGCAACGGCGCTCCAGCCCAGCAAGCGGCCTGGAACGGCGGCCCCCACCAGCAGTGGAAGATAACCGACCGCGGCAACGGCCGGTACTCGATCGCCAACCGCACCACCGGACTCGTCCTCGACGGCGGCGGACAGGTCCCCTCCGGGTCCGTGACCGGGCAGTGGACCTGGGTGACCAACAACAACCTGCTGTGGACCTTCCAGCCCACCTCCTGACCACCCGCCACGGCCGCGCCGCCCGTACATCTTCCCGGCCCACAGCGCCACGACATGCCTCCTGCGTGCCGCTGTGGGCCGGGGTCCCTCCGACCCGCACGTCTACACGAAGAAGACGCGCAAGAGCCGCACGTCCCACCCAGCAAAGGGCCGCACATGCACACCTCCCGAAGACTTGCCGCCAGACTCACGGCCACGGCATCCGCCACCTGTCTGGCCGCTGTCGGACTCACCCTCGTCCCGGCGGCAGACGCCTCGGCCGCGGGCGCGCCGCAGGGCGGCCACGTCTACGCGCTGACAGCGGCCAACAGCGGCAAGAACGCCGCCGTGCTGTCGGACTCCCTGGCCAACACAGCGGCGGTCGTGCAGAAGACCGCCTCCGGCGGCCCCGGCCAGCTGTGGGAGGCGGTCGACCACGGCGACGGCACCTTCTCGCTGGTCAACATCAACAGCGGCAAGTGCATGGACGTCCAGAACGGCTCCACGACCGAGGGGGCCGCGATCATCCAGTGGCCCTGCACCGGCTCCACCAACCAGAACTGGACTGTCAGCGGTTCGGCGATCGTCTCCGCCCGCAGCGGCCTGTGCCTGGACGTCTCCGACAACTCCACCGCGGAGAACCACGCGATCATCCAGTGGACCTGCAAGAACACGACCAACCAGCAGTGGAGCCTGACCGAGCGCCCGCGCTCGGCGACCTGGGGCCCGAGCATGACCAGCGGCGGCCAGACCTTCACCGAGCGGACCATCCGGATGGTCGTCCACAACAACACCTCCGGCGCGGGACTGCGCATCCGGCTGTCCAACCTGCGCAGCACCACCGCCCTCTCGGTCGGCGCCGTCACGGTGGCCGTCCAGTCCAGCGGCGCCACCGCGGTCGCGGGCACCACACACACCGTCACCTTCGGCCGGTCGGCCACGCCCACCATCCCCGCCGGGCAGGAACTGACCAGCGACGTCATCCCGATGCCGGTCGCCGCGGAGCAGAACCTGCTGGTGAGCGTCTACCTCCCGGGCACCACCGGCGCCTCGACCTACCACGACAACGCCCACCAGACCTCCTACCTGTCCGCCGGGGGCACCGGCAACCACGCCACCGAGGAGGCCGCGACGAACTTCACCACCACCACGAACCACTGGTTCTACGTCGCCGGACTCGACGTCGTGTCACCCACGGCCAACGGAACCGTCGTGGCCATCGGCGACTCCATCACCGACGGCTCCGTCACCACCGACAACGCAAACCAGCGCTGGCCCGACTACCTCGCCCGGCGGCTCCAGGCCCAGTCCGGCGGCCAGCGCCTCGGCGTGGTCGATGCCGGCATCGGCGGCAACCGGGTGGTCACCGACAGCCCGTCCGCGCCGCAGGGCATCGCGGCCAAGACCCGGTTCTCCCACGACGTCCTGACCCAGCCGGGCGTGAAGGACGTCATCCTGCTGGAGGGCATCAACGACATCAACTCCACCACCACCCCCACCACCGCCGACCAGATCATCGCCGGTTACCAGACCATGATCAACCAGGCACACCAGGCCGGTGTCCGCATCATCGGCGGGACGATCCTGCCGAACTCCACGCAGACCACCGCCAAGGCCGCCACCCGCGCCCAGGTGAACAACTGGATCCGCACCAGCGGCGCCTTCGACGCGGTGATCGACTTCGACGCGGCGCTCCGGGACCCGGCCAACCCGGCGCAGCTGCTCCCCGCCTACGACAGCGGCGACCATCTCCACCCCAACAGCGCGGGCATGCAGGCCATGGCCAACACCGTGAACCTCTCGCTGCTCACCCCCTGAGCGGTGCCCACCTCCCGGACGACGTAGTTCCGTCCGGCGCCCCCTCTCCGCGTACGGGGCACCGGACGGAACGGCCCGTTGCCCGTTGCCCGTAAAGAACATGGCGGATAGCGGCGGCCGCCGCTATGGCGGTCGCAACCGCGGCCGCGAACGCCGCCGGAACGACGCTCGTCCTGGATGCCCAGGAGAACTACTACCTCCCCACCGAGGACGAGGGCCCGAGCCTGGACCTCGGCATCACCGCCTCGGGCAGGGACGCCTATCCGGACGTGACGGTTTCCCGTCATCCAGCTCTCCGTGATCAGGGCGTGAATGACCCGGCCGACTGCGCGTCGTGGATGCGGTCATGGCAGGCGTCGCAGGCCGCGACGGCATGCCGCACCAATCCAGCATGACCCGCGCCCAGTCGGACGGCGGCTGTCTGGTTTTGAAGGCGGCGTAGGCTTTCCTCACGGCAGAGCTCGACCGGTTACCAAGACGCTCGTAGCGTTCATCGGCGAGTTCAAGAAGGTGTTCGGGGTCGAGCCGAACTGCCGCGGGCTATCCAACTCCGCGGAATGGGTGGACCGGATTAACCTCCAGCGTCTGCATTCTGCGATCGGTGCCATTCGGCCCGTGCAACAAGGGGTCAACTGCTGCGCTCAACACCAGCCCCCCAACCGGCAGTTGGACTTAAGCTGTAGGGCATCCACTGATCCCGGAGCGGTTCACTCGTGCAGGTGGGTGGCTGCCTGCGAGGTGAGTTGCCACCCGGCTGATCACTCAACGAATGCTTACCAGCGAGTCTGGTGAGCAATTCCCGGCCGCTCGAGCCCTTCTGGTGGTTATACGTGTCGATGTGATCGTTACGTTGTCGGCCGCCCATATCCAACTCGGTGTCAGCCTTGCTAGATTTACACCCGCGTCTCCGAAGCGAAGGCGGGCAGATCCCGCAGCGTCACGGAGGCAGAAATCCCCCTATGCCTTCACCAAGGCCTTCTTCGGGTGCCCGGAAACCGTTGCGGCTGAGTTCCGCTGCTTGTAGCCACGTCTCAGGCCAATGCCTTTCGGCACTCAACCTCCCCCCCAGCAACTGGAAAGCATGTAAGTGATGAGATCCCTTCAGCGTTTCGGCCCCCCGTTGGCCGTCTCTGCCATGACGCTCGTGCTGAGCACGCCCGGACTGGCCGCCGCCGACGAGGTGACCGGCGCCAAGGACACCACGTACTACATCTCGCTCGGCGACTCCCTGGCCTCCGGCTACCAGCCGGACGTCGACAAGGACACCGATGTCGCCTACACCGACCAGCTCTACGCGCAGCTCAAGCAGCGCACCCCCGGGCTGAAGCACATACGCCTCGGCTGCACCGCTGAGACCACCGAGTCCCTGATCAACGGCGGAGAGTGCGACTACCCGCACGCCAAGTCCCAACTGGACGCCGCCTTGCAGGCCATGGCCCAGCACCACGGCAAGGTCGCCTACGTCACCCTCAGCGTGGGCGCCAACGACATCCTCCTCAACTGTGTCAGCCCGGCCGGCACCCTCGACGGGGCATGCCTGAACAGCAAGAGCCAGGCCATGGCGAAGAACCTGGCCCAGATCGCGGGCACGCTCCGCAAGGCCGGCACGGACAACACGCAGTTCGTGGGCTCGACGTACCACAACCCGTTCCTGGGGGCCTGGCTGCAGGGCGCTGCGGGGCAGCAGGCCGCCAAGGAGTCGGCACCCCTGGTCAAGGCCGCCAACACAGGGATCGCCCAGGTGTACAAGTCCACCGGCTTCAAGGTGGCGGACGTGGCCGGGGCCTTCTCCTCGGACGACTTCACCACCCAGGTGAACGTGCCCGGCGCGGGCGAGGTGCCGGCGAACGTGGCCAAGATCTGTCAGCTGACCTGGGCGTGCACGAAGACGGACCCCCACCCCAACGCCGACGGCCACAAGGTGATCGCGGGCGCCTTCTCGGCGATGCTCGCCGAGAGCGACGCGCCCGGTGGGGGCGCGTCCCCCACGCCCAGCGAGTCGGGCACGCCCGGTGGAGGCGCGTCCCCCACGCCCAGCGAGTCGGGCACGCCCGCGCCCGGCAAGGACAACACGGGGGCGAACGACCCGACCACGAACGGAGATCTCGCCGAGACCGGCGCGTCGAGCAGTACTCCCGTCCTCGCGGGTGCCGGTCTCGCGGTCGTGGTGGCCGGAACCGCCGCGGTCTACTTCGCGCGCAGACGCCGTACGGGCGAGGAGAGCTGACGAGCGGTCAGTAGATCGGACTTGGGCAGCAGGCCGCTCGCGGTGTCGCGGGCGGCCTGCTCGGCTCGGCAAGGGACGGCCGGGGTGCAGACCCCGGCCACCCGGGGGGACCGAATCCTGTCGTGACCGGGCCGGATAACCGGCCATGCCCCCATCGACTGCTCAAAACAAAAGACCCCTTTAGCTTTCAATCAATGTCCGCTTACACTCACCGGCGCCAGCCGCCCCGGTGGACGTTGCCTGGCCCAGCCGCCGTACGAGACGCGCGGGCCCCCTGCGTTGAACGGAGAGGATTCGCATGTCCGAAGCAGCCGCAGCAGTTCTGGCCCGGTTCAGTGAACAGGTGCTGGGTCTCCCCCTGCCCGTGGGAATCCGCCTCTGGGACGGCAGCACGGCCGGCCCCGAGGACGGGCCGGCCTTCGTCCTGCGT
>NZ_LGDW01000034.1 GCF_001280005.1 Streptomyces sp. NRRL WC-3618 | reverse complement strand
AGCACTCCGCTGGATGTGATGGTGGTCCTGGCTGATGGGGTGACGGGTTCTGCTGAGCTGACGATCGCGCTGGATGTGGCGACGCGCAGTATCTGCGCGGCATGGCGTTGAACAGCCTCGGCGGCGCCCTGCGGCAGGTGCGGCGGTTCGAAGACGCCATCCACGCCCACACCCAGGCCGCCGACGTCGCCCGCGAGCTCGGCGACCGCCACAGCGAAGGCGCGGCGCTGAACAACCTCGGCGGCGCCCTGCAGGAGGTGCGGCGGTTCGAAGACGCCATCCACGCCCACACCCAGGCCGCCACCGCCTTCCGCGAACTCGGCGACCGCCACAGCGAAAGCACGGCGCTGACAGCCTGGGCAATTACGCACAACGAGCGCTGGCTGAGGCGGAGGTGAACGACCTTCGCCCCACTGCCGTTGCCCTTGCCGGTCTCGTCCGCTCAGGTCAGGCCGCATGCGGGTACTCGTGAAGTCATGTCAGCGAGGGGATCGCGTCGTCGTGTGTCGAGGCACGCAATCCTGCCCGTTCATCGCGACCTGCGGCAGGCCACTCCGGATGTCGGCGAACTGGCGGTAGCGCGGGCCGACGGGATGGACGTCAGCACCATCAACCGCGAACTGTCCATCGCACGCAAGGCGAACGGCTGGTGACAGCACCAGGGCTGGATCGAAGGCGACCCGGTGATCGGCATCGAGCGGCGATCGGTACCACCGGACCGCACAAGGCCCTCGCCACGAACCGACACCCCGTCTCCGCCAAGCGCAGGCTCTCGAACGAGAACCCGATCCCGAGAGACATACATCCCTCGATGCAGTGATACCGCCACACCTGTTGCAACCGTACGGTGAGCCATACCGGCGCCGAGCTGCACGAACGACCACCAACAAGGTCACGCCACAAGCGGCAGCCCCAGAGAATCCGCTCTGCCAGTGGTGCATGAACCCAGCGATGGAGCGAGGGGGTCCGGGCGTGCGCTACACCAGCATCCGCGCCTAACGACAGAGACCTGCGAGCACCACCACATCCAGCAGCTCATGCCGTCGACACCACAGCGAGCTACGCGCCCCGTTTCGTCGCCGCCTTCTTCGCGGCGGTCTTCCTGACGGCCGTCTCCTTCGCCGTCTTCCTGGCCGCGGCCTTCTTCTTCGGCAGCTCGTGCACGTCCGCGTCGCCGCGCTCACCGCGGGATGCCTTCGCCTTGGCCACGGATTCTTCCAGCGCCGCCATCAGATCGAGTCCCCGGCCCGTCGGCTCCGCGGCCGCCGGCGCCACGGACGGCGCCCGGTGCTCCAGCTTCGCCTCGATCACCTGCTCCAGGGCCTCGGTGTACCGGTCCACGGCGAACTCCGCGTCCTCGATGCCGTCGCGGCTCATGGAGTCGATGAGAGCCTGGGCTCCGACGTCCTCGTCCGACTCGGCTGCTTCCGGCGCCAGACTGGAGGGGTCGCGGATCTCGTCCGGCCAGGGCATCGCATGCAGGACGATCAGATTGACGCGGCGGCCGGAGGTGGGCCCGTATTCCTCGGCATGCCTGCACGGCGATAGCCTCGCGGCGCCGCCTTCGGGGACTTCGCAGGTCCTTCTCTGTCTAATGCGCTTCGCTTCCCTTGACGGCCACGTCGACTATGGGACCGATATGGATGAAACACTCACGAAATGACCGTCTTGCGCGATCTGCTCTGGCAGAGTCGCTGGGTGTTCAGGGGTGCGTGAAGCGAGGTGCCCCAAGCGCCCAGTGACCAGGGAAATGCCATGAGCGACACAGGAGGCGACTCCGGCCGGAACGCCGACCGAAGTACGGACCGCAGTACCGGGGACGGTCCTGCGTCGCCGACGCCCCCGCCCTCGGGCGCGGTGAGTCGGGCTCAGTCTGCCCCGGGTGGGCCGGGCGGAGGGCACGCCGCGTCCGCGGGGCTTGACGAGGGGCCGAGGCCGCCGTCCTGGCGGGCGTTGATCACCGGCCTGCTGATGGCCCTGGTGATGGCCACCATCATGGTCACGACCTACGTGTCGGCGCAGCATGCCGTGGTCGCGCGCGACCTTCCGTGGGGCGTGACCGGCAGCTCGCCGCTGACCACGGCCGTCCAGGAACACGTTTCGCTGAAGATCCACCACTACAAGGACCAGGCCGCCCTGGAGGACGCCGCCAACCGCACCGAGATCTACGGCGGCTTCGTGACGCAGAGCAACACCGTGGTGATCGCCGAGGCCGCGAGCCTGGTCGCCCCCGGCCAGATGCCCGCTGTCTACGAGAAGGCCGCCAAGGACCAGGGCCGGCATCTCGCCTTCAAGGTGACCAACAAACTTCCCAAGGAGGACCCGCTCGGCGTGGTCCCGGGCATCGCCGTGTTCGTGCTGCTCGTGGCCGGCTATCTGGGCTCCACCCTCGCCATGCAGCGCACCGGCACCGCGTCAGCCCGTCGGCGCGTCCTCAGCCTCATCGGCTACGCGGTCATCGCCGGCCTGGTCTTCGACGTGATCATCGGTCCGATCCTTGACGCCTACCCGGACGTCGGCACCAACTTCTGGCCCCTGTGGGGAGAGTTCACCCTCATGTGCCTGGCCGTCGCGCTGCTCGCCGCAACGCTTCAGAGCCTGATCGGCCCGATCGGCACTCTGCTCACCGTCGTCATCGTCGTCTTCTTCGGCAACCCCTCGACCGGCGGAGTCAACGGAACCGCCTACCTGCCGGTCTTTTGGCAGTTTCTCGGCCCCGTCCTGCCGCCGTGGAACGGGGCGACCCTGGTCCGCAACACCCTCTACTTCGACGGCAACGCAATCACCCAGCAGCTCATCGTCCTGAGCATCTACGTCGTCGTCGGAGCCGCGCTCGTCACCATCTCCACCTACGGCCGCCTGCTGTGGTGGCGCGGCACCAAACGACGCCCGCCCATGAGCCCCGAAGAAGAAGGCGGCGTCGCCGCCATCCCACCCGCATGAACCGGCCTCGCCCCGCATCCCGCCGCCAAGACCGGGCCAGCCAGGCACCAGGCCACACCCCCGCAGGCTGCAGCGACGGCTCGGACCGACGGCGTCTCGCCCGTCTTCCGGTCCTGCCTGAATTTCTAGGCTCGGCCCGTGGGACAGCCTGAGCAGCGCGCCGAGGGCGCGGGACCGTTCACCACCCGGCTCACCTGGCACCCTCCCGGCGGCGGCACCGCCGTGTGGGAGTCCCGGCTCGCGCGCCGACGCGGAGTACTCGCCGTCCGTCCCCACGGCACGACGGCAACTCGGCACATCCGTGCGGACGCCGTTGCCATCGCCCGCCTGCGCCGGCTCAACGCCATCGCGGCGATCGCCTTCGTCATCGGCGGGGCCCTCTTCGCCGCCGGCGCGGCCGTCGCCCAGTTCGGCTCCGGAGACGCCACCACGTGCGCCTCGATCTACTTCGCCGGCGGCCTGTTCTTCACCACCGGCGGGTACGTATCACTGCTCCAGGTGGTCAACGCGCCCCGCCACGAAGGGGGTGGCGAAGGCCGGCTGGTCACCGGCCGCTGGCGGTGGTGGAGTTACGAGCCGATGCGGGTGGACTGGCTGAGCACGTTCGTCCTGTTCGCGGGCACTCTCGTCTTCGCCGTCGACCTGCTGGACTCCTTCCTGCAGGGCCTGAACGTCCACCAGGTCAACCGGCTGATCTGGGTGCCCGACATGATCGGCTGCGCCCTTTTCCTGGTCTCCGGCCATCTGGGCTTCGTCGAGATCTGCCACGGCCGGCCCTGCCTGCGCCCGCACAGCCTCGGCTGGCGGATCGTGACCGTGAACCAGCTCGGCTCCGCCCTCTTCATGGTCTCCGCGTTCGCGGCCTACACCCGCCCCGCCACCGACAGCCTCGTCAACGCCGACATCGCCAACTGGGGCACCCTCACCGGCGCCCTGTGCTTCTCCCTCGCCGGCCTCCTCCAACTCAGCGAACACCCATAAAGGTCGCAGGCGAGGCGATGCCGACCAACCTCCACACCGTCACTGCCGCAGCGTGCTCCGCGAAGCTGGCCAGCAGCCGTAGTTCAGAGAAGTGACCAGCCCGAAAGAGATAGCTCCTGACCATACGGTTCGGGGCACAGCACACCTCCGCGACAGCCCCGAGAACACAACCAGCGTACGAGCGGCAGCACCGTCCAGCACGAGGAAGACCAGCAGGTGCTGGGACCTACTCGGTCGGGTGAAGACGGCCGGATCGCAGAACCTTTTCGGGCGCCGGAGCGTAGTGCCGTGCATGGGGCCGATCAATGAAGCGCATGTGGAACAGCCGGGGCTGGCCGTGGTGGAGATCGCGGCGTGCGACGACCGGACCGCCTTCGCCGTCCAGGAGCTGCTCGCCGCGCGGTGGGCGACCTCACCGGCGGACCGTACGACCCGGGATCCGGGGCAGCCCGGCGTCCGGCTGCGCTGTTACCTGGACGTACGCCAGGAACTCAAGCCACGGCACCGGACGCGAGGTGCCGTAGCGCGCTGACCTGCCGTGGTCGGGCCTGTGGTCGGGTCGGGTGCGGGCGCTCAGAAAGTCTGCGAAGCGGGTCGAGGCGTACGTCTACCTCGGCCACCATCGTTCGACGGTGGCAGTCGTCCGACCCGGCAGCTTGGCCTGATCGGCGACTCCGTCACTTCGAGCCGTAGTACAGCCGGAGGAACTCCTCCATCGCCGCGTCGACGCCGACGCGGTCACCGGTGGCGAGCAGGTCGAGCAGCAGACCGCGCACGGTGGCCAGTCCCAGCCTGGCCCGGTTCCGGGCCGTGGCAGGGTCCGCGCCCGCGGCAATCTCGGCGGCCACGAGCGGCTCCAGCCAGTCCGTCACGAGCCCTTTCAGGATCGGGGCAGCCTCGGGGCGGCCCCGCAGCCCGTGCCCGCAGATTTCGAAGAAGAGCCGCTCCTGACCGGCCAGTCGAGGGTCTGTCAGCTGCCGCCAGAGGAGCCTCGCGACATCAACGGGCGAGAGACCGGGCTCCGTGCGGAGCCGGGACAGCAGATCACGCTGGCGCCGCTCCGACGTCCGGACGATCTCGACGACCAACTGTTCCTTGGAGCCGAAATAGTGGATCAGCATGCGGTGACTGATGCCGATCGCGGCGCCCAGGCCACGCAGGCTCAGGTCCGCGATGCCGTGTGCCTCGACGTGGTCGACGGCAGCGTTCACCAGTTGGGCGCGTCGGCCCCCGTCCGTGCCAGGCGTGGCCTTGCCCTGAGGATGCGAGCTGTCCGTATTCACCACGTCACAAGTGTACCAATTGGTACAGGTCCTATGTACCGTGTGGTACATGAAGTCTGTCACCGTGTCGATCGATGTACCGCAGACGCCCGAGCAGGTCTACGACTTCCTCGACGTCATTGCTCGCCACGAGCGATTCACCAACCACTACCTGACCGACTGGCGCTACAGCGGCCCCGACCGCGGCATCGGATCGTGCGCCACGGTCACAGCCGCATTGGGTGGCACGAAGACCGACGTCTCTATCGAGGTCGTTGAGGCCGACCCGCCGCGGCGCATCGTCGAACGGAACGTCAGCGCGGCCGGCCGGCGCTTGGCACACGGCACCTACACCATCGAACCGCTGCGGACCAGCGGGAGTCACGTGTCGTTCACCTACGCCTGGACGCGCGCTCCTCTCGCCGACCGCCTGCTTGCACCCGTCGTCCGGGCCATGATGCGGCGCGCTAACCGCACGGTCATGCGACGCCTGGCCGCCGGGTTGGCTCGCCACGTGTCCACTGCCGGATCCTGACGTCGGTACGTGTCAGCCGATGGAAGCTCCGTGCAGATGTCTCATGAGACACCCAGCAATCTGGAGAACGACGGTTTTAGGGCGCTGGTGTCCGTCGACGCGGGGCGGGTGGTGCTGCGTTCGAGGCGCGGCACCGAGATGGTGCCGGCCTTCCCCGAGGTGGTGGCCGGGTCCGCGCAGTTGCCGGACGCGACGGCGCTGGACGGTGTTATGTGACCTGCACGGGTGTCTCAGCCGCGCCGTGACGCATGCGTCACGCCTCCGCATGCCAGGGGAAACCATCCGGGCCCTCGGCGGCACGGGTCCAGACCCGCTCATCGTCATGGCCGCGGATCTGGTCCAGGAACGGGAAGTCCTCCGGCTGCACGGCCAGTTTGGCGACAGGGGTCACCGGTACGGGACTTGCCCATTGGGCCGGCTGCACCGAGACATCGCCGACCCGCATCCGCGGCTGCAGCTCGAAGGTGCCGGCGGGCAGCAGGTAAACCGTGCCGGGACGCCAGTGCTGCTGCTTCAGGGCCCGCGCGCTGATGGAGAAGTAGTAGCGCGGCTCGCCGAGCCTCTCGCTACCGTTGGCGAGGCGGGCGCAGCCATTGATCAACGACATCGGGTGGCGGTCCCGGTCCAGGATCGCGTAGTACATCGGCCAGAGCCCGTCGCCGGCGGCGAAGACCGCGCGCGCCGGTTGCCGAACTCTCTGCTGTCGTCCGGCTGCCGGGGTTCGAAGAGGCTGATCGCCGGGTCACCCGAGCCGTGCAACAGCAGTCTGCCGCGGTCTGCGGCATGGCAGAGGAACTGCCATTTCGGCGCCTCGAGCCGGTAGTCGATGGGCTCATCGGGACCGTTCGCGAGCGCTTGCTCCAGCAGTCCGTCGAAGGATGCTGACGTCCTGCGGTCCGGGGGTGGAGCGGGACGCGTCATCCAGTACGCGGGCAGCTTCATCAGAGCAACCTATCCAGCGCACTACTTGGGACACCATGAATCCGGCTGGATGCGCTTCCCGAGTCAGCAGCGAAGCAGGCCGACCATCAGCAAGATCCAGCTCAATCGCCGTCACCGCTGGCCATGACACTCGATCGCCCGCGAGATCTGGACTAGGCACTCGGGCGGTGTTTCTCCGGAGGCGAGATGTGTTCGCCGCCGATGGTTCGGGGAGCCGAGGAAGGAAATGGGGCCGCGGGGCCGTCGGCGCGGCACAGATAACCTGCGCGAATGAAGCGGATTCAGCGGGCCGCCGGCGTGATCGTCGGCTCAGCGGTGGGTGACGCACTGGGCGGCCCCTCGAGTTCGGTCCCCCGGGTGCGTTCTCCGCGCGGTTTCCCGCGCCTGGTGCCGGTGGCGAGATGTGCGGAGGCGGTGGCTGGGACCCTGGCGAGGCCACTGACGACACGCAGATGGCCGTCCTGGTCGCGGAGTCGCTGCTGGAGCGGGGCGGACTGGATCTGCCGGACATCTTCGCCCGCTTCCAGCGATGGGCAGCATCAGACCCCAAGGACATCGGTCTGCAGACCGAAGACGTCCTGACCAACGGCATGCCCTGGGACCTCGCCGCCGCGATCCATTTCCAGGTCAACCAACGAGCAGCGGGAAACGGCTCCCTGATGCGGGCATCGACCTCCGCGGTCCACTTCGCGGCCGCCGGCCAAGAAGCCACCATGGACGCGGCCCGCCGCATCGCCGCCCTCACCCACGGCGACCGCGCGGCCTGGGAAGGCACCGCGATCTTCCACGAACTCATCCGCGTCACGTTCGAGGACACCGACCCCCTCACCGCGCTCCCCGACATCCTGGCTCTCGTCCACCCCGACCACCGCGGCCGCTACGCCACCGTCCTCGCGCCCGACTGGCACCCCGATCAGGCGACCGAGTTCAACGGCGCCGTCTGGCCCTGCCTGGGCTCAGCCGTCTGGGGCCTGCACACCACCACCAGCTTCGAAGACGCCATACGCACGGCGATCGACCTCGGCGGCGACACGGACACCGTCGCCGCGGTGACCGGAGGCCTCGCCGGGGCGTACTACGGACTCGATGCAATCCCCGCCCACTGGACCCAGCCGCTCCACGTCCCCCTCCCAGGATTCAACGGACGGGTACTGCGCCTGGCAGACCTGCTCCATCTTGCACACCGCCTCGAAGAGAGCTCTCGATGAGACAGGTGTGGCAGCCCGCATAACGACGAGCTGGTCGTGTGGGACACCGCGGGCGGCCTCGCGTTCGAGCGGTTGCAGAACCGGCTTGCCCGGGGCGGCCCGGGCTGCGGAGGAGTGGCCGGCCCACTTCGTCGCGTTCGATCTGCTGCGGCTGTCCGGGACGGACACGACCGGGTGGCCGTTACGCGGTGCGGCCGATGGTCGTGCTGTCAGTCAGCCAGGACGACGGGCTGTCGCGGTGTGCGCCCTGTGGCAACGGCCGCGACCATGTCGGCGAGGCCTGCGGGGTAGACCGTTTCCTGAGCGGTGTGCAGTTCGGCCAGGGTCCACCATCGGTACTCGCGGATGGTGCCGGGCTGCGTCGCAGCTGCGGGGTTGATGTCGGCTGCGGAGAGGCGGGTGAGGAAGTACGACTCCCCCTGCCGGACTTCGCGGCCGCCGACCAGGTGAGCCGCCGTTCTCGTCGTAGCGGAGAAGCAGGACGCGGTTTCCTGCCTCCCTGCCGATGGCGCGGGGCGGCTTCGCAGTGGCGGCGTGGAGGTCGTCATGCCTTCCAGTCCGGTGCGTGACGAGGGCCTGGATGACTCGGAAGGAATCGTTCGACGAACGGTCCCAGCGACCGCATCGCGAACGCATCCGAATCGCATCCTCGATGAGAATCCGGTGCCGTACGTTCGTGGGACGGCCCAGCAAAGGACCGTCCCACTCCCGTTTCCGCGCGCTACCCGCTGCTAGTTTCTGTCACCCAACGTAGCACTTGTATACGTCGCGCAGATGCGGCCAAGTCGCAGGTCCGACTTTGCCGTCGACCTGCAGGACCTTCTTGCCGCAGAGCTCGTTGATCCTGGCCTGAAACTTCTTCGCGGCCGTCTGCGAGTTACTCCCGAAGATGCCGTCGACGGTCCCCGGGCTGTATCCCAGGAACTTCAACAGGCACTGGGCTTCCTTACCTGCCGCCGACACCGACGTCGACGACGGCTGCACCGTGTTGCCGCTGTAGTACCCGGCGTAGTACTTGTCCCCCGGCGCGGTACCGGTGCTTTCAACGTTGCATGCATACGTCGTTTGCGCGCCGGACTCGGCTGCCGTTGCTGGGACACCCGACAGTCCTGACAGACAGAGCGTGGCCACGCTCACGGCCGCTGCGACTTTTGATCGTAAGTGCACGAGCGATCCCCCCAGTTGATGCTGTGAAACTCGTGCGGTGCGACTTGTCGCCATCTCGCATCTCTCCCTTGTGTCTTGGTACGCGCGCCGTATTCCAGAGCCTGCGCCCGACAGCCAGCCTGTTCCCGCCAGCCCGTCCCACCACAACGAGCCTCAGAAGCATCGGTCGCCTACCCGCCCGAATGCAGTCTGGGTCTCGGGTCCGGCGACTCCGTTGATCTCACCGGTGTAGCCCTACCTAGCCTTCAGCTCACGCAGGAGCTTGGCCCGCATGGTTCTCAGGCCGAGGTTGATCACCGCGAGCGGAGCGATGGCGTTGGAGCTTGTCGTCGGCTTCATGGCCGGCTCAGACGGCAGCCTCTGTCAGAGGGGCGGGGGGCAGGTGGATTGGGTGTCGATCTTGATGCCAGTCACCGTGGAGGTGGAGCTGAAGTTGGAGGTTTGGTTGGGCTTCAGGCAGGCGTAGTACGTCACGCTGTACTGGTCGACGTAGCGCAGGTAGACCCGGTCATCGTTGCGGGTATTCCTGACCTTGTTGGCACCCCGGCTCTTGGATCCGAGGTCTTGGTAGTAGTTGGTGACGTCCTGGTACGCGGCCGTGGGCTTGCTGTTGTTCCAGTCGCTGTCGGTCAGGTAGAAGCAGACGCGGGGCCAGCCGCATCCGTTGTAGTCGTAGGCCGAGGCAGCGGGGGCCGAGGCCAGCCCTGCGGTGGCGAGCGCGGCGGCCGCTGTCGCCACGATGGCCATCCGCTTGGTCAGAACGCGCACAACGAATCAGCTCCCCGTTTTTGTCCCAATGGGTACCCGCCGGTCAGACACTCCCAGCTGTCCCCTGGGTACAGATGCTGGGGTACCTACAACTGTTCAGGCAATGCGCACGGTGCGCAGTCGCGGGGTTGCGACTGTTCACGGTGCACGGTCGGCGATGCGGAACGCGTGGACCAGTTCGTGGGTGCCGGGGCCTGGGGTCTGGAGGCTGCGTTTCAGGAGCTGTTCGGCGGTGCGCAGGTGGGCGCGGACGGTAGTGCGGCTGATGCCAAGGTTTTGGGCCGTTCGCTGGGCATCGGTGCCGGCCTCGATCCAGGCTCGCAGGGTCTGGTGCACGGTGCGGTCCGTGCCGAGCTGCAGGGACTGGAGGAAGGCATGGGCCCAGGTGATGGCCGCTTCGGTGGACAGCAGACTGTCCACCGACGGCGTCGGCACATGCTCGGCTACGGCGTTGCCGTCGGGTAGCGGGAGGTCGGTGATCGCCAGGGCCAGGGCGAGCTCGGCGCGGCTGCGGGGGTCCTGCAGGTTGAGGCCGAGGGCGTCTTGGACACGCCGCAGATGGGCGGTGACGGTGTTGCGGCTGACGTCGAGCAGCCGCGCCACACCGGAGCGGGGAAAGTTCAGGGCAAGGCTGGTGATGTCGAGGGTGAGCCGGGGGGCCTCCCTGATCGGCTCCAGGAAGGCCCGGGCCCAGGCGAGGGCTTGTTGACGGGGGAGCAGCCCGGCCAGCGGTGGCTGGCCGTGGTAGTCGGCGACCCGGTCGGGTGTGTGGCTGGCGACGGCCAGGGCATGGCGGGCTTGATCGTAGGCCCGCGCAGTGGCCGGCAAGGGCGCGGGGGCGCTGATGCCCAGTGCGTAGTGCGGGTTGTCTCGCACCAGCGCCTGCAAGGGCGCGGCCAGGCCGCCGTCCGCACTGTCGCCGTCGTGGTCCATGGGCAGGAGACAGATGAGGTGGTCGTCGTAGACGGGGCAGCGCACCATCAAGCCGCGACCGTGATAGCCGGACGCATCCTGGTGGGCGTCGATGAGCCTGCCGCGGTCTGAGGGCGGGCAGCGCAGCAGGTGGATGCGCAGACGTTCAGCGTCTAGCAGCGGCGGAACGGCACCGGCCGTCATCCGGCGGGCCAGCGTCAGTTCCCCAGCCATCAGGGCCGTGAAGACCGCCAGGCGCAGCCGCGCTGCCGCCTGCTGATAGCGCAGTGCGAGGTTGTCGGCCTGCCGGGCTTGTCGCAACACCTCGAACATGGCGCCGACATGGGATGCCAGCGCCTGCGCCTCGCGTGTCAGCAGTAATCGGCTGGCCACCACCAGCACCGGACGCGGCACTTGCCGTCCGAGCGCTTCGCACCGCACATGGAACACGCCCACCTGCGTGGCCGCAGCGGCCAGCTGTCCGCTTGACAACTGCGTCAGCACCGGCTGGAGACTGGCCAGGATGTCCGGCGTAAGCCGGGCGGTGGACACCTCCACCTCGCCCGCGCGGTCGAGCAGGGCGATCTCCGCTTCGAGCTGCCGCCCTAGCCAGGCAATCAACGTCTGCGGATCAAGGTCAGCACCCTGGCAGACACGAGGCCTTAGTTGGCGCAGCAATTCATCGAGTACCTGAGGTGTCGGCACGGCTCTCCTTCGCCAGCTCGTCGGCATCCTTGCCCGAGTCAGGCAGCGCGCACTCCTGGATCCTGAAGTACCGACGGATCTCCGCGCAGCGATACTCACACGCCGCTCTCAGCGCGCGCCAGACCCTCTCGCGTTGACGATCCAGTTGCTCGACTCCAGCGACCACACGAGTCGGGGCGCGACCGCAGTTGATCTGCGGTCCCTGTGCCGACGCGGCACCCCGCTCTTCTCAGTCGCCAGGCGGGTCAACCAATCCGCCGCAGCGGGGCCACCAGGTGGAGTCAGATCTCTCCGGCCGCCGTGGTGGTGGCCTACGCGGCGGCTTCGGCATCGGTCAGGGTCAGCACCTGCGCCTGGTGGACGATGTCGCCCCGCTGAACGACGTGGACGCAGCCTCGGTGCGGGCGTCCGCGGTTCTTGGGGCGGGGCCGGCCACCGGAGCGAACCTGCGCCAAGTGCCGCTGGGAACCCGCCCCAGGATGACGGTGGAGAACTGCTCGCGGCCTTCCAGCCCGAGGACGCCGAGGGTGGGGTCGCCGTCGAAGAGCACGTGCATGCGGACCCATGGCACCGGCGAACAGGACGTCGTTCAGCGCGGTGAAGGCCGGGGACACCCTCGGGTCTCCCGGACGGCGGACCGTCTCCCAGTGGCGGGCCAGCACCCGGTGTGGACTGGCGGCTCGGGGCCGCGCTGATCGCCCTCCTGCGCAGCTTCAACGCCGGCGCGTGGGACTCGGTGAAGTAGTGACCCGAGGGACGACGCTCCGGCGCGGTGCGTGCTGTGGCGGCGGAAGTTGATGTTCCGGGGCCGCGCACCGTAGAACTGGGCCTCATGTCTGATCAGCGGCCAGCCCCACGCCCGGCGCCAAGGCCCTTGCCCGGTCCGCCCGGCGGGTACGGGCCGCCACGGTTCCAGGAGGTCAGTGCCGGGTACCGGCGTTGGGCCGGCGTCCTGCTCTGGCTCGTGATCGCCGTCGCGGGTCTCATGGTGGTCGCTTTCGTGGCCAGCATCGTCTTCCGGTGAAGGCGGACGCGGACGTGGACAACGCTGCCTACGGTTATCTCGCGCTCTTCCTCTGGTTCGGTATCGCCGCCGCGATCCCGGTGCTGCTGGCGCTCGGTATCCCCGCAATCGTCATGACGCGGCGTGTACGGCAGCAGGAGCGGCTGGGCCACGATGCTGTGTACCGAGGGCTCAAAGTCGGCGAACAGTAGCCGCGTGAGCTCCAGGCGCGACTCGTAGATCACGTGTTCCTGTGTCGTCGCCGACCAGCACGTGCCGGAAAAGTGCTTCTGCCCCTTGTACCAATGAAACGTCCGCCACGGAGCAGCCGACTCCAGAAGCCCCACCGACACAGTGATCCACGAGAGGTCCTCGGCCACCGCGCCGTCGCGCCGTCGCGCCGACGGACGCTGACCGTGACAGCCGACGTCTACCGAGTAGCCGCACGATAGGGCTTGGGATGTGCTGGCCTAGCGGTTCGGCTCAGGGTGTATCAGCAGGCCGTCGCGCGGACGAGGTCGAGTTCCATGCTTGGCCTGCTGCGAGTCGGACGCTTGGCGCTGCGGTCGGAGACCAGGGCGCCGATCGCGGCGATTACCTCGGGCAGGTCGGCGCGCTCGCCGGTCCAGCGTTGCAGCAACCACCACTGCTTGACCTCTGCGTTGGCGTGCTCGACCATGATCCGCCGTTGGGATTGGCGGCGGCGCGCATAGTCGTAGAAGTTGCGCTCGGACGGCCCGGCGTCCGCTGCCAGCTTCTTCGGCGGGGCGCTGACCTGGCCGGGGAAGTCGCGGGCCAGACCGGCATAGCCGGAATCGACTTCGGCTCTCACGTTCGGGTGCAGCCGCAACTGCTCCTCGACGCCCTCGGTGCGTACTGCGGTGGCATCGTGCATCCGGCCTGGGCGGATCGCCCCGAGCCACAGCTCCCGACCCTGCACGTCGCTGATCATCGTGGCCTTCTCGGTGTTCTGCCTCTTCTTGCCCGACACGAACGCCTTACGGCCTGGCCGCCCCGCCTTCGGGCGGCATACCTGCACCTCGGTACCGTCGATCCGCAGCGTGATCCCCTCCGCCTGGGCATAGGCGAACACGTCCGCGAGGGTCCTGAGCCTGATCCCGGGCCGGTCCGGCACCGCGAAACCGCGAGCGGTCAGCAACGGGCGCACCTCGCCAACCGCCCGGTCGATCGTGGAAGGCGAGACTCCGAACGGCGCCGCGAGCACCCTGTGCGACAGCGCCCAGCGCAACACCACCAAGGTCACCAACACCCGGTCCACGAAGACCAACTGGTGATCCGGCCCAGCCCCGGCCGCCCGCAATCGGCCATGGCCACGCCGTTTGGCAAGCTCAGAGTCCCGGGCTGCGATCCACGGCTCGGCCATCTCGGCGATTCAGCGCACCCAAGTGTTCCTTCGAGACCCCGCACAACGCAGCATCAGAGCAGGCCGCGCGGGCCCAACTTGACTTCACACTCCAGATAATCCCGTGCGGCTGTTCGCCTTCTGGCACCAGGACGGCTGCCGGAGCTTGACCGCCGATACATCGATCATTCAGGACCGGGCCGGTGCGCCAATTCGTGGTCGAGGATGCTGAAGACTTCAGAGTCACGCCAGCCGTTCCGGAGCAGCGCGGTGTGCCGGTGCCGGCCCTCGCGGGTCATGCCGAGCTTGCCCAGCACCCGGGCCGACGCGACGTTGCGAGGATCGCAGGTCGCATAGATCCGGTGCAGTCCCATCAGCCCGAATCCTCTGCCGAGAAGTTCCCCGCCGATGGCTGTACCCACGCCTCGTCCCCACACCCGAGGATGCACGAGATAGGAGATCTCGCCCTGGCGGTGGGCCAGGCTACGAACCTTCAGCTCGCCAATACCGACGAGTTCACCGTCGAGGCAGGCCGCATACACGAATCTTGACCGTGGGGACTGCAACCGGGCATCCACGGCGCCTTGGACGAAGTCCCGCGTCTGTTCCTCGGTGTTCGGCCCCCACGCCTGGTAGCGGCAAGCCTCCGGCAGGCTGGCGAAGGCGTGTACATCGTGGCAGTCACCGACAACGAGATCGCGCACAGTCACCGAGGTATTGATCACAGGCGGATCCTTCCAGGCCAGCAACGCCAAATGCCAGCACTCAAGTCGCAGGCTCCTGGACGATCAAGATCGCGTCACTATCGTGCGGCTACTCGTTAGTGGAACTCATCGAGCGTTCAGTCGACAATCAGCACTTCGCCTCCGCGCGGGATCAGTCGTGGATACGATATCTGCCAGCTTGAGTGTCACGCAGTTTCTGAGGGGGGACCTTGGCACAGCAGCCGATCGAACTCGCCATGCCCGACGGGCAGATGGTCTGGGCCATGATTGAAAGACAGGGACCACGGGACACCGGACTCGGTGACCAAGTTGCGCAGCGCATCGAGGGCTTTCAGGAATCGCTGCATGCCGTGGCCGCCAATGTACGCACTGCGGTGGCGACCGTTCGGCCTGACGAGGTGGGTGTCGAGTTCGGGCTGGAGCTGGCAGCTGGCAAACACGGCTGGTCGCCGCGCTGACGGGCGTCGGTGGGAAGGCCACGTTCAAGGTGACGCTGAAGTGGACCGCAACGGGTCCCGACCCTGTCTAACCGCCGCAGCCGGAGCCGGTTGTCGTGCCTGCTCCCTCTGACGAGGCGTGAAATTATTCTGCTTCGCCAGACGGATATGAGATTCCGACACTCGCTATGCGCGGATTTAACCCGGTCGCCGCACTCCAGGACCTCCTGGAGACGTGCCGCGTGCTCGTGGAAGGGCCAACCGAGGGAACGGGATTTTTCGTTGCTCCCGGGTTCGTCGTCTCCTGTGCCCACGTTGCCGGCGTCGAAGCGGGGGTGCACACACAGGTTCGGTGGAACGACCAGAACTACGAAGGTGTAGTCGTAGCGGCTTCCGCGGACGCCCTAGCCTCGAAGTTTCGTGACGGTCCGCCGACGGAGTTGGTGGACCGTCACGAAACTTCGAGGTTAGTGTGCTGCGCCAGAAATCCTGCTGGTTAGTTCTGCCTTGTTTTCTGGCTGACGGTTCCGACTTTGGTGAGGTAGTCGGCGAGGGAGTTGAGGATCTCGTCGGCGGTCTTGGTCCAGGTGAAGGGCCGTGGGTTCTGGTTCCAGGTGTCGATCCAGGCGGTGATGTCGTCCTCCAGGGCCTTCACGGACGTATGGACGCCGCGGCGGATGAGCTTGTCGGTCAGCAGGCCGAACCATCGCTCGTCGGGTAAGACCGCTGCATTGCTGCAGCGGTCCCCCCTCAGAACCGGCCGTGCCCGATTTCCAGGCAACCGGCTCAAGCAAGCTCTATGGCTCGCGGGCTGGTCAGAAGTGCTGGCGGCTTGCCGATGCCGGTGGTCAGCCGACGGCGGCAGTGGGTGTGGATCAGACGTGGGGCGGCGGATTTGTCCGGCTTGCCGTTGCCCGCATCGGCGATGATCGCGTGTTTCCGGATCGCCGTGCGGATGACCTTGAGCCACTGTTCCCACTGGTCGGGAGTTTGCGGCTCGTGGTCGGCGTGCAGCAACAGCCCTCCGCAGAGAGGACATCGGCCGTCCTGTTTCTGCAACAGATGCAGGGTGCCTTTGCCCAGCGGGAGTTTGCCGCGGCGACGCCGCTTGGCCCAGAAGTCGACCAGGGTGGGATCGTCGGTCGACGCCGTTCCTGGCACCATCCGGTGCCGGACGATCGGCGTCCAGGCGAACTTGTAGAGGTAGAAACCGCTGGTGCGGTCCCCGAACACCCACCTGTCATGCCTGAACGGGTTGAACATGCCGAAGTACCGGTCGGTCACCCAGCGCTTCGACTTGTTCGCGTGGGAGAACTTGGCCCACTTGTAGACCAGTCTCCACACGTAGGCGTCCAGCGAGTTGAACGCCCGCTTGGACACCCCGATCCGGTAGTAGGCGGCTCAGCCCTTGATGATCGGGTTGAGCTTGGCGATCACCGCGTCGGCGTTGGCCCCTCGCAGGGCCAGCATCTCGGCGGCGAGCCGTTCCCGGATCCGCCGCAGGGCCGCGTTGCTCGGTTTGGTCAGCAACTTGCCGCGATAGCGTCGGATGTTGAACCCCAGGAAGTCGCAGCCCTCATCGAGGTGGACAACGCGCGTCTTGTCCTCGTTGAAAGCCAGCCCCCGGGGCGCGAGCAATGCGGCGAGCCGTGCCTTGACCTGCTCGGCCTGTTCCTGTGAGTGGCACAGGGCGAGGAGGTCATCGGCGTAGACGACCAGAACCGGTGAGTCACGGGCCAAAATCGCGGCATCGCTGCCGAGAGTCTGGTAGCGGACTCCAGCAGCCTTTCCCATTCCGTGCAAGGCGATGTTCAACAACGCGGGACTGATCACCCCGCCCTGGGGAGTTCCCTCCAGCGTGGGGACGAACCAACCTTTCTCGACCACGCCCGCCTTCAGCCATCCGGCGATCATTCCCCTTCCAGGAAACGAACCCAGCGACGTGAGCAGGTGATCGTGGTCGATTCGGTCGAATGCCGCTTTCAAGTCGGCGTCGAGCACCCACAGGCGCTTGGCGGTCTTGCCGCACGCCGTCGTGTGGATGGCCACAATCGCGTCATGACAGCCACGGCCGGGACGGAAGCCGTAGACCTTCGGTTCCAGCCGCGCCTCCCACTCGGGCTCCAGTGCATTCAGTGCCAGAGCTTGGAGGCATCTGTCAGCGATCACGGGAATTCCGAGCGGGCGCTGTTTTCCATTCGCCTTGGCGATATACACCCGCTTGACGGGCTTGGGTTTCCACGGGGCCGCGCCATGCTGGACCCAGTCGGCCAGCTCGGCCTTTTCCTGGGGCAGCAAGACGACTTTTCCGTCAACACCCGCCGTCTTGCGGCCGGCGTTGACCTCCGTGACCCGCCGCACACTCGCGAGTGTGTTGGCGCGGGAGCGGAGCATCAGCTTCTGCAGATTCCTGACCTTGGCCAGGTCTCCTGCCTGCGATGCCGTGAAGATGCGCTGCCGCAGACGCCGTACGTCGTCCTCGACCTTCCGCCAGTCGATCGACGGCCAGTCGGTGATCTCGTCCTCCGGTCCGTTCGCCACGGTGACGGCGGTCGCTGCAGCTTGAGCCGCCCCGGCCGTGTGTGCCGTCATGGCGTCCAACTTGCCCTTCGGTTCCGGTGTCTTCGGTCATCGTTTCTTCACAAGCTCACCAGACCCACGTCAGCACCCTTTCAGGTCGGGGTATCGGCCCCTATCCGGCCAGTTATGCGGGAACCGCCGACGGAGGTGTCGGCATGTGGTTCCCGGTTTCCTGCTGCCTTTCGGCCACCGGCATTCGCTTGCTGGGTCTTCCTGCGCCCGCTGGAGAGTTGGGCCTTCCTTGCGGTTGGCTTACCAGGCCAGAAAGTGCATTGCCTGGACTCCATCGGGGTTGTCACGTTCCGCATGAGAGAGATGCTGCCGGGGAGGGTGCCCTCTGCACCCCGAGGACGGCGGTGCACTCCCGACCGGTCAGGTATCTCCGGTCGGCGCCTGCCGCTTTTCAACGGCCAGTCCCTATCTCCCGCTGAAACAACCCATCGGCGAGAGTGCTCATGACGAGGCATCATCAAGGGTTCATCCGCATTCACCCGTCCGGCATTTCCCGGCCTGTAATCCCCGGATGGAACGGGAATCCTTGGGCCTTTCCTCAGGCTTCGCACCCCGCGATTACTCGCGACGCACGCTGAGGCGGGAACGAGCCCTGCGCACTGGCTCGGGTCTACACCTTCGACATCGTCGAACCTCCTTGGTGATTCCCACTCTTCTCAAGCGGCCTCGTGTCGCACCACCTGGTTCATCCAGGAGGAACCGGTCGGGGTGAAGTGGACATGGAAGCGGGGGTGCTTGCCGAGCCACGTCCTGATCTCGGCGGTGTTGTGAGTGGCGTAGTTGTCGCAGACGAGGTGCACGTCGAGCCCGGCGGGCACCGCCTTGTCGATCCGGATCAGGAACTTCTTGAACTCGATCGCCCGGTGGCGGCGGTGCAGTGCCGATATGACCGTGCCGTCGGCGATGTTGGAGGCGGCGAACAGGCTGGTGATGCCGTGCCGCAGATAGTCGTGGGTACGCCGTTCGGGCATGCCCGGCAGCACCGGCAGCACCGGCTGGGACCGGTCCAGCGCCTGGATCTGGGACTTCTCGTCCACGCAGAGCACGACCGCCTTCTCGGGCGGGTGGTGGTACAGGCCGACAACGTCGACGACCTTGGCGACGAACTGCGGATCGGTGGACAGCTTGAAGGAGTCCTGCAGGTGGGGCTTGAGGTCGAATCGCTTCCAGATTCGCCCGATGGTGGACCTCGACAGGCCGGTGCGCTGGGCCATCGAGGCCCGTGACCAGTGTGTGTCCTGGCCCGGGACCGACTCCAGGGTGGCCACGATGACCTCCTCGACCTGGTCGAGGAGGATCGAAGGCGGCCGGCCCGAGCGCGGCTCGTCATGCAGGCCATCGAGGCGTTTTGCGATGAACCGGGCCCGCCAGCGGTCCACGGTCGACCTGTCGATGCAGGTCGGCTGCGGCCTGCTGGTTCGTCCCGCCTTCCGCGCACCGCAGCACGATCTTGGCCCGCAACCCGAGGAACTGGGCGGTCTTCGCCCGCCGCGCCCACTGCGTCAGCTGCCTGCGCTCAGCATCGTCGAGGACCAGGTCGGCCTTCGGCCGGCCAATCCAGCCGGCGTCCTCAAGCCCCTCCAACCGCTCCGCGGCGAAAGCCCGGCGCCACTTGCCCACCGTCTTGGCCTGGACACCGACGACTCGCGCCGCCCCGGCGTTTGACATGCCGTCAGCGCACGCCAGGATGATGCGGGCCTTCTCGGCCGAGCGCCGGTGCGGGTAATTGCGTCCGGCGCACCAACTCGGCGCGCTCAGCCTCGGACAGCGTGATCTCCACAGCAGAAGCCCCGGGATGCGACATGACAACAGGGTAGTAACTAATCCTCAGGATTTCTGGCGCAGCACACTAGATCACGAAGTCGCACTGGAGTACTAATAGGACAACTCCAATACGCAGCACCAGTTGTCCCGCGCAGCGCGCGCGAGCCGGGTCGCCATCGGGCGCGCGGCACTCCGTTGCTGTCCGGCAGGACAGCGCAGAGCAGCGGGTGGCGTTCGTGCCTGGATGTCCGCACACTTCAGGGCCAAGCCAGGGACAACATGTCCGCGGATGAAGTCGCTCTTCATCCGGTTTCCGGTTCGCGCGAAGATCTTCCTGTCGGACAGAGGAGCGCGGACGACGGCGCTCGCCTACTCCCGTCCGTCTCACCGCATCCGATCTGGTGCCCCGTGTAACGAGCCCGGCCGAGCCGCCTTCCAGGCGGCCACCGCGGGGACACCGATCATCCCGTCCTCGCCACCACGGAGCGCTCAACCATGACCCCACTCCTCATCGGCCCGGCCGACAAGACCGTCGCCATCACGGTCCAGCAGCGCACCTGGAAGGCGCCCCCGGACACCTTCCGGCTGCTGGCCCCCATCGACCTTCCCACCGTTTTTCACCGAGTGGCGCCGTTCCCAGGAGTCAGAAGCGTGGAGAACCAGACCGAAGCCTGGGACCACGCCGGCCCGCGAAGAAACCCGCAGTTCGACGACGGATCACAAGTCGACGAACAGCTCACCGAGTACACGGCGGGGTCCAGCTTCGCCTATCAACTGACCGGCTTCACCAACGTCCTCTCCCGCCTCGCCGTCGGTGTCCGAGGCGAGTTCAACGTCAGTCCCGACGGCGACGGCACGCTCATTCGGTGGACCTACGAGTTCAAGGCGCTGCCCGGTCGCCGGTGGATCCTGGCCGGTCCCTTTGCTCCACTCTGGCGCCGATACATGGTGGCCGCCCTCTCCCGGTGCGTGCAAGTGATCGAAGCAGAGGCAAGTGGCGCGTAGGCGTGGCCTTGGTCCCCACCTACGAGCAAGAGCTGTTGCTTCGCATCGAAGCAATGCGTGACCCAGGAGAGCTTCGAAAGGAAGCACCCCGCGTGTATAGAGAAACGAGGATGTCCCATGAAGGCAGTGCGTTTCCACGAGTACGGCGACCCGAGTGTCCTGCGTTACGAGGACGTCGAGCAGCCCATTCCCGGCCTCGGGCAGGTTCTGGTGCGGGTCGCCGCGACATCGTTCAACGGTGTCGACAGCAACATCCGCGGGGGCTTCATGCAGGGCCCCGTCCCGGTGACCCTGCCGCACACCCCCGGCATCGACGTCTCCGGCACGGTCGAAGCGCTGGGTGAGGGCGTGGCCGGCCTCGAAGTCGGTGACCGGGTTGTCGGCTTCCTGCCAATGGCGGGCGATGGCGCGGCCGCGGAGTACGTGGTGGCTCAGGCCGGGGTTTTGACGTCAGCGCCTCGTTGTATTCCGCTGTCCGATGCCGCCGGGCTGCCGTTGGTGGGGCTGACTGCCTGGCAGGCCCTGTTCGATCACGCGAAGCTGACGGCGGGACAGCGCGTGCTCGTCAACGGTGCGGGTGGCGCGGTCGGCGGCTACGCCGTCCAGCTGGCCAAGAACGCCGGCGCCTACGTGATCGCCACGGCCGGCCCCCGCAGCAGTGAGCACGTCGAGGCGGCGGGTGCCGACGAGGTCGTCGACCGCACCGTCACCGAGGTGAGCGCGGCGGTGACCGAGCTGGTCGATGTCGTGCTCAACCTCGCGCCGATCGACCCGGCGCAGCTGGCCGCGCTGCCCGCCCTGATCCGTTCCGGTGGTGTGCTGGTGAACACCACGGTGTGGATGCCTGCGCCCAGCGACGAACAACGCGCCGTGCGCGGCATCGACCTCTTCGTCAACAGCGACGCCGAACAGCTGTCGCGGCTGGTGGCGTTGGTCGACTCCGGCGAGCTGCGCGTCGACGTGGCGCAGCGGGTGCCGCTGGCGCAGCTGTCGGCAGTCCACGGCCAGGCCGCCACGGGCGAGCTGCACGGCAAGGTCGTCGTCGTCGCGCCTGCCGCCTGACATTCCTTCGAAAGGAGACGACCATGACTCCGTCCCTGGAACGGAGACGGGCCGGGCGCCGGCCCCGGTGGCCGTGGCCGCCGGGTTCCAGTTCGCCCCGGCCTTCACCAGCCCCGTATCGCATGCGCCTGATGCCGGACACGTCCGGCCGGCACCACGTTGGCCGTCACCGGGTCGCAGCAGATGCCCGAGCCGTGCGAGCCGTCCACCCAGCAGGTGACCGCGACGGTCGACGACTCCCCCTGAACGTCAACTGACCGACCTTTGAAGGAGACACCCCGATGATCCCCGACGACGACCCGTCCCGCCCGCTGACCGTGGCGAACCCCGACGATCCCAGCACGACGTACATCTCTCTGGTGGGCAACACGTACGCCATGCTGATCACCGGCGAGCAGACCAACGGCCGGTACTGCCTGATCGACATGCGCGTCCCCGACGGCGGAGGCCCGCCGCCGCACCGGCACGACTTCGAGGAGATGTTCACGATCCTCAAGGGCGAGATCGAGTTCAGCTTCCGCGGCGAGAAGCACACCGTACGGGCCGGGTCGACGATCAACGTCCCCGCCAACGCGCCGCACAACTTCCGCAATGTGTCGGGTGCGCCGGCCCGCATGCTGTGCATGTGCACCCCCGCCGGCCAGGACGAGTACTTCACCCGTATCGGCGATGTCGTCGCTGGCAAGGACGCGCCGCCGCCCCAACTGTCGCAGGAAGAGCTCGCCGAGCGCCGTCGCCGCGCGGCCGACTTGGCCTCGGCCTACCGGAGCGAGTTCCTGTGACCCACGGGTCCGGCAAGCCCGGCTTCGCTCGACAGGTGCGAGCTGGGCGCAGGTGGGGCCGGAGAGACAGCGCAGGGCGAGCTGGACAGATCGCCCCCGATAGGCGAACACGCGCCGGTCAGTCGAACATGGCGCAGTGGATCGCGTCCATCAGGGCCGCGCCGGTCTGGTGCGCCTGCTTGTTGAGGGTGGATGTGGCGAAGAAGAACGCGGCCGTGCGGTGGCCGGTGGAGTCGGTGACGTTGTAGGTCGCATAGCCCGCGACGACGCCGACATGGTCCCAGACCGTGCCACAGTCGGTCTTCGCCGTCTCGATGCCCAAGCCGTAGCCCAGCTCGTCCGGGTCCCCCGGCCCGGCCTCCGGCACGGTGGTGCGCATCTCGGCCAGTTGGGCGGCGGGCAGCAGGCGGCCCGACATCAGCGCGCCGTAGAAACGGGACCAGTCACCGGCGGTGGACACGATCGCGGCATCCGCGCCGTCGGCCGTGACGTAGTCGCCGGTGACGTCCACGTGGTCGTCGTGGTGCGGTCCGGCGTAGTTCCTGAACTCGTCGGGGACGTCCGGTGGCATGTGGGCGGCGTCAGGTTCGTAGCCGTGCGCGTGCCGGTCGCGCCAGGCGGAGCCGGTGGCGTAGAAGGTGTGCCGGAGCCTCAGGGGTCCGGCGATCCGGTCCCGTACCAGCGCCGCAAGGTTCTTGCCGGTGGCTTTCTCCAGGACAGCGCCGATCGCGATGTAGTTGGTGTTGCTGTACGACCACTCGGCACCGGGCTCGAACAGTGCCGGGTGTCTGCTCACCAGGCTCAGGATTTGCGTCGACGTCCATACGTGGGTGTCCCGGCCGGTGAGGGCCGGTGCGAGGGCGGGGTCCTCGGTGTAGTCGAACAACCCGCTCGTGTGGTTGAGCAGCATGCGCAGGGTGATCGCTCTGCCGTTGCGCGCCTTGCCGGGCAGCCACTTGTCGACCGGGTCGGTGAGGGCGAGTCTGTGCTCGGCGACCAGTTGCAGGACGAGGGTAGCCATCACCGTCTTGGTGTTGGACGCTTCCCGTACCTCGTCGTCCGCCCGGAGCCGATGGTCCTTCTTCGTCCAGGCGGCCTGCTCGGAGATCTCGATGGGCCTTCCGTGACCGTCGTCCACCCGTACGATCACCCCGGGCACTCCTTCTTCCACCAACTTCCGCGCCAACGCCCAATGCCGTTGCTTGAGAGGTGCACGTAGTTCCTCTCCAGGCGCGGTGACCGTCCGGGTGCTGGTTCGTTGACACGACATGCATCCATGGATCGGGTTA
>NZ_LGDW01000033.1 GCF_001280005.1 Streptomyces sp. NRRL WC-3618 | reverse complement strand
CGGCAGCACGGGCAGCGCCCCGGAGTCCTCGACCGAGCTCTGCCAGCGCAGTCCGTAGCCGATGCTGCGCTGCACGAGATAGCCGAGCAGCCGCGCGACCTGCGGGTCGCCGCCCTCGAACACCACACGTACCTCGGGATCGGACTCCAGGAGGCTGTGCAGCAGGTGGGCCGTGTCGATCTGCCGGTCTCCGTCCCGCAGCGCCCGTCTGCGCGCACCGGCGACCACCGCTGCCAGCTCAGGGGTGAGCCTGGCATCGTTGTCGACGCGGTTGGCACCGTCGCGCTCAGTGGTCGACTGCCGGGGAATACGGGGTTGCACATCCCCTACCCCATCAGTCCCCGCAGATCCGGTCATCCCCGCTACGCACCATTTCGCCGTCCCACGTGGGGTGTGCGTCGCGTGCGGAATCTCCTCCTTACGGATGACATCACGCCACCCGGACCCGCAGTCGACGCAAGGGGCGCGCACCCTTCCCCACGCGCTCCGGGCGCAACCAGCTCCCGGCCCTCGCACGTCCCAGACCAACATGGAGAGCAGGTGCTGGCTGGTGGCGCTGCCGGCCACGGACGGCCGACAGTATGTGTACCGGGTGTACGCCCCGGAGAACGCCCTGCTCGCCGACCTGTTCTGGGAGGCGTGGCACTGCCACGACGAAGGCCCCTTCCCGCGCGCGTGGGACCTGATCGACGCGGCGGTGATACGGCGGGTCGGCTGACCTCGTTCCGTTCATCCCGACTTCCGTTCGCCCCGCTCTTTCTGACGGTTCGTCAGTATTGATTGTTCCCGCTCTTACGGATACGTTCCGCGGCACCGCAGCCCGAGACACAGAGGTGGTCGCATGGCCGAAATAAGCGCGGAGGCACGCATCCAGGCACCGGCGGAGAAGATCTGGGCGCAGCTGACGGACTGGACGGCGTACGGGGCGTGGAACGCGACCCACACGAGCTTCCCGAAGGGCGGCCCCTCCGCGCTGGAGGTCGGCGCCACCTTCGAGGAGAACATGAAGCTGATGGGCTTCCCGGCCGAGGTCGAGTGGACGATCACGGAGCTGGAGTCCGCCCGTACGCTGGCCATTCGGGGCAAGGGCCCGATGGCGGTGACCGTCGCCACGCGTTACACCCTCGCCCCCGACGGCGACGCCACGACGGTCCGTATCGACGGCGAGTTCACCGGCGCGGCGGTCTCCCTGATGGCCGGCAAGCTGAAGGACTCGGGCACGGCCGCCCTGAACGAGTCCCTGCGCAAACTGGCCGGCCTGGTGAGCTGAGCCCGACCGCGAGCGCTCTACGGCAACGCAAAGGCGCCCCGCGGACACTTCCACGGGACGCCCGCGCACACGGAGGACACGCCGCCGGAGGCGGACAGGTCTCCGGGAGCGGCCCATCAGTCCTCGTCGGCGAGGATCAGATACAGCTTCTTGCGCGCTTCGTTGATCACGGTGAGCGCTTTCTCGCGCTGCTCCTTGGTACCGGTCTTCCAGACCTGGCCGAAGGCCTCCATCAGACCGAACCCGGCCTGGCGGATGTCGTTCAGCGCCTCCCAGTCGACGCCGCGCCCGGCCTCTTCCCAGGGTGCGTCGGGACCTTCGTCGGCCGCCGCGCGACCGGACTCGGTGAGCGCGAACAGCTTCTTGCCGCCCTCACTCTCGTTGGCGATCAGACCCTCGTCCTCCAGCAGCTGAAGGGTGGGGTAGACCGAGCCGGGGCTGGGCTTCCACGCACCCGCGCTGCGCTCGGCGATCTCCTGGATCATCTCGTAGCCGTGCATGGGCCGGTCCTTCAGCAGGGCCAGGATCGACGCGCGGACGTCACCGCGCCGCGCCCTGCCACGCGGTCCGCCCCGACCGCCACGCCCACCCCAGGGACCCGGACCGAAGCCAGGACCACCAGGACCGCCGGGCCCACCGAACCCGGGCCCGAACGGCCCGAAGGCGGCTCGCCGCCCCTCGAAGCCACGCCGCCCGAAACCGCGGGGGCCGCCATCTCCATGGGAATGCATCGCAAACCACTCCATTCGTTGTGTTGTCGTTGATCTGTCGCGATGCGTCAACGATATATCGGAATAGCTCGCCCGACAATCCCCGAAAAGAAGTGACCGATGTCCTGTCTCAGCGGAGGTTCACCGATCTCACTGAAGATGGACGACCGCCCTGTTCGTCTCATCGAAGTTCGACCGCTGGGTTCAGCACGGGGCGCCGGCCGGGGAAAATCCCGGTCTGCTCGGTGACCGCTGCGGCACAATCCCAGGATGATCGGCAACCGGCTCACCCATCGCACGGCGGACGGTGTCCGCATACCCGGAACTTGGCGGCACGCCTTCATCCGCAACGGCGGCCACTACTTCCTCACCGACCTCTTCATCTACGCCGACGGACTCATCGACTGCTGGGGCCTGGTCACCGTCGAGGAGTTCGAGGAGAAGCTGCGCACGGGCTGGGTGGCCACCAGCTTTCCGGAGGGCGGGGAGGCCTCCGCCCACGAGCTGGCGGACTGGAAGTTCAACGAGCCGGAGAGCTGGCTCACGCCCGAGCTGCTGGTCGTCGAAGTCCGCGACGCCATCGAGCAGCTGAACGGTCGGCCCGACTCGACCGGCCGCTGTCTGGCCGCCGTCGACGTCTTCCTCGCCGACCGGACGGAGGAGAACCGGGCCGCGGCCCGCGCGGCGTTCCTGGCCGTCCCCGAGTCGCAGCGCCGCTACGCGCTGGGCGACATGGACAGCAAGGACTGGCCGCTGCGGGTCCTGGTGGCAGGGCCCGGCGGCCGGACCTACCTGTCGTTTGACGGAACGGTCGCGCAGGAGGACTACGACAGCGCCCTCGCGTACTTCGAGGAGCGGGCACGTTGGAGGGTCGAGAGGGCCACCCGCGTTCCCGCGGACGGACCGGCGACACCGCACGCCCCGGCCGTCCAGCTCTACCACTCGTTCCCGACCCAGCCAGTAGACGACCCCGGCAAGCTCGGCCTGCGCCACGACTACCCTGCCCCAATCACGGTCGCAGACGCCGACTACCCCTCCGTCGCCCACGCCTACTGGGCCCTGTCGGTCGCCGCCCCGGAGGCCCGGCACGCGATCGCGGCAGCGGAAACCGCCGCCGCAGCGCGCACGCTCGCGGCCGAGGTCCCTCGCCGCGAGGGCTGGGAACACGCCCGAACCGCCGTCATGACACGCCTGCTGCGTGCCAAGTACGACCAGCACCCCGAACTGGCCGAGGTCCTGTTGGCGACGGAGGACGCCACCGTGATTTACGACGACATGAACTCGACCTTCTGGGGTGACAACGCCGGCCGAGGCCGCAACTGGTCGGGGCGCCTCCTCGAACTCGTCCGCTCCGAACTGCAGGCACGACGAGCTGGGATTCTCGGGGTGTGAGCGTGCCGGGTGCGCGACTTCACCGGGCCGGTCAAACTCCGATGAGACTGGTCAAACTTCATTGAGACGGGTCAGTGACCCAGACCACATGGGAGACGGAGGCGTTTCGATAGCGACGGAGCTAGGCTGGCGCCAACAACTGAACGAAACGGTTTCGTACAAGGAGAGTGCCGCCATGGCCTCCGTACTCGTCGTACACCGTCAGACCCTGCAGCGTCTCGGCCTGCGCATGCTCCTCGCGGCCGAGCCCGACCTGACCGTCGTCGGCGAGGCGGCGAGCGGTGCCGACGCCGTGCGCATGAGCGCCGCCCTCGACCCCGACGTCGTGCTGATGGACAGCTCCGTGGTCGACACGGACGGTGTCGACGTCATCCGCCGCATCAGCCGGCCCCCCACCCCGCTCCCGGTCTCCGAACCCGCGAGAGTCGCGGCACGCTCCCCGCGCCTACTGGTCCTCACCCCCACCGACCAGGAGCGGTACGCCTACGCGGCCCTGCGGGCCGGAGCCGGCGGGTTCCTTCCCCTGGGCGCCACCCCGGAAGAGCTGGTCGCCGCCGTCCGTATCGTGGCCGCCGGAGACGCCGTCACCACCCCCGCCCTCACCCGCGCGCTCATCGACACCGTCCGGCAGGAGCGCACCCTCGGCTCGCCGGAACGGGAATCCGAGCTGCACGCGCTCACCAGCCGCGAGCGCGACGTCCTGACGGCGGTCGCCGCCGGCTGGTCGAACACCGAGATCGCCACCCGGCTGTCCATCTCACCGACGACGGTCAAGTCCCACGTCAGCCGCATCCTCGCCAAGATCGGCGCACGCGCGCGCGTGCAGGCGGTGGTCTTCGCCTACGAGTCCGGCCTGGTACGTCCGACGGCAGCCTGACGCACCACACGCACCCGGCGGACTCCACCGCCCCTCCGCGAGGGGTCCGCCTGAAGCCGTTGGCCGCCGAACCAGGTCCAGCACCGGGAAATCGGCCTTGGCCCGCCACCCCGCCGCCCGTCTAGCGTCAACCCATGCGCATTCGAATCGTCGACGCCTTCACCGACCGCCCCTTCGCCGGCAACCCGGCGGGCGTCATGCTCCTCGACGCCTTCCCGGACGACGCCCGGCTCCAGCGGATCGCCCTGGAGGTCAACCACGCCGAGACGGCGTTCGCCCACCGCCTGCCCGAAGGCGGCGAGGCCGACTGGGCGCTGCGCTGGTTCACCCCGGCCGCCGAGGTCGCGATGTGCGGCCACGCCACGCTCGCCACGGCCCACGTCCTGCACACCACGCAGGCCCACAGGGGGCCCGTACGATTCGCCACCCTGAGCGGGGTCCTCAGCGCGACGCCCCACGAGGACGGCTCGATCACCCTCGACTTCCCGACCGCTCCCCTCACCCCTGTCGAACCTCCCGCCGGGATCGCCGAGGCCCTGGGCACCGAGCCGCTCGCGGCCTTCGACACCGGCCCGAACATCAACGACCTGCTGATCGAGGTCGCCGACGAGAAGACGGTCCTGGAACTCACCCCCGACCTCAAGGCGCTGGCCGCCCACTCGGAACGCGGCGTCATCGCCACCGCCCGCGCCGACAACCCTTCCGAAGGCTACGACTTCGTCTCGCGCTGTTTCTTCCCGCGCATCGGCATCGACGAGGACCCGGTCACGGGCAGCGCCCATACCGCCCTCGCCCCCTACTGGTCCGAGCGCCTCGGCCGCCTCGACCTCACCGGCCTCCAGGCTTCCGCCCGCACCGGCCTGGTCCGCACGGAACTCCGCGGCGACCGCACCCTGCTGACCGGCCGAGCGGTCACGACGATCGACGGCGAGCTGCTCGTCTGAGGGCACTGACCGGGCGTACGCAGGGGGAGGGGGCGGGCTGCCCGCTCACGCGGTGGGCAGCCACCCCACCTTCCCCGCCAGCAGCGCGTACCCCACGAACGCTCCGATGTCGAGCAGCGAGTGCGCCACGACCAGGGGGCCCACCCGCCCCCACCGCCGGTAGAGGTACACGAAGACGACCCCCATCACCATGTTGCCGATGAACCCGCCGATGCCCTGGTAGAGGTGATACGACCCGCGCAGCACGGAACTGGCCACCAGTGCCGTCCCGGGGGTCCACCCCAGCTGCTTCAGCCGGCGCAGCAGATAGCCGACGACGATCACTTCCTCCAGTACCGCGTTCTGCACCGCCGAGAGGATCAGCACCGGGTACTTCCACCACACCTCGGGGAGCGCCTCCGGCACCACCGTCAGGTTGGCACCGAAGCCACGGGCCGCGAGGTAGAAGGCGATTCCGCTGCTGCCGATCAGCGCCGCGATCGCGGCCCCACGGCCGAGATCGGGCCACGGCCGGGTACGGTCGAAGCCCAGCGTCCGCAGCCCCTCCCCCTCACGCATCAGGAAGTGCGCGACCAGCGCGACCGGGACCAGCGCCGTCGTGATGCCGAAGAGCTGCCAGGCGAGATCCAGCCAGGGGCGGCCCGGTGCCGCCGAGGCGTTGAGGGTGGCCGCCTGATCCTTGAGGCCGCCCGGTTTCGTGACCGATCCGACAAAGCTGATCAGGGCGGAGACACCGCTCGCGCCGAGCGAAAGTCCCAGAACCAACAGCGTCTCGTCCCGGAAAATCCGTCGCGACGGCCGCTCCTCGGGACGAGAACCAGCCTCCGCGCCCGCCTCCACCTGCACTCCTGCCTCCAGTTGCGTCATCCCGCCGCTTCCGGCGCGCTTCCCCTTTCCCTGCCTTACGGCCCATGCGGCCGATGCAGCTCAGATGACTGTGCTGCGCCGCGTGTGCTGTTCACAGGAAGGGACACCACCGTCGTGGGATGTCACAGCTTGCCCGATCCATCTGAGACGGACCTGAGCGACCCCCGTGCGGCGCGGCCGCCGAGTGCCACCAGGAGGTCCGGCCCCAGGTGGGGTCCTGGGCTTCGGAGCATGGACGCCTCATGCGCCCCCGCGCGGGTCACCCCAAGGGCGCCGGTTCCGGCAGCCCCACCGGCCAGGTGTGCACCGGCTCCCCGAGATGCATCAGCTCGCTGTAGCGCCGTGTGGTCGCCGCCAGCGCCGCCTCCCGGGACAGCCCCTTCTCCAGCGCCCGGTGGAAGGTGGCCGACTGCCAGGACGCTCCGTTGGTCCGTCGCCGACAGCGTTCCTCGATCACTCCGAGGTACAGGTCCCGGTCCGCGGGCTCGACACCCCACGCGTCGAGACCGGCCTCGGCGAGCGGCAGCAGTTCGTCCCGTACGAGATGCACCGCGTCGACCTCCGCCGTACCGCCGAACCGGCCGTGCCGCGGCCACTGGAGGCGGGCGTCGATGCCGTACCGGCAGGCGGCGTCGAAGTTGGCGGCGGCGGCCTCGAAGGGCAGCCGGGTCCACACGGGCCGCGACTCGTCGGCGAGCGCCCGGACGGCCCCATAGTAGAAGGCCGCGTTGGCGATGACATCCGTGACGGTGGGCCCGGCGGGCAGGACGCGGTTCTCGACCCGCAGATGCGGCACCCCGTCCGCGATGCCGTAGACCGGGCGGTTCCAGCGGTACACGGTGCCGTTGTGCAGCACGAGCTCGCCGAGCTTCGGCACACCCCCCTCGTCGAGGACGCTGAGCGGGTCCTCGTCGTCGCAGATCAGCAGCAGCGGCGGGTAGTAGCGCAGGTTCTCCTCGAAGAGGTCGTACGCCGACGAGATCCACCGCTCCCCGAACCAGGTGCGTGGCCGTACGCCCTGTGCCTGCAGTTCCGGCGGCCGTGTGTCCGTGGACTGCGTGAACAGCGGGGGCCGCGACTCGCGCCACAGCTCACGGCCGAACAGGAAGGGCGAGTTGGCGCCGATCGCGACCTGCGCGGCGGCGATCGCCTGCGCCGCGTTCCACACGTCGGCGAACCGCGCCGGAGTGACCTGGAGATGCAGCTGCACGGAGGTGCAGGCGGCCTCCGGAGCGATGGACTTCGACGTGCACGACAGGCGCTCCACCCCGTCGATGTCGAGCGTGAAGTCCTCACCGCGGGCCGCCACGATCTGGTCGTTGAGGAGGGTGTAGCGGTCGACATCGGAAAGGTTGGAGGAGACCAGGTCGTCACGGTCGAGCGTCGGCAGAATGCCGATCATCATGATCCCGGCATCGACCTCGTTCGCCTTCCGGTGAGCATATGCCAGTGACGTGCGGAGCTCTTCCGCAAGCCGGTCGAATACGCGGCCACCGAGGCGATGCGGGGCGATGTTGACTTCCAGATTGAACATGGCGAGTTCTGTTTGGAAATCTCGGCTCGCGATCCTTTCCAGTACTTGCCCATTCATCATTTTCGGCATGCCGTCGGGCCCGACAAGATTCAGCTCGATCTCCAGTCCCAGCAGATTCTTCGGGCGATCGAACCGCTTCTCGGCCAGCAGTCGCTCCAGCCCCGTCAGACACTGCCGGAGCTTGCCGCGGTAGTACCGGCGATCGGACAGCTCAAGCTGCCCCGCCACGACCTTCTCCCCCATCGGAAGCGTCCCTCCTCGAATGGGCAGGCCGAAGACCGGCCGCTGATGTCCCGGGTCACGGGGGATGATGCCCACCCAACGCGATCGATAACGTCCCACGCGTTTCCGTCACCCGCTACGCTGCTCGACGTGACCGGCGCACATTCGTCCGGCATGACGCGAAACAACGGCCCCGTCCGTGTACCCCCGACAGTTTCGCGCAATCCCGAACTCGTGAGAAACGCCGACGACAATTGGCCGACCAGTCCCGGCGCGTATACCGAGGTCATCGCCGCACGGCAGCCCGGGAAACGGGAGAAACACCACGCAAACGCCGACCGAAGACGCCCTTGCTCTTCACACGGAAAACAGTTAGCCGAAACACAGTGAGAACACGTGTCGTATAAACTCGGGAACAAGGCTTAGAGTCGGCGCCCAGCCCTGGGTCCTGCCGCCCAGGTGACGTACGGCAGCCCGTATCCCCGTCGCCCCACCCGGCCCCGCCTCTTTGACCCGAGAGACTCCGAGAGCTGACAGCGCCGTCCGCCCCCGCCCTCGCGCCACCGTGCCTGTCGAATGAGAGGCGTCCCACCATGCCGCTGCATGTCCCTTCGGCACCCGCCCCCGCACTGCGCACCGTCCTCACGGCACTCGGTTCCCCCACCGCCGTCCGCGAGGCCCGCACCCCGTCCCTGCGCGCCGCCCAGGGACCCATCACCGCCGAGCTCCCGCTGCCCGTACACGTCCTGGACCGGATCACCCCCGCCGGGGCGTCCACCAGCCGACTGACCGGGTGGCGCTTCCTGATCCGCGGCGGGGACCGCGCGGTGGCGGCCGCCGAGACCATACTGACCCCCGACGGCTGGGCCTTCTCGCACTTCTTCGAAGGGCCCTACATCGCCTCCACCGAGCGAGCCCTGCACCAGGCCGAGGCGATGAAACAGCCCTACCAGGCGCGACTGCTGTCCGTCCCCGAGCTGTACATGCTCACGCTCTGGCTGCACGGCGACATCACCGCCGACGGCGCCGAGGGCCACCCCGCCGAGACCGACCTCCTCGTACCGCTGGCGCCGGCCCCGCCCGGTATCGCCGCCCACCGTCCGCACCGGGTCGCCGAACTGCTCCCGCTCCTGACCCATCGGGTGACTCCGGCCCCGCTGCTCAGTTCTCCCGCCTGACCGCACACGACACGGAACTCTCCGTATTCCCCTGTGGCCCGCCGCCGAATTCCCGGCGGCGGGCACATTGCTCTTTCGCGCACTATTGCGCTCGTCCGAGCCATCGGGAGTTTGCGCCCCGTCCGGACTAGCCCCATCCGGCCAGCAGGAACCACCCAAAGGGACAGCCCAGTTGGACTGAACCGGCCGCCCGGGTGATGCGTCTTCAAACTGTAAGAAGCTGTGCGGCCAAATCCCTGCGGATTGGCGCCCGTGGAGCAACACTGGGTCCAGACTGATTTATCACAACGGGGAGCGGCCATGAACAGCGCTTCGAGCCGCAAGACTGACACCACAGCCATCGCACCCTCCATGACAGAGCGAAAGATCCCACCAATGTGCCAGCACCAGCCACCGTGCCCGACAGCCCACTCCACTGACCGGGAGTCCGCCCGCCTCATGGCGCACCACCCGGAACAGGGATGGAGCCTGCTGTGCAACGGCGTCCTTCTCTTCGAGGACACCGGTGAGCTCCTGCCCGACGGCCAGATCATCGCCCCGCACCGCGCGATGACGGCCGTCTGACGACCGCGGACAGGGCAGCCTCCGCGACGTCAGGAGCGACTGCCCGGACAGCTGAACAGACGAAAAGGGGCCGGCCCGCAGAAAGCTGCTGCGAACCGGCCCCGACGCATGTCCGAGGGTGACTACTCCTGGTAAGCGTCCAGCGGCGGGCAGGAACAGACCAGGTTCCGGTCACCGAAGGCCTGGTCGATCCGGCGCACCGGCGGCCAGTACTTGTCGGCCGCCGAGACCCCGGCCGGGAAGACCGCTTCCTCGCGCGTGTAGGCGTGCGTCCACTCCCCGCCGAGCGCGGCGGCCGTGTGCGGCGCGTTCCGCAGCGGGTTGTCGTCGGCCGGCCACCCGCCCGCACCGACCTTCTCGATCTCGCCCCGAATGGCGATCATCGCCTCGCAGAACCGGTCCAGCTCCCCCAGGTCCTCGGACTCGGTCGGCTCGATCATCAGCGTCCCGGCCACCGGGAACGACATCGTCGGCGCGTGGAAGCCGTAGTCGATCAGCCGCTTGGCGATGTCGTCGACGCTCACTCCCGTCGCCTTGCTGATCGACCGCAGATCGATGATGCACTCATGCGCGACGAGCCCGCCGGGCCCGGTGTAGAGCACCGGGTAGTGCGGCTCCAGCCGCTTGGCGATGTAGTTGGCGCTCAGCACGGCGACCTGCGTCGCCCGCTTGAGCCCCTCGCCGCCCATCAGCCGCACGTACGCCCACGAGATGGGCAGAATGCCCGCCGAACCCCAGGGCGCCGCCGAGATCGGCCCCACGCCCGTCTCGGGTCCCGCCGCGGGCTGCAGGGGGTGGTTGGGCAGATAGGGCGCGAGGTGCTCGCGCACCCCCACCGGGCCCACCCCCGGACCGCCGCCGCCGTGCGGGATGCAGAACGTCTTGTGCAGATTCAGATGCGAGACGTCCCCGCCGAAGTGCCCCGGCTTGGCCAGCCCCACCAGCGCGTTGAGGTTGGCCCCGTCGACGTACACCTGGCCGCCGGCCTCGTGGACCTGGGCACAGATGTCGGCGACATGCTCCTCGAACACGCCGTGCGTGGACGGGTACGTGATCATCAGCACCGACAGCTGGTCCCGGTGCTGCTCGATCTTCGCCCGCAGATCCTCGACGTCGATCTCACCGTCCCCGGCGGTCTTGACGACGACGACCTTCATCCCGGCCATGACGGCACTGGCGGCGTTGGTCCCGTGCGCGGACGACGGAATCAGACAGACGGTCCGCTGCTCGTCCCCGTTGGCCCGGTGGTACCCGCGTACGGCGAGCAGCCCGGCCAGCTCGCCCTGCGAACCGGCGTTCGGCTGGAGCGACACCTTGTCGTACCCGGTGACCTCGGCGAGACGTTCCTCCAGCTCCCGGATGAGCGTCAGGTAGCCCTGTGCCTGCTCCGCGGGCGCGAAGGGGTGCAGCTGGCCGAACTCGGGCCAGGTGACCGGCTCCATTTCCGTGGTCGCGTTGAGCTTCATGGTGCAGGAGCCCAGCGGGATCATTCCGCGGTCGAGCGCGTAGTCACGGTCGGCGAGCCGACGCAGGTAGCGCAGCAGCGCGGTCTCGGAGTGGTACTGGTGGAAGACGGGGTGGGTGAGGATCTCGTCGGTGCGCAGCAGCGCCTCCGGAAGCGTGTCCTCGGCCTCGGCGTCCAGCGCCTCGATGTCGCCGTCGATCCCGAACGCCGCCCAGACGGCGCCCAGCTGGGCCCGCGTGGTGGTCTCGTCGCAGGAGACGGACAGCCGGTCGGCGTCGACGAGGTGCACATTGACCCCGTGCTCGCGCGCGACGGCGGCGACCTCGGCGGCCTTCCCGGGCACCCGCGCGGTGAGCGTGTCGAAGTAGGCCCCGTGGACGACCTCGACGCCGCCCGCCGTCAGTCCCGCGGCGAGGATCGTGGCGTACCGGTGCGTGCGCCGGGCGATGATCCGCAGCCCCTTGGGCCCGTGGTGGACGGCGTACATACCGGCCATCACGGCCAGCAGGACCTGGGCCGTGCAGATGTTGCTGGTCGCCTTCTCGCGGCGGATGTGCTGCTCACGCGTCTGCAGGGCGAGCCGGTAGGCCTTGTGCCCGTCCGCGTCCACGGAGACACCCACGAGCCGGCCGGGCAGGCTGCGCGCGAACTGCTCGCGTACGGCCATGTATCCGGCGTGCGGGCCACCGAAGCCCATCGGTACGCCGAACCGCTGGGTCGTCCCGACCGCGATGTCCGCACCGAGCTCACCGGGTGAGGTGAGCAGCGTCAGGGCCAGCAGATCGGCGGCGACGGTGACCACGGCACCGAGCTCGTGCGCCTGTTCGACGATGGGCTTCAGGTCCCGTACGGCACCGGAGGCGCCCGGGTACTGGACGAGCACACCGTTGATCTCGCGCCCGGCGATGTCGTCCGGGATGCCCGCGCTCAGGTCGGCGACGACGACCTCGACGCCGGTGGGCTCGGCCCGCGTCTGGATCACGGCGATGGTCTGCGGCAGGGCGTCCGCGTCGACGAGGAAGAGCCCCTTCTTGTTCTTGCCCATGCGCCGGGACAGCGCCATCGCCTCGGCGGCCGCGGTGCCCTCGTCGAGCAGTGAGGCGCCGGAGGTGGGCAGCCCGGTGAGGTCGGCGACCATCGTCTGGAAGTTCAGCAGCGCCTCGAGGCGCCCCTGCGAGATCTCCGGCTGGTACGGCGTGTACGCGGTGTACCAGGCGGGGTTCTCCATCACGTTCCGCAGGATGACCGGCGGGGTGAACGTCCCGTAGTACCCGAGCCCGATCATGGACCCCAGGACCTGGTTGCGGTCCGCCAGCGACCGCAGCTCGGCCAGCACCTCGGCCTCGGTACGGGCCCCCGGCAGGTCGAGCGCGTCGGCGTTCCTGATCACGTCCGGGACCGCGGCGGCGGTCAGCTCGTCGAGCGAGCCGTATCCGACCTGCGCGAGCATCTTGGCCCGGTCTTCGTGGTCGGGCCCGATATGACGTCGCTCGAAGGGCGTTCCCTGTTCGAGTACGGCGAGCGGAGTGCGGTGGGCGGTCATACGGAGGCCTCCTGGTCGTCGCGACCTTCGAGGGGCACCACGGCACGGGTGCCCGAACGGCCTCCCCATCTGTCATCTCGACCTGAGAGCTTCACCGGGTCGCCAACGCGCTGACGTCCCGGTTTTCACCGTCGGTGAGAGCGGAAGCCGTCGACACCCGCTCTTCTTTCCAGAGTGACCTCGTCCGTGCGGTACAGGGGCCTGAGAGATTCCGGGGAGGAGTTGCTCCTTCGGCGCCTCCGAGGTTCCGGAGGACTCTCCCGCACAGGGTCAGCAGCCGTTGGCCAGCCTACCAGCGGGTCAACGCACACACCTTCGAGTGGCCGCCTTTCCGGATGTGCTCTTTTGTAGTGCTTACGGATGAGTTGCGATCCTACGGAGGCGCCGTGCAGACCGACATCGATCCGCGCAACCTGATCGGCCGCAAGGCCTTCGACCGCAACGGCACCAAGATCGGCACGATCGACGAGATCTACCTCGACGACGCGACGGGAGTGCCGGAGTGGGCGGCCATACGGACCGGGCTGTTCAGCAGGGACGCCTTCGTGCCCCTGGAGCCCAGCGAACTGGTCGACGGGGGCCTGCGCATCCCCTTCGAGCGGACTCTGATCAAGGACGCTCCCGACTTCGGCGTGGGCCGCCATCTCTCCCCGGAACAGGAACTCCAGCTCTACCGCCACTACGGCCTCGACGTGGCTCCCCCGCCCCCGTTCCCTGACCACGACTTCGGCAGGCTGGCGGGCACGGAGGACATCTGACCGGTCGGCTCCCCGGCCGGACCGTCGGGTCTTCGCGGCCCGAGGGCCACCAGCGGCAGCGGATCCGCCGGCTCCAGCGCGGGATCGTCGGTCCGGAACGTACGCACCCGCCCCGGCTGCTCCGAGTCCGGCGTCTCGAACCGGACGGTCACCCGCCCCAGCCCGCTCCCCTGCACCCAACCGTGCCCGAACTCGGCATGCCGTACGTCGTGCCCGGTGGTCCAGCGCCACTCCGCGGGCGTCTCCCGCTCCTCGACCGCCTCATGCTCCGCGTCCCCCTCCGGTTCGAGCGCCGCCTGTTCCCCCGCCGCCTGGGCGAACAGATCCTCCTGTGTGTAGTCGGCGAGGCCGCTCACCCCCACCCCGAGAAGCCGGACGCCCCCGGTGGTGTCCACCGACTCCAGAAGCCGCGCCGCCGCCTCGCGCACGACCGCGGGGTCGTCGGTGGGCCCCCGGAGCGTCTCGGACCGGGTCAGCGTGGAGAAGTCGTACCGGCGCACCTTGAGGACGATGGTCCGCCCGGACAGCCCGGCACCCCGCAGCCGCCGCACACACCGGTCGGCCAGCCGCCCCACCTCGGTGCCCACCCGGATCCGGTCATGGATGTCCACGTCGTACGTGTCCTCGACCGAGACCGACTTGGTCTCCCGCGCGGCCACCACGGGCCGCTCGTCGTGCGCCAGCGCCATCGTGTACAGCGCGTGCCCGTGCGCCTTCCCCAGCAGCCGTACGAGCTCGTCCTCACCCGCCACGGCCAGGTCGTCGACCGTACTGATCCCGACCCGCCGCAGATGGTCGCCGGTCGCGGGGCCGACGCCGGGCAGGGTCCGCACCGGCATCGGCCCGAGCAGCGCCCGCTCGGTCCCGGGTTCGATCACCACCAGCCCGTCCGGCTTGGCCTGCTCCGAGGCGATCTTCGCGAGCATCTTGGAGGCGGCGAGCCCCACCGATCCGGTGAGCCCCGTGACAGCCCGTATGTCCGCGCGCAGCTTGATCCCGGCCAGCCTCGCCGACTCTTCGTCCCAGGCCGCCTGCCCGGCCTCCAGATCGACGAACGCTTCGTCCAGGCTCAGCGGCTCCACCAGCGGCGACAACGCGTGCAGAAGCCCCATGACCTGCTCGCTGATCGACCGGTAGAAGGCGCCCCGAGGCACGAGGTACGCGGCGTTCGGCGCGAGCCTGCGCGCCTGGGCCATCGGCATCGCGGAGTTCACCCCGAAAACCCGGGCCTCGTACGACGCGGTGGCCACCACACCGCGCGGCCCGAGCCCGCCCACGACAACGGCTTTCCCGCGCAGACTCGGCTTGGACGCCTGCTCCGCCGAGGCGAAGAAGGCATCCATGTCGAGATGCAGGATCGTGGGCGCGTTTCTCACATCTCCGATGCTGCCCTACGCCACTGACAATGCCCCTGGAGGACGAGGCCCCCGCTCAGACCGCCCGGTTGCGCCGCCGCGCCAGTTCGTCCGTGGGGTTGTGCCCGACCAGCGTCTCGCCGGTGTCGACACGTTCCCCGTGCAGCTGCGAGAGAGCGCTTTCCACATCCCGCCACACCACACCGACGGCGATACCGAAGATGCCCTGTCCGCCCTGGAGCAGGGCGTGCACCTCGTCGGGGGACGTGCACTCGTAGACGGTCGCCCCGTCGCTCATCAAGGTGAGCCGTTCCAGATCGCTGAACTCGCACGCCCGCAGATGCTGGACCGCCGTACGGATGTTCTGCAGCGAGACGCCGGTGTCCAGAAAGCGCTTCACGATCTTCAGGACCACAACGTCCCGGAAGCTGTAGAGACGCTGCGACCCCGACCCGTGGGCGGGCCGCACACTCGGCTCGACCAGCCCGGTACGCGCCCAGTAGTCCAACTGCCGGTACGTGATGCCCGCCGCCGCGCACGCCGTGGGGCCGCGGTAGCCGATCTCCTCGGACGCCATGGATGTCGCCCCTCCGCTGCCTGCTACAGCCGTCGGCCGCCGCGAAACGTGATCGGCCGTGCTGCCGTGAAGCGGGTACGGGCCGCTCTCCCCCAGATTGCGTCCGGGGGCACCCCCAGCCGTACCGTCGCCGCTGCTTCTCACGCCGACCTCCGTCCTTGACCTGCCTTCTTGACGGTAGGCAGTCCCCAGGGGCGCGTCAACGATCGCCACACTCGGCACGCCGAGTGATAATCACCCTAGGAGTGGTTTCCCGTACCCCACCGCGGGGAAAGGCTAGCCGAATGCGCTCCGCGAGGGCCGCACGACGCTCTCACACGCCGCTGGCAATTGCCATCATTCGTGGCGTCCTCGGCCAAAAGACAGACCCCACGGACCACTGGGTCCGTGGGGCTGCCCGAGCCTCGACAGCCGACGCTGTCAGAACTCACTGACTGTTGGTCCCGAAGTCCTCGGGGGAGATCTGGTCGAGGAACTCGCGGAACTTCTCCACTTCGTCCTCCTGCTCGTCGGGGATCGCGATCCCGGCGTCGTCGAGCACCCCGTCGCTGCCGTAGATCGGGGTACCGGTACGCAGCGCCAGCGCTATGGCGTCGGACGGACGGGCACTCACCTCGACTCCACTGGCGAACACCAACTCCGCGTAGAAGACACCCTCGCGCAGATCGGTGATCCGCACCTCGGTGAGTTCCTGCCCGACGGCTTCCAGCACGTCCTTGAACAGGTCGTGGGTCAGCGGTCGTGCGGGGGCCATGCCCTGCTGAGCGAAGGCGATCGCTGTCGCCTCACCCGGTCCGATCCAGATGGGAAGGTAGCGGTCGCCTCCCACTTCACGCAGGAGCACGATCGGTTGGTTGGAGGGCATTTCGACCCGGACACCTACGACATCGAGCTCGTTCACACAGCAACCCTAGGCCGTGCCCGGGACGTTTGGGTAGTCGGGCACGGAACGGGCGACCGATCCACCCTCCGGCGACCCCCTCCGCTCAGCGCTACCGCACTCCCAGCGCGATACGCACCAGGGCCGCGTGCAGCTTCACCGTGAGCCCGGCCAGTTCCTTGCTGCGGGCCTCCGCGAGGGCCCTGGTCTGCGGATTGCGGTGGCGCTTGAGCGGGGCAACCACCTGGTCGACCAGACCGGCCTCACGTTCGGCGGCGGCCTTCATCAAACGCAGATGCCGTGGCTCGATCCCGAACCGCCCCAGCTCGGCGACGAGCGCGGCGACGGTCACCGCCTCCGCGTCGTACGCGCCGTCCGGGAACGGCGCGACCAGCCCGTACGACTGCCACTCCTCGAGTTCCTCGTCACCGATCTCCGCGGCGGCGAGCAGCTCGGAACGGCCGATCCGGACGGCCGTGGGCCCCTCGGGCTCCAGATCCGGCTCACCGTCCCGCTGCCGGCCGACAGTGGGCAGCGGTACGGCCTCTCCGCGCTCCATGGCGTCCAGGTACTCCCTGATCACCTTCAGCGGCAGATAGTGGTCCCGCTGCATTCTCAGGACCTGGCCGAGGCGCTCGACGTCCTCCGGACTGAACTTGCGGTACCCGGAAGGGGTGCGCTGCGGCTCGATGAGCCCTTCCGACTCCAAGAAACGGATCTTGGAGATGGTGACTTCGGGAAACTCGTCGCGCAGCGCGTTCAGCACTGTGCCGATGCTCATCAGCCCACTGTCCGCGGCGGCGATGCCGTGCCCGGCACCGCCGCTCGGTGTTTGAAGCATGGACCTTCCCTGGGGGTCCCCCCGGACTCAGTCCGGAGGTGGGTCAGTAGCCCCGCTGGCTCGCGTAGAACACCAGCCGGTACTTGCCGATCTGCACCTCGTCACCGTTCGACAGATCGACCTGGTCGATCCGCTCACGGTTGACGTACGTGCCGTTGAGGCTGCCCACATCGGCGACCGTGAACATGCCGTCCTGGCCCCGCCGGAACTCCACGTGCCGACGCGACACCGTCACGTCGTCCAGGAAGATGTCACTCTGCGGATGACGGCCGGCCGTGGTCAGCTCACCGTCCAGCAGGAAGCGACTGCCCGAGTTCGGGCCGCGGCGCACCACCAGGAGCGCCGACCCGAGCGGCAGAGCGTCCACCGCGGCCTGCGCCTCGGGCGACAGCATCGGCATCTGCGTCTGACCGGTGACCTCGGCGTCGTACGCCTCGATTCCGGAGATGGAGATCGTGGACGTCGTCTCCGACGGACGCTCGGCGGAGACACCTGCCCGCAGCGGCGCGCCGCAGTTGGAGCAGAAGCGGCTGTTCTCCGCGTTGCGGTTACCGCACCTCGTACACACCAGGGCCGACATCGACGGATCCTCCTGCCGCGGCTGCCCCGCCGGGGCATTGGACGCATACGGACCGGAGGAAAACTCTCCACCCGTACTTGAGGCTGACGGTTCCCCGAAACCTATGCGCCCGGACTGAGCAGGGTCAACAGACGACGCGCCCTGACCTCCCGGAACGTCACCGCCCGGACCTCCGACCTGGTCCCTGAACAGCGGACGCTGACCGTCCGCGTCAGGCTGTGCGCGGTGGCGGGCGGTCGCGTTGTCGCTGCTGCCCTCTCGCGCGCTCTTGCCGAACAACTTCGCAAACAACTTCACGGGCGATTCCCCTTGACCGAAACAGACCCGCCCGTGGGGCAGGACGAACCCTGACTGCATCTACCGGTCGACCCGGACATCCTCACAACGTCCGCCGCCGCCTGACAGTTTCCACCACGCACCACCCATTCGGTGCGCCGACCCCCCGCAACCTCATGCCCTCCCTGGACAGCCCTCATGCACCCCCGGTTCACTCGGAGGACGACCGAGCGTAGTCAGGCCGCTTCGCAGCTCGCAAGGCGTCCACGACGATCTTGGCCGCCCGCTCCACGGTAACCGTGGCCTGCTCCTTCTCCAGGGTCTGCACCACACCTCCGGGGATGTTGAGCGCGGGCTCGAGGTCCTGCGGCTTGCCGATGACCTTGAAACGATAGGGAGTGTCGATCTTGTTCCCGTCGACGCTCACTCCCCCACCGTCCTCGTCCGCCAGAAAGGTCCCCGCGACCACCCGTACACCGTTCACCTGGATCGCCTCGGCGCCGGCCGCGCGCAACTCCTGGATCGCGTCGAGCAACATGTCGGCTTTGACCGTTCCCTTCGTGTCCTCGACGGTCAGCGTGATCCCGGGCCCCTGTGCGGCCACCGTGCCCGCCAGGATGCCCAGTTGCCGCTCCTTCTCGACCGTCTGCTTTCGGGCCTCCTCAGCTTGGTCCGAGCTGTTCTCCAACTCGGTCCGCTGATCATCGAGACCCTGCTTCTCGTCCTCAAGACGCTGCGTACGGTCATCCAGTTCATCGAGAATGCGCACGAGATCTTCCTGACGCGCACCCCGCAGCGCACCGTCGTTGTCGCTGGTGGACGCGACCTGCACCGCGAGCCCGAATCCGAGCCCGAACAGCAGCAGCGCGACGATGAGCTGGGCCCGGGTCACCCGCGGCGGCCACAGCCCTTGGACCAGCCGCTGACGGCCGGTCACGGTCGGCTCGCGCTCCTCGTCGACCGCCGCAGTCACCGTCGGGGCGTCCGAAGCTTTAGAGGGCGTGGCGGCGACCTCCTGGGGGAGTTCCTTACGCAACCGGCTCTCGCCCGCCTCGGCCCGCTTGTCGCTCGCGTCGTTCCTGTCGTTGTCACTCATCGGCGTCAGGCCCGGAACACGTGCCGGCGGATCGCCGCGGCATTCGAGAAGATACGGATACCGAGGACCACGACAACACCGGTAGACAGCTGCGCGCCGACACCCAGCTTGTCGCCCAGGAAGACGATGAGCGCGGCCACGACGACGTTCGACAGGAACGACACCACGAAGACCTTGTCGACGAAGATGCCGTCGAGCATGGCCCGCAGACCACCGAACACGGCGTCCAGGGCCGCGACGACAGCGATGGGAAGGTAAGGCTCGACGACCGCCGGCACCTCGGGCCGGACCAACAATCCAGCCACGACTCCCACGACGAGGCCCAGTACCGCGATCACGATGTGCCCTTCTCTGTGCTCGGCTGTGCTGTACGTACGATCACGCTCGGTGCGGCGGGCAGCCGGAGGTCGCTCTCCACGGAGATGCTGGTCCGGATGTCGAAGTTCTCCTGCAGCGCGTGCAGATACAGTCCGTCGGCGCTGTCCTGGAACGTGCTGCTCAGCCGCTTGCCGTCCCCCACCGCGAGCACCGTGTACGGCGGCACCAGCGGCTTGTTGTCGACCAGTATCGCGTCTCCCGCGGCCCGGATCGCCGACAGGGCCGTCAGCCTCTGTCCGTTGATCGCGATGGCCTCGGCGCCCGACTGCCACAGGCCGTTGACGACCCGCTGCATGTCCCGGTCCCGTACCCGCCCGGTGTCGGAGAACCCGGAGCTCTCCCGTGCGTCCCCGCCCGCACCCGTGCTGGCTTCCTTCGCGTCGTCGACGACGAGTTTGACGCCCGGTCCGTGCACCTCGATCGCGCCCGACAGGATGCCCACCAGGTCGGCCTGGCCACCCACGCCGACCGACTTCAGCGCCGCACGCTGGCGGGCGCTCACATCGTCGCGCAGCTGGTCGACCGTCTTTTCCAGCCTGTCGGCCGCCTCGGTCTCGCGGTCGATGCGGTCGATCAGCTCCTCGCGCTCCTTGGCGATCACGGGCGCCGCCACTCGCGCCTGTGCTGCCCCCACGGTCACCACCAGAGCGGCGAGCACCAGCCCGGCGCCAAGGCCCAGCTTCGCCCGCAGCGGCCTGGGCAGACCACCGTCGCCCGCGGCGTTCCTACGGGCAGAGGCCTCGGCGTAGCCCTCGTCGAGACTGTGGTCCATGACATTGGTGAGCAGCGACATGGACGCGTCCGGGCGGGCACGGCTCGTGGGGATGCTCCGAACGGGGGGCTGCTGCGGCATGCCGCACATCGTCCCACGTCGCGACCACTGCCTCCGAACGGCCCCACCGGCATGCCGGACAGGCCCCGTTGGGGACCTTGTCCGGCACGCGCGCGTGGACCTCGATTCAGCGTCCGGCACCGTCCACGACGGCGGACCACTCGTCGAGCAGCGCCTGGGCGGAAGCGTCGTCAGGCCCCTCCGCCCACAGATGTGTGACAGCCTCCGCCGGGTCGGGCAGGACCATCACCCATCGTCCGTCCGTCTCCACCACGCGCACTCCGTCGGTCGTGTCGACGAACCGCTCGCCGGCCTCCTCGACGACCCGTCGCATGACGAGGCCCTTGACGGCCCACGGTGTCGCCAGATCCCGCTTCAGGACGTGCGCCCGCGGAATCCTCGCATCGATCTGGCTGAGCGTGAGCTGCGTCCGGGCGACCAGTCCGATAAGCCGTACGAAGGCTGCCGAACCGTCGAAGACACTGCTGAACTCCGGCACGATGAACCCACCGCGGCCGTCCCCGCCGAAGATGGTCGACTCATCCCGCCCGACCCGGGTCAGATCGTCGGGCGACGTGGTCGTCCACTCCACCTGTGTCCCGTGATAGGCCGCGACCTGTTCCGCGATGCGGGTGGTGGTCACCGGCAGCGCCACTCGCCCGCTGCGCCGTTCCGCAGCCACCAGATCGAGCATGACGAGTAGCGCCCGATCGTCTTCGATGATCCGCCCCTTCTCGTCGACGAGCGAAAGCCGCTCACCCACCGGGTCGAACCGCACTCCGAACGCGGCCCCTGCCGACGCCACGATCTCGCCGAGCCGCACCATCCCGGATCGCCTCGTATCCGCGGACTCCGTCGGCCTGGACTCGTCGAGCCCGGGATTGATGGTCAGCGAATCCACGCCGAGCTTCCCGAGCAGACTGGGCAGGACGAGCCCGGCACTGCCGTTGGACGCATCCACGACGACCTTGAGCCCGGACTCGGCAATCCCGGTCGTGTCGACATTCCGCAGCAACGACCCGGTGTAGGAGTCGAACACGCTCGCGGGGAAATGCAGATCCCCGATCTCGCCCGGGAACGCCCGCCGGTACTCCTGCCGCGCGAACACCCGGTCCAACTTCCGCTGACTCCCCTGCGAAAGGTCAGCCCCTTGTCCGTCGAAGAACATGATGTCGACGGAATCAGGAACCCCGGGCGTCGTCCGGATCATGATCCCTCCGGCACTCCCTCGCGCGGTCTGCTGCCGCGCCACCGGCAGCGGTACGTTCTCCAGGTCCCGTACGTCGATGGCGCTGGTCTGCAACGCGGAGATGACGGCCCGCTTCAGCGCACGGGCCCCTCGGGAGTGGTCGCGCGCCGTGGTGACCGTGGACCCCTTCTTCAGAGTGGTCGCGTAGGCGCCGGCCAAGCGCACAGCCAGTTCGGGTGTGATCTCGACGTTGAGGATCCCGGAGACTCCGCGGGCGCCGAAGAGATGCGCCTGCCCTCTGGATTCCCAGATCACCGATGTGTTGACGAAGGCGCCGGCCTCGATCGTCTTGAACGGGTAAACGCGCACGTTCCCCTGGATGATCGATTCCTCACCGACGAGACATTCGTCGCCGATGACCGCCCCGTCCTCGATCCGCGCCGCACGCATGATGTCGGTGTTCTTCCCGACCACGCAACCGCGAAGATTGCTGTGCTGGCCGATGTACACGTTGTCGTGCACCACGGCCTTGTGCAGAAAGGCCCCGCTCTTGACGACGACGTTCGAGCCGATCACGGTGTGCTCGCGGATTTCCGCACCGGCCTCGACCTTGGCGTAGTCCCCGATGTAGAGGGGACCGCGGAGCACGGCATCGGGATGTACCTCGGCGCCCTCCGCGACCCACACACCGGGTGAGATCTCGAAACCGTCGAGCTCGACATCGACCTTGCCCTCAAGGACGTCCGCCTGAGCCTTGACGTAGCTCTCGTGCGTACCGACGTCTTCCCAGTAGCCCTCGGCGATGTAGCCGTAGACCAGCCGTCCTTCTTTCATCAGCTGCGGGAAGACGTCACCGGACCAGTCGACGGAGACATCGGCCTCGACATAGTCGAAGACCTCAGGCTCCATGACGTAGATGCCGGTGTTCACGGTGTCGGAGAACACCTGACCCCAGGTCGGCTTCTCGAGGAAGCGCTCGACCTTGCCTTCCTCGTCGACAATGGTGATACCGAATTCCAGTGGATTCGGCACCCTCGTCAAGCAGACGGTGACGAGCGCACCCTTTTCCTTGTGGAAATTGATGAGCTCTGTGAGGTCGAAGTCGGTCAGTGCATCACCGGAGATGACGAGGAACGTGTCGTCTTTGAGCGCGTCTTCGGCGTTCTTGACGCTTCCGGCGGTACCGAGTGGCTTCTCCTCATTGGCATAGGTGAGCTCCATGCCGAGCTCTTCGCCGTCACCGAAGTAGTTCTTGACGAGCGAGGCCAGGAACTGAACGGTAACGACTGTCTCGTTGAGCCCATGCCTTTTGAGCAGCCGCAGCACATGCTCCATGATCGGCCGATTGGCCACGGGCAGGAGCGGCTTGGGCATGCTTGAGGTCATTGGGCGAAGGCGCGTGCCTTCGCCTCCGGCCATCACGACGGCCTTCATGTCGGAAGCGTCCTCCTTGAAGAGACGGTCTAGCCGACTTCACCCGTCCAGATTGTCCCGCACTTTCCTGAAGCGGGCCAACGAGCCACTGCGGTCGCCCAATCGGCGAGCTCAATCGGCCATGGCGTCCGCGCGGACCAGCCGGCGGACTTGCACCATGTAGAGGACTCCTGCCCACCAGTACAGGGTTGTACCCCATCCGGCGAACGCCCATCCGAAAATAGCAGCGAGTGACGAGAGCCATCCGCTTCCGTCACTGAGCAGAAGTAGGGGGAAGGCGTACATCAGGTTGAACGTAGCGGCCTTCCCCAGGAAGTTCACCTGCGGCGGCGGATACCCATGACGCCTGAGGATCCCCACCATCACCAGCAGAACCAGCTCTCGCGCCAACAGTGCAGCGGTCAACCAAATTGGCAGAATCTCGCGCCACGTGAGGCCGACCAATGTCGAGAGAATGTAGAGCCGGTCGGCCGCAGGATCAAGTAGCCGCCCAAGACTGCTGATCTGGTTCCAGCGCCTCGCGAGCTTGCCGTCCAGATAGTCACTGATCCCGCTCAGCATCAGCACCAGGAGGGCCCAGCCGTCACTCTGCGGACCGCCGAACTCAGGTCGAAGGATCAGCCAGAGAAAAACAGGTACGCCGACAAGGCGCGCCATGCTGAGGATGTTCGGGATGGTGAGGACCCGGTCTGTCTGGACGCGGGTCTCCTGGACCTCCACCCGGGGGCCTCCTGTGGGAAATAAGCCAACGATGCCCCCTGACCCTACCTCAACGCAAAAAAGCTCCGGCTCTCGGGCATGTGCCCAAGAGCCGGAGCTATAAAAGGAGTTCGGCGGCGTCCTACTCTCCCACAGGGTCCCCCCTGCAGTACCATCGGCGCTGTGAGGCTTAGCTTCCGGGTTCGGAATGTAACCGGGCGTTTCCCT
>NZ_LGDW01000032.1 GCF_001280005.1 Streptomyces sp. NRRL WC-3618 | reverse complement strand
ACCGCCGGTCTCGCCCTCGGTCAGTGCGGAGTCGGGGCGGTCGGCGGCCCGGTTCCCCCGCGCGCAAGAGCCCCCGCCGCGCAGCGGTACGCTTCCCCCTCCGGGGATCGCCACCCCCGAGGACCGCCACACGGGCAGGGACCGCGGGCCAGGGATTGCGCTCGGCCGCGCCTGTCCGATCCGTACGGAGGGGCTGACAAACACGTGAAGCTGCGCGACAACCTGCGCCGGCTGCTGGTCAGGGTCTACACACGCCGGGTGGAGGGCCACCTCGACCACGACCAGGTGCCCAAGCACATCGGCGTCATCGTGGACGGCAACCGTCGCTGGGCGAAGGCGGCGGGCTCCACCCCCGCCCAGGGACACCGGGCCGGTGCGGACAAGATCGAGGAGTTCCTCGGCTGGTGCTCCGAGACGGACGTCGAGGTCGTCACCCTCTGGCTGCTCTCCACGGACAATCTCACCCGTCCGCAGAACGAGCTGGCACCGCTTCTCGAGATCATCGAGAACGTCGTGACCTCCCTCGCCGCGGACGGCCGCTGGCGCGTCCACCACGTCGGGAACCTCGATCTGCTCCCGGCCCGGATGCAGACCCAGCTCAAGGAGGCCGAGGAGGCCACCGCGCACGTGGCGGGCGGGATACTGGTCAACGTCGCCATCGGCTACGGCGGTCGGCAGGAGATCGCCGACGCCGTGCGGTCGATGATGCTCGACGCCCACGACAAGGGCACCTCACTCGAGGAACTCGCCGAGAACGTCGACATCGACATGATCGGCAAGCACCTCTACACCAGCGACCAGCCCGACCCCGACCTCGTCATCCGCACCAGCGGCGAGCAGCGGCTGTCCGGGTTCATGCTCTGGCAGACGGCCCACTCGGAGTACTACTTCTGCGAGGTCTTCTGGCCGGCCTTCCGCAAGGTCGACTTCCTGCGCGCCCTGCGCGACTACGCGGCCCGTCACCGGCGCTACGGCAGCTGAGAGCGCGACGGGAACGCCCCTTTGGGACGGAAGTAACGAGGAGTTCACCAGCGCGCCGCCGTTCGGCGTGGCATGGCCGGGGATGTTCGAGGGCATAAACCAAGCAGGTCGACACCCGAACCACGGGCGTCGTATCTCAGCGGGCGGCACGGGGCCGTCCGCCCGGGAGGCCCTTTGCACCAGCCCGACCGTGTGGTCACAGCACGGGCGAACAGGCGGAGGGCCGGTTCTCGGCCCGCGCATTGGGGCCGTCGACCGGTCCAGATTTCCTTCGTCGCTCCCCGACCTCATCCGAGGGGGTACGTCCTTCCGTGGTGACCAGCACAAAGCGCCGTATGCCAGACCGGCGCACCTATGTTCTCGACACCAGCGTCCTGCTGGCCGATCCAGGCGCCCTGAACCGCTTCGAGGAGCACGAAGTCGTGCTGCCGATCGTCGTGGTGACGGAACTGGAGGCCAAACGGCATCATCCCGAACTCGGGTACTTCGCCCGGCAGGCGCTACGCCTGCTGGACGAGTTCCGGGTCCGGTTCGGTCGTCTCGACGCCCCGATTCCGATCGGGGAGTTGGGTGGGACCGTCCGTGTCGAGCTCAACCACTCGGACCCCAGCGTGCTGCCAAGCGGCTATCGCCTGGGGGACAACGACTCCCGCATCCTCGCGGTCGCCCGCAATCTGCAGGCCGAGGGGTACGACGTAACCGTCGTGTCGAAGGACCTGCCACTCAGGATCAAGGCCTCGTCCGTCGGGCTCCTCGCCGAGGAGTACCGCGCGGAGCTGGCCATCACGGGCTCCTCCGGCTGGACCGGAATGTCCGAACTGACCCTGGCCGGCGAGCAGGTGGACCTGCTCTTCGACGAAGGCCACGCCTACGTCCCCGAGGCCGCGGACCTGCCGGTGCATACCGGTCTGACGATCCAGTCGGAGCGCGGCAAGGCCCTGGGGCGCGTCACGGCCGAGGGCAACGTCCGCCTCGTACGCGGGGATCGCGAGGCGTTCGGTATCAAGGGGAGGAGTGCCGAGCAGCGGATCGCGCTCGACATCCTTCTCGATCCGGACATCGGGATCGTGTCGATGGGCGGCCGGGCGGGCACCGGCAAGTCGGCGCTCGCGCTGTGCGCGGGGCTGGAGGCCGTGCTGGAACGGCGGCAGCACCAGAAGGTGATGGTCTTCCGGCCGCTGTACGCGGTGGGCGGGCAGGAGCTGGGCTATCTGCCCGGCTCCGAGTCCGAGAAGATGGGCCCCTGGGCCCAGGCGGTCTTCGACACGCTGTCCGCGGTCACCAGCCGCGAGGTCATCGAGGAGATCACCGCGCGCGGCATGCTCGAAGTGCTGCCCCTCACCCACATCCGCGGCCGGTCGCTCCACGACGCGTTCGTGATCGTGGACGAGGCGCAGTCGCTGGAGCGGAACGTGCTGCTCACCGTGCTGTCCCGGATCGGCGCCAACTCGCGGGTGATTCTCACCCATGACGTGGCACAACGGGACAACCTGCGCGTAGGCCGGTACGACGGTGTCGTGGCCGTCGTCGAGAAGCTGAAGGGCCACCCGCTCTTCGCGCATGTCACCCTCAACCGGTCCGAACGCTCCCAGATCGCCGCCCTGGTGACCGAAATGCTGGAGGACGGGCAGATCTGACCCCTGTTGGGTGAATAGGGGAGTTGGTGATATCGGCGCCGCCCGGCAAAGGCGAAGAGCCTAGCCGGGCGGCGCTTCCGCGTCTGCGGCTTTCCTCAAATCACCTGGGACAAGCAAGGTGTGAGCTTTCACACGCAACTCAGAATTGCCACCCGGCGTCCGGTTACGGCAGAGTCTCATTCCTGTCAGGCCCCGCATACGACACATCTGTACCCCCAGTAGTACGGCACCACAGAAGCGCCGCCTTCAACTCCATACCGCCGTCGTATGCCGCCCGTGCACCACGCGGCGCTCCCCGCAAGGGAGTTGCCCACCGGGCCCGTGTCTCCCGTGACCCGCTGTTGGGAGGCCAGTGTCTTGGGGCAAGATTGCGTCCGCCAAGGTCACCGAAGCGGGCGACGCTGGAAGGAAACCGTGTGAGCCGGATTTCGGTCCGGGGGCTGGCAGTGGCTTCGGCCACGGCGGTCACCGCTGTCGGCGCAGTTACGGGTGTGGCCTCGGGCCAGACCGGGACCCCCCACGACGCTGAGGCACTCGTCGGCGACACCACGCTGCTCACGGACATTCCCGTGGGTTCCCAGGCCGAGGTGCAGACCGCGTCCCTGACGCAGCAGGCAGACATCCAGGCCGTCGCCGCCGACGCCACCGCGAAGAAGAACGCCGAGGAGTCTGCGCGCAAGCAGGCCGCCAAGGACGCGGTAGCCAAGCAGAAGTCTGCCGAGAAGGCCGCTGAGAAGGCCGAAGCCGAGGCCAAGGCGCGCAAGGAAGCGGAAGAGGCGGCCAGCCGTTCCGCGACGCGCGACGCGTCCAGCTTCCCGCTGCAGGCCTCGTACTCGATCGCCGAAGTCCAGGAGATGGCGCGCCAGATCGTCCCGGCCGACCAGTTCCAGTGCTTCAGCAACATCGTGAACCACGAGTCCAGCTGGAACTACCAGGCGGACAACCCCAGCTCCGACGCGTACGGCCTCGTGCAGGCGCTTCCGGGTTCCAAGATGTCCTCGGCGGGAGCCGACTGGGCGACGAACCCGGCCACCCAGATCAAGTGGGGCCTGAGCTACATGAACGACCGCTACGAAAGCCCGTGCGGTGCCTGGAACTTCTGGCAGGCCAACCACTACTACTAAGCCTGCTGGGCCTCCTGCGCCCACTGCGCTCAGTTCTCTCAACCTTTCCGAGCCCCTCGCCGTCCTTCGGTGGGGGGCTTCGGCCGTGTACGGTCAGATACGGACCGCTGCTCCCGTGGCTCGCGAGCTGTAGGGGGAAGCGTTGGGCAGAGGGAGAGACGGGGGACGAGGGCGGATCATGTCGCGAATGCCGCATTGGCTCGGCCGGGCCGGTGCCCGGCTGACCGAGCTGGGCGAGCGGTTGGACGCACGCCGGGCCGAGGTCGAGAGGGAGCACGCTCACGACGCGGGCCCGCCGCACGGCACCGAGCCATCGCGACGACCGGACACCTCACCGCCCGCACCACCCGCCGCGCCCGGCCACGGGCCCGAGCAGGAGCCCCGCTCCGGGCACGAGCAGTCTCCCTCCGCCGCGACCACCACCACCCTCACCGGTCCCGGCGCGGTCGCCGGCCGGCCCGAGCCCGCCGCCGTCGTCCCGTGGGGCGTACGAGTCGCTGCCGAGGCGGGCTGGCGGCTGCTGGTGCTCGCGGGCACCCTCTGGGTGCTGATGCGGGTCATCAGCGCCGTCCAACTCGTCGTCTTCGCCTTCGTGGTGGCGCTGCTCATCACCGCGCTGCTCCAGCCGACGGTCGCCCGCCTCACCCGGTGGGGCATGCCGCGCGGGCCCGCGACCGCGCTCACCGCGATCCTCGGGTTCGTCGTGATGGGGCTGATCGGCTGGTTCGTGACCTGGCAGGTCATAGAGAACACCGACCAGCTCTCCAACCAGGTCCAGGACGGCATCGACGAACTGCGCAACTGGCTGCTCAACAGCCCCTTCCACGTCACCGACAAGCAGATCAACAAGATCGCGGAGAACCTGCGCGAGGCGATCGGCGCCAACACGGACTCGATCACGTCGGCGGGTCTGGAGGGCGTCACCGTCATCGTCGAGGCGCTGACCGGCATACTGCTGGCCGCCTTCTCGACCCTGTTCCTCCTCTACGACGGCAAGCGCATCTGGGAGTGGACGCTGAAGCTGGTCCCGGCGGCGGCCCGTCCCGGTGTCGCCGGCGCCGGTCCGCGCGCATGGCGCACGCTGACGGCGTATGTGCGGGGCACAGTGATAGTGGCTCTGATCGACGCCATCTTCATCGGCCTCGGCCTCTACTTCCTGGACGTGCCGATGGCCGTCCCGCTGGCCGTGTTCATCTTCCTGTTCTCCTTCATCCCGCTGGTCGGCGCGGTCGCCTCGGGCGCCCTCGCGGTGGTGGTGGCGCTGGTGACCCAGGGCGTCTTCACGGCGGTGCTGGTGGTCGCGGTGGTGCTGGCCGTACAGCAGATCGAGGGGCACGTCCTGCAGCCGTTCATCCTGGGCCGGGCGGTCCGGGTCCACCCGCTGGCGGTGGTGCTCTCCGTGGCGGCGGGCAGCATGGTGGCGGGGATCGGCGGCGCGGTGGTCGCCGTACCGCTGGTGGCGGTGACGAACACGGTCGTCGGCTATCTGCGCGCGTACTCCCAGGCCCACACCCAGGAGACGGCGGGGCTGCGCCAGGCGCCGCAGCCGCGCGGAGCGACGTCGGTGGACATCGCGCTGACCACGTCCCAACGGGGCGCCGTGCGGGCTGAGCAGGGGCCGCCGCCGTCGGATTCGCCCTCGTAGGGCGGTTGGCCACGCCGAGTGGTCTGTGGGCTGCCGGGCCGCGTGGAGCCCGCGGGTTCGTGGTCGCCGGTCGGGCCCCGCGGCAGAGCCGCAGATCGATACAGCCCTGCGGCCCTTCAGAGCGCGGTCAGTTGAGGATCCTCAGGGCTGGGGCCAACGCGATCAGCAGGGGGATCAGTGGGGCCAGGGTGGCGGCCAGGAGGGTGGCGGCGCGATAGGGGGCGTCCAGGCGTGGCGGCGGCGCGAGGAGGCGTTCGACGCGGTCGCCCAGCTGCCCGCGTGTGCAGGCGCAGGACAACACGCCCCGGTGCCGGTTGAGTTCGATCAGGGCGAGCGCGGTGGTGCGGTGACCGCAGCGTCGGGAAGCCGTGTCGTCGGCGGCCAGTTCGACCAGGCGGTGCGTCTGGTCCCGGAAGTGCGTGAAGACCGGAACGCGCGGGAAGCCGCTCGCCAGTGCCTGCGAGAGATGCAGCAGCCAGTCGTGGCGGGCGCGGGCGTGACCGAGTTCATGGGCGAGTACGGCGTCCAGCTCATGGTCCGACAGCCTGCGCAACGCGCCCGTGGTGACGACCAGTTGGGGCGTTGAGCCGGGCATCAGCCAGGCGTCGGGATACTCGTCCTCCAGAACCAGCAGCGGCCCCCGGGCGGCCGGGAAACCGGCGGGCAGGTCCGGGGCGCGCTCCCGCAGATGTACGCGCCGCAGCCGGCGCCGCCTGCGTGCTTCGGCGAGTTCCCGGGCGAGCATGGCGACGGTCCAGGCCGCCCCGCAGGCCAGCAGCAGCGTCAGTACGGTGAGCCAGACGGGCGCCCGCCCCAGCTGATAGGCGGCGGTGACCGAGTCCGGCGCCGGCGCGAAGGCGTGGACCCGTACGGTGCCGAACGCGGCCGTCGCGCCCAGCAGCAGCGCGGCGAGGCAGCACACCAGCACGGTGGCGACCAGGCACTGCCACACCCACAGCCCCAGCACCGGTTCCCGGTCGGGCCAGCCGGCCCCGGTCAGCACACGCGGCAGGACAGCGGCGGCCGTCAGGGCGACGGCGGCCATCAGCACCAGGACGACGGTCATTGCGGGTGGCTCCCTCAAACGGAGAAACACGGTCCTCGCGGGCCGGTACGACGAAGGCGGCGACGAACGGAGTGAGGGTTCACCCATTGTCGGACGTACCACGTGCCGCGTCCAGTCACCCGCACCGACAGGCAGACCCCGCCCGGCGGCCCAAGTCGCGGAAAGAGGCGCCCGATCGACGCGGCTGGGGGTGCGGTGCGCGGTGTGATCCGGTGGGCAAGGGGGCCTCATCCTGCTCGGCGAAGGCCGCCACCGCGTCCAGTCACCCGCGCCGACCACCGGCCCAGTCCGGCGGATCAAGTTGTGGGCGAGGCCCCCACTCCTGCCTGGCCCAGGCCGCCACCGCGTCCAGTCACCCGCGCCGACCACCGGCCCAGTCCGGCGGATCAAGTTGTGGGCGAGGCCCCCACTCCTGCTCGGCGAAGGTCGCCACCACGTCCAGTCACCCCCGCCGGCCGCCGGGCCCTGTCCGGCGGACCGAGTCGCAGGAGGCACCGACGACAGATCGGCGCGAGTGGGCGTCTCAGCGCCTCCGGTCCGGCACCCGCTCCACCCTCACCCCTCCCCGGCGAGGATCGCCTCCGCGTCCAGTGTCGTGCCCACGGCCTGGAGCACCGCCGCGATTCTGAACGCCGCCTGTACCGTCTCCCGGTCGACGCCCGCCGTACGCAGCACCCGCTCGTGCGCGTCCAGGCAGGCGCCGCAGGCGTTGATCGCCGACACCGCCACCGACCACAGCTCGACGTCGGTCCGCTCGACGCCCGGGTCGCCGAGGACGTTCGCTCGCAGACCGGCGCGCAGTCGCCCGTACTCCGGGTCGGAGAGCAGATGGCGGGTGCGGTGGAAGACGTTGCTCATCGCCATCGCGGCGGCGGTCGAGCGGGCGGCCGTGTACGCCTCCGGCGACAGACGCGTCCTTGCCTCCGGCCCCAACTCGCGCAGCACGCGCGGTGAGCGGGACGCGATCGCGCAGACCAGCACCGTGCCCCACAGCCGCTGCCCGGTGAGCGCGGAGCCGTCGACGACCTTCTCCAGATTGAGGCGCAGGTCCGCCGCGTAGTCCGGCAGTGCCGACTTCAGTTCCGCGAGGCCCATACCCAGTCACCCTCATTGATCAGAAGAGTCACTACACTCTGCCAGGTTGATCCACGAAAACTATCAGTCGGGAGTACGGGTATGGCCGCGGCCAAGAACACCGACGGGCGCCGCCGCCCCAGTCTCGCCCAGCTGCGCGCCTTCGTCGCCGTCGCCGAGCACCTGCACTTCCGGGACGCCGCCACCGCGATCGGCATGAGCCAGCCCGCCCTCTCGGGTGCCGTCTCCGCCCTGGAGGCGACCCTCGGCGTCACCCTGGTGGAGCGCACCACCCGCAAGGTGCTGCTGTCGCCCGCCGGTGAGCGGCTCGCCGTACGCGCCCGGGCCGTCCTGGAGTCGGTCGGCGCGCTGATGGCGGAGGCCGAGGCCGTGCGCGCGCCCTTCACCGGAGCCCTGCGGCTCGGCGTGATCCCGACCGTCGCGCCCTATCTCCTGCCCACCGTCCTGCGCCTGGTCCGCGACCGTTACCCGGACCTCGACCTCCAGGTCCACGAGGAGCAGACCGCCGGCCTTCTCGACGGACTCAGCACCGGCCGCCTCGACCTGCTGCTGATCGCCGTCCCGGCCGGACTGCCCGGCATCCTTGAACTCCCCCTGTTCGACGAGGACTTCGTACTCGTCACACCCCACGGTCATTCCCTCGGCGGGCGCACGGACATCCCGCGCGAGGCGCTGCGCGAGCTCGACCTGCTGCTCCTCGACGAGGGGCACTGTCTGCGCGACCAGGCGCTCGACATCTGCCGCGACGCCGGACGCGCGGACGCCCCGGTCACCGCCACGGCCGCCGGGCTGTCCACCCTCGTCCAGCTCGTCGCCGGCGGCCTCGGTGTGACGCTGCTGCCGCACATCGCCGTCAAGGTCGAGGCGGACCGCGACGACCAGCTCCGCACCGGCCGCTTCGCCGCCCCGGCCCCGACCCGCCGGATCGGCCTCGCGATGCGGGCGGGCGCTGTGCGGGGCACGGAGTACGAGGAACTGGCGGCCGCTCTGCGGGAGGCGCTGCGGCCGTTGCCCGTAAGGGTGTTGGGCGACTAAACAGGTGACCGTTCGATCAAATGAGCGTCGAACAACGAACGTTGGGCGGCGAGAGAACTCAACTTCCGTCAGGTGACAAGACCCCGGTCTGAATATGCGCCCGGACTGATACACATACCCCCTCAGTGCTACGCGTCAGGCGTATGTGCGAAATGCCGATGGGTAAGGGCAAGGGGAGTGATGTCGGTCATCCGCGATTCCGTATCCGCCCCCGGCAACCGGTCCCCTGACTCCCGGTCCCCTGACTCCCGGTCCCCTGACTCCCGGTCCTCGGATTCCCCGTACCCGGATTCCCAGTCCCCGGATTCCCTCGGCCGGATCGGCTACGAACTGCTGCTGAACTCCCTGGCGGACTGCGGTCGCGAGGAGTACACCGGGGCGCTGCGCGCGGCCGGCAGTCCCGGCGGGACGTTCTACTTCCGGCGCGGACTCGTGGTCGCCGCCGAGAGCCCGGGCGCCCCCGGCCCGGAGGCGCTGCTGCTGCGCTCCCGCCGGATCAGCGGGGAGCAGTGGGCCGAGCTGGTACGGGAGGCCGGGGGAGCGCGCTGGCCGGCCGCGGAACTGATCAGGCACGGGTACACGGGCGCCGTCCAACTGCGCGTCGTCTGCATGATGGCGTTACGGGACACCGTCTTCGCGGTCGTCGCCGGCCGGGTGGACGCCTGCGAACGCGACCCCGGGGCCGAGCCGCTCGCCCCCGTCCCGGTGGGCGAGGGGCCGGTGCGCCTCCTCCAGGACGCCAACCGGAAGCTCGCCGCCCTCGCCGCCCTGCCCCACCCGGTACGCCCCAACCGTGAGCGCCCGAGCCCGATCGCGGCGACGGACGCGGCCGATGAGGGGCGACTCACCCCCGTACAGCAGGAGTTGCTGGCCCACGCCGACGGCCGCCGGACCGCCCGTGACCTGGCGTTCCGTACCGGTCGGGGGGTGTACACGGTGACGGTGGAGGTGGCCCGGATGGCCGGGGCCGGGCTGCTGGAGTGCGCCGAGGGGGCCGGGCCCCTCCCGGTCGTACGGGTGCCGGCGGAGGGGCTGCGGCAGCGCAGGCCGCCGCAGCCCCCGCCGGCGCCACCTCCGCCGCTGCCGCCTCCGTACGTCGATCCGGCCGTCGTCACCACGCTGGCCGCCGTCCTCGCCTCCGACGCGCAACCGGCACCACGCCCCGCGCCTCGACCGCAGGCCCCCGCTCCCGCACTGCCCCGCCGCGAACCCGGCGCCAGTGGCATCACCGAATCTCTCGCCCCGGAAAAGCGCGGGACGAGCTGGAAAGGGTTCTTCCGAATGCGGAACGGAACTCATGGAAATACGTAGAAGCCGTAGAAGTAGTAGAAGGCGTAGAAGTCATACGGGCCGCAGAAATCATGGAAGTTCATAGAAGTTCATTGAGTTCATAGGGGAGTTGAGTACATGGACCACAAAGCGCTGGCCATGGAAATGCGCGACCTGCGCGAAAAAGTGGACGGAATCACCGACACGGCGATTGCCGCCACCGACGGACTGCTCATAGCGGCGGACACCGCGGAGTCGATCGACCCCGAGGGGCTCGCCGCCATCGCCGCCGCGGGACTCGGCCTCGCGCGCAGAGCCGCCGAGGCGACCGGCCGCGGCACCCTGCGCCGGACGGTCACCTACGGCAGCCAGGGCTGTGCCGCGTTCTACGCCGTCGGGGACACCGCGCTGATGGTCGTACTCGGCGACGAGGGCGTCGACCTGGAGCGGCTGCACCGCGCGACCCAGCCGGCGTTGCGCCGTATCGGCTCGATCCTCACCGCGACGGATCCCGCCGTCGCGACCGAAGGAGTGTGAAGGAAGGGATGGGGACGAAACGCATGACCGCAGGCTTCTCCGACCAGGTCATGAGCCTGGTCAAGGCGCTCCGTACGGATGCCCCCGAGTGTGTCGCGTCCGGGGTGGTCGACATGGCCACCGGGATGCTGCTCTCGTACGAGACGGTCGACAACCATCCGCCGGAGGTGCTGGACCTGCTGGCGGGCGCGACGCTCGACCTGTTCCAGGGCCGTACGGTCGCGATGATCGAGGACGTGTTCAAGGAACGGCGGGGCGTCCAGAGCGACCAGCACTTCTTCCAGGAGATCCTCGTCAACAGCGACAACCTCACTCACCTGTTCGTACGGCTGAACGAGCAGCAGGACGTCGTCGCCGTGGTCGTCTGCCGCAAGGCGGTCAACGTCGGCATGCTCTTCGCGCAGGTGCGGCGGGTGGTCAAGGAGTACAGCCTCTGAATCTCCGCCGAGCGGAGCGCCGACAGGCCCCTTCCCAGGAAACCGAGGTCCGGGGGAGGGGCCTGTGCGGCGGCCGCGGGCGGGAGGCGCTACTCCGTACGCAGGCCGTCCGGGCGCATCATCCGCAGCAGCGGCGGCAGACTCAGCACCGTCACCAGCAGGACGACGCCCGCGCCGATGCCGCTCATCGTCAGTACGGCGGCCCAGTCGACGCCGATCGCCCTGCTCGTCATCTTCAGCAGGACGACGCCCAGGATCAGCCCCACCCCCGTGGACAGCAGCAGCCCCAGTCCGACCGGGATCGCCGTCTGCCACAGCACCGACAGACTCAGGGTGCGCCGCCGGGTGCCGAAGGCGACCAGGGACGACAACAGCTTCCGGCGCTCGCGCAGTTGCTCCAGCTGGGAGACCAGCAGGCTCACCCCGATCAGCAGCAGGACGCAGGTGGAGCCGACGAACAGGCCGGTGCGGATCGAGTTGAACTGCCTCGTGCGGCTGGTGGCTTCCCAGGTCATGGCATCCGCCAGGGGATCGATCCGCGCCGCCGTGTTGCGGACCTGGTCGGAGGCGTCCGCCACCCGGGGATCGAGGCTGACGAAGATGCGTCCGGAGGACTGCGCCGCGATCTCCTTGGGCAGGGCGCCCATGGTGGCGAGGATGCCACCGCTCGTGCCCCCGGACGGGTCCTCGCGCACGTCGGCCTGCTTGAGGCCCGCCGGCACCGTCCAGGCGACCGCCGGTTTCTCGGTCTCCAGACTGCGGGGGCTGACCCACACCTTCAGGCCAGGTTTGACCAGCAGGGGCGTGTCCGTGTCCTCCTCGGCACCCTGAACGGCGAAGACGTCGCCGTCCCGGCACGAGGGGAGCCGGCCCACCTCACGCAGCGCCGCGCAGTCGCCGATGGTCACCTGGGCGTACTTCTGCGCGGACTTGGCCTTCTCGCCCACCGAACCGTAGAAAAGAACGGTGACCTTCCGGACGCCCTCGGTCGCGGTGAGCTGCCGGCCCGCCGGGAGGAGCGGGACGCCGTCGGGAACGGCGACCTCCATCTGGGCCCGTGCGACATCCTGCTTCGACGGGGTCTCGTAGGCGCCGGCGACCCCGGAGAAGAACATCTGCAAGGCGATCGCCCCAGCCACCGCCACCGCGATGCCGTTCACCATGCGGGCCGCTGTACCGCTGCTCAACTGAAGCCGTCGGACGGCCAGTTGCCAGGAAAGTGCGCCGGTGCCGAGCCGGGCGACCGCCGCCTCGACGACCCAGGGCAGAAGCGCGGTCACCCCGATGAGCAGCATCGAGACACCGGCGATGACGAGGAAGTCATTGAAATTCCCGGCGTCGTTGCCCTGCCCGATCATGGGGGAGAGCGCGGCGACGCCGCCCAGCGGCAGCAGCAGCCGCCACCACAGGCGACGGCGCGCGGGCCGAGCCGTACGCACCACACCGAGTGGTTCGATCACCACACCGCGCAGGGCGAACAGGGTGACCAGCACGGCCGCCACCGGCACGACGACCCCGACCAGGACTGCCAGCGCGGGCGCAGGATTCAGGTCGCTCGGGAACACGCTCATGTCGAGGATGGAGACGTAGGCCGCTGCCTGACGGCCGATGAGGAAGAAGACGGCGCCGAGGACGAGCCCGACCACGGCGCCGGCGAACGCCTCGCCCGCGGCGATCCGCCGGGTCATCATGCCGTCGGCCCCGACCAGTCGCAGCGCGGCCAGCCGCCGGTCGCGCCGGTCACCGCCGAAGCGCACGGCGGTGGCGATGAAGACACCGACCGGCATCAGAAGCACCAGGAAGACGACGAGGGTGAGGAGGAGCAGAACGGGATCCATCCCCTCGGACGTCGGATGCAGATCCCCGAACCGGGTGAGCCGCCCCACCACACCGCCGGAGAAATGCTCCGCGAGCCCCTCGCCACCCCGGTAGAAGGTGAGTTCGGCCGGTCCGACGAGCCCGCTGTCTCCGATGGTGCCGACGATCCGGTCCGGCAGCCGCTCCCGCAGCAGCTTGCCGTCGCCGGACTTCAACAGCCGTTCGAGAGCGGGCGAGACGAACATCTCCCCGACCGCGGGAAACCTGTCGATCCCCGGCGGCAAGGGTGCCCGTACCCCTTCGGGTTCCAGTTCCCGCCCGCGTATGTCGTCTGTGCGGAAGGTCGTGTCGACTCTGGCGACGACCACTGTGTTGTCGGCCTTCGGCGGCTGCTTGTCGACGTACACGACGTCCGTGCGGGCGGTCTCGCGCTCGTGCCGGGCCGCCAGCGCGCTCGGGATGGCGGTCGTCAGCAGCAGCAGCGCCACCCCGAGCCCGACTCCGACGGCCGTCAGGGCGACCCGCCCCCAGCCCTCGCGCCCGCCCGTGAAGGCGAACCGGACCCCCATGCCCAGGTCCCGCGTCCTCCCCCACGCGCGGCCTCGCTCGTGCGGAAGGTGCCCCCCTTGCCCGCTCATATGACGCGCTCCATGTCCCGCGACTTCCCGTCCCGTACGACGATCTCGCGGTCGGAGTAGGCGGCCACCCGCGCCTCGTGCGTGACGAGCACGACGGCCGCGTTGGTCGACCGGGCGGCCTCGGTGAACAGCTCCATCACGCGCTCGCCGTTGAGCGAGTCGAGGGCGCCGGTCGGCTCGTCGGCGAACAGCACCCGGGGACTGGTGACCAGCGCCCGCGCGACGGCGACGCGCTGCCCCTGGCCGCCGGACACCTCGCCGGGCCGCTTGCCCTTGAGGTTGTCGACCTCCAGCCGTTCCATCCAGGACAGCGCGGTCCGCTCGGCCTCCTTGCGGGAGGTCCCGTTGAGACGGAGGGGGAGCGCCACGTTCTCGACGCAGGTGAGCTCCGGGACGAGCTGCCCGAACTGGAACACGAACCCGAACTCGGAGCGCCGCAGCAGACTGCGCTGCGCGTCGCTCATCCCGGCCATCTCGCGCCCGTTGTACATGACGGACCCGGAGTCGGGCGGCACGATGCCGGCGAGACAGTGCAGCAGGGTCGACTTGCCGGACCCCGACGGGCCCATCAGGGCGACGACCTCACCGGGGTGGATCGAGAACTCGGCGCCGTCGAGCGCCTTCGTCGGGCCGTAGGCCTTGTGCAGGTCGGCCGCGACGAGCAGGGAACCAGCCGGAGGAGTCATCGGGTCGTCACCGCCAGAGCGAGTTTGTCGAGACGCGCGGCGGTCAGCTCCAGCCAGCGCAGATCGGCTTCGAGATGGAACAGCGCGTGGTCGCAGATGAGCTGGTCGGCAAGGTCGCCCTTGCGCTTGCGCTCGGTAAGGATCCGCATCATCCGCAGATGCTCGGAGCGCTGCGTGTCGAGGATCTCCCCGGCGTTGCGGTGCGTGAGCAGCGCGAGGACGACCTTCGTGTAGAGGACCGACTGCAGATACGGCTCGGGCTTCTCGGGTGTGGCGAGCCACCGCTGTACGTCGGTGACCCCGGCGTCGGTGATCGCGTAGCGCTTCCGGTCGGGACCGTCGCCGGCTTCGATCCCGTCGACCTCGACAAGCCCGTTCTTCAGCAGCCGGGACATCGTCGAGTAGACCTGCCCGTAGTGCAGCGGGCGATCGTGACCGAACTTGTTGTCGAAGGCCCGCTTCAGGTCGTAACCGTGTCGGGGGCCGGACTCCAGGAGTCCTAGAAGGGTGTGACCGATGGACATGGGAAGGACTATACGCACGAGGTATACGAGGTGTGTATACCTGCCGTGCATAGATCACCTGGATGGCCGATCGGTGGCGGTGAGCGCGCAGGTGGGAGCCGGTTGTCACAGTTCTGTCACCGGCGCCGGGCGAGCGCATCTCGGCGCCGGGCGGGCATCCTCGGCCCGTCCGGCGTTTGAGGACGAGGCCCTTCAGGCCGACGGGGGTCCGGGGGCGGAGCCCCCAGGGGGGCGCCCTCGCCGAGGAATAGGCCCCGCTTCCCCTGGCAACCGCCCTGCCTCAGCCAATGCCCGCCGCAACAGAAACTCGATCTGGGCGTTGGCCGAGCGCAGCTCATCCCCCGCCCACCGGGCCAGCGCCTCGTACACGGCGGGGTCCAGCCGCAGCAGCACCTGCTTGCGCTGCTGCTGCGGCCGACGCGCGGCGCGCTCGGGCTCTTCGGCCGCCGCGCCCCCGGAGGAATCACTCACTGGTACAGGGACCCCGTGTTCAGGACCGGCTGCGCCGCGCGGTCACCGCACAGCACCACCAGCAGGTTCGACACCATCGCCGCCTTCCGTTCGGAGTCCAGCTCCACGATGTCGTCCTCGGTGATCCGGGCGAGCGCGGCCTCGACCATCCCGACCGCGCCGTCCACGATCAGCCGCCGCGCGGCGACGACCGCCCCCGCCTGCTGCCGCTGGAGCATCGCGGAGGCGATCTCGGGAGCGTACGCGAGGTGGGTGAAGCGGGCCTCGATGATCTGGACGCCGGCCGCCGCCACGCGCGCGTGCAGCTCGACGGCCAGCTTCTCGGTGATTTCCTCGGCGTTGCCGCGCAGCGAGAGCCCGTCCTCCTCGTGGGCGTCGTACGGGTACTCGATGGCGATGTGCCGGACGGCCGCCTCGGTCTGGATGGCGACGAAGTCGACGTAGTTGTCCACCTCGAACGTCGCCCGCGCGGTGTCCTTGACCTTCCACACCACGACCGAGGCGAGCTCGATCGGGTTGCCGTAGGCGTCGTTGACCTTGAGGACGGCCGTTTCGTGGTTGCGGACCCTGGTGGAGATCTCCGTGCGCGAGGTGAGCGGGTTCACCCAGCGCAGCCCGTCCTGCCGGATCGTCCCCCGGTACCGCCCGAAGAGCTGGACGACCCTGGCCTCGCCCGGCGCGACCATGTTCAGGCCGCACATGGCGACGAAGGCGCACAGGCCTATCAGGATGCCGAGGACGATCAGCGCGGCCTTGGCCCCGCCGCCGGAGACGGTCGTCGCGCCGACGACCATGCACACGCCGACCGCGAGTCCGAGCAGCCCCAGCAGCAGGGCGAGTCCGCCGCCGATGCTGTGGGCCGGAGTCTCCCGGATCTGCGGGTCGGGCATGTCGGGCAGGTCGACGCCGAGATCGGCGGCCGAAGTGGAGTGGGTGGAGTGGTCTGTGGTCATGGATTGGTTCCCCCGTTTCGTGACTGGTGTCGTCGCACCTAGCAACGTTCTAGCTAAGTGATATCACTTTACCGCACCCGGCAACCTTCCACAGCCCCCACTAGTCGGTTCCATCGGGGCGGGTGCTGATTGTCACGTCCGAAAAAGGCGGGATCGGCATCTCGTCGTCATATCTGCCGGTGTTATTTTTCTGAGCTGACCTGAGCCACGAACCTGTGTGACGTCACGGACCCGCGTGACCTACGAGACGGAACACAAGAAGGAACCGGAGCGAAGCGACCCATGGGACGAGCGGACGAGAGACGAGCGCGGCAGCATCGCGGTGGCCGCCGCGCGGCGCCCAAGCGCTCGACCGGAAGTGCGTCGACCGGTCCCGAGAACGGAGCCGAAACCGGGGCCGGGACCGCGGGCGGGACCGCGGGCGGCACCGCGACGGCGACCCTGACCCTGGGCCGGGCGGTGGGCAGGGCGGCGACGCGCGCCAAGAGCGGCAAAGGCGGTAACGGCGGCAAGGAAGGTAAGAGTTTCATGCGCCGTCTCTTCACCTGGAAGAAGATCCTCGGCGCGTTCTTCGGGTTCATCCTGCTCGGCATGGGCGCCTTCATCGTCCTCTACCTGATGATCGACGTGCCCGCCGCGGGCAACGACGCCGCCAAGCTGCAGAGCAACATCTACAAGTACAGCGACGGCACCGTCCTCGCCCGCACCGGCACGGTCAACCGCGAGATCGTGGACCTGGCCGACGTACCCAAGGATGTTCAGCGGACCTTCGTCGCCGCGGAGAACAAGTCCTTCTACAAGGACTCCGGCGTCGACCTCAAGGGCACCACCCGAGGTCTGATCAACACGCTGTCCGGCAAGGGCAAGCAGGGTGGTTCGACGATCACCCAGCAGTACGTCAAGAACTACTACCTGGACCAGAACCAGACCGTCACGCGCAAGCTGAAGGAACTGGTCATCTCGCTGAAGGTGGACCGCGAGAAGAGCAAGGACTTCATCCTCGCCGGCTACATCAACACCAACTACTACGGCCGCGACTCCTACGGCATCCAGGCCGCCGCGCAGGCCTACTACCGCGTCGACGCCAAGAAGCTCACCGTCGAGCAGGGCGCGTACCTCGCCGCGCTGCTCCAGGCACCGAGCCAGTACGACTGGGCGGTCGCATCCGACACCGGCAAGAGGCTGGTGACCGCGCGCTGGAACTACGTACTCGACAACATGGTCAAGGAGCGCTGGCTCGACCAGGCCACGCGCTCCGCCATGAAGTTCCCGGTGCCGAAGCCCCCGAAGGGCGCCCCGGGCCTGGAGGGCCAGACCGGCTACCTCGTCGGGGCGGCCAAGAGCGAGCTGGCGAAACAGCTCGTCAAGAAGGGCACGGCCGACGACGCCGACGACGCCAAGGCGCAGGTCGACGCGGGCGGCTGGACGATCACGCTCAACATCGACCGGAAGAAGCAGGCCGCGCTGGAGCAGGCCGTCAAGAGCCAGCTCACCAGCAAGCTCGACGCGAAGAAGCGCAAGGTCGACGGCAACGTCCAGGCCGGTGCGGTGTCCGTCGACCCGAAGACCGGGCGGGTGCTCGCGATGTATGGCGGCACCGACTACTTCAAGCACTACATCAGCAACGCGACCCGGCGTGATTACCAGCCCGCGTCCACCTTCAAGCCGATCATCCTCGCGGCGGCCATGGAGAAGTCGGCGCGTACGCAGGACGGCGATCTGATCAACCCGGACACGGTCTACGACGGCACGAGCGGCCGGCAGGTCGTCTCCGACGGCAACAAGGTCGGCTTCGGACCGCCCAACGAGGACGACGCGGACTACGGTGACGTCACCGTCCAGACCGCGATGAACAAGTCGATCAACTCGGTGTTCGCGCAGATGGGCGTCGACGTCGGGATGTCCGAGGTCATGCGGATCGCTGACGAACTCGGCCTGGACACCAAGGGGCTGCAGGCGGTGCCCGCGCAGACCCTGGGCACGATGGGCGCGAGCCCGATGGAGATGGCCGGCGTCTACGCCACCCTCGACAACCACGGCCGCAAGGTCACCCCGGCCGTCGTGAAGTCGGCCGAACACAAGGACCGTACCGTCGAGTTCGACTCCCCGCTCGGGGAGCAGGTCGTCACCCGGGAGGCCGCCGACACGGTCACGTCGGTGCTGACCGGCGTGGTCAACGACGGTACGGCCCGGCTCTCGGTGGCCCAGGCGAAGAACCGCAAGGGCCAGCAGGTGGCCGGCAAGACGGGTACGTCCGACAAGAACAAGTCGGCCTGGTTCACGGGCTATACGCCGGGCCTTGTCACTTCCATAGGTCTGTTCGGTGAGGATCCCAAGATCCACACTCAGGTTCCGCTGTACGGGGCGGGAGGCTTCGCCCGGGTCAACGGCGGTGGCTACCCGGCGAAGATCTGGGCGGAGTACACCTTCGGCGCGATGGGCAAGGTGACCAAGTTCGACCTGGACGCCACCCAGGGCGCGGGAGTGAAGCCAACGGCGAGCCCGACCCCGTCGCCGACCCCGACCCCGTCGCCGACCCCGACACCGACGCCGTCGCCGACCCCCACGCCGACGCCGACTCCGACGCCGACTCCGACGCCGACCCCGACGCCGACGCCGACCCCGACGCCGACCCCGACCCCGACGCCGACCCCGACGCCGACCCCGCCGGACGGAGGAGGAGACACGCCCCCGGCTCCCCCCGACCCGGGCAACGGGCTGTAGGCACGTACGAGGAAGGGCCCCCGGTGATCACCGGGGGCCCTTCCTCGTACACATGACCTCGTTCATACGACCGTGACCGCTCATGTCCGGTTCAGTTCGAACCAGACCACCTTCCCCGTGCTCAGCCGGGTCGCGCCCCAGCGCCGGGCCAGCCGGTTGACGAGGTACAGTCCGCGCCCGCCCTCGTCCGTGGCCCGCGCCTGCCGCAGCCGGGGCAGCTGCGGCACGTCGTCGCCGACCTCGCAGCGCAGTACGTCGGTCCGCAGCAGCCGGAGGGTGACCGGCTTGGACGCGTAGCGCACCGCGTTCGTCACGACCTCGCTGACCAGCAGCTCCACCGAGTCCGTCAGGTCCTCCAGACCCCAGCGGGACAGGGCGCGCCGGGCGAGCTTCCGGGCCCGTCCGGGTGCCGAGTCCTCCGGGTCCAGATACCAGTACGCGACGTCGCTCGGCGCGATGCCGTCGAAGCGGGCGGCGAGCAGCGCGATGTCGTCGTCCCGGTCGCCCGGGCCGAGCATGTCGAGCACCTCGTCGCACAGCGCCTCGAGGGGCGGCGGATGGTCCGGCCCGGTCAGCTGGGCGGTCGCGGCGAGCTTCTCGCGCAGCTGCTCTATGCCGGTCCAGACGTCCCGCAGCCGGGACTCCACGAGCCCGTCCGTGTAGAGGAAGAGGGTGGCACCGGCGGGCGCGTCCAGCTCCACGGCCTCGAAGTCGACACCGCCGACGCCGATGGGCGCGCCGGACGGCACCTTCAGCACCTCGGCCCGGCCGCCCAGGTGCAGCAGGACGGGCGGCGGATGGCCGGCGTTGGCGATGGTGATCCGGTGCGAGACCGGGTCGTACACCGCGTACAGGCAGGTCGCCATGCGGTCCGTACCGAGCCGCTGGGCCTGTTCGTCGAGGTGGTGCAGGACCTCCTGCGGGGGCAGGTCGAGCCCGGCGAGGGTCTGCGCGGTCGTCCTGAGCTGGCCCATGATGGCCGCGCTGGTCATGGAGTGCCCCATGACGTCACCGACGACGAGCGCGACCCGGCTGCCGGGCAGCGGGATGGCGTCGTACCAGTCACCGCCGACGCGAGCCGTCTCGGCGGCCGGGAGATAGCGCGACGCGAGCCGCACACCCGTCGGCCGCGGCAGGGTCTCCGGCAGCATCGTGCGCTGCAACTCGTCGGCGATGTAGGCCTCGCGGCCGTACAGCACCGCCTTGTCGATGCCGAGGGCGCTGTGGGTGGCGAGCTGGGCGGCGACCAGCAGATCGTCCGTCTCGAACGGGATCCGCTCCGGCCGGCGCAGGAACAGCGCGGCCCCGATGACCCGGCGCCGACCGCGCAGCGGGGCGAGGATCGCGCGCTGACCGTCCGGTACCTCCAGGTCGCAGCTCTCGCCGAGGAGTTCCGGCAGGGCGGCGCGGGCGGCGGGCGCGTCCGCGAAGACGGGCCGGACGCCGCGCAGCACCTCGGCGAGCGCGCCGCCGGGACGCACCTCGCACAGTTCGGCGCTGACCGGGGACAGCTCGGGCGGGGGCTGCGGGACGGCGGACGTGGCCAGGAAGCTGTTCTCGGTGTCCCGCTCCGCCGGGAGCCGGTCGGTGCGGCGCAGCCGCAGCACCAGCGGGCCGGTGGGCCGCTCGTCACCGACGGGCAGCGGGTCGCGCAGATAGACGAGGATCGTGTCGGAGAACGTCGGCACGGTGGCCCGGCACAGCCCCATCACGATCTCGTCGAGGTCGATGCCCCGGGCGATCCGCCGGGTAGCGGCACCGACGAACCGCAGCCGGTCGCCGTCCCGCCGCATCGGCAGCGGGGTCCCCGGGGCGTTGCCCTGCCCGGAACGCCGCTCCTTGCCCGCGAGAGCCCCTGTGGCCGGGTCGGCGCTGTCCGAGGACCCGTTCACCTCGGCGGGGCCGCTCGCACCCGCGTGGTGGTCCGTGGCGTGGTTCTCCGAGCCCGCGCGGGCCGTCTCACCGTCCGGCTGGGCCGGGATGCTGTCCGGCGCCGGACGCGGGCGGTGCGCGTCGGGCTCGGTCGAGGACGGATGGTCGGGCTGCGAGTGCTCGGGGCCCGGAGTGGCCGGTGGACCGGCGGAGTTGGGGCCGGTGGAGCCGGACGTACCGGTACCAGTACCCGAGCTGGATGCCATCGCGCCTGTTCCCGCCTCTGTTCCCGCGTCGTGCGCGGCCCTGCCGACGCCGCCGACGGTCTCGGGGCTCTCCGAGCCTGTCACACAGCCGGCGGCGACCTCCAGCCCACCGGCGGCCCCTGCCTGCCCTGTTGTCTGCTTCGGCAGAGGCAGGGCCGCCGCCTCCGAGGAACGCGGAAGCGCCCCGCGGGTGTCCGCGGGGATGTCCGGTCGGCCCGTGTCCGGCCGACGGTGCTCGTGCGAGGTGGGTTGCTCCGTCACGCGTGTCGAATCCATCCGTCCGGGGCTGCGCGCTGTACACGCAGTTGGTCCCGCCGACTTCCCGATACCCGGAATACGTGCCCCAGGAACGAAAAACCGGCGTGGTCAGAGGTTGTTCCTGCCGCACCGGCGAGCCCTGGTCGGCCCGGACCGGTGTTGCCCTCGTGCCCCTCGCTCACGTCCTGCCGCCCCTCGGTGACGTATGGTCAGGCTCAGCGCATGTTCCGGGAGTTACGGTAGTGCGCCCTTGCGGAGGACGATCCTACGGTTGTGCACCGGGGGCGCATCAAGGGTCTCATGACGACATGTGCGCGGGCGTACGGTCCCAGTCCTCCGGCAGTGACGGTACAGCCCAGGACGCATCCGGGCGCCAGTGCTGCCAGCCATCCGCGAACGGCGCCCCCCACGCCTCGATGACCGCGACCGCCGACCGCCCCGCTTTCCTTACACGTTCGGCGAGTTGGGCGTCCATCAGCCCGGCCTTCTGGGCCTGCGCGAACTCGTCCTCGTCACGCCACTCCCAACTCCGGTCGGGATTCACGGTGATGTCGAGGAAGTGGTCCTCGGAGTCGACGCCGCCGGCCCAACGGACCAGCGGCTCCTCCAGGTTCACGTACCAGTTCTTGAACAGCCAGCCCGGCTCCCAGAAAAGCCACACCGACCAGGGCTCCCCGGGCCGCGCCAGCTTCAGCACCCCGGTGCCGAACCAGCGGTCGCGCTGTACGGTCCGGGGCTTGGTGTACCGCGACTCCAGCGGCTCCACGTGCACGGGCGTGCCGTCGGCGAGCACCGGCTTGACGCACTCGGTGCCCGGTGCCATCCACACGGCGAGCAGCTCGGAATCGTCCCGTACGACGGTGACGGGACGCACGATGTGAAAGCGGTCCCCGGAGTTCTCACGGTATCGCCACAGGATCTGACTCCCGGCGGACCAGTACGCCGCCGACCGGCCCGCTTCCACTCGTCTCAACGCTCCGTCGTCTGTCATGGAGAGATATTAGGTGCCCCGGGCACGTGACGCTGCGGTGCGTGCCACGGTTCACGCCAGTGGCCGGGTGACGTTACGGGCGCGTCATCCGCAGGACATCAAGCGCCGTGTCGAGCTGCTCCACAGTGAGGTCACCACGCTCCACATACCCACCCTCCAGGACGATTTGGCGGATCGTCTTCTGCTCGGCGAGCGCCTTCTTGGCCACTTTGGCGGCCTCCTCGTACCCGATGTACTTGTTGAGCGGAGTGACGACGGAGGGCGAGGACTCGGCGTACTCACGCGCCCGCTCCCGATGGGCGACGATCCCGTCGACCGTCCGATCGGCCAGCAGCCGCGAGACGTTGGCGAGCAGCCGCACCGACTCGAGAACGTTCTTCGCGATGACGGGCAGCATCACATTGAGCTCGAAGTTCCCGGCGGCACCGGCGGTGGTGACGGTCAGGTCGTTGCCGATGACCTGCGCGCAGACCATCAGAACGGCCTCCGGGATCACGGGATTGACCTTGCCGGGCATGATGGACGACCCCGGCTGCAGATCGGGCAGACTGATCTCGGCGAGCCCGGTACGCGGCCCGGAGGCCATCCACCGCAGATCGTTGGCGATCTTGGTGAGCGAGACGGCGACAGTCCGCAGCTGCCCACTGGTCTCGACGATCCCGTCCCGCGCCCCCTGTGCCTCGAAGTGGTCGCGGGCCTCGGTGAGGGGCAGCCCGGTGGCGCGGGCGACCTCCTCGATCACGGCGGCGGAGAACCCGGCCGGCGTGTTGATCCCGGTCCCGACGGCGGTACCACCGAGGGGCAGTTCGGCAAGCCGTGGCAACGAGGCACGCAGCCGCTCCACGCCGTACCGCACCTGGGCGGCGTACCCCCCGAACTCCTGCCCGAGCGTCACGGGCGTGGCGTCCATGAGATGCGTACGCCCCGACTTCACGACGTCGGCGAACTCCTCGGACTTGCGGGTGAGAGCGTCGGCGAGGTGGTCGAGGGCGGGGATCAGCTCGCGGGTGACGGCCGCGGTCGCGGCGATGTGGATGGACGAGGGGAACACGTCGTTGGACGACTGCGACGCGTTGACATGATCATTGGGGTGTACGTCCCTGCCGAGCCGCTCACTGGCGAGGGTCGCGATCACCTCGTTGGCGTTCATGTTGGACGAGGTACCGGAACCGGTCTGGAACACGTCCACGGGAAAGTGCTCGTCCCACTCCCCGCCGGCGACCTCCTCCGCGGCCTCCTGGATCGCGTCGGCGATGTCCTTGTCGACCACCCCGAGCCGGGCGTTGACCTTCGCGGCGGCACCCTTGATCCGCGCGAGCGCCTCGATATGGGCCCGCTCGACACGCTGCCCCGACACGGGAAAGTTCTCCACGGCACGCTGGGTCTGGGCCCGCCACTTGGCGTGCACGGGGACACGGATCTCACCCATGGAGTCGTGCTCCGTGCGGTACTGCTGCTGGTCGGCCGTAGTCATCGTCGTACCTCCGGAAGGGTCAGCACGGGCCCGGAGGGACGTATTCCCCCGGAGGGAACCACTTGCGGTTCCAGACCCGGCCAGCCCGACGTTCTTTCCCGCCCGCCCGCCCGCGCTGATTCTTCAGCCCAGGTCTCGCCCCCTCAGCCCGTCCGGCGTTTGAGGACGAGGCCGTCCAGGCAGAAGGGGGGTCCAGGGGGCACAGCCCCCTGGGGACGGGACGGGTAGGGGCGGCGGGGGCGAAACAAACC
>NZ_LGDW01000031.1 GCF_001280005.1 Streptomyces sp. NRRL WC-3618 | reverse complement strand
CTCACCGCCCCGCCCACCGGCGCCACCGGCACCGTCGACATCACCGCCGACGTCGACGGCGGCGGGCTCGACCGCGTCGTCTTCGCCGCCCAGACCGGCAACGGCAAGTGGCAGACCCTCGGCACCGCCGACCACGCGCCCTACCGGGTCACCCAGACCATCGCCAAGGACGTCGCTCCCGGAACACCCCTGCGCTACAAGGCAGTGGTGATCGACCGCGCCGGACACACGGCAAGCGCCACGGCGGCCTCCAGCACGGGCACGCCGCCCGCCCCCGAGGTCCCCACGGCCTCCTCGCGCGACTACGCGGTCGTCCACTACAAGCGCGCGGACGGCGACTACACCGACTGGCGCCTGTACGCCTGGGGCGACCTCGCCGACGGCGAGAGCACGACCTGGCCGGCGGGCCACGACTTCGTCGGGCGGGACGCGTACGGCGCCTTCGCCCACGTCCGGCTCAAGTCCGGTGCCTCCAGCGTCAGTTACCTCGTCATCGACAAGGACGGCACCAAGGACGTCTCCGCCGACCGCTCGATCGACGTCACGAAGACGGGCGAGATCTGGGCCGAGCAGGGCAAGGAAGCCGTACTGACCCGGAAGCCCACCGCCGACTATCCCGATCAGGACCCGACCAAGGCGGTCCTTCACTACCACCGCGCCGACGGCGACTACGACGGCTGGGGCCTGCACGTCTGGTCCGGCGCCGCGAACCCCACGGACTGGGCCAAGCCCCTGAAGCCGGTGCGGTTCGACGCCTACGGAGCGGTCTACGAAGTTCCGCTCAACAACGGTGCCACCAGCCTCAGTTACCTCATCCACAAGGGCGACGAGAAGGACCTCCCCACCGACCAGACCCTCGACCTCAAGGCCGACGGCCACGAGGTGTGGCTCCTGAACGGTCAGGAGAAGTACCTGCTCCCGCAGCCCGCCGGCAGCTCGGCGGCCCTCGACCTGACCACCTCCAAGGCGGTCTGGATCGACCGGAACACCGTCGCGTGGAACGGCGACGACAGTGCCGCCTCCACCCAACTGCTGTACTCCCGCACCGGTTCGATCACCGCGAAGGACGGCACGCTCACCAGCACCGACGAGCACTGGCTCCGCCTCATCAGGTCGACCCTCACCGACGCCCAGAAGACGAAGTTCCCGCACCTCGCCTCGTACACCGCCTGGTCCGTCGACCCCCGCGACCGCGACCGGGTCCGCGAGGCCCTGCGCGGCCAGCTCGTCGCTTCCCAACGTGCCTCGAACTGGGCGGTGTTGGGGGCGACGGGCGTCCAGATCGCCGGCGTACTGGACGATCTCTACGCCGCCGCGTCGAAGGCCGACCTCGGCCCCACCTTCCACAAGGGCCGCCCGACCCTCTCCGTCTGGGCACCCACCGCGCAGTCCGTGAAGCTCGACCTCGACGGCTCCACGGTCGCCATGAAGCGCGACGACACCACCGGCGTCTGGTCCGTCACCGGCGGCAAGTCCTGGAAGAACAAGCCCTATCGGTACGTCGTGAAGGTGTGGGCCCCGAGCGTCGCCGAGGTCGTCACCAACCGTGTCACCGACCCGTACTCCGTCGCCCTGACCGCCGACTCCGAGCGCAGCCTCGTCGTCGACCTGGGCGACACGTCCCTGGCCCCGCGCGGCTGGACGTCGTACGCCAAGCCGAAGGCCGTTCCGCTCGCCGACGCCCGGATCCAGGAACTGCACGTCCGGGACTTCTCGGTCGCCGACACCACCGTGCCCGCGAAGGACCGAGGCACCTACCGCGCCTTCGCCGACCAGGACAGCGACGGCTCGAAGCACCTGCGCGCACTGGCGAAGGCGGGCACCTCGTACGTCCACCTCCTGCCCGTCTTCGACATCGCGACCATCCCCGAGCGCAAGGCGGACCAGGCGAGCGTCGACTGCGACCTGTCCGCCTACGCCGCCGACTCCGACCAGCAGCAGGCGTGCGTCGCGAAGACCGCCGCGAAGGACGCGTACAACTGGGGCTACGACCCGTACCACTACACCGTCCCGGAGGGCTCGTACGCGAGCGACCCGGACGGGACGCGGCGCACGGCCGAGTTCCGCGAGATGGTGAAGTCGCTCAACAGCGACGGGCTGCGGGTCGTGATGGACGTGGTCTACAACCACACCCCCGCCGGCGGCCAGGCGAAGACGAGCATCCTCGACCAGGTGGTCCCCGGGTACTACCAGCGGCTCCTGGCGGACGGCTCGGTCGCGAGCTCCACCTGCTGCGCGGGCACCGCGCCCGAGAACACCATGATGGGCAAGCTCGTCGTCGACTCGATCGTCACCTGGGCCAGGGAGTACAAGGTCGACGGCTTCCGCTTCGACCTGATGGGCCACCACCCGAAGGCCAACATCCTGGCGGTCAGGAAGGCCCTCGACGCGCTCACCCCCAAGAAGGACGGCGTCGACGGCAGGAAGATCATCCTGTACGGGGAGGGCTGGAACTTCGGCGAGGTCGCCGACGACGCCCGCTTCGTCCAGGCCACCCAGCGGAACATGGCGGGCACGGGCATCGCGACCTTCTCCGACCGGGCCCGTGACGCCGTACGCGGCGGCGGCCCCTTCGACGAGGACCCCGGCGTCCAGGGCTTCGCGTCCGGGCTGTACACCGACCCCAACTCCTCGGCAAGCAACGGTACTTCGGCCGAGCAGAGGGCCCGCCTCCTGCACTACCAGGACCTCATCAAGGTGGGCCTGACCGGCAACCTCGCCGCCTACCGCTTCACCGACACCGACGGCAGGGACGTCACCGGCGCCCAGGTCGACTACAACGGCGGGCCCGCCGGTTACGCGTACGCACCCGGCGACGCCCTCGCCTACACCGACGCGCACGACAACGAGTCGCTGTTCGACGCGCTCGCTTTCAAGCTGCCCGCCACGACGAGCGCCGCCGACCGGGCCCGTATGCAGGTCCTCGCCCTGGCCACGGCGACCCTCTCGCAGGGCCCGGCGCTCTCCCAGACAGGCAGCGACCTGCTGCGCTCCAAGTCCCTCGACCGCAACTCCTATGACAGCGGCGACTGGTTCAACGCCATCCACTGGAACTGCGCGGACGACAGCGGCGGCGGCAATGGCCAGGGCAACGGCAATGGCAATGGCTTCGGACGCGGGCTGCCCATGGCCGCCGACAACGCCGCCAAGTGGCCTTACGCCAAGCCCCTGTTGACCGGCGTCAGGGTCGGCTGCCCGCAGATCCGGGGCGCCTCCGCCGCGTACCAGGACCTGCTGAGAATCCGTACGTCGGAGCGCGACTTCTCCCTCGACACGGCCGCACAGGTGCAGTCGCGGCTCTCCTTCCCGCTGTCCGGCAAGGACGAGACACCCGGCGTGATCACCATGGAACTCGGCGATCTCGTCCTCGTGTTCAACGCGACACCCGAGCGGCGGGAGCTGCGGATCGGCTCGCTCGCCGGGACCTCGTACGCGCTGCACCCCGTCCTGCGGGCCGGAGCGGACCCGGTCGTCAAGTCGGCCGCGTACGAACGGGAATCGGGCACGTTCGCCGTTCCGGGCCGGACCGTCGCGGTGTTCTCCCGCTCCTCCTGAGAAGGGCATATCTTTGGTGGGGCAGACGCGGACCCCCGGTCTGCCCCATCGGTGTGTCCAAGGGCGGGCGGATGGACAGCAACGGCAAGTGGACCGACATCACCGTGCTCGTCGTGGACGACACCGCGGCAAGCCGGTACGCCATGAGTGCCCTGCTCCGCCGCGCCGGTTACCAGGTCGTCCCGGTCGCCGGCGGCCACGAGGCGCTCGCCGAACTCGACGTACGGCTGCGCAAGGGCATCCTGCCCGACGTGGCCCTCATCGACGTGAACCTGCCCGACATGAGCGGTGTCGAGCTGTGCCGCCGGCTCAAGGCCAGGCCGCACATGGCCGGCCTGCCCGTCGTGCACTTCTCCGCCTCCGCCGTGGCCCCGGGCGCCCGCTGCGACGGACTCGACGCGGGCGGGGAGGCCTATCTGAGGGTGCCCGCCGAGCCCGAGGAGATCGACTCGGTGCTGCGGGCCGCGGTGCGCGCGTCGCGGCTGCGGGCCGACGACCAGGCGCTGGCGCGGCGGCTGAACCTGCTGTCGGAGACGATTTTCACCATCCAGGGGGCCCGTTCCCTCCAGAACCTCGCCGACGCCGCCGCCGAGGGCGCCGCCCGGCTCACCGGCTCGCCCGCCGCCGTGTTCTTCCTCGGCCCGGACGACGAGCTGTACCGCGCGACCTCCCGGAACCGCACCTCGCTCGCCATGCCGGACGAGAGCGCCCACCGCGTCGTGGCGGGCCTGCTCCGGCGCCTCACCCGGGGGCACAGCGGCGTACAGATCACCACGGTGCCCGCGCCCCTGTGGCCCGCCGGGTTCTTCCGGCCGGGCGTGGAGCACGACGCCCGCCTGGTACTGATCCCCACCGAGGACGGCAGGGCCTCCGTGTGCCTGGCCACCCCCACCCGCGGGATGCGCAGGGTGAACCCCGAGAACGAGTCCCTGCTGGCCCGGCTCGCCCAGGCCACCGTCCTCGCCGCCGAACCGCTGCTCATGTACCAGGTCGAACGCAATGTCGCCCTCACCCTCCAACACAGCTTCCTGCCGCGCCCCGACCGGCTGCCCGAACTGCCCGGCATCGACGTCGTGGTCCGGTACGTGCCGGCGTCCCGGGACGCCGAGATCGGCGGCGACTTCTACGCGGCCCTGCGCACCGACGACGGCGTGCTCACCGCGGTCGGCGACGTCGTCGGGCACTCCCTGGACGCGGCCACCGTGATGGTCGAGATCCGGCACGCGCTGCGTGCCTACAGCGTCGAGGACAGTGACCCGGCCGTGCTCGCCGAGCGCCTCGACCGGATGCTCCAGCGCTATCACCCGGAGATCACGGCCACTGTCTGCCTGGTACTCGTCGACCCGGCCACCGGACGCACCCGTATCGCCAACGCCGGTCACATCCCGCCGCTGATCATCCGGGACACCGGCGACGCCGACTACGCCAAGGCGGCGGGCCCGCTGCTCGGTGTGGGCCTCGCCCATCCGCCGCCCGCCGAACTGTTCCTCGAACCCACCGACCGGCTCCTCATGGTCACCGACGGCCTGATCGAGACCCGGGGCACCGACCTCGCGGACTCCCTGGAACACCTGCGCGCCGCCGCCTCCGGCGCGCTGCCTGGACTCGACGCCCTGTGCGACACGCTGCTGCACAGCTTCGGCCACGACCGGGAGGACGACATCGCGATGCTGGCCCTGAGGCTCGCTGATCAGGCCTGAGGTTAGGGTGTGGTGGCCGTGCCGTCGTCCAGATCGCACCAGTCGCACCAGTCGTAGAAACAGGGGTTTGATCCATGCCGCAGATCACCGTCGACTACTCGGATTCGCTGGCCGAGTCCTTCGACCGGCGCGCGTTCGCGCTCGCGCTGCACGAGGAGGTCGTCGCCACGGCGAAGGCGAAGCCCGAGGCTTGCAAGACGCAGTTCCGTCGTACCGAGGACGCCACGGTCGGCGCGGACAACGAGGGCCACGCGATCGTGCACGTCTGGATCGGCATGCTCACCGGGCGCACGGTGGCGACGAAGGCCCAGCTGACGGAATCGGTACTGGAACTGGTGCGCGCCCACGTGAAGCCGATCGAGGGCCTCGCCCTGCACGCCTCGGTCGAGGTCCGCGAACTCGACGACTCCTACCGGAAGTTCGACAACTGAGCCCGGTTGACGACAGGCGTCAGGACGCGAGCGAGATGAGCCGTGCGACCAGGTCGCTGAACGGGCCCTCGGGGGGCTCCTGTTCGAGCATCCGGCGCAGCAGCGCGGCCATCTCCTCGTCGTAGGCGGCGCTTACGGCGGCCAGCGCCGCGAAGTCGTGCACGAGCTGCGCCTCCAGCTCACCGCGCGGCACGCGCCGTCCGTCCAGCCAGATCAGCGCGGTCGACTCGACGAGCGATATCCACGTCCGGATCACCAACTCCAGTCGGGCGGGCGCCTCTTCGACGCCCAGCTCCAGATGCGACAGGATCTCGACGTACGCGGCCTGTCGGACGGCGTCGATGAGAGCGTTCGTCGCCGAGGCGTTGCTCGAGCGCACCTCGTCCGCGGAGACCGCGGGACCGCCGCGCATCAACGCCGCGAAACCGGGCCCGTGTTGGTCGACGAAGTCGAAGAAGCGGTGCATCACCCGCAGCAGCCGTGCCCCCAGCGGACCTTCCTGCGGTTCCACGAACCGGCCCGCCAGGTCGTCCGCCGCGCGCTTCAACGCGGCCTCGTACAGGCTGAGTTTGCCGGGGAAGTAGTGGTAGACCAGTGGGCGCGAGATGCCCGCGGCCGACGCGATCTCGTCGATGGAGACCTCGTCGGGCGAGCGGCGGCTGAACAGTTCGAGGGCGACGCCGATCAACTGCCGCCGGCGTTCCTCGACTCCCATTCTGCGGCGAACCCCGGTTGTCATGCGAACACCTTACCGATCGGATACGGCCTCCAATGGACGGGTCCGGCCCAGGGTGTTCACAAATCCAGCACAAGTGAACCGCCTCGCGTCCGTGACGCACGGATCGGCATCGAGCGCGCCCGTCCACCGTCCGCCGGGAGGTACGGGATCGAGGCCAGGATGCGCGTTCTCCGTACAACTGCCGTCATTCCAGGTTGAGTTGGGCGTAGGACCGGCTGGAGTATCAGCAGGACCGGGGTGAATAGGCCATTCGTGTGGCGCGTTGGCCCGATGTCCCGGGGGAGTCGGTGGATCACTGCCGTCGACCCGCTAGCATCACGGCATGGTTACGGCTTGGTCACCCTGGCGCACCGCGCGGGCTCGCTTTCACTCGGGGCCGGTGCGCGTGCTGACCTTCGCCGTCCTGCTGCTCGGCCTCCTCCTCGCGCACGGGGCCACTGTTGAGAGCGCCAAGGGACACCTGTCGACCAGTGCCGTGGTCGCCCTGGGAGGCCCTGTCGAGGCAGGGCACGGCGTCGCCGGGGTGCGGGGCGCGTTTCTCGCGGTGGTGACGGACGGTCACATGGACCACGACTTCCAGAACCCTGGCGAGCACTGCGCTTCGGGGCAGTCGCAGCAGGCGTCCACGGGGGCATCTCCCTGTTTTGCGGTCTCCGTTCGCGAACCGGGCGTTGCCGCGAGTACTGACCCCAGGACGGGTCGTGCGGGCGTCGATCTCCGTGAGGCGGCCGCGGTGGCCATGAGAGCGTCCGTGGTGCAGCGGGTCTAGGAGCCCGCGGCTTCCACCCACCCGGCCGTTCCACCACACCCTCCGGCCATGCCGGACGGGCAGAGGGAACGATTCGTCCGGTCCCGGCGTCCTTTCCCCACCTTTGCCCGCCGACTCCTCCCCACCGGAGAGACGGCGTCTGCACGGAGGACCAGTGCTTCCCCATCCCCGTACGGCGGTGCCCATGCTCGGCACCCGGACCGGCTTGCCATGCGCGCGTCGACTCAGCTCGCTGATCCAGGCGGCCCTGTTTCTGATGCTCGTCCTGTGCGCGGTCGCGCACGGGACGCCCGAGAAGCCCCACGCGCCGACGCCCGCCGCCGTCACGGCGCTCGCGGCGACACCGGGCGGCGCCGAGCCGCACACTCCGCACCATTCGCACGGCGCGGAGCAGTGCACCCCGGACGCGACCCTCCGTACGACCGCGCAGGCACCGGAGCAGCCTCCCACGAGTGCGGCGGCTGTCATCGTGGTCGCCGTCGCCGGGGCCACCGCCCTGCGGTCTCCGCCCGCGCCCGGTGCGACATGCGGAAGACGGACACGCAACGGCCGGGCAGCACTCGTACGCACATCCCGCTGGCGCATCTAGACCTCTCGCTCGCAGCCGAAGCACCGGCTGCCGCGCCCCCACGGCTCGATCCGGATCAACGATCCCTTTCGCCGCCGAGGCGCGCGTGACGAACCCCCACCGTGCATTCATCGAGCGAGAGCAACAAGCATGCGATCACTGACGAACGATGCCCCCACCTCCGGCCAGTCCGCCCTGTCGGGACTGGTCGGCAACACACCGCTCCTGCGTGTGTCGGAGCCACTGGTCCCGGCCGGACGCGGTTTCTGGGCCAAGCTGGAGGGCTTCAACCCCGGCGGAATCAAGGACCGTCCGGGACTGCACATGGTCGAACGGGCGCGCGCCCGTGGCGATCTGCGGCCCGGCGGACGGATCATCGAGTCCACCAGCGGAACGCTGGGCCTGGGGCTCGCCCTGGCCGGCATGGTGTACGGCCACCCGGTCACCCTGGTCACCGACCCGGGGCTGGAGCTGTCCATGACGCGGCTGCTGACCGCGTACGGCGCCCAGGTCAACGTCGTCTCCGAGGCGCACCCCACCGGCGGCTGGCAGCAGGCCCGCCGTGAGCGCGTCCAGCAGCTCCTTGAGCAGCAGCCCGGCTCCTGGTGCCCGGACCAGTACAACAACCCGGACAACGTTGCCGCCTACACCCCGCTGGCCCTCGAACTCGCCGCCGAAATGGGCCACATCGACGTGCTGGTGTGCAGCGTCGGCACCGGCGGCCACTCCGCGGGCGTCTCCCGCGTCCTGCGGCAGCTGTACCCGGAGCTGACAGTCGTCGGGGTGGACACGATCGGTTCGACGATCTTCGGCCAGCCCGCGAAGCCCCGGCTGATGCGCGGGCTCGGTTCCAGCATCTACCCGCGCAACGTGGCGTACGAGAACTTCAGCGAGGTCCACTGGGTCGCCCCCAACGAGGCGGTGTGGACCTGCCGCCGACTCGCCGCCTCCCACTACGCGACCGGCGGATGGAGCGTGGGAGCGGTCGCCACGGTGGCCGGCTGGTTCGCCCGGACGATGCCCGCGGACGCCCGCATCGCGGCGATCTTCCCCGACGGTCCGCAGCGCTACCTCGGCACGGTGTACGACGACGACTACTGCGCCGCCCACGGCCTGCTCGACTCGCCTCCGGCCCCTGAACCGGAGGTGGTCGGACGCCTTGACGAGAAGGAGGTCACGCGCTGGACCCGGTGCACCACCGTGGTCGATCCCCTCACCCTCCGCACCGGGGACGAGGCGCGGGACGTCGCCGCCGACACCGCGCACACAGCGGACGTCGTGTCCGACGGCTCGGAGGAAAGCCGGTGAAAGCGCTGTACACACAGGTGCGTTCGTACGAGCGCAGCGTCCAGTTGTTGATGGTGAACCAGTTCACCATCAACCTCGGCTTCTACATGCTGATGCCCTATCTGGCGGCCCACCTCTCCGGCACCCTCGGGCTGGCCGGCTGGGTCGTCGGACTCGTCCTCGGTGTACGGAACTTCAGCCAGCAGGGCATGTTCCTGGTCGGCGGCACGCTGGCCGACCGGCTCGGCTACAAGCCGATGATCGTGGCCGGGTGCGTGCTGCGCACGGTGGGCTTCGCCACCCTGGGACTGGTCGACTCGCTGGCCGCCCTGATCGCTGCCTCGGCGGCGACGGGCCTGGCCGGTGCGCTGTTCAACCCGGCCGTACGGGCCTATCTCGCCGCCGACGCCGGAGAGCGCAGGGTCGAGGCGTTCGCGCTGTTCAACGTCTTCTACCAGGCCGGGATCCTGCTCGGACCGCTGGTGGGGATGGTGCTGACCGGGGTGGACTTCCGCGTCACCTGCCTGGTGGCGGCCGGGATCTTCGCTCTGCTCAGCATCGTGCAGATCCGCGCGCTGCCCGCCCGCCGGAAGAAGGACGAGCAGCCGCAGGACGGCCAGGGCAAGGAAAGTGTCCTCGTCCAGTGGCGCGCCATCCTCGCCAACCGGCCGTTCCTGCTCTTCTCCGCAGCCATGGTCGGCTCGTACGTGCTGACCTTCCAGGTCTATCTGGCCCTGCCCCTGGAAGTACGCAGGCTCGGTGGTGACGGCGAGTTCGGCACGGCCGCGGTGGCGATGCTCTTCGGGGTCTCCGGGCTGAGTACGATCCTCGGCCAGACCAGGGTGACCGCCTGGTGCAAGGCCCGTTACGAGCCCGGCCAGGCCCTCGTCCGGGGCGTGGCCGTCATGGGGCTGGCCTTCGTACCGCTGCTGCTCGCCACGACGGTGCCCGTACCGGAAGCCGGGGCCGGCCTGCGGCTGCTGGCCGCGGCGCCGCCCACGCTCGCCGCGCTGCTCCTGGCCGTGGGCACGATGATCGCGTACCCCTTCGAGATGGACACCATCGTCCGCCTCTCCGGTGACCGGCTCGTCGCCACCCACTACGGGCTCTACAACACCATCTGTGGCATGGGCATCACCGTCGGGAACCTGCTCACCGGCGCCGCGCTCGACGCGGCTCGCGAGGCCGGGATGCCGGAGCTGCCGTGGATCGCCCTGACCGTGCTCGGCCTCGCCTGCGCGCTCGCGCTGTACGGCCTGCACAGCACCGGCCGTCTGCGGGCCCCGGTTTCCGAACCACAGGCCGCCTCGGTCGCGGCCGCCGACTGACCGGGCCGCGTCCGTAGCTCTCGGGGGCGGGCACCGAAACGGTGCCCGCCCCCGACGAGTCGCGCGTTGCCGCCTCAGACGACGCGGGGCGGCGCTAGCGCAACCCTGCGATGGCCCGCCCGTCCTTCAACGTCCCCTTCAACCCGGCCTGAGCCCCCTGCTGGGTCTTCGCCGCCAGCAAGGCGCCCCGGGCCGACGAGCTCACCCCGCCCGTCGCCGTGATCGACGCCGTGTTCTCCGCGCCGGCGGCAAGCATGTACCACTCACCCGCCCCCGACTTCCACAGCACCCCGGCCAGCACGTTCGGGTCCCGGGGCCCGCAGGCCACCGTGTTCTCGGACTTCGCCGCGACCGCCCCGTACTGCCCGCCCGGCGTGTGGAACTGGGCCAGGATCCGCGCCCCGTCCCCCCGCCAGGTCTCGGCGCGGGTGCACACCCAGTCGGCGGCGCCGCTCGCATCGGGCAGCGGCTGCCGCGCGTACCGCCAGGCGTTCACGGAGCGCACGCCCTGGGAGTGCATCGCGGCGAGGGAGCAGGCGAAGGGCGACCAGGTCGCCAGCGCCGCCGGAGCCGAGGTCTCACGCGGTGCGGTCGGGCGGCCCGTGGTGAGGTGGGCCGGGACGAGTTCGCCGAGGTCGCTCAGCAGACGCGCGCTTCCCGCGCCCGTCACCTGGAGCGTGTTCCAGGACCGGCAGGCGCCCTTCTGCGCGATGGGGCTCGCCAGCAGCCCGCTCACCCCGTCGGTCAGCCCCAGGTCGATCGGCGCCGCGGCCGGCTCACGCAGGTTCCGCATCTCCGCCCTGCGCACCCAAGGCGCCGTCAGATAGCGGACGTTGCCGTCGGCCCGGTCGAGGACCACCGCGTCCGCCTCGGCGCCGGTCGCGCCGTCGACGCGGGCGAAGTCGAGCGCGGCCCCGCTGGTGCCGTCCTTCGGTTCGGCGTACCGGACGATCCGCAGACCGTCGTACATGATCACCACGCGGGCCGCGTCGACCGAGCCCGCGTACAGCAGTTGCGGCGGGCCGGCCGGGCCGCCGGAAGGGGTGCCCGGGGTCGCCGAGACCTGGACCGTCTCGCCGGGGCGGGCCCAGACGGCGAGGGCGCGGCGCAGCAGGGCGCGGTCGTCGGTGAGGTCGCCGCGCGCGGGCCAGACGGAGAAGTCGGTGCGCGCGGAGGTCTTCCAGGCGGCCGGAGTCACCAGGGTCAACCTGGCCGGGTCCAGGGCGGCTTCGGCGGCCGGGTTCTGCGCGTACGCGGGGGCGGCGGCGCCGTTCGGGGCCCAGCCGTCGCCGGGCAGACCCAGCAGCGTGCCGCACACCGCGACGGCCGCGGCGCCGACGAGCGCGGCCTTCAGGTGCTGCCTGCGCCGCATCAGGTCGGTCGGCCGGGCGTGCAGCGAACACGGGTCGAACTCGGCGGAGCCGAGCAGCGCGTAACGCTCCGGCACCTCGTCCGCCTCGCGCAGCGCCTCGATCGGCCGCTCGACCCCGGCGGCCTCCAGGGCGGTGCGTACGTCGGAGTCCGGGAGCTTCTCCAGCCCGCGCAGGACGTACGCGGCCCGGGCGGCGCCGGAGAGCGCCGACAGCCGTTGGTCCAGGGCGAGTTCGTCGGCGCCGCCCGCACGCGGAAAGAGTCGCAGGCCCCACACCTGGGGGAGCAGTGGCGGCAACTGCGACCGCTTCGGCACCGTGCGGCCCCGCCACGGCTGCCCCGCCTCGAGTGCCGTACGCAGCACCTGGAGGCGGACCAGCGCGTAACCGGGGTCGCCCGCGCGGCCCTTCGACTGGGCCGGCAGCACAGCGGCTGCCGTACGTCCCCTGGGCAGCGCACGCTGGGTGAGGGCGTGCGCGGTGAGGACCCGCCGGCCCAGGCCCAGGCTCGGCGGCAGCACCAGATAGGCGAGCCGGACGAGCCGGGGATAGTGCTCGACGAGCGCGGCCTCGGCCTGCTCCACGTCGACGACGGGGCGGCCCTTGGCGCTGTTACCGGTGGCGGGGCTGAAGGCGACATCCTGTGACTGCACGTTCAGCAGAACGAGCGAATGGTCGGATGGTCACCGAGGCCCTGTCGTTCGGATCATCTCGGCGTCGCGGGACGAAACGACAGGGCCTGGCCCCGGCAGGAGTTACCCCTCAGGGTCGGTCAGCAGGCGGGCGTAGTTGGCCATCGACCGCTGGTAGCGCGGCAGATGGGGAGCGAGGGCGCCGAGGACGAGTGAGAGACCCTCGCGGTCGCGGCCGAGACTGGACAGGCACAGCGCCAGACATCCCCGTACGGCGTCGTCCAACTCGTCGGAGGGAGCGTCCAGTTCGGGCGTGAGCAGCTTGACGCCCTCCTCGGCCCGGCCGATGTTGCGCAGGGAACTCGACAGCTGGATCTTGGCGCGCCGGCCCTTGTAGCCGCTGGCTTCGCTGAGCCCCAGCGCGAGAGCCTCCTGGTAGAGCGGCACCGCCCGGTCGGAGTGGCCGGTCGAGTCCCAGGCGCAGGCCTGCTCGAAGGGGGCCAGGGGGCTGCCGGCCGGTAGTTCGGCGACGAGGGTGTCGATCACGGCGCGGAAGTCCGCCCCGTGGTCCTCGTCGTAGTCGTCGAAGGTGGCCCAGGCGGCGGCCACACGCTCTTCCCAGTCTGCGTTCACTTGCCCACTCTCGCACACGCGTTCCCTGATTGAGTGGTCTGTGCCCGGCAGCCGTATCGAGGGAAAGGGCTCCTCGACGGGGCCTCCCGCGGCATGGGCCGAACACAGTGTCGGCGCCGAACGGACCGGAGGAAGAAACGATGATGGTGACGCGACCCAAGCTCGCGGCTGCCGCGGTCACAGCCGTGGCGGCGCTGGCCCTGACCGGCTGCTCGGGCGGCGACAGCGACCGGGCGGGCACGGCGATCGACGCCACCCCGGTCGCCGCCACCGGCAGTCTGGAGCACCTCGCGAGCGAGGCGGGCTGCGAGCCCGTCATACAGATCGACGCCGACGAGCTCCGTCAGGCCGCGTGTCAGAAGAGCCCCTACGGCAAGTTCCTGCTCCTGACCTACGCCACCGACCGGGGCCAGCGCGAGTGGATCAACGGGGCCAAGGACTACGGCGGGTTCTATCTCCTCGGCCGCAAGTGGACCGCGGTCGGCGACCAGAAGGTGATCGCGAAGCTGCGGGGCAAGCTCGGTGGGACCACCGAGGTCGGCGCCGACCACCACGCGGGCGGCGGTGGCGAGTCGGGCCACTCCGCCGGCCACCAGGGCTGAGCGCAGGCGCGACGAGCACAGCACAACAGAAAGCCGGTGGCGGGAGAACCCGCCACCGGCTTTCTCAGGTGGACCACCTACGGTGGTCCACCCGTGGATCAACTACTGGCACTGCTTGCCGGTGTTGATGCAGTTGACCATCTTGTTCATCGTGTTCTGGGAGAAGAAGTTGATGAAGTCGTTGTGGTCGGTGATCGGCTTGTGCAGGTTCTCCGGGAAGGTGTCCACCGCGTACGGGTTCACCACCGTGCCGTTCTGCAGCTTCGGGGCCGGGACGTTGTAGACCAGACGGACCTGGAGCTGGGGGATCGCCTTGAAGCCGTTGGCGCAGGTGCCGTCGCCCTGGACGAACGCGACGTGAGTGCGGTGGTTCGCACTGTCGATGTTCTTGCCGTCCCAGCAGCTCTGGAAGTTGCTCGTACGGACCACGGCGCTGCCCTGGGGGCAGATCGGGTACTTGTCCTTCAGCTGCACCTTGTTCTCGAAGCCGGTGCAGCTCCAGTTCACGTTGGCGTTCGCGTTGCCGTTGACGAAGGCCTTCGCGTCACCGGTGATGATGCGCAGGGCGGTCGGCATCGCGACGACGTTGCCCTTCTTGTTGCCGACGAACTTGATCTGCGCCTGGGAGGCCTGCAGGATCTGGCCGACGTTGCCTTCCTTGCCACCGCCAAGGTTGTTCTGGTCGAAGTCCTTCGTACCGTTCTGCAGACGCAGCACCGGCCAGAAGTACGACGACTTGTCGCCCTGGTTCTGGCAACTGGTCCCCGCCGCGGCCAGCTTCTGGTCGCTCGCGAACGCGTCGTTGCTCTGGTTGCCGACGTAGTCGTGCAGGTGGTGCGCACCGTTGCTGACACCGGGAGCGACAATCACGTTGTCCGTGTTGTGGTTCTTGTTCCCGTTGGTGCCGCACTTCGTGGTGAAGGAGCCACGCGAGCCGCTGTTGCCGTTGGCAGCGAGTCCGTTGGCGCCCACACCCAGCTGGGCGTTGCCCTGCACCTTGGTGATGTCGACGAAGTCGGCAGCCACCGGGCCGTTGCCGCCCTGGCCACCGCCACCGGCGTTGGCCTGACCCTGGCCCTGACCCTGACCCTGGCCGTTGTTGCCCTGGCCCTGACCGTTGTTCTGCCCCTGGCCCTGACCGTTGTTCTGGCCCTGACCCTGGCCGTTGTTCTGGCCGTTGTTCTGACCCTGGCCGTTGTTGTTCTGACCCTGGCCCTGACCCTGGCCGTTGTTCTGGCCCTGACCGTTGTTCTGGCCACCGTTGTTCTGGCCCTGGCCCTGACCGTTGTTCTGGCCGTTGTTGACCTGACCGGCGTTGGTCTGCGGCGCGGCCGCGACACCGGTGCACTGGGCGAACTGCCCCAGGTTGTCGGCCCCGGAACCACCGGCCCGCTTGATGTTGATGCGGATCCGGTCGATCGCCGCGAAGCGCTTTTCCTTCAGCGGACCGACGATCGCGTTCTGTACGAAGCCCGGGTCACCGGCCTGCGCCTGCCTGGTGGAGGCGAGACGCGCGTAGGCCTCGGTGATCTGGTTGTCGAGGTTCGCGAGCTCCTTGTCCACGCCGGCGCGAGCGCCTGCCGGGACATTCGTGAGCTTCTGACCGACGTCCGGGCAGTCGATCGTGGCGATCTGCGCGGCAGCGGCCTTGATCTGGTTCTGGGCGCCGTTCTCCTCATGTGCGGAGGCGTAGAAATTCGCCCAGACAAGTCCACCGCCACCGATCGCGAGGGCCGCGGATGCGGCCACGGCGCGAACGGCCATCGGTGAGCGTCGTTTACGTGCATTGCGTCCCATGGAACTCCTCTGACTTCCTTGCGGGGCTATCGAGGCGCCCGACAGGAGTGAAGCGGCGCCATCCATTACGAGGAGGACCTCAGGAGTGTTCAGCCGCCTCAGAAATTGATGAGAGATTCGTGGGACAAGTCAGCATGAACTCGACCGGTTGTACCGGGAGTTGCGGATCTCTTACGCCAAGTGTTCGGGCAGGCGGCAGATATCGCCGAGTTTGTCGACGCTTGACGTGCTTTCAGCGGCCCTGGTCGAGATAGGCGAGTACCGCCAGGACGCGGCGGTTGTCGTCGTCCGACACCTCAAGTCCGAGTTTGGCGAAGATGTTGGACGTGTGCTTGGCGATCGCCCGCTCCGTGACTACCAGATGCCCCGCGATCGCCGCGTTGGAACGTCCCTGGGCCATGAGTTCCAGCACCTCCAGTTCCCGGGGCGTCAGCCGCCCCAGCGGCCGGCCGTCCCCGGCGCGCGCCAGCAGCAGCTGCTGGATCACCTGCGGGTCCATGGCGGTACCGCCCGCCGCGACCCGTCGTACGGCGTCCACGAACTGCTCCGCGTCGAACACCCGGTCCTTGAGCAGATAGCCGACCCCGCCGTCCCCGTCGGCCAGCAACTCCCGTGCGTACAGCCGCTCCACGTGCTGCGACAGCACCAGCACCGGCATCCCCGGCCGCGCCCGGCGGGCCCGCAGCGCGCACTGCAGCCCCTCGTCGGTGTGGGTCGGCGGCAGCCGTACGTCGACCACGGCGACGTCCGGGGCCAGCTCGGCGAGCGCCCGGTCCAGCTCGGGGCCGCTCTCCACCGCCGCGGCGATCTCGAAGTCGTACGCCTCCAGCAGCCGGACCAGCCCGTCGCGCAGCAGGAACAGGTCTTCGGCTAGGACAACTCGCAAGGAATCTCCATGGTCACCGTGGTGGGACCGCCAACCGGACTGCTGACGGCCAGGACGCCGTCGAATGTACCGAGCCGCCGCTCCACCCCGGCCAGCCCCGACCCGGCCCCCACCCGTGCCCCGCCCCGCCCGTCGTCGGTGACCGCGATCCGCAACGAGCCGCCCGTGTACCGCAGTTCGACCGACACCCGCTCGGCGCCGGAGTGCTTGACGGCGTTGGTCAGCACCTCGCTCACCGCGAAGTACGCCGCCGACTCCACGGGCGCGTCCGCCCGGCCCCCGTCGACGTCGACCGTGACCTCGGTGCCGATGGGCAGCCGCAGCGCCAACGCCCGTACGGCGTCGCCCAGTCCACGCTCGGCGAGCACCGGCGGATGGATGCCGTGGACCAGGTCCCGCAGTTCGGCGAGCGCGTCGGCGGAGGACTGCCGGGCCCGTGCGAGCAACTCCCGTGCCTTCTGCGGGTTCTTCTCGATCAGCGCCTCGGCGGTCCCCAGATCCATCCCCACGGAGACCAGCCGCGCCTGCGCACCGTCGTGCAGATCCCGTTCGATACGGCGCAGTTCGGCGGCGGAGGTGTCCACCGCGTCCCGCCGCGTCTCGGTCAACACGCGGACGCGTTCGGCGAGTTCACGTCGGTCGGTGCCCAACAGGGTGCGGGTGCACAGGAAGTGGAGGCGTAGGAGAGGGGGCGTCAGCCAGTAGGAGGCGACGAGGAACACGGCTCCCAGGGCGCCGGCGGCGAGCGCGCTGCCCGGCCCGCCGATGGGCACGAACCCGTACCACCAGCCGACGTACGTCCCGTCCGTGAACACCCGCCACAGTCCGAGGGCCAGCGCGAACCCCTCGAACGGGTAGAGGAGCAGCGCGGCCGGCACCAGCGCGGTGAGGAACCCGAGCACGGCGTCGAGCGGCAGCCACCCCAACTCCCGCCAGGTCGCCGGATCACGCAGCACCCACAGCGCCCGCGCCCACCGCCCCGCGTCCGCCGGCGCCGCCCGGTACCGGGGCGGAATCCGTACCCCGCCCCACCGCACGGCCACCAGCCGCCGCCAGTTGGCCCACGCCCGCACCCACGCGACGACCCGGGGCGTGGTGAGGAGACCCAGCCCCAGGGCGGGCACCAGCGCGAGGGAGACGAGGAAGAGCACGAGAAGCAGCGTCGACCCGGCGAGCGAGGCGACGGCCAGCAGCAGGGCCCGCGCCCCGGCGAGCACGACCGTACGACCTCGCTCCCGAACTCGAACCCCGACCCGATTCTGTGCGTTGCCGACGTCGTCCATGCGGTCAGTCTCACCGAGCGCGCCCTGCCGGGTCACGGGGCCGAACACCCGTACTGGAGGGTGGTGCCAGGCACACCCCTGATCCGGGCGATCGGTCAGCGCACGGCCGTCCCGGTCAACGGGCGGTCGGGGGCGTGTACTTGTACCCCACCCGCCGTACCGTCTGGATCGCCTGCCGGTGCTCCACGCCGAGCTTGCGGCGCAGCCGGGCGATGTGGACGTCGACGGTACGGCCGTCCCCCACGTGCCCGTAGCCCCACACCGTGGTGACCAGTTGGTCGCGGGTGTGCACCCGGCCCGGGTGGGCCACGAGATGGGCGAGCAGTTCGAACTCCAGGTATGTGAGATCCAGCGGACGCCCGTCGACCTCGGCGGTGCGCTGCACGGTGTCGACGCGTACGAGGGGACGGCCACCGTCGACGGGCAACTGCGCCTGCTCGGGCGCCGGTTCGGCTTCCGGGAGCGCGAACGGCAGTACGGGCGGCTGCTGGTCGGCCGGTACGAGCACCAGGTAGCCGATCATCGGCGGCCGGCCCGGCAGCGAGGGCAGGGTGTGCGGGGGAGCGGGCAGCCAGGTGGCACCCGGCGGCAGGAAGTCCCTGACGTCGACCACCTCGTCCCGGTCGACGGCGCGCAGCCGGTGCCGGGGGGAGTCGGCGGCGGAGAGGGGAGTCAGAGAAGAGACGGGGGAGAACGTACGAGTGGTCGCCATGAGAGGTCAGCTCTTTCGCGCGAGAAGTTCGTCGGGGGACGTACGTCGTGCGCGTCGGCGAAAGACCGAGAGGTACGGCGGCAGAGGGGCCGTACGGCTGGTGTCAGAGGGCCGACGCGTTCATCGCGCGACAACACACCCGGTCGAAGTCGTGGTGCTGGCGGGAGGGCCAGAAGGGCTCGAGGTCGTGGCGACCTGTCGCGATGCACTTCTGGAAGCTGGCCATGGGTCCATTGAAGCAGAGAAGGGTGGACAGAGAGAAGGGAGAAGGGGTGTCCACCGTGCGGTGGACACCCCTTCTCATGCTCTGGGATCAGCGGGAGATCAGACCTGTCCGGCCTTCTCCAGGGCCGAGCAGCAGGTGTCGACGATCAGCCGCGTCACGAGGTAGGGATCGACGTTGGCGTTCGGGCGGCGGTCCTCGATGTAACCCTTGCCGTCCTGCTCGACCTGCCACGGGATACGCACCGAGGCGCCACGGTTGGAGACGCCGTACGAGTACTCGTTCCACGGGGCGGTCTCGTGCAGACCGGTGAGACGGTCGTCGATGCCGGCGCCGTAGTGCTTGACGTGGTCGAGCGGCTTGGAGCCCTCACCGAGGGACTCGCACGCGGTGATGATCGCGTCGTAGCCCTCGCGCATCGCCTTCGTGGAGAAGTTGGTGTGCGCACCGGCGCCGTTCCAGTCGCCCTTCACCGGCTTCGGGTCCAGCGTCGCGGAGATGCCGAAGTCCTCGGCGGTGCGGTAGAGCAGCCAACGGGCGATCCACAGCTGGTCGGAGACCTCCAGCGGGGAGACCGGGCCGACCTGGAACTCCCACTGACCCGGCATGACCTCGGCGTTGATGCCGGAGATGGCGAGACCGGCCTTGAGGCAGTTCTCGAGGTGGGCCTCGACGATTTCGCGACCGAAGATCTCGTCGGCGCCGACACCGCAGTAGTAGCCGCCCTGGGGGGCCGGGAAGCCGCCCTCGGGGAAGCCGAGCGGACGGGAACCGTCGAAGAAGGTGTACTCCTGCTCGATGCCGAAGATCGGCTCCTGAGCGGCGAACTTGGTGGCGACCTCGACCAGCGCGGCACGCGTGTTGGACGCGTGCGGCGTCATGTCGATGTCGAGGACCTCGCACATGACGAGGATGTCGTCGCCGCCGCGGATCGGGTCCGGGTAGGAGGCGACCGGCTTGAGCACACGGTCCGAGGAGTGCCCCTCGGCCTGGTTCGTGGAAGACCCGTCGAAGCCCCAGATCGGCAGCTCGGCACCCTTGGCGTCGTCAGCGAGAATCTTGGTCTTGGAGCGGAGCTTGGCCGTCGGCTCGGTGCCGTCGATCCAGATGTACTCAGCCTTGAAGGTCACGGGACCATCCTTCGGGGTGGGTCTCTAGGCGCACTTGCGGGTGCTGCGGCGCTGCGGCACTGGGGCGCCGCTCTTGTCACCCGCGAGCGTGTCAACAGGCGATTTCCCGATCATTGCTCGGATGTGAACCCCGTGTTACCTGGCGTTCTTGTGGCAGGTTTCACGTGTGAGATGTGGCTCGGAGGGAAGCGGGCGGGCCCTGCCGCCCCCGGCCGGGAGCGACAGGACCCATGTCCAGGCAGATGCCGGCGCCCGGAACATCACCCGGATCAGGGTGCGGACGGACGCCGCGACAGGGCGTCCCGGACGGCCTCGTCCGTACGGGCCACGACCGCGCTGCCGTCGTCGGCGGTGATGATGGGCCGCTGGATGAGCTGGGGATGCGCGGCGAGAGCGGCGACCCACCGCTCCCGGTCCTCCGCCTCCCGGCCCCACTCCCGCACCCCCAGCTCCTTGGCGACGGCTTCCTGGGTGCGGGTGATGTCCCAGGGTTCGAGCCCGAGCCGGTCGAGTACGGCACGGATCTCGGCCTCGGTGGGCGCGTCCTCCAGGTAGCGGCGGACGGTGTATTCGGCCCCTTCGGCGTCGAGCAGCGAGAGGGCTCCACGGCACTTGGAGCAGGCCGGGTTGATCCAGATTTCCATGGGGCTCACGGTACGCCAGAGACCTTCGAAAGGCCTTGTGGCCAGGGCCTTTTGTCAGTGCCGGGCAGTAGAATAGAGGAAGTGTTCGAGGGTGTCGCCGGGGGTTCCGGTGGCACTCTGACCGCGACAGGAGGATGCCTGTGCCCGCTGCCGCTCTCAAGCCGCTGCCCACCCAGTCCACCGCCAGGAGAGGGGTCGTGCTCGACCTGCCGTACGCCCCCGTGGAGAAGCGCCCGCTGCCGCCGGGGCGCCCCCGCGAGTGGTACGTCACGCACAACCGCCGTCTCAAGGCGATGCGGCTCGCGATCGCCCTGCTCGACTCCGGCGTCCACATGCCGAACCAGGCCCGCAACGAAACGATCCGCAGCGCGGCGCACCTGATCGGCGTCCACCCGCCGTCGGACACGACGTGCCACATGGTGCGAGCCCTGATGCGCTACTCCCGCTGAACAAGGCGCCGGGTGCCCTGCTCACCGCAGGGCACCCTTTCAGGGTGTCCGGCGTTCGTACACATCAGAGACCGGGGGCACCCCACACCGGAAACCACCGGCTCAGATCCTGCTCGACCCGCAGCTCACCGGCCAGCGCGGCCCGCACCTGCAACTCCAGCGCGTTGTCCCGCCGTTGATGGTCCACGCGACCGTCAGCGCCGGTCAGCGGCGAGAAGGGATAGAAGGTGCCGCGCTTGTAGAGATAGACGAGCCCGAGCCGATCCCCCTTCCCGCCCGCACGGTCCGCGCGCTCGAACCCGACCACCGAACACAGCAACTGGGGCCCGAACCCACTGGCCTCCAGCGCGCTGTTGACCGCGTGCAGATCACCGACGAGCGCCGGCAGATCTTCCGGCCCGCGCCGCGACACCAGCCACGAGTACCCGTACTCGTCCCGGACCAGCTCGACAGGTGCCCCGGTCCGCTCCGCATCCGCGTCGAGCAGCGCCTGGACCTCCTTGCGTACGTCGTCGAAGGCGGCGCCCTCCACCGTGGCGAAGCACACCGCCCCGCGGCCCGTGGGCGTGAAGTCGGCCGCGGCTTGGAGGGTCACCGCGGCCGACGGCAGCGCGAAGAGCCGGTCGAGATCCGGCGCGACGGGCCTGGTGCGCCCCAGCAGAATGTCCAGCAGTCCCATACAGGCACTCCAAGCCTTTTGCCGAGTTGTGCCGAGTCTCGTCACTTCCCGGGGCCGGGAGCCGCAGCCTCCCCCAACTCGGCTGATATCCGCCCCAGTTGATCGATCCGCTGCTCCAGACTGGGATGGGTGGAGAAGTACCGCACCAGGCCCGGCTCCTTGCCGAGGGCGGGCGTGAAGTAGAAGGCGTTGAAGGCCTGTGCGGTCCGCAGGTCCTTCGACGGGATCCGCGCGATGTCGCCGGAGACCTTGGTGAGCGCGGAGGCCAGCGCCGAGGGTCGCCCGGTGAGCAGCGCGGCGGAGCGGTCGGCGGCCAGTTCCCGGTACCGGGACAGGGCGCGGATCAGCAGGAAGCTGATCGTGTACACGGCCACGGAGACACCCATCACCGCCGCGAAGACGACGGCGGTGTTCTGGTCGCGCCGTCCCCCGCCGAGCACCTGCGAGTAGAAGGCGAACCGCACGATGAGCCCGGCGATGACACCGAGGAAGGACGCGGCCGTGATCACGGCGACATCCTTGTGCGCGACATGGGACAGCTCGTGCGCGAGTACTCCCTCCAGCTCCTCCGGTTCCAGCCGCCGCAGCAGCCCGGTGGTCACGCACACCACCGCGTGGTCGGCGTTCCGCCCGGTCGCGAACGCGTTCGGCATATCCATGTCCGAGACGGCGACCACCGGCTTGGGCAGGTCGGCCACGGCACACAGCCGGTCGATCACCCCGTGCAGCTGCGGATACTCCTCCCGCTCCACGACCCGCCCGCGCATCGCGAACAGGGCGACCCGGTCGGAGAACCAGTACTGCGCGGCGAGGAACCCCGCCGCGACCACCACGACCAGCACCCAGGACTTCAGCAGCACGATCAACGCGGCGACGAAGGCCACGTACAGCAGTCCGAGCAGAAACAGCGTGACCGTCATCCGCACGGTCAGTCGCCGATCGCTCCGTATCCGGTTCGACATCCGCATCACACCCCGCAGTCGGGCACTCGTCCCCATGCCAGTGTGCACCCGCCCTGTCCCGTGCGGTGGTCGCGATCTGCCCTGCTCCGGGCAAAAAAGGACACCGTGAGCGGCAGACGCACTGCTGGTCCTGGTGGCCCCTCGGAGGTACCCGCATGGGCGGCGTTGCCATGCCCGCTCGGGAACGGCGTGCCAGGCTCGGAACAGTGTCTGTCCTGTCAGGTGGCGGAGCGTTCCAGGTTCGCTGAACGCGGCCCGGGAGACCGCCAACGAGGTCCGTGTCATGGAGGCAATGCGCATGCCGGTCGCCAGCACTGGACCCCAGACCGCGTCACCACCCGACCCGTCGGCGCTTCTCCGGAGCCGCGGGTACCTGCTGCTTCTGGTGATGTCCGCGCTGATCGGCGTGCCGGTGTCCGCGGCGGCGTTCGGCTTTCTCGCGCTGATCGGCGAACTTCAGCCACTGATCTACACGGATCTGCCCAAGTCGCTGGGGTTCGACGGCACGCCGTCCTGGTGGCCGCTGCCGCTGCTTGCCGTAGGGGGGCTCCTTACGGGACTGGCGGTCACGTATCTGCCGGGGCCCGGCGGGCATGAACCGTCGGCCGGGTTCAAGGCCGCCGGCCCGCCCATGCCCATCGAGCTGCCCGGCATCTTCTTCGCCGCTCTGGCGACGCTCTCCTTCGCCGCCGTCCTAGGACCCGAGGCCCCTCTTCTGGCGCTCGGTGGCGGGCTCGCCGCCGGCGCCGTACGGATGGTCAAACGGGACCCGCCGGAGCAATTGGTGGATGTGCTGGGCGCGGCGGGCAGTTTCGCGGCCGTCAGCTCGCTGCTGGGATCCCCCCTGCTCGGCGCGTTCCTCCTGATGGAAGCCTCGGGGCTGGGCGGACCGATGATGGCGGTGGTGCTGGTCCCCGGCCTGCTCGCCGCGGGCATCGGCGCACTCGTCTTCGTCGGGCTGGGGTCCTGGACCGGGCTGGGCACCTACTCGCTGGCACTGCACGACGTCCCCGAGGCCACGCGCCCCACGGTGGCGGAATTCGGCTGGGCCCTGGTCGTCGGAGTGTCCGCCGCACTCGTGGGCGTGGGGATCCGATGGCTCGCCGTCCGGCTCAAGACGCACGTCGCGAAGCGGCGTGTGCCGGCCACCGTGATCATGGGCCTGGTCGTGGCGGGGCTGGCGATCGGCTACGCCGAGGGCACCGGCAAAGCGGCGACCGACGTGTTGTATTCGGGGCAGACGGCGATGGATCCACTCCTCAGGCACAGCGCCGCGTACTCGCTGGGAGCGTTGTCGCTGCTCGTGCTGTGCAAGGGCCTGGCCTACTGCGTGTCGCTCAGCAGTTTCAGGGGAGGCCCGATCTTTCCCGCGATGTTCGTGGGAGCGGCGGGCGGCATCCTGTTCTCGCACCTGCCGGGGCTGAGCCTGGTCGCGGGGTTCGCGATGGGGGTCGGGGCGATGAGCGCCGCGATGCTGGGGCTTCCGCTGGTCTCCGTCCTGCTCGCCACGCTGCTGATCGGGGCACAGGGACTCACCGTCATGCCGCTGGTGATCGTCGCGGTCGTGGTCTCGTACGTCGCGACGGCGAAGCTGACACCTCCGGCCCCGGCGCCGGGGCAGGCTTCGGGTACGGGGCCGGGCCCGGGCCCGGGGGAGGAGCCCAGGCCGCGTCGGCAGTAGCCGCGAGCTCGCCGGGAAACCGGGCCAGACCAGGCAGGCCTGACCAGCCCAGCCCAGCCCAGCCCAGCCCAGCCC
>NZ_LGDW01000030.1 GCF_001280005.1 Streptomyces sp. NRRL WC-3618 | reverse complement strand
GAACCCGCAGGGCCGATACTCCGTCGACCAGGCCCAACACGTCTTCTGTCTTTGGGTCTCGGCCCTGCTGATCACCTTGGTGTGACATCACCGGCGGGGGGGGGGGGTGGGGGTCCCTTTGGTGTCACACCCCGGGGGGGGGGGGGGGGCGCCCCCTTTGGCGCCGCCCCCCTGCCACTGTCCTGGAACGGCAGCCAGGGAAATACGGCTGAACGTACTCAGCTCGCGGCGGAGCCGCTGGACCTCGTCGTCTTTGGCCGCCAGGGCCGACAAAGCCGACTGGTGAATTCCTTGAGCTGGTTGAACTCGGTGTGGGTGCGGGCGAGTTTGTGGGTGTCAATCCCCTCGCAGCGTGGAGACGATCTATGCAGCCAGTCCCTCGGCGGGGGTGGCTCGGTAGTCACGTTCGTAGTCGATCGGGCTCTTGAACCCGCCCACGCTGTGTAGCCGCCTGGCGTTGTAGAAGTCGGTGATCCAGGTGGCGATCTTGATGCGGGCCTCGGTGCGGGTGCGGAAGGCATGCCGGTGGACGTACTCGACCTTCAGCACGCTGTTGAACGCCTCGCTCACGGCGTTGTCGAAGCAAAGGCAGCGGGTGGTCGTGGGGAGGCGGTGGGCCGGGCGTGCCCAGTCGACGGTCAGGACGAGCTTGCCCGGCGTCGCCGGCCTGCTGGGATGTGGCCGCCTGGTCGAGCAGGTAGGCGGTGAGGGTGGTGACGACCTTGCCGACTGTGGGAGGTTGCGGCTCAAGCCGCTCACCGTGCGGGGAGTCAGCCGAAGAACTTTTCCAGTTCGGCTGCCAGGGCCTCCGGCTGCTCCTCCGCGACGAAGTGGCCGCTGTCCTCGATGCCGCTGTAGCGGATGTCGTTGGCCTTGTCTTCCATCATGGGCCGCATGAAGTCGCCGCCGATGGCCAAGACGGGCATCTCCAGCGGGGGATACGAGTCGTTGTCGGCCACATCCTGGTGGAAGGTGTGGAATACGCCGAAGCCCGCGGTCAGTGCCTCGGGTGTGTCGTAGGCCCGGGCGTAGATGGCCCGGCTCTCCTCGCTGATCCGCTCGGGGTGGCGCGCGAGGTGTTCGGCCGACCAGTCGATCACGTGCCGAAACCGCCCCGCGAGAAGCTTGGCGGGCAGTCCCTCGATCTGGCTCAACGGGTATGTCCACAGGTTCAGATCACCGGGCCCGGGGAACGGCTTGGCGAAGTGCTGGAATGCCTGCGAGAAGGGGGCGCCTTCCCACAGGGCGAGCTTCTTGGTGGCCTGCGGATAGTTGGCGGCGAAGCTGTAGGCGACCATCGCACCGATGTCAGCACCGGCAATGTTCACCTGCTCGTGGCCCAGGCCGCGGACCAGTTCGTAGATGTCCTTCGCCATGGTCTTCTTGTCGTAGCCGCCCTCGGGCTTGTCCGACTCTCCCTGGCCGCGGTAGTCCACGGCGATGACGCGGAAGTGTTCGGCCAACGGGGTCATGATCTTGTGGAGGCCGTGCCAGGTGCGCGGAAACCCGTCCATGAGGACCAGCGGCTCGCCTTCGCCGCCGATGACGTAGTGGAGCCGGGTGCCGTTCACGTCGGCATAACGGTCTTCGAATCCTTCAAGCATGTGTGGCTCCTATTCGGGCTGATCATTTCTGCGGTGGGGGCTCCCGCGTGCGGGACGGCGCATACGGGAGGAGGTACGACCAAGTTGACGATGCATCAACTATTGATGTGGTCAACGCCCCCCCCCTCCCGCCTGTTCAAGGCGTGGCGCACTGGAGGCAGGGCCTGGTCAGGTTCGTTCGTTGGTGGCGTGGCCGGTCGAGGGCTGTGTCATTGACCGGTGCGTGATGCCTGAAGTCCGGTGCGGACTGGAGGACTTCGCGGAACTGCTGCGCCGTTACCGCCGCTGGCCGGCCAAGAGCTACCGCGCCTGGCTGGAACGCGTACTGACCAGCGAACTCCTGGGCTGACACCTGCTCCCCCACCGTCGCGACGATCATTGCCGTCGAAGACTCTCCATGGCTCTGCTCCACCGCATGCTCTTCAGCGGTCGGCCAGAGCGCGGGCACGGAGGACGGCGGCTCCCGGTCCTGTGAGCCGGGACAGGGCGGCGTGGCGGCCGGAAACAAGGAGCAGCAGGTCGGCGATCGGGCCGTTGATCTCGGCGCCTTCCCCGCTCGACCACGGGACATCGGTGGCCACGAGGCGGAAGCCGCGCAGCCGCTTGCGGGCGCGGAATGGGAAGCCCATCCTCCAGGTGTGCTCGGCGGAGTAACGGGCGGCCTCCAGCGGCATCGGGCGATCGATGCCGAGCGGGATGGCGATGTCCTGACCGTGGACGAGGACATCCATCATGACGACGGCGAGTTTCTGGCCCGGCGCCAGGCGCCGGGATCCGGATGCCGCCTGGAGTGCGGCCACGAGCTCGACCGGGGGACGTGCCGCGTCCCGCCGGGCGGTGTTGTCGACCATGCGGTTGAAGCTGCCGCGCGCGCGGACGGCCTCGATCAGGATCGGCACCAGCCGGGCTCGCGGTCCGCTGCTCAGATGGGCTGCCACTTCGCGCACGGTCCACCCCTCGCAAAGCGACGGGCAGGTCCACTGCTCTTCGGTCAGTGAGGCGAGCAGATCGGCCAGACCGGCCCGTTCGTCATCGATGACCTGCCACATCGCCGCCTTCTCCATGCCCACTCTCCCAGCGTTTTTGGTACGATGACCTGACCAGTTAAGTCAGCCCCACTGACTAAATTAGTCAGAACATCTGACCATCGTCAAGTCAAGGAGTGGCGTGACCGAAGACCTCAACATCGGGCTCCTGCTCTTCATCCCCTACCGGGCCTTGGAGAATCGAGTCTTCGCCGCCGTGGCCGCAGCGGGCCACAACGACATCACACCGGCACAGGCGAAGCTCCTGCAGCGCGTCAACGACGACGGCTCCAGGCTCAGCGAGCTCGCGGAAGCCGCCCAGGTGACTAAGCAGACGGCCGGCTACCTCGTCGACCAGCTCCAAAACGCCGGATACGTGGAACGCACCCCCGATCCCACCGACGCCCGCGCCCGCCTGGTGCGCCTGACGGATCGCGCACGCTCCCTGCGCCCCATCGGCGACGGGGCCATCGCCGAGATCGAGGCGGAGTGGACCGCCCACCTCGGCAAGCGCCGCATGGACCAGCTCTGCGACACCCTCGCCCGGCTTCGCGAGATCACCGACCCCTATATGGAACGCTGAGCCCCCACCGCCGGCCGGAACCGGGGCCGAAGATGCCGTAGCGCGCTACGGCATCGTTGATGTCTCGCTCAGGGGGCGGTCCGGGTGTCCGGCCTCTGGCCGTAGCGCGACTCGTGTGTCTCGGTTGATCCGGGTCAATGTCGCGCATCGAAGTGCATCCCTGCGCGTGACGGGGGTGGCGGGCGCATGATCCACGCAGCCACCTTCGCCGCGGTCTTCGCGGTGCTCTTCGCCTCGCATGTCTGGGCGGATCACTGCCGGCAGACGGACAAGTGGGCGGCGGCGAAAGTCCGACCTGAGCCCGGCGCGGACGGCCCGGAGCAGGCTGAGTCGTGGCGGGCGCTGATCGCTCACCTCACCGTCTATCACCTGGTCATGGCCGTGATGCTCGCCGTGACGGCGGGCCTGCTCGACCTTCCGGTCGGCTGGGCCGGGGCGGTGGCGGGGATCGGGTTCTCGGCTGTCAGC
>NZ_LGDW01000029.1 GCF_001280005.1 Streptomyces sp. NRRL WC-3618 | reverse complement strand
GAACCCGCAGGGCCGATACTCCGTCGACCAGGCCCAACACGTCTTCTGTCTTTGGGTCTCGGCCCTGCTGATCACCTTGGTGTGACATCACCGGCGGGGCAGGGGGGCGACGCCCTTGGCGTCCTCCCCCTGCCACTGTCCTGGAACGGGAGCCAGGGAAATACGGCTGAACGTACTCAGCTCGCGGCGGAGCCGCTGGACCTTCGATGCTGCGCAGTGTGAGCTGCTGGGCAATCAGCGCGCGCAGGGCAGTGGAAGGGGGTTGAGCAGGGCTGTCGCTTCGGCGACGATCTGTGCGGCTTCCGGCCTGCCGAGCGCGCCGTAGCCGATGAGCACGGCGCCGGCCTCGGGAGAAGCCCTGCTCAGATCAGAGCACGACGTCGAGCCGAGCCGGGCGGCGGACCATGACCAGGCCCGGAGCGGGCTCACGGCGATAGCCGGGAGCGAGCCGCAGTTCGGGGAAGCGCTCCAGCAGCTGTTCCAGGACGACACGGGACTCCAACCGGGCCAGTGGTGCGCCGAGGCAGGTGTGGATGCCGTAGCCGAAGGTCATGGGAGTGGCCTGTCCCGCCGGGCGGTCGAGAGAGTAGTCCCCGGCGTCGGCGCCCCAGGCCCGATCGTCCCAGTTGGCCGACTGGAGGCTGACGGCCAGGCGGTCGCCGGGTTTGACGGGGCAGCCTGAGATCTCCCGCTCCTGCGTCACAGTGCGCAGAACGTACTGCAGGGGCGCATCGCGGCGCAGCGACTCCTCGATCGCCGTGGGGATGAGGGACCGGTCGGCGAGCAGCCGTTCCCAGTGGCCGCGGTCTGCCAGTAGTTCGTGGAGGAGGTTGGTGATCAGGCTGGCGGTGGTGTCCGTGGCGGCCAGGATCAGCTGGAGGGCGTGCATGACGGCCTCGGCGGGAGTGAGCGGCGGCTCGCCGTCAGCGGGGTGCGCGAGACCGTCCAGGACGCCCTCCCCGGTGGCCGGGGCGGCAGCCCGGGCGGCGAACTGCTCTCCGAGATAGCGGGTGAGTGCCACGAACTCCGGCATGTCGAGCGGCACCTGCGGGAGGATGCCGTCGATCGCGTCGGCCCATGTGTGCAGACGGTCCCAGTCCTCCTCCGGCAGACCGAGGAAGGCATACACCACCCGGGTCGGTACCCGACGGGCCAGGTCGTGGTAGATCTCGGCCTTCTGGCCGGGCTGCCACGCGTCGAGGATGTCGGTCACGATGTCGCGAACGCGTGGTTCCTGCTTGCGGAGCACGGCGGGAGCGAACCAGCGCCTGAGACGAGCGCGCAGTGCCGTGTGGTCGGGCGGGTCCAACGTGGTGATTATTGCCGCTGGCAGGTCGGCTGTCGTGGCACCGCCTTCCAGGGTGAAGTTGTCGACGGACGAGTACGCCTCATGGTCGGTGAGGACGTCCCATACGTCGTCGTGGCGGGTGAGGAAGTGCACGCCGGGGCGCGGCTGGGACACCGGGCAGCGGTCGCGGGCCTCGGCGAGCCGGGCCGCGGGATCGGCGTTGTGGGCGGGGTCGAGCGGGTCGTAGGGGGCGAGGTGCGGGAGGGTCATGGTCACGTCCTCACGTAGGGGTTGTCGCAGGGGCGGCAGGGGCTGGGGTCGGCGCTCCAGCTCCGAGGCGCTTGAGTTTGATGACGGGAAATCGATGATTGACGGCCACGGCGGTTGCCGTACCCCCGTCGTGGCGCCATCTCAGCAGCGTGCTGCGGTCGTCCACCGATCCGGCGAGGACTTCGGGGGTCCCGGTGAGGGGGAGTTCGCCGCTGATCTTGATATCGAGTCCGCACTGCTCGGTCCAGAAATAGGGGTCGGGCCGGTAGGGCCGCGCCGACTCCCCGTGCAGCAGGCTCGCCGCGGCCGCCCTGCCCTGCTCGACCGCGTTGGTCCAGTGGGGAGTCCGGCGCCCCTGGCGTGATACGACGTCTCCGGCCGCGACCATGCCGGGAGCGACGCGGCAGCAGGCGTCGGCGACGATGCCGCCGCCAGCGTCCAGGGCCAGGCCGGAGTCCCTGAGCCATTCGGTGTTGGGCACGTCGCCCGCCGCGCAGAGGATCACGTCGGCCTCCAGGACCGACTCCCCGCAGCGCACGCGGTGTTCGTCCAGTACGTCGACGCCGTCCGGCGAGACCCGGACCCGGATGCCGAGGTCACGGGCGGCCGCGACGACGAGATCGGCCAGCCACGGCCCGAGCAGCCTGAGCAGCGGCGGTACGAGGTCGACAACGGTGACCTCCAGGCCGAGGTCGCGACAGGTGCTGGCGACCTCCATGCCGAGGAAGCCACCGCCCAACACGATCGCGCTGCGGGCCGTGGTCAGCCTGGCGGCGAGGGCCGAGGCGTCGTCCAGGGTGCGCACCACCAGGTCGCTGTCGCCGGTGAGGCGGCGTGCCCGGGCACCGGTGGCGATCACCAGCCCGTCGTACGGGATGCGGTTGCCGTCGGCCGTGGTCACCAGACGGCCGTGCGTGTCGAGCCGCACGGCCCGTGCTCCGGTACGGAACTCGATGTCCTCGCTCGGGAGCGGCAGCAGAGCCGACTCCACCGACTCCCGGCCTGCCAGCACGCCTTTGGAGAGGGGCACGCGCGAGTAGGGCGGATGAGGCTCCTCGGAGAGCACGGTCACCTGGCCGTCATAGCCCTCGGTACGCAGGCTCTGCGCCGCCGTGACCGCGGCAATGGACCCACCGACCACGACGATCCGCCTCACGGCTGCACCTTCAACGCCGCGACGGGGCACACCCGAACGGCGGCCGCGACGACACTCTCGTACTCCGTGTCCACCTCGTCACGCGTCAGGTGCAACTCGCCCTCGTCGTCGAGCCGGAACACCTCGGGCGCGGTCTGTTCGCACAGTCCGTGGCCCTCGCAGCGGTCGAAGTCGACCACGATCCGGGTCATCGGGTTTCTCCTTCGTGGATACTTCCGGCTTCAGCCGGGGGAGGAAACGAAGCTCCTGCGGAGCAGGGCAGGAAAAGCCGGTTCGCCGCCAGGGCGGACCGGCGTTCACGTCCAACTACCTCTCATGTCCTTGGCGGACTCGTCCCGCATGGTCGTGCCGTTGAGTTTCAGGGGGACCTGGAGTTCGGACGGTCGGCGATGGAGTCGGCCGGGACGATCCACGGGCCGAGCGGGAGGTCCTTGGCGGCCCGCTTGTCCATGCTCGCCTCGATCTCGGCGCGTCCCAGCGCTCCAGGGGCGCGAGCCTGGTCGGTGCGGGCTTCACCCACTGCCGTACGCAGGTCGGGCACTTGGCCGTTCGTGGCCACGAGGCCCGGGAGCTTGGCCCCGCTCGGTGCCGAAAGGGTGCCGATGGCGAACGGTCCGGAGAAAGGGGTGAAAGGTGCCGACGCTGCTGCGATGTCACGGAAATGTCCCTCCCGTTTGCGCTGCCACTAATCTGGCCCCTGACTTCGGAAATGAGAAATCGATTCTCTGGATGATCTGATCCATCGGACAAATACAGGGGCGGGCGACGCTCAGCTATCTACGCATGCTTCAGGAGACTCCGTCACTGCGCGCCCGGCACTTCGAGAAGCAGCTCAGCTGGCAGGCGATGCTGGAGCCGGAGATCGCCCGGCGGCTGGGTGTTAGCCCCGACGAGCCGGAGGAGGTCGGGCCGAACGCGCTCTCCGGGGCGGCGCTCGCCTGTCTGGACGCGGCCGCGACGGGCTGGGTGGCCTGTGAGGGCACCGTTCCCCTGGCCGTACTGCTCAACCGGGCGATGGACACGCTGACGGAATAGCCCCGCCAAGGTGCCCTGCCTTGTGGAGCATCCTGGAGCCCCGGGGAAGGCAAGGGGACGGACCGCCTGACGTGGTGGTGTCGGATCCCAGCGATGCGTTGACCGATGGTCGTGGAGCGTAGGAGGGGTTGTTCTGCACTTCCCGATGAACGCTTGGCGTTCTGTGCCGGGGCGTGCGTCGGTCGGCCTGCTGTTTTGGGACAACGGCCGCCCCGGCCGGGCGCGGGCGCGGCTCCGCCGCGCGGTTCAGGAAGCGGTGTCGTGTGGCTCGCCGAGGCCGAGGAGTGCGGTGAAGCGGGCTTCGGCCCGGTCGATCTCACTGAGCTGAGTGAGGATCGAGCGGGGGGTGGAGTCACCGACCACCTTCTGCATCAGGGGGTGCGGTCCAGGATCGCGTCCCGGATCGGTTGCAGAGCGCGCGGCGCGTGATGGAAGACCTGCCCGAGGACATAGGCCTGCTGGGACTGCCGGGCGGTGTGCGGCTTGCGGGGGGCTTCGAAGGCGTCGAGTGCCTGGCGGACAGCGGCGTAGTCGCTCCACCTCGGCCAGGTGGCGGCCGATGAAGTAGCCGTCCTCGGTGGCCATACCGGCGCCGTACCCCGCGTACGGGGAGGTGGGGTGCGCGGCGTCGCCGACGAGAGTGGCGCCGCCCTTGGACCACTGCTTCAGCGGCTTGCGGTCGCGGATCAGGCGCGGCTCGCCCGGCCGTCCAGGGCGTTACTTGACGGCGATGGGATTCACCGGTGAGCCCACGGAACCGGTGATGGGCAGTGGTGCGGCGGTGAGCCAGAACTCGTACCGGCCGTCGACGGCGCAATGTGCGGCGAGGGCGTCGAGGTCCCACATCTCACCGATGAGCAGACCGATGTGAGGGATGGCGACCTGGTGCAGCGGCTGGAAGGCGTGGTCGAACTCGTTGGGCCGCACCTCGAAGCCCCAGGTGTCGGTGGCGATCCCGGCGATCTCGCTCCGGTGCGGCCAGCCGGCCGTACTGAAGCTCAGCCCCGGCGCCGGCCCGCCCGCGTAGTCGCCCCAGCCTTCGTGACGGGCGCGGGCCAGCCGCCCGGTGCGCACGAGGACCAGGTCGCCACGACCGACGGTCACGCCATGCGAGGCGGCGGTCGCGGTCAGGTGCTCCTCGGTGATGGCGAAGCCGTCGGGGAGTTCGCCGTCCTGGCCGATGACCAGGCCCACGTCGAGGAGGACAGCCCGCCCGGCGACGTGCGGAGCCATGTGCTCGATACCGGTGACCAGGTCGCCTTCGGAGGTGACGACCTTCTCCGCCGGGCGGCCGTTCCACGCCTTGCCGTGATCGAAGATGTGCCCGAGCCCGTCCCATTGGGTGGAGCACTGCAAGGGCATGGCGATCACGTCGTCGGCGCCGCCGAAACCGTGCGGGAAGCCCTGGCCGCACAGAGCGGCATCGGTGCCGGTGGCGAGCATCGTGTGCACCGGGTTCGTACGCCGCCGCCAGCCTTTCTGCGGGCCGTCCATGTCGAAGCTCTGTGACAAGGAGAAGCTGACGCCGTCGCGGATCAGGGCTGCGCCCTCGCGGCGCTTGGCCTCGTCAAGGAAGTTGAGCGTGCCGAGCACGTCGTCCTCGCCCCAGCGGCCCCAGTTCGAGTACGCCTTCGCGGCCTCGGCGATCGCCGCCTCGGGATCCGTACGGTCGATAGGGTCGGCGCTCATCGGGTTTCCTCCGCGACACAGCGGGTGCGCTGGGCGCCGAGCCCGGTGACCGAGCCGTCCATCACGTCGCCGTCGCGCAGCAGCCGGCCCAAATGGATGCCGTTACCGGCCGGGCTGCCGGTCAGAACCAGGTCGCCGGGGAGTAGTTGGGCGGTCTGGGAGATGTAGGAGACCAACCGTGCGACACCGAAGATCATGTCCTTGGTGGACTCGTCCTGCATGGTCTCGCCGTTGAGTTTCAGGGTGACCTGCAGGTCGGACGGGTCGGCGATGGAGCCGGCCGGGACGATCCACGGGCCGAGCGGGGTGAAGCCGGGGGCGTTCTTGCTGCGCAGCCAGTCGGTGCCGATCGGGGGCATGTCCCGGCGAAAGACGGTCGCGCGGTCGGTCAGGTCGTTGGCGATGGTGTAGCCCGCGACGTACTCCGGCGCCTCCTCCACGGTGACCTGGTAGGCGGGGCGGGAGATCACCGCGGCGAGTTCCAGTTCCCAGTCGGGCCTCTGGGCCCAAGCGGGCAGCACCACGTCGTCGTAGGGACCGCTGATCGTGGTCGGCAGGCCGATGAAGACGTACGGGAGGTCCTCGGCGGCCCGCTTGTCCATGACCGCCGCGACCTCGGCGCGGGCTTCGTCGACGGTGCCCGGGGCGTCCGGGGGGCGGTGTGCGACCGCCAGGTCGATCACGTGCTGCTGGTAGTTGGCGCCGGACTGGAAGATCTGCCGGGGCTCGACGGGCGCGTGCACCGCCAGGTCCGCCAGCGGCCGCCAGTCGCGCGTCGGGTCCCTGGCGAGGGTGTGCAGGCGGGGCAGCTCCTCGCCCCAGCGCTCCAGGAGCGCGAGCGTGGTCAGCGCGGTTCACCCAGTGCCGTACGCAGGTCGAGCACCTGGCAGTCCGGGGCCACGAGGCCCGGGAACCTGGTCTCGCCCGGTGCCGAAAGGGTGCCGATGGCGAACGATCCGGAGAAGGGGGTGAAGGGTGCCGACGCGGCTGCGGATGTCACGGAGATGTCCTCCCGATTGCGGTGCCACTAATCTGGCCCGTAACTTACGATCTGGGAAATCGATTCCTTGGATGATCCGAATCCATGGAACAAATAAATCTACGTTTTCCGCCTCCGCACTGGGACGTTCCGTGAACCTGGCAAGCCTGGACCTCAACCTTGTCGTCGCCCTGCGCGCTCTCCTGGAGGAGCGCAACGTCACCAGGGCGGGCCGACGCATCGGGCTCAGCCAGCCCGCCATGAGCGCCGCCCTGGCCCGGCTGCGTCACCACTTCGACGACGAGCTGCTCTCCCGGGCCGGCGGACGCTACGAACTGACCGCCCTCGGCCTGGCCCTCCTCGACCGCACCGCCACCGCCTGCGACCTGCTGGAGCGCCTCTTCACCAGCCAGGCCAACTTCGACCCGGCGCACGAGGAGCACGAGTTCACTCTGATCGCCTCCGACTACGCGGTGGCCGTCTTCGGCGCCGAACTCGTCCGCGCCATCCACGCCGAGGCACCAGGCATCCGAGTCCGGTTCAAACAGGCACCGATCGAACTCATCGACAACACCGGGGGACTGCTGAGCACCGCCGACGGACTGTTGATGCCACACGGCATCATCAGCGGCTTCCCCACGGTCGAGCTCTACCGGGACAGCTGGGTCTACCTCGTCGCCGACGACAACCCCGAGGTCGGCGAACACCTCACCCTCGACGACCTGGCCCGGCTGCCGTGGGTGACGTACCAGCGCACCTACGACGCACCCGCCGCCCGCCAGATCGGCATGCTCGGTATCGAGCCGCGCGTGGAGGTCTCCGTCGACAGCTTCCAACTGATGCCCCTCCTGGTCGCCGGCACTCGCCGGGTGGCCCTCATCCAGGGACGTCTCGCCGAGCGGCTGGACGGACTCGTCCCCGTTCGCGTCATGGAACCGCCCTACGACGCCGTGCCGCTCCAGGAAGCCATGTGGTGGCACCCGGTGCACACGCACGACGCGGCGCACATCTGGCTGCGCGAGACGGCGGCCCGGGTCGCCGAGGCCGTCAAGGCCGGGCGGCCCACGATCTCCAGTCCGCCGAGTTGAGGATGGGCTGGGCCCCAGACCAGGTCGGGTGCCTCTGACAAATCCTCTAGTGATCACCAGGTGGATGATGCGCTGACCTGGGGATCTAGTGATTGTTTCAGGATTTTTGCTGTGGTGTGGTGTGGCTCTGAGCTGGGGTTTCCGGTGAGCTTCGGGAGCCAGAGGGCTCTGAGGTGCAGGTTTAGTGATCGTTTCGGAATGTAGTGATCGGCTCGGGATTTTGTTATGGCTGCGTGGTCCGGGTAGCTGTGTTTTGCTGGTCACGGGTTGGTCTGGCGGATCGCGCCGGTGGCCGACTACGACGAGAAGCAAGGGCGCCGGCCGGGGGCGGGCCACCGGGGGCGCTGGACCGGCAGGCTGCCGTCGGCTCCTGCCTGCCGAAGCTCGCTACGTCCAACTCGCTGTCCAAACTGCGTGAACGGTGGAGGGATTCGATGTTCCGGGCGTTCGGGGCCTGCGTCGTCCACGGCTGAGTGAACGGGGACCGAAGTGTTTTGAGGGAGTTGTTGAAGGCTCTGAAGCCCGTTTCGGTGATCGTCGGCCGATCCTCAAAAAACGCCCTCCGGCACGGCTGTGCCCACGGAGACCTCCGCGACTCAGCCGTCCGGCAAACCTCATCACGACTCGCCCGCAGGTACGACGAAGCCGCCTGCCGGGCCCTCTGACGACCCCGCGGCCACGCCGACCACCAAGCCGAAGTCACCCTCGACAGCTCCGCCGGGCGTGGTGGTGCTCCGCGTTGCGGAGACGCGCCACCACGCGAGCAGCTGAATGAGCGGGCGCGGGGTCTTTGGGTCGCCCCGGCTGCTGGGTGACGGATCCGCCCGGTGACGGCGACCTGTCGGGCTCGGGATCTGCCGGGCGATCTTGATTTCTCCGGGACGGTTGGGCCGCAAGGCGATTCGACGCAAGCCCCGTCGAGAGGCTCGCGGAAGAACGCCGGCAGCTTCACCGTCTTCCGCGACGCCTGTTCACCCCTGCGCGTCAGGTGACCTGGGAGTCCACGAGTGTCGTTTCCGGCCGGCTCAGCTTTGCGTGCCGCGGATCGTGCCGCGGAAGCCGAGGGGGCTCTTGCCCGTGTGCCGGTGGAAGAACTTGCTGAAGTTGGTGGCGCTGGAGAAGCCGAGCTGCGCGGCGATCCGGGCGGCGGACTGGTCGCTGTGGGCAAGCAGCCGCTTGGCCTCCAGCAGGACGCGGCGGTCGATGAACTCCTTGGCGGTGACTCCGTCGGCCGCGAGCGTGGCGCGGGAGAGCGTGCGCGCCGAGTAGCCGAGGGCGTGGGCGTAGTCCTCGACGCGACGGACGCTGGCGAAGTCGCGGTCCACCGCGGCACGGAACCGCACATACGGCTCGCCCGGGTCAGGGGCCAGGCTGGCAGGGGCCTGGATGTGGGCGGCGCGCAGGACCAGCGCGCCGAGCAGCTGGCGCAGGATGAGCACGTGCGCCTCCAGCGGGACGCGGCCCAGGGCGTGGAACTCGTGCTCCAGGTGCGCGGACGCGATCTCCAGGGCTGAACGGTCCTCGCCGACGGGCGTGAGGAGCGGCGGCGCGTGCCGTTCGTCCAGGCCGGCCGCGGCCACTGTGGCCGGGTCGAGGAAGTCGCGCTCGAAGAGAATCAGAGTGCCCTCGGCTTTCTCGAGGTCGCCCCACTGCTGCACCTGGCCGGGACGCACCCACAGCCAGGCCCCCGGTTCGAGGGTGTAGCCGGTGAAGTCGACCGTGTGCCGCAGTCGGCCTTCGGACAGCGTGATCAGGTGGTGGAAGTCAGGGCGCTGGGGAAGCGTGATCCGCCCCTTGCCTAAACGGACCGGTGCCCGCTCGCGCAGGACCGCCAGGGAGAGCACCTCCACCCCAGCCGGTGTCCCCACGGGAGCAGCGAAACCGACATCAGGGATGCGTTTTCCTGCTCGGTGTCCAGTTCTGACCATCATGAGTCGCCAGCGTATCCGGGTCGCGCCGGATTTCGCTCCTACGTTTCTGGTGTGACCGCGGCGCACCACCGCGGCGGCCGCTGACAGGCAGACCAGATCCAAGGAGAGGACGACGTACCTCATGAAGACCGAACCCGCGAACCAGGAGCACGCCATCGGCCGAGCGCGGCTGACCTACGCCTTCGACGCCTACTGCGGCTGGTGCTACGGCTTCGGCCCGGCCCTGCACGACTTCGCCGCCGCCAACGCGGACCGGATCGAGCTGCGGGTGCTGTCCGGCGGCCTGTTCACCGGGTCGCGCGCCCTGCCGGTGGCGGCCTACCCGCACGTCCCCGGCGCCAACGAGCGCATCGGCCAGCTGACCGGCGTCACCTTCGGCGCCGGCTACCGCCGGGTGCTGGCCGAGGGCACCGTCGTGATGGACTCCGCCGACGCCGCCGCCGGCCTGGTCGCGCTGCGCAGCCAGCCGGGCGCGAACGCCCTCGAAGCCGGCGCGGCCATGCAGCGCGCCTGGTACCTCGACGGCCGCAGCCTCTCCGACGTGCAGGTCTACCGGGACATCGCGGCCGAGTTGGGGCTGGATCCGGACGCGGTGGCCGCGGCCTACGCGTCCCCCGCCGCTCGCGCCGAGGCGGAGGCCGACTTCCACCAGGTGCGCCGACTGGGCGTCGACAGCTACCCGACGCTCCTGCTGCACACCGCACACGGCACCGACCGCATGGGCGGCCCCGTCGCCTCGGCCGACGCCCTCACCCGCGCGCTGGACCAGCACCTGGCCGCCACCGCCGCCTGAGCCTGCTGCGCTCCCCGCGGCCCAGCCGGGCATGGCCATGTACTGGAACGTGTTGAGGGCGACGGCGGCCAGACCGGACGCCCCCTCCGGAGTGATGCCACCGACGCGGGCCCACTGGTCCCACATCACATCCCCCGTCAGCCAGGCAAGAATCTCCGGCTCCTCCGGGGCGCACCGCATCAGCGCCTCGAGGACGACCGTCGCTCTCGTACAGGTGCGCACGGCGTGGCACAGGTCCTGGTCGCCAGCCCTTTCGACGGTGCGCACGATGCCGGAGATGCCCTGAGCAAGGGGATGCTGCAGCAGGTCGGATCCGGCGAGTTCGGCCTCCCGGTGCTCCTCACGAATGCGCGCGATCGCCTCGGTGTGGTCCGGCATGGCCCGTTCCAGCGCTTCCAGCAGGTCCTCGATCGCGATGTCGGCGCCGCCACCGAGGAGCAGCCGGGCACCGAAGTCCATCAGGGACCAGTGAAAGATGCTCGGGAGGGCGGCCGCCCGCGGGCGGGGCAGTTCCAGCCCGACCTCGGCAGCGTGGGCGCGCAGAGTTGCGTCCAGGTCGCGCCGAGGCCCACGGCGGTTCGTCCCCCTCCTGGCAGCAGCGTCCTGGCGGGCCTGGAAGGCCCGGTTGGAGTTCCCGGTGGGGACCTTCTCAATTCCCGCGCGTGCCAGCGGTCGCTTCAGCACCGTGACGAGGGCCGCCCGCAGCCGCTGGGCGCTGTCCGGGGTGTCGTCGACAGCCCAGAAGACCCACCCCCACCAACCGATGCTGCGGCCAGCCCGCGCGTTGCTTGCCAACCACACGGCCCTGCCCATGATCAGGGGCCGAATCGTGCGGGAGTCGGGATCGAACCAGGCCGATGCCTTGGGGAGCCAGCCCTGTCGCTGCCAGCGCTCCACCTGCATCGCGGTGGCTTCGCACCCGTGCTCCTTGATGGCTCTGACCAGGGCAAGGTGGGCGGTGGACGGTTTCGTGCGGGCCATGGTCAATTCCTCCGGTCCTGGCTGCCGATGGTGAGGACGGAGTACAGAGTGACCGCAGTTCCCAGAGCGTTAGCCCATGCCTCGCTCTGCGCGGCTGCGGCGGCCGCGGCCGCCACCAGGAGCAGGACGAACAGGCGCGGGCTGTCGCCTCCGCCGGGGGCGGGCAGGTTGGTGTTCACGTACGTGGTCCCTTTCTGAGGTCCTTCTGCCGGATGCCCGGCAGGCAGCCCCGCCCGCAGGAATCCGGGGCGGTGCTGCCCCTCTATGGGCCCACGCACCCTCACACAAAGCGCGGGAAACCTCGCGGGGTTGCCCTCCCGCCACGGCGCTTCCGCTCCACGCGCAGGGCCCTGACCAGGGGGGGAATCCGGTCACGTCGGGAGTGCTCCTGAAAAGCAAAAGGCCCCCGGGGGGCGGCGATCACGGGCCGGTCCACGGGGAGGTGGCCCACGGCGGGGTCCAGGCCTCCGAGCGCGGCCCGAGGGAGGAGGCAACGACAACCGACCCGCGCCTGCCTACGACGCGCCCGACGCGTTGCGAGACATGACGTCGGGGAGTTCGTCGGATGTGGTGGCCCAGCGGTCTTCCGGGAACAACGGGTCGTATCGTCGAATCACAGCTGCAGGGCCCGGTCCTCGGCCCAAGAAGAGGTGCCGACACCCCTTGCCACGGGCCGCGATCCCGCCACGGGGTACAGCACTTCAACTGGCCGTGCCGGACCCCGGTCAGTAGCCCCCGCCCAGCCCCCCGACGGGTGCCGCGGTCCAGCACGGTGTCGTGAGCCCTCGCTGCCCCGACAAGCCAAGGACTGCCGTGCCCACCTCTGCCCTCAGCCCCCATGCGCCGTTGCAGACCGGCGCCGCAACGGCCCGTCACGCCCACGCCGCCAGCCAGACCGTCACGCGCTCCGCGGCCCTCGACGACTTCGACGCGGTGAACGAGCTCCACGAGCGCTGTTCACTCCAGACGCGCTTCGCCCGCTACCTGGCCGCTCGACGATCGCTGTCCCTCTCCGAATTCGTCCACCTGACGCGTCCCGACCGCAGTCTCACCTGGGTCACGCATCCCAAGGACATTCCGGACAAGATCATCGCGACCATGAACCTGGTCCGTACGGCCGAGGCCAATGCAGCCGAGCTCGGCATCATGATCGAGGACGCCTGGCAGAGCCGGGGCCTGGGTACCTCATTGGTGCAATTTGCGCGCACTCAGGCCCGCGGCTTCGGCTGCTCTTCGATCGTCGTCCTGACCAGCTCGGACAACGTGCGCGTGCTCAAGATCATGAGGTCGCTCGGCCGGCTGGCCGTCCAAGGGTCGACCGTCGACTTCACGGTCTGCGTGGGGTAGTGCGATGCGCCTCACCGCGTCTGAAGCACCACTGAGTCTCAACCGGCGACGGTACGCGCCTTGCCGTCCAGGAGAAGGCCAGCAGCGGTGAGTTCGACGACGTCGCGGTCCAGGGGTGCGCTTCGCTCGAGAAACTGGGGCAGAACGGCGACGAGGCGATGTTCGTTTCGAAGGCGGAGATCAGCTTCACGTACAACACGGCCTCCACGCTCGGCGAGGAACTGCATAGCGACCGCCCCTCGGTCCTCTCCAGCAAGCTGCGTGAACTGTTCGGCGCCTACACGTCATGCCCCACCTACTCGATGACGGCGGGTACAACTCCTATCGAGGTGAAGGTCGCCAAGTCGGCCACGCCGAAGATCGGGGACGAGCAATTCGCGTACACCTCGACACTGGAACTGCCCTCCGGCGCGAAGGTGCTCAAGTCCCGCACCGGTTCGGCCAACACGCGGTGCCGCTGGTCAAGAGCCCGCAGAAGCGTGCGTGTGCGGTATTCGACCAGGTAGTGCGAGCGCAGTCAGAAGGCCCCGAGCACCGGCCGGGTCAGCTCGGCCGCCGACCCGGTGAAGCCCGCGTCGGCGAGTTCACGGACGGCGCGGCGCAGCGTGTAGAAGAAGCTGTTGGCCGTTCCCGGCTTGGCGATCGGGCCGTTCGGATGGACTGCGGCCACCAGCCCCTCGGCGAGATCGGCCGCCAGTACCGGGTTGGGCAGGTCCCCGATCGTGAGCACGTAGGTCTCGTGTCCGGGCAGCGACAGCCTCAGCGACAACGGGTCGCGGATCACTTCGGCGGGCATCGGACCGCCTCCTCGAACTCGGCGTCGGCCTCGGTGAGCGAGGCCGGATCGACGTCGTCGCGGGCCTTCTCCCAGGCCGCCCGGTAGATGCGGTGCACGTCCAGGCGCTTCAGGTGAATTTCCGTGGTCAGCACGCTGGAATGGCCCAACAGGTCCCGCAGGATCAGCAGCGGATCGGCCTTCAGCAGATAGAGCGCGAGCCCGGCGGCGTCACCCGTCGCCAGGGCGAGCTGGGCGGCCTGCCGGTAGTGGCCCTCCACCAGTCTCTCCAGCGTGGCCATGGCGAACGAGTGCCTGCATCGGGGCGGGGCGACGTCCGGGAAGCGCGGCTCGAAGCGTTCGCGGATCCGGCGGGCGGTGCGACGGAACAGCGTCCCGCAGTCCACGAACGGAGCAGTTCAAAGCCCAGTCAGTAGCATCACGGAGGGATCTGCACCGCCGCCGCCGAGCGTTGAGCTCAGTGCCAACTGTCCCGCTTTTGTGCCAGCTAAAAGCCTCGTCACAACACGTCTCAGCGCCGTACCCTCGGCATCCCCAGCCCGATCCACGAGATGATCTCCCGCTGGATCTCGTTGTTACCGCCCCCGAAGGTGAAGATCACCGCGGAGCGGTACCCACGTTCCAGTTCGCCGTGGAGTACCTCGCCGGCCGAGCCCTCCTTGAGGGCGCCCGGGGTGGCGACGATCTCCAGGAGCCAGGCGTAGGCCTCGCGGCGGGCCTCGGAGCCGTAGACCTTGACGGCGGAGGCGTCCTGGGGGGTGAGGGTGCCTTCCTGGACGGCGTTCACCATCTGCCAGTTGAGGAGTTTCATCGCGTCGAGCTTGGTGTGGATCTGCGCCAGGCGCCGGCGGACCCACGGCAGGTCGACGACGCGGCGGCCGTCGGCGAGTTTCGTCTCCATCGCCCAGCGCTGTACGTCGTGCAGGGAGCGGATGGCCATCGTGCCGTGGGCGGCGAGGGTGACGCGCTCGTGGTTGAGCTGGTTGGTGATCAGCCGCCAGCCCTGGTTCTCCTCACCGACGCGGTGGGCGACGGGGACCCGGACGTTCTCGTAGTAGCTGGCCGTGGTGTCGTGCGAGGCGAGGGTGCGGATGAGGGTGCAGGAGTAACCGGGGTCGGTGGTCGGCATGAGCAGCATGGTGATGCCCTTGTGCGGCAGGGCGTCCGGGTCCGTGCGCACGGCGAGCCACACCCAGTCGGCCGTGTCGCCGTTCGTCGTCCAGATCTTCTGGCCGTTGACGATGTAGGAGTCGCCGTCGCGTACCGCCCGTGTCTTCAGGGCGGCCAGGTCGGTGCCCGCCTCCGGCTCGCTGTAGCCGATCGCGAAGTCGATCTCACCGGCGAGGATCTTCGGCAGGAAGTACGACTTCTGCTCGTCGGTGCCGTACCGCATGATCGTCGGGCCGACGGTGTTGAGCGCCATGAGCGGCAGTGGTACGCCCGCCTGGGCGGCCTCGTCGAAGAAGATGAACTGTTCCATCGGGGTCAGCCCGCGTCCCCCGTACTCCTCGGGCCAGCCGACGCCGAGCCAGCGGTCGGCGCCGAGGCGGCGGATGGTCTCGCGGTAGAAGCGCTTCTGGGCAACATGGTCGCTGAACCGCGAGTAGGCGCGGTCCGGCACCAACTCGGCGAAGTAGGTGCGCAGTTCGGTGCGCAGTCGCTGCTGCTCGGGCGAGTATTCGAGATGCACGGCGCCTCCTGCTGGCTCCCCAGGGCCGGTCCTGTCGGCGCACACGGTAGAACGTGTTCCAGGAATTGGGAATGGCGGTGCGCATACGGGTCCGCACACACCTTGAGGGGGTCCCGGATGTCCGGGACCCCCTCAAGGCAGTGCGACGAACCGCTCAGTGCGCCACGGGAGTTGCCTGCGGCTCGGCACCACTCGCGCCGACGGCCGCTGCCGTCCTCGGAGTGAGCAGCCGCTCCGCCATCAGCCCGAAGACCAGGCCGAACGCGGTCCACATCGTCGCCTGGATGCCGAGCGTGGCCACCCGGTAGCGCCACAGCAGGCTCGCGGAGAAACCTGCCGGGACCTCGTTGGTGAACGAGGGCAGAAACGCGTACGCCAGTCCGACAACCAGGACGAAGAAGGCGCTCGCGGCGAGGGTCGCGTTCCAGTTGCCCAGGCGCGGCGCGAGACGCTTGCCCAGGATGACCGCGCCGACGGCCAGCAGCACGCTCAGCGCGACCATCAGGAAGAACAGCGCGGTGCGCTGGTCGAGGGTGTCAGGGTTGCCGACGGCGGGCGGGTTCGCCGGATACTTGAGGAACGGCACGACGTACACGGCGAGCAGGCCGGCCCCCGCGAGGAGCAGCGCGGTCGCGCGCGGCCCGAAGCGGCCGATCCGGCCGAGCGCGAAGCAGTACGCGAGGGCCGCGATACCGCCGAACGCCACGCCGTACACGAGGACGCCGGTCCCCAGACCAACGGTGGACTGCAACGCGCGGGACACGAGGGCCTGTTCGGCGTGCCCGTGGTGGGCCTCGTGCATCTCCTCGAACGCGATCGCGTCGTCGACGAGCGGCTCGGCGAAGAGGTACGCGACGACCCAGACGAGCACACCGGCCACCAGGCCCGCGAGCATGCCGCGGACCAGGAGGCCTCGTACAGTTGCGGAGTTCATGAGCTCGTACGTTTCCCTGTCGTCGTCAGTGGCAGGGGAAGCCGAGCAGGTGACGGGCGTCGTGCACCCACTCGTGCACGCCCTCGCCGGAGACGACGGAGGTGGCGCCCTGTTCGGCGCCGACGAAGTAGAGCAGCACCAGCATCAGCACGCCGAAGAAGACCGCCCAGGGGGCGATCGCACCGATCGGCAGCTTTGCGGGTACGGCGGTGGGAGCAGCGGTCGGCTGGATCGCGGACTGGGCCATGACAGGACCTCCTGGGGGAACTCGCGTCCCGTATCGGTGGTGCGGAGGACGACAGTCACGGGTCTGACTTGCCCCCGGGCCGCACCAGGCGGGTGCGTACGGGGCTTACAGTGGCGCGACCGTGCCGGATTCTCACCGGCTTCCGTCGAACCGTCGTCAATATCGACGAGAACTTACCGTGAAGCGGGGCCGCGGCCAAGGGCGCACGGGGCGGCGTACGGTGCGCCGGTACGCCCTACGCTGCCTCAAGTTCCGTACATGACAACGACATTGGGGCAGAATGAGCGCGGGAGCGACTGGATGACAAGCCGAGTGATGTTGATCTCACCGGCGATCAGCGCCGCCCTGCGGGAGGCCCGTTTCGACGACGACTGCCCGCTGGACGCGTCGGGTCTGCGGCTCGCCAGGGCCGCTGCGGGGACGCTCCCGCCGGTCTCCGCGGTCTGGGTCTCCCCCACCGCACGCTGCCGTGAGACGGCTGAGGCGCTGGGCCTCGACGCCGGCTCCCTGGACGGTCCTGGGGGCCTGGACGTGGGCCGCTGGCGCGGCGCGACGCTCACCGAGGTGACGGAGCGGGAACCGGAGGCGCTGGCCCAGTGGCTGACGGACCCTCGGTCGGGCCCGCACGGCGGTGAGTCGGTGCACGCGTTGTGCGAGCGGGTCTTCCGCTGGCTGGACGACTCGGTGGCGCGAGTCGCGGGCCGGTCGGTCGCGGTCGTCGAACCGGAGGTCGTGCGAGCTGCGACAGTGCGGGCTCTGGGGGCGCCCGAGTCGGCGTTCTGGCGGATCGACGTTCCGCCGCTGACGGCAACGGAGTTGAGCGGCCGGGCGGGGCGCTGGAACGTGCGGGCGGGGTGGCAACTGGGGGCCCCGCACGCGGAGTAGGGACCTATCCGCCGTCGCGCCCCGTCTCCGGGGTGTTGAGCGTCCACGCGAAGTCCGCGCACGCCTGTGCGCACTCGCGGCACGCCTTCGCCGCGTCCTCGCCACCGGGGTGGTCGTCGAAAACCTGGGCGGTTTCCAGGCAGACCGTGCCACACCAGTCCAGTTGGGCACGGAGGGCGGCCTCGTCCAGGTCCGACTGTTCCGAGAGCAGCCGGCACGTCGCGTCGCACACCTCCGCGCAGAGGATGCCCTTGCGGCGCGCGAGAGCCTCGGGGGCGGGCCCGTCCGGGTCCGCCAGGCTCGCGCGCAGCGCGCACGCCCGCGCGCACTCGGTGCACGCCTGGGCACAGGCGAAACGGTCCTCGAGGAATCGGAAGAGTTCCTGTTGCGCAATCGAAGGGGTCACATCGTTCGGGTTGCCTCGGCCGGGCCCGCCAAACCCCTTGCCTCAGCTGTCGTAGTCGACCGTCAGTGTCTCCGAGACGGGGAACGACTGACAGGTCAGGACGTAGCCCGCGGCGACCTCGGCGGGTTCGAGGGCGTAGTTGCGGCGCATGTCCGCCTCTCCCGAGGTGACCAGCGCCCGGCAGGTGCCGCAGACGCCGCCCTTGCAGGCGAACGGCAGGTCCGGGCGGGTGCGCGCGGCGCCGTCCAGGACGGTCGCCTCCCGGGACAGGGCGGTCGTGGTGGAACGGCCGTCCAGGGTGATCGTGACCCGGCTCACCGGGCCCTCCACCACCGCGTCCGCGTGCTCGACCTGGCGCAGCGGCTGGTCGTCGGCGTAGAAGAGTTCCTGGTGGACGCGCTCGGCGGGGACGCCCAGTTCCGCCAGCAGTTTCTGCGCGTCGCGGACCATGCCGTGCGGTCCGCACAGCCACCAGTGGTCGGTGCCCGGGACGTCGACGAGGCCGGCGAGCAGCGCGGCGAGCCGTTCGGCGTCGAGGCGCCCCGACAGCAGTTCGGCCTCGCGGGGTTCGCGCGACAGTACGTGCCCGAGCTGGAATCGCGTGCGGTACAGGTCCTTCAGGTCCGCCAGTTCGTCCGCGAACATCACGGTGTCCGTACGGCGGTTGCCGTACAGGAGGGTGACCTGTGAGCGGTCGTCGGCGGCCAGAACCGATTCGGCGATCGACATCATCGGGGTGATGCCGGAGCCCGCGGCGATCAGGACATGGCGGCCGGTGGCGGTCAGGTCAGGGGTGAAGGCGCCGGTCGGTGTCATCACGTCGAGCACGTCCCCGGGGCGCACGCCGTCGACCAGCCAGGACGAGAACAGGCCGCCGGGCACCACCCGTACGCCGATACGGGGCTGTTCGCCGACCGGGGCGCAGATCGAGTACGACCGCCGCTCCTCGCGCCCCTCGAACTGCCGGCGCAGGGTGAGCGACTGGCCCGGCGTGAAGGCGTACTCCTCGGCCAGGTCCGCCGGCACCTCGAAGGCGATGGTGACCGCGTCCGCGCACAGTCGTCGTACGTCGGCGACCTTCAAAGCGTGGAAGACCGGGCGGCGGCGTACCGGAACGGCGGTCGGGGCGGTGGGCGCGGCCATCAGATCTCCTTGACGTACTCGAACGGCTCGCGGCAGGCCTGGCAGCGCCACAGGGCCTTGCAGGACGTGGCTGCGAAGCGGGAGGTCTCCTCAGTGTCCGGCGAGCCGCAGCGGGGGCAGGGCACCGTGCGCCGGGTGGGCAGGAGGGAGAGGACGACCGGGCCGTGGGGTGCGGCGACGGGCGGGGCGATGCCGTGCTCGGTGAGCTTGCGGCGGCCGGATTCGGTGATCCAGTCGCTGCTCCAGGGCGGGTCGAGGACCGTGCGGATCTCCACGCGCGCGTACCCCGCCGCCCGCAGCCGGGCGGCGACGGCGGCGCGCATCTCCGCCATCGCCGGGCAGCCCGAGTAGGTCGGGGTCAGGCTCGCCACCACTGTCCCGTCGCCGGTCATCTCCACGTCCCGCAGGACTCCGAGGTCGGCCAGGGTCAGCATGGGCAGCTCGGGGTCCGGCACCCGCTCGGCGATGCCTCGGGCGCGCCGGACGTCCTCGATCGCGGTCACGGTCACCATGTCGCCTCCGGGTGGGCGCGGGCCACGCTCTGCAACTCGGCGAGCAGCGGGGCGAGATGCTCGGTGTGCTGCCCGCCGCGTCCGGAGCCGCCCGCCGTTGGGACGGACGGCATGGGCAGCCCGGCGGCTTCGGTGACCTGCCGCAGCACCTCGACGACCTCGCCCTGGACGTCGTACGCCGTGAACAACTCGCCGAGATACGGGGCGACCTGGTCCAGGGCCGCGCGCATCCGTCGGTGCGACTCGTCGGTGCCGTCGCCGAGCCGGACGGCCCACTCGGCCGCGTACTGCCGGTGGTACGTCAGCTCCTTGACGGCCTTCGCGGCGATCGCGGCGAGCACCGGATCGCGGTGCTCGGCGAGCCGTTCGAGGTGCGCGAGCCGCCAGCTGGACAGCACCAGCAGCCGCGTGATCGAGAACGCGAAGTCCCCGATGGGCAGTTCGGCCAGGCGTACGTTGCGGAAATCGTCGGCGTCCCGGAAGTAGGCGTACGCGTCCTCGCCGCGCCCGGTGCCGTCGACCTGGCCCGCGCGCGCGTACAGCAGCCGGGCCTGGCCGAGCAGGTCGAGGCCGATGTTGGCGAGCGCGACCTCCTCCTCCAGCTCGGGGGCGCGGGTGCACCACTGGGCCAGCCGCTGGGCCGACACCAGGGCGTCGTCGGCCAGTTCGACACAGGTCGCGGCCAGCTCCCCGGCGTCGACGCCGTCGGGCACGGAGGTGTCGACGCCGTACAGCGGGTCCTCGAAGCCGGTGCCGAAGGCCCAGCGGGCGTCGCTGCCGTCGTCGTGGCCCTCGGCGAGGGAGAGATAGACGTGGTCGTCGTCGTGGTCGTGCTCGTGCTCGGTGGCGCTCTCGCTGCCGCTCATGTGCGGTGCTCCTCCCCCCGGGCTAGATGTGCGGGACGTCGTCGGGGATGTCGTAGAAGGTCGGGTGGCGGTAGACCTTGTCGGCGCTGGGGGCGAAGAAGGGGTCCTTCTCGTCGCGCGAGGAGGCGGCGATGTGCTCGGAGCGCACCACCCAGATGCTCACGCCTTCGTTGCGCCGGGTGTACAGGTCGCGCGCGTGGGTGAGTGCCATCCGGTCGTCGGCCGCGTGCAGCGAGCCGACGTGTACGTGGTTCAGCCCGCGCTTGCCGCGCACGAACACCTCGTACAGCGGCCACTCGCCCGACACTTTGTCGCTCATGCCACTGCCTCCTTCGCGGCCCGCGCGCGCTGCCTCGCGGCGTGGGCGGTGGCCGCCTCGCGCACCCAGGCGCCCTCTTCATGTGCGGTACGACGCCGTGCGACCCGTTCGGTGTTGCGGGGGCCGCCGCCCTTGATGACGCGCGTCAGCTCGTCCCAGTCCGGGGTGCCGAAGTCGTGGTGCCCGCGCTCCTCGTTCCAGCGCAGTTCCGGGTCGGGCAGGGTCACGCCGAGCTTGTCGGCCTGCGGGACGGTCATGTCGACGAAGCGCTGGCGCAGTTCGTCGTTGGTGTGCCGCTTGATCTTCCAGGCCATGGACTGCGCGGAGTTGGGCGAGGCGTCGTCGGGCGGGCCGAACATCATCAGCGAGGGCCACCACCAGCGGTCGACGGCGTCCTGGACCATGGCGCGCTGGTCCGTCGTACCGCGCATCATCGTCATCAGCAGCTCGTACCCCTGCCGTTGGTGGAAGGACTCCTCCTTGCAGATGCGCACCATCGCGCGCGCGTACGGCCCGTACGAACTGCGGCACAGGGGCACCTGGTTGCAGATCGCCGCGCCGTCCACGAACCAGCCGATCACGCCGACGTCGGCGAAGCTCGGCGTCGGGTAGTTGAAGATCGACGAGTACTTCTGGCGGCCCTCGATGAGCCGCTCGGTGAGGTCCGCGCGGTCGGCGCCGAGTGTCTCGGCGGCGGAGTACAGGTACAGCCCGTGTCCGGCCTCGTCCTGGACCTTCGCGAAGAGGATGGCCTTGCGGCGCAGCGAGGGCGCGCGCGTGATCCAGTCACCCTCCGGCTGCATGCCGATGATCTCCGAGTGCGCGTGCTGGGCGATCTGCCGGACCAGCGTCTTCCGGTAGCCCTCGGGCATCCAGTCGCGCGGCTCGATCCGGCGGTCCCGCGCGATCGTCGCCTTGAAGTGCTGTTCGAGCAGCCCATCGCCGTCCAGCCCGGCACTGTCCGTGTCCGAGGCGGCGGAGTGTGTCGTCGTCATCGATACCCGCTCCCCAACCGACCATTCGTTCGGTACCAGTGTGACGGCTTTTTCCCGCCCGCACAAGCCTTGCCGGCATCGCCGGGATCCTGATTCAGGGTGCGGCCATGGGCGGCGCGCGAGGTCGAGGGTTGCCGCCCGACGGTTGGACCAGCCCTCCCGTCAGTGCGACTCCCGGCTCACCTCCGAGCCGCTGGAGCCGATCAGGAAGTCCAGGTCGGCGCCCGTGTCGGCCTGCTGGACGTGGTCGACGTACAAGCGCTCCCAGCCGCGCCGGGGGTTGGCGAAGCCTGTGAGCGTGGCCTGGTTCGGGGTCCTGCGGGCGAGTTCGTCGGCGGGTACGTCGACGTCGAGGCGCCGGGCCGCCACGTCCAGGTCGATGACGTCACCGGTACGGACGAGGGCGAGGGGGCCGCCGGCCGCCGCCTCCGGGGCCACGTGCAGGACGACGGTGCCGTAGGCGGTGCCGCTCATCCGGCCGTCGCAGACCCGGACCATGTCACGCACGCCCTGTTCCAGCAGCTTCTTCGGCAGCGGCATGTTGGACACCTCGGGCATGCCCGGGTAGCCCTTGGGGCCGCAGCCGCGCAGCACGAGCACGGAGTCGGCGTCCACGTCGAGATCCGGGTCGTCGATGCGGGCGTGGAAGTCCTCGATCGAGTCGAAGACGACGGCCCGGCCCCGGTGACGCAGCAGGTGCGGTGAGGCCGCCGCCGGCTTGACGAGCGCTCCGTCGGGGGCGATGTTGCCGCGCAGGACCGCGATACCGCCCTCCGCGACCAGCGGCTTCGCGCGCGTGCGGATGACCTCCGCGTCCCAGATCGGCGCGTCGTCGAGATGGTCCACCAGCGGCTGTCCGGTGACCGTGAGCGCGTCGGGATCGAGCAGGTCGCGCACCTCCCGCAGAACAGCGGACAGGCCCCCGGCGCGGTGGAAGTCCTCCATCAGGAAGCGGCCGGCCGGCTGAAGGTCCACCAGGACGGGGACGCGGGAGCCGATCCGGTCGAAGTCGTCGAGCGACAGGGGGACGCCCAGGCGGCCGGCGATGGCCAGCAGGTGGACGACGGCGTTGGTGGACCCGCCGATGGCGGCCAGGGCGACGATCGCGTTGTGGAAGGACGCCTGGGTCAGGAAGGTGGCCGGGCGGCGGTCGGCGGCGACCATGTCCACCGCCAGTCCGCCAGTGCCGTGGGCGGCCTCCAGCAGTCGGCTGTCGGGCGCCGGAGTACCGGCCACCCCCGGCACGACCGTGCCCAGGGCCTCGGCGACCAGGGCCATCGTCGAGGCGGTGCCCATGGTGTTGCAGTGCCCCCGGCTGCGGATCATCGCCGACTCGGAGCGGGTGAACTGCTCCTGGGAGAGCGTGCCGGCCCGCACCTCCTCCGACAGCCGCCACACGTCGGTGCCGCAGCCCAGCGGCGTCCCCCGGAAGGTCCCGGTCAGCATCGGTCCGCCGGGCACGACGACCGCGGGCAGGTCCACCGAGGCGGCGGCCATGAGGAGCGAGGGAATCGTCTTGTCGCAGCCGCCCAGCAGCACGACACCGTCGATCGGGTTGGCCCGCAGCATCTCCTCCGTGGCCATCGCCGCCATGTTCCGCCACAGCATGGCGGTGGGCCGCACCTGCGTCTCGCCGAGCGACACCACGGGCAGGTCCAGCGGGATGCCCCCGGCTTCGTACACACCGTTGCGGACGGAGGCCGCGACCTCGTTCAGGTGCGCGTTGCAGGGGGTCAGGTCCGAGGCCGTGTTGGCGATGGCGATCTGCGGCCGGCCGGTGAAGGCGTCGTCCGGTGCGCCCCGGCGCATCCAGGCCCGGTGGATGTAGGCGTTGCGCCCCTGCCCCTCGTACCACTGCGCGCTGCGAAGCTTCACGGTCGACCTTTCCAGCAATTGGTACGGTGGTCTATTCTTCGGAATATCATGGAGCATAGGCAGACACATGGCGGCGCGTCAGCCCCCGTGCGTGAGGAAGCCGCCGGTGGCGACGGTGACGCGGCGCGTCTCGTCGGGTCGGACCGGGTGCTCGCCGTCCTCAAGGAGCTGGCGCGCTATCCCGAGGGCGTGGGCCTCGAGGAGCTGACCCAGGTGATCGGCAGCCCCAAACCGACGGTGCACCGGGCGCTGGTGGCGCTGCGCCGGGCCGGGCTGGCCGACCAGGGCGCCCGCGGTCACTATGTGCTCGGCGACGAGTTCCTGCGGATGGCCTTCGCCCACCACGAGGAACGCCCCGAGCACGTCCGCATACGTCCGGTACTGGAGGCGCTGGCAGACCGGTTCGGCGAGACGGCGCACTACGCGGTCCTCGACGGCCGTGAGGTCGTCTACCGCGCCAAGGTCGATCCGCCGGCCGGCGCCGTCCGTCTGACGTCGACGGTGGGCGGCCGCAACCCCGCCCACGCCACCGGTGTCGGAAAGGCGCTGCTCGCCCACGAGTTGGCGACCGTGGCCGAGGTCGAGGCCTGGATAGGCGACTCGCCCCTGGCCCCCCGCACACCCCGGACCCTGTGCACGGCCGCCGACCTGTACGGCGATCTGCGGGCCGTCCGCGAGCGGGGTCACGCAGTGGACGACCAGGAGAACGAGCCCGGCGTCAACTGCCTCTCCCTGCCCGTGTACGCGACCTCGCCGACGACACCCTCCGGCGCCGTGAGCGTCAGCGCCCTCACGTACCGCACGCCGCTGCACACCCTGGTCGACGCGGTCGACGAGATACGGGAGTTGCTCGGCCCACTGGCGCGGCCGCACCGATGACGACAGCCCCAGGCAGCCCGCCAACCCCCACCCC